>NZ_JQMX01000001.1:1206889-1810333 GCF_000744945.1 Carnobacterium maltaromaticum DSM 20342
TAAAGTTTAGTAAAAATCCATTGAGTCCATTTATAATAATGAGGATCTGTTGTATTGATTTCGCGATTCCAATCATAACTAAATCCTAGTGAATTAATTTGACGACGAAACGTTCCAATATTGTGCTCTGTAAATTCAGCTGGATCATTACCTGTATCTAAAGCATATTGCTCAGCTGGCAAGCCAAAAGCATCCCATCCCATTGGATGTAAGACATTATAGCCTTGTGAACGTTTCATTCTTGCTAAAATATCCGTCGCTGTATAGCCTTCTGGATGTCCGACATGCAAGCCTTGGCCAGATGGGTAAGGGAACATATCTAGTGCATAAAAATTCTCTTTTTTTGGATCTTCAGTTGTATTGAAGCTATTATGGGCTGCCCAATATTTTTGCCATTTTTTTTCAATCGTTTTGTGATTATAACTCATTGTCTTTGTTCCTCTCTCCATCGTTATTTAGTTTGATACATTACTACTCAGTCACGGTCGAATTTAATCTATTTAACAACATAAAAAATTCGCCCTATGAACACCAAATAAAAATAACTCTTTTTTAGTGTTCATAGGACGAATTGACTGGACAATTTCGTGGTACCACCTATATTTTCTATAAGTAAATAAACTAGACTTATAGACTCCTCATACCTTTAACGCAGGCGCTACGACTTTTTCTATTTGCTAATCAACCAATGATTACGTTCAAAAAAGCGACTCACAAGGCGAGTTCATAATTTATCTTTGTACATTTCCACCAACCATGTACTCTCTATCAAAGATGCCTTACTACTATTCCTTTTCACTGTCTTTTCATGATATTGTCTATATTCTAACAAATATCTGCATCAGTTGCAAGATAGCTGAATCATTTATCTAAGTATTTTAATTTTCTAACTCCCATCTAGGTCTCTATCATGCTAAAATAGAGTGACATCCAAAATTAGAAATGGAGTGACAGATAAAATGCCCGATACTCACCAACAATACCGCATTGAAAAAGATTCTTTAGGAGAAATCAAAGTCGCAAATGATAAATTCTGGGGTGCTCAAACCGAACGCAGTCTGGCTAATTTTAAAATTGGAACTGAAAAGATACCAGCTTCCGTTATTTTAGCTTTTGCTCAATTAAAACGCGCTACTGCTATTGTCAACGAACAAAATAAGACTCTTGATCCACAGATTAAAGAGGCGATTGTTGCGGCAACAGACGCAATTTTGACTGGGGAATATATGGAGCATTTCCCACTTGTCACATGGCAAACTGGCAGTGGTACACAAAGTAATATGAATATGAATGAAGTCATTGCTCATTTAGCAAATCAACAATCTGAAGGCACAAAATTGACCATCCATCCTAATGACCATGTAAATATGTCGCAAAGTTCTAATGATACGTTTCCAACAGCAATGAATATTGCGGCTTATGATGCGGTTATTTCTGAATTAATTCCAGAATGTAAAAAAATGATTGAGGTTTTAGAAGAAAAAATAGAAGCTTATCAGAACCTAGTTAAAATTGGACGCACTCATCTGCAAGATGCAACACCTTTAACCTTTGGCCAAGAAATTAGTGGTTGGAAAACAATGATTGAACGTGGTCTGCATTTTATTGAAACGAGTAGTCAAAGTATATTAGAGTTAGCGATAGGTGGAACTGCTGTTGGGACTGGGTTAAATGCTCCTGCTGGCTTCGGTGAAGCTGTTGCCAATGAACTCAGCTTAGCTATGGGACATCCCTTTAAAAGTGCTCCAAATAAATTTTACGCCTTAACAAGTCATTCTGATTTAAGCTATACTCATGGTGCCATTCGTAGTTTGGCTAGTGATTTAATGAAAATCGCTAATGATGTACGCTGGTTAGCCAGTGGCCCCCGTAGCGGTATTGGTGAAATCACTATTCCAGCAAACGAACCTGGCAGTTCGATTATGCCTGGTAAAATCAATCCAACTCAGTCTGAGGCTCTCACAATGGTAGTTGCTCAAGTTATGGGAAATGATGTGACCATTAATGTAGCTGCTAGCCAAGGGAATTTTGAATTAAATGTTTATAAACCGGTTATTATTCTTAATTTTTTACAGTCTGTGAACTTATTAAGTGATGCTATGCGCTCTTTTAGACTGAATTGTTTAGTTGGTTTAGAAGCAAACGAAGCGGCTATGGGAACATTAGTTGAACGTTCACTAATGTTAGTTACTGCCTTAAGCCCACATATTGGTTATGAAAAAAGTGCAACGATTGCGAAAAAAGCGTTAGCTGAAAATTTATCCTTACGAGAATCTGCTCTTGCTTTAAATTTTGTCACAGAAGCTGAATTTGATTTATGGGTAGATGCTACTAAAATGATTTAACCATTAAAAAACCGATTTCTTCCTATGCAATTAGCAGATAAGAAGAAGAAATCGGTTTTTAATTATCTTCAAGCCGGTGTATCTGTTAAAAAATCTTTTAGCCAATTTTTGCCTTCAACAATCCGAGTAACCAACATTCCTGATGCCAAATTCCCGGAAGAATTTATCAATGTTGCAGGCATATCAATAATCGTACTAATAATGACAATAACAGGAACTGCTTCTAACGGAAAACCAAAAATATTTACAATTAGCATTTCTGCAATCATGCCGCCACCAGGTATTGCACCCATTACGGCTCCAACTAAAAAGGCCCCAAGAATAACTGTAACCATAGCTGAAGGTGTTGTCATTTCCTTACCAAAAATACCAAATAAAAAGGCAATTTTTATGACACCGCCAATAACTGATCCATCTTTATGTGTATTCGCACCTAAAGGTATGACTGTTTCAGCAATATCAGGTGTAATTCCCATCTTCTTCGCATACTCCAGATTTACTGGGATAGAGGCTGCACTAGAACATGTAGCAATTGCAGTTATTGATGGCGGAGCGATATTGCGCCAATAAATCTTTAAACCTGCCTTTCCACCTGCAATAAAGGCATACATAGAAAAGAATAGAAGATAGTAGATAACTGCAATGACTACATATAAAATCATACTCCGAGCATACCCACCTAAAATTTTTGATCCTAATGTCCCAATTACACTAGCAAAATAACAGCCTAATCCAATTGGTGCATAATACATAATCACTGAAACCATCTTCATCATCACAGCATTTCCTGATGCTAATAATTTAGCAACTGGTTTTCCTGCTTCATCAGCCATTGATGTAGATACACCGACTAAAATTGAAAAAACAATTAGTTGAAGCATATTTGATTTAGACAGTAACAAATGAAAATCTGGAACCGTTAACGTATTCACTATTCTCTCTAACAAACCCATGTCTGCTGTACTACTCGCCTCTGGTGTCCCCATTAAAGCTTTGACACTATCTACATCAATCCCTTTAATTGGATTGTATAATACAACCCCGATATACCCTACAACTGCAGCTACTAAAGCTGTCGCAAAAAAAATAAAAAAAGTACTTCCCATAATTTTTCCTAATCGTTTCATGCCATTCATATTCGCTATAGCCGATGAAATACTAAAGAAAACTAACGGCACTAACATAACAAACATTAAATTTAAAAATAAATCACCTAATGGTTGAACTACAGTCGCTTTCTCTCCAAACACAACTCCAGCAATTCCGCCAATAATCAATCCACCTAATAATAAAACTGACGCTTTATACTGTTGCCAAACTTTCCCCATCATATCGCTCCTAATTTTTATTCAATCTCATTTAATAGTTATAAAACAGTCTTATTTTAATAAAATACACCCATTCTATTTTATGGTATTTTCAAATAATTACAATACTTTTTAGCAAATTCAGAGAAAATAATTGTTAAATTTGAAAAAAAGCGTATAATAAAGGATATTGCATATCTACAATGAGACGAAAGGAGCTGAATTTACGTGAAACTAAAAGGAAAAAAATTAATTAGCACGTATCAAGAGTTTCTTCGTTATTTTTTTTGGGGTCTGATTGCAACAGGAATAAATTTAGGCCTCTATGAATTACTCATCCTAACAGTGCCTATTCATTATTTGGTTATAAATGGAATCGTCTGGGTCGTAACCGTATTATTTGGTTACTATACAAATCGGCGTTTTGTTTTTAAAACTCCCCCGAAGCAATTAAAAGAAACAATTTATGAAGCTAGCCATTTTGTTGGATTTCGTCTTGTTTCAGGTTTTTTTGACACTTTTACAATGTGGCTTCTTTTAACTATTTTTGGCATAAATGCTCTATGGGCTAAATTAGCTGCTAATCTAGTTGCTTCATTAATCAATTATGTAACAAGTAAGCAAATTGTCTTTAAACGTGGCAAACGCACGACTGAAGAAATTCAGCGTGATTTGGAACAGGAGAACAATCTCCCCACCCCTGACTTAACGAATCAATAAAAACAAGCTGAGATAGTTAAATCTCAGCTTGTTTTTTTAAATTAAACCATGTAATTTTTGATATAAATCTTTTGCATAACTATCGGTCATGCCACAAATAAAATCGGTAATTAACAATAAGCGTAAATACAGCTTCATTTCATCTGTTTGACCTTCTGCATTTTTATGGTAGCAACCAATATAGTTATCTGATATTAAAGACATAAGCCGTTTACTCTTCTGTGTCGCTCGATCCGATAATTCACTATCATAATAAATTGCTGCAGGAATAAACATATCTAATAAAGAGCCAATAATTTCACTTCCAGCCAATTCGGTTTCTACAACGCCTTTATCGACATAAAGATACTTTCTTGAAAGTCCTTGTAAAGTCGTTACCAATTGATCTGCTTCAGAAGCATCTAGTAACGATTCATTAAACGTGCCAGCCATAATCGCTTCATAATTTTCATAAAAAACTTCCAGCGAACGATTAATTAACTGCCCTCTTAAACTTGAAGCAATCCATTGTTGACCAGTAAAGCTATCATCGTGATTCTTATAACGCTCACTGCGCTTAATCAACTCTTGATGAACAGTTGCAGTCACGCGATTTGGATTTTCAACAGCTTCAAACTCATTTAAAATTTGGGCAATTGAAACAATATCCTTTTTGATTCCATCTTCTAAATCAGCATTCAAATAGGCAATGTCATCGGCAACTTCTAGTAAATAAGTTAACGGATGGCGACGATTCAGCGCCCCAGTTGATTCTGTTATCTCATCAAATAATTGCTGGTCTGCGTGGAAATAGCCCATTTTCTTACTGCGAATTTGTTTTTTATTAATTTCGGTTGAAGAAACAGGATACTTCATAATACTATTTAGTGTTGCATAGGTTAAATTCATCCCATACTCATCGAATTGATAATGTAATTTTGAAATCACTCTCAAGACTTGAGCATTCCCTTCAAAATTGAAAAAGTCTTGTAGCATACTTTTATCTAAGACCTCAGCAAGTGTTCTATCTCCATAAACAAGTACATGACTATTCTCTTGAAACCACTCACGAATTGATTCTTCACCAAAATGCCCAAAAGGTGGATTTCCCATATCATGTAATAAGCCGGCACAAGCTAAAACTTCTGGGATTTTTTCTGCGTGCTCTTTTGTAAAGGCATCATCTAATTGATTCTCTAGTAAATGATAGGCAACCATTCCACCCATTGATTTTGCAATTGTTGATACTTCTAAAGAATGTGTTAAACGCGTGCGAATAAAATCACTTTTTTCCAATGGAAAGACTTGAGCTTTATCTTGTAAACGACGAAAAGAAGCGCTCATTACAATTCGTTGATAATCATTTTCAAAAGCACTTCGAACATCTCTTGATTTCGCATAGTTCACTGTCGTTTTACGACGACGTTCATCATTTAATAATTGGTCCCAATTCATTCTCACTAGCTATCCCTCATTTCAATTTACTCACTAAAAGTATACCACAGTTCCAATCATTTTTAATCCGAACACACGCTTTTTTTATTGCAAAAACCGGAGATAAAAAATAGACACTAGGTGACTAGCTAACGCCAAGTTATACATATATATAGCAAAAACCCCCATATCAAGCCGGATATGGGGGTTTGGTGAGTCTCTTGAATTTTGTCTAGCATCTATTTTTAATTTTTTCAAGTCCCACAATTATTTTTAATCAAAAACAATGCATCTAAAGTACTTTAATTAAAAGTTGTACTAGCTGTAAGTTGTTGCTCAACTTCATCTAAATACTCTGCTCTCACTGCCTCATCCCAGTCATAATATTCAGCCATCTCGTCTACAATTAACTCTTTCACAGCTTTTGCATGTTCACTATCAAACAGTAATTGGCTGCTACGGCGCAATAAGTAGTCAATTGGTTTAATCACCATCTCATGTTCCAGCCCGTAATGTAGCATTAAATAGTCAACTGGTTCTAACGCACTCCCTTGACTAGCTTTTAGATAACTATATACCTCATCAACATTAGAGCCATAACGATGAACAAGTGCTTCTGCTGTTAATGAATCTAGCCCTAAATGAGTACCTACTTCAACTTTTTCAGCAACAAATTGATCAAAAAGATCTCCACCGCCAACATCGCCACCTGATAAAATTAAATTTTTAGTCGCTGATTTTCGATAAGCCCGTCCCTCTTCAATCGATAATTCAAGCATTACTTGATCGACCACTTTTTCAGACATCTTACGATAACCAGTTAATTTTCCACCTGCAATAGTAAACAGTCCACTTTCCGAATGAAAAATCTCATCTTTTCGAGAAATTTCGGAAGGATCCTTGCCTTCCTCATGAATCAATGGTCTAACTCCTGACCAACTAGATTCCACATCTGCAACTTGAATTGGCGTAATATCGAACATTTGATTTGCCGCAGCAAGAATATACTCAACATCTGCTAAAGTTACCCCAGGTTCTTTGGGATCCCCTTTGTAATTCGTATCCGTTGTCCCAATATATATTTTTCCTTCTCTAGGAATGGCAAACATCATGCGTTTATCATCAAAAGGTGTATCAAAATAAATCGCATTACTAATCGGGAACTTGCTTTCATCAATAACTAAATGAACTCCCTTTGTTAAATGCATCGTCTTTCCTTTTTTAGAATCGTCTAACTCGCGTAAATCATCCACCCACGGACCTGAGGCATTAATAATTTTTTTCGCATAAATCTGACCCGTCTCCCCAGTCAATTCATCATGAAAATAAACGCCTTTAACTCTACCATCTACATCATAAATAAAACGTTCGACTTTAACATAATTGGCAATATATGCCCCTTTCTCAGCAGCTTTTTTTAGAACTTCGATTGTTAAACGTGCATCATCTGTTCGATATTCAACATATACGCCGGCACCCTTTAAACCATTTTTCTTTAGATAAGGTTCTTTTTCAACAGCTCGTTCTGGTTTCAACATATAACGACGTTCATTCTTTTTAACCTTTGCTAAATGATCGTACATTTCTAACCCAATAGCGGTCGTAAAGGATCCAAAAGTCCCCCCTTTATAAAATGGGAGTACCATCCATAAAGGTGTAGTAACATGCGGGGCATTTTCATAAACAATAGCACGTTCTTGCCCAACTTCTTGCACAACTTTAATTTCAAATTGTTTTAGATATCGCAAACCTCCATGGACTAATTTTGTTGAACGACTAGACGTTCCAGAAGCAAAATCTCGCATCTCTAAAACACCTACTTGCAAGCCTCTATCTTGCGCATCTAACGTAATTCCTGCTCCCGTAATCCCACCGCCAATAACCAAAAGATCAAGCGGTGCTTTTTGCATTTTTTCAATATTATCCTGCCTAGTTTGTTTAGAAAATTTCATCATCACACACTTCCTTTTTCTACTATTTGACTCGCAACTTATTCCTTAATTTTTAAAACTTCTTGTTGCAGTTACAGCTTTTTCCCAACCGTGGTATAACACATCACGTTCTGCATCTTCCATCTTAGGTTCATAACTCTTATCTAATAACCAATTTGCCTTAATATCTTCAATACTTTCCCAAAAACCAGTAGCTAAGCCCGCTAAATATGCTGCACCTAAAGCTGTTGTTTCACTAACTTTTGGTCGTTTAATCTCAATATTTAAAATATCACTTTGAAATTGCATTAAGAAATTATTTTTAGCTGCTCCACCATCGACACGCATTTCTGTAATTGGAATACCAGAATCTTTAATCATGGTCTCCATCACATCTTTGGACTGATAGGCAATCGACTCTAGCGTAGCGCGAATGAAGACATCTTTTGAGGTACCTCTCGTTAATCCAAAAATCGCTCCTCGGGCATCTGTATCCCAATGCGGCGCACCTAACCCAACAAAAGCTGGCACCATGTAAACACCATCCGAATTTCCGGCTCGCAAGGCATACTCTTCAGTTTCACCAGCATCCGTAAACATTTTCAAGCCATCTCGCAACCATTGAACAGCCGAACCAGCAACGAACACACTGCCCTCTAACGCATAATTAACTTTACCATCTAAACCGTAAGCAATCGTCGTAATTAAACCATTCTCTGAGTTAACAGCTTTCTCACCAGTATTCATTAAAATGAAACAACCTGTTCCATAGGTATTTTTAATCATTCCTTCTTCAAAACAATTTTGACCAAATAAAGCTGCTTGCTGATCTCCAGCAACACCAGCAATTGGAACCCGCTGTCCAAACATATGGTATTCAACCGTTTCTCCATAAACTTCTGAAGAAGAGCGTACTTCTGGTAACATTTTTTTAGGAATCGTTAAAATATCTAATAATTCATCATCCCATTTCAACTCATGAATATTAAACATCATCGTTCTAGAAGCGTTTGTATAATCTGTGACATGGACTTTATTTCCCGTTAATTTCCAAATCAACCAAGTATCAATTGTTCCAAATAATAAATCTCCTTTTTCAGCACGAGCTCTGGCGCCTTCAACATTGTCTAAAATCCATCTAACTTTTGTTCCTGAAAAATAAGCATCTACCCTCAAACCCGTTTTGCTTTTAACTAATTCTTCATAACCATCCGCTATAATTTGGTTGGCAATATCACTAGTTTGACGAGATTGCCAGACTAAAGCATGATAAACTGGCAATCCTGTATTCTTATCCCATACAACCGTCGTTTCACGTTGATTTGTAATCCCAATTGAATGAATTTCAGTAGGCTTTGTATCCGACTCAATTAAAACACCTGCAATAACAGCCAATGTCGTTACCCAAATTTCATTGGCATCATGTTCAACCCAGCCAGGCTCTGGAAAATATTGTGTAAACTCACGCTGTGATGTATGCACAATTTCTCCTTTTTTATTAAATAAAATCGCTCTCGTACTCGTTGTCCCTTGATCAATTGCTAAAACATATTTTTTCTCCATATATCTATACCCCATTTAATTCTTTTCTTTTGTTCCAATTACTAAACTAGCTAATACAATTATAAAAATAATTAAACCAATAATAGAAGACTCAAAATAAACCACCTTATAGAAAAATCCTCCTGCCAAGGCACCAATAATCGGTCCGACAACTGGGATCCAAGCATAACTCCAATCTGAATCGCCTTTACCGGCAATTGGTAAAATAGCATGAGCAATACGTGGCATTAGATCGCGAGCTGGATTTATTGCATAACCTGTTGGTCCACCTAAAGCTAAACCAATCCCTAAGATCAGTAATCCAACAATAATCGGATTTAAGCCCACTGAAAATTCATTTGCTCCGATTGATAATAGACCGAAAACTAAAATAAATGTACCAATAGCTTCTGTCATCAAATTTGCAAATGGACTTCTAATTGCTGGACCAGTTGCGAAAACACCTAATTTAGCGCCTTTATCTTCAGTTACTTTCCAATGTTTCACATAAACTAAATAAACAATTATAGCTCCTAAAAAAGCACCAATTAACTGCCCTGCAATGTATTGAGGAACCTCCGACCAAGGAAATGCCCCGATTGCCGCAAATGCTAGTGTGACAGCTGGATTTAAATGCGCAGCACTACCTCCTGCTACAACATAAACACCTAGTGTCACACCTAAAGCCCAGGCAATCGTAATTCCCACCCAGCCCATATTATAGGCTTTTGACTTAATTAATAAATTTCCTGCAACAACACCACTTCCAAAAACAATCAAGACCATTGTTCCAATTAACTCAGCATAAAAACTTTCCATTTAAAACATCTCCTTAAGTTTGTTTTATTTATAGAAAACGATTTCAATTACTGATACTGTTATCGTACCATTAATTATTGAAAAGATAAAATAATAGTGAAAAATAAGAGCCGATTAAAAACTTTCTTAAAAAAAGATTGTGAAAAATACATAGAGTTATAAAAAGTCGATTAAAAATCTATTCCATTTAAATTCCTCCTTTACTTCTACAACAAGACTATACAATGAAAACGCTATCTAACCAACGGACAATTTCACAAGATTGTCCGGTAGTTGTTTCATTCACATAACCAACCTAATTGAATACTCTTCTTTCATGCTTGCACATACAGATTTAAGCATTTGATTAACACTTTTTCCTATGTCTGACAATAAACTTAATTAGTTAACTCACAATAGCTTTTTTCAAAAAAAGAACAAAAAAACTCTGAGATTATACAACCTCAGAGTTTCTACAACTATCTATTTTTTAATTTTATTAATCTCGTCTGCAACAAATTGAACTTCAGTCCCGACGATGACTTGAATATCATTTTTACCAACGACATTAATGCCTGGTACACCAGTTGCTTTTATTGCTTTTTGATCAACTTTATCCATATCTTTGACCTGAATACGCAAGCGTGTTGTACAATTATCAACCGCTGTTACATTTTCATCTCCGCCTAAACCAGCATAAATTTTAGTTGCCATTGGTGTAAATTTATTTCCACCTTCTGGAACATCAACTGTTTTTTCAGTCGGCATATCTTCATCTTCTTCGCCTTCACCCTCTTCACGACCTGGAGTCATTAAATTGAATTTAGCAATTAAGAATTTAAATAGGAAGTAATATAAAGCTGCAAAGACTAAACCTTGTAAAATTAACATATAAGGTTGGTTTGCTAATGGTAATCTAAAACTTAAAACGAAATCGACAAGTCCTGCACTAAATCCAAAACCAGCAGTCCAATGGAAGAATGCTGCTACAGCTAATGAAAGTCCTGTTAATACAGCATGTACAAAGTATAATGCTGGAGCTACAAACATAAATGAGAATTCTAAAGGCTCAGTTACACCAGTAAAGAATGATGCGAAGCCTGCAGCAATCATTAATGAAGCTACTACTTTTTTCTTTTCTGGACGTGCAGCTTGATACATCGCAAATGCACCTGCTGGTAAACCAAACATCATTACTGGGAAGAAACCAGCTTGATACATACCAGTGATACCTTTAGTACCTGTTCCAGCCCAGAAGTTCCCAATATCATTAATTCCAGCGACATCAAACCAGAAAACAGAATTTAACGCATGATGTAAACCTGTAGGGATTAATAAACGGTTGAAGAAACCATATAAACCAGCTCCGACCCAACCTAATTTACTAATAGCTGTACCAAATGAAACTAGCGCAGTAAAGATAACTGGCCATACAAAGAAGAGAATAGCAGAAGCAATAATCATTGCTACTGCAGACATAATTGGCACGAGCCGTTTTCCACTAAAGAAGGCCAAAGCCTGTGGCAGCTGAACATGACTAAAACGATTGTACATTTCAGCAGCAATTAAACCAGATAATATTCCAATAAATTGATTTCCAATTTTAGCAAATGCTGGGTTAACAGCCTCTGGTTTGATTCCTTGTAACATTGCAACAGAATCTGTTGATAGTAAAGTTGTGACAACTAGAAAGGCAACTAAACCACTCAGTGCTGCAGAACCATCTTTGTCTTTTGACATTCCTAAAGCAATACCAACAGCAAATAAAACGGCCATGTTGTCAATAATTGAAGAACCTGCTTTAATTAAGAAAGCAGCCATTGCACTATCTCCACCCCATCCAGATGGATCAATCCAATACCCTATCCCCATCAATACTGCTGCTGCTGGTAAAACAGCTACAGGAAGCATCAATGAACGACCAATACGTTGAAAATATTTCATCATTTTCTTTTTCCTCCTAAAACTTTTTTGTTAGAACCTCTTGCCTAAAAAATAAGTGCATTGCATAAAACCGAATGAAAAAAAATTAGGCAAGGAAAATTACATAGACTCATAGCCTACATAGTTTTCCTTGCCTAATTGAATAGTCACAAGAAATCGGTTTCAACTGATTTAACATAGCTTATAATATCAAATAACAAAGTAGCTGTCAAGAATAAAAATAGCATTTTTTAATTTTTTCTAAAGAGGGTTGATTAAATAGCAGTATTTAGCCTTTTAAACGAGTTTTTTTAAATTAAAAAAAGAGCTAAATCTCATTAATTTTCCAATTATTAATAACAAAGAATCTGCATTAAACTCAATGCAGATTCTTTACTTTTTGATTATTTATTTATAATTAAAGTTTGACCTACTAAAATCACATCTGACTTAAGATTATTCCACGCTTTTAAATTGGCTACAGTTGTACCATTTTTATTTGCGATTACCCATAATGAATCGCCACTAATAACTTTATACGTTTTATTTGACGTTGGGTTTGTATTTGTGTTTGTATTGGTTGTTGAACCACCAGCTTTAAGCACTAGTTTTTGACCAACAAAAATCACATCTGAACTTAATTTGTTCCATGATTTTAAATTCGCTACTGAAACATTATTTTTATTTGCAATCATCCATAATGAGTCGCCCGATTTAACTGTATAAGTTGATCCAGCTGTAGTTCCACCAGTATTTCCAGTAGTTGATCCTGTTCCTGGATTTGGTGCTGGTGTTGCTGTTCCACCTTTTATTGTTAATTTTTGACCAATATGAATTGTATCTGATGACAGGTTATTCCAAGCCTTCAAATTCGCTACTGAAACATTATTTTTGTTGGCAATCGCCCACAATGAATCACCTGATTTAACTGTATAGGTTGAACCAGTTGTTGTTCCTCCACCATTTCCATTATTTGAACCTGTTCCTGGATTTGGTGCTGGCGTCGTAGTTCCACCTTTAATTGTTAATTTTTGTCCAACAAGAATCGTATCTGATGATAGATTATTCCACGCTTTTAAGTTGGCTACAGAAACACCGTTACTGTTTGCAATCGACCATAATGAGTCACCAGATTTAACTGTATAAGTTGAACCAGTTGTAGTTCCTCCGCCGTTTCCATTATTTGAACCAGTTCCTGGATTTGGTGCTGGCGCCGTTGTTCCACCTTTAATAGTCAATGTTTGACCAATATGAATCGTGTCTGATGATAGATTGTTCCATGCTTTTAAGTTAGCCACAGAAACACCATGTTTATTAGCAATTGCCCATAATGAATCGCCTGATTTAACTGTATAGGTTGAACCAGTTGAGGTTCCTCCGCCGTTTCCATTATTTGAACCATTTCCAGTCCCTGGATTTGGTGCTGGAGTTGTTGTTCCACCTTTAACCGTTAATTTTTGTCCAACTAAAATAATGTCAGATTTCAAATTATTCCAAGATTTCAAGTTTGCTACAGAAACACCATGTTTATTAGCAATGCTCCATAATGAATCACCAGCTTTAACTGTATAAGTTGAACTTGTTCCAGGGTTTGGAGTTGGATCCGGTGTTGGTGTTGGGTCTGGTTTAGGCGTTGGTGTTGTTGTTCCGCCTTTTACAATCAGTTTTTGTCCAACAAAAATCATATCTGATTTTAAATTATTCCAAGATTTCAAGTTAGCTACAGAAACACCATGTTTACTTGCAATTCCCCATAATGAATCGCCTGATTTAACTGTATAAGTTGTTTCAGTTCCTGTTGAACCACCATTTCCGTTTCCAGTTTCTCCACCTGGATTTGGATCAGGTGTTACATTACCGCCACCACCAGTATCGTATTGCGTTAAATTATTCGCAGCAATAACACTGTTTAATTTAGATGCATATGATGTATCGGTTGCGTAACGTCCTTGTAGATAAGCTGTAGCATCACGATATGAGCTCGTATTGCTCTTCCAAGCACCAGAGTAATAGTTGTGGTTCCAACTAGGGCCATTACGAAGAACTGATGCATAATCTTCTAATAATGATTGGTGATAAGAAGGGTATTTTCTAAAATAATCTATAATTTCATAATAATTGCCGTGTCCATCATCTTCTAAGGTTTTCATTGCTACAGATTGACCATTATAATTGCCTTTGATACCAAATAAATTAAAGTTAGGGCTTGATGCTAATGCACTGTTTCCCCAGCCACTTTCTAATATCGCTTGAGCAATCATCACTGATGCATACAAATCATTTGAATTAGCAATGGTTTGTGCTGAACTTGCTATTTGATTAATAAAAGCTTGTGGAGCCATACTACGAGACATCAACATTTGTTCTGCTACTGCATAGTTAGCAACTGGCGCTTGAACTTCAGAAATATCTTGTTCTTTGACTTCTTCTTTGGAAAGTGGTTCTTCAGTCTCAATCACAGGTACAGTTTCTTCTTTAGCTGGTTCTTCCGCTTCAGGAGCAACTTCACTAGAATCCACTGACTCACTTTCACTTGAAGCTGCTTCACTACTGTCAGCAACACTGCTATCAACTGTAGATGCAGGTTCAATTGCTTCTTTAGTTCCTTCAATAGGCGTTTCATTATTTTCTTCGATTTTCTTTTGGTTTGAATTTGCCAATTCATTTGCACTAGCTACTGCAGAAAAGGTAGGTAAACTTAATGAACCTACAATTAAAGTTGTGCTAACAAAGGCTAAACCTTTCTTTACAACAACATTACTTTCTTTAAACTGCTCTAATCTTTGTGTTGCTTTTTTTGCGGTAATACGTTCTTTTCTAGTCTTTTCCAAAGTAAACCCTCCTGTTTAAAGCTAATTTTCATCACTGGACTTCTTAAAAGTCTAGCCAATACTTCTAAATGACTAAGTACGACAATTAAATTCACACTAAGTTACACTTCATTATAGCGTTATTTAAATTTTTTTTAAAGAAATAACGGAAATTTTCGAAATTCTTAATAATCGTCACATTTTCGTAACAAAATAATCTAGTTGAATTTTTGCTTATAATTTCACAAATATAGCGCCTTTTTGCCTTTACCTAGTACTTTCCCATAAAAAAACAACTATAAAATGAGCTCCTATTTATAGTAGAAGTAACATTTTATAGTTGTTTTTTTAGCGCTTTAAGTAAGTTTAATTACTGAGTTATGACAAAAATTTTTAAGCAAAAGCAGGATTAGTTTCAACTAGCCAATCAGACTCAATTAAGTTAGATAATTTTTTATTAAATGGAATCCAAATTCCAGCTTGCCAAATATCTTTAATTGATTTCCAAAAGATTGGATCTCTTTTTTGTTTTTTAGTTATTTTAAGTTCTAGTATTTGACCCTCTTCAGTTTCTATTGTAATTTTAGGAAAATCAACATTTTTAATTTGGCCGCAACCATATTCATTTTTTAAGATACTATCATCAATTAGCATAGGACGCCACGCTCCCTCTTTCTTTAATCTATTTACACTTTACCAGACATTTCTTAAAATAAAGTAAAGAAAGTGTGACTTTTCTTAGATTATTTGATATCGCTTTCTAAAGTCCAATCCTTCTATCCGCAGTAAGACTGACTACACATCAGACTTTAGTCTTGTTTTTTACTTACTACCTTGTAATAGATAATAGTAGCGAGTATATTTAATGTATCGCAAAACAAACTTACTATGTAAGCAGGTGAAAAATTGAATACCCAATTTAAAAAAGGTGTCTTAGAACTGTGTGTGTTAGTTATTTTAGAAAAAAAAGATTGTTACGGATATGAGTTGATTGAAACTATTTCAAAACACATTGAAATATCTGAAGGAACGATCTACCCCTTGTTAAGAAAATTAACAAAAGAAGGACTTTGCACAACTTACTTACAAGAATCCAACGAAGGGCCTAGCCGTAAATATTACCAGGTTACAGAAGATGGAGTCGCTTATTTAGGAAAGCAATTGATTGAATGGAAAGAGTTTATAAAAAGTGTTGATACAATTATTGAAATAGGAGATGAATGAGACAATGAATAAAGAACATTTTATGATTGAATTAAAATTGAGTTTGCGTGATTTAGATGAAAGTGAACGTCAAGATGTGATGCGCGACTATCTAGAACATTTTGAAAATGGATTGGCAGAAGGAAAGACCGAAGAGCAAATTGCGAAAGAACTAGGAAGTCCTTCCCAAATCGCGAAAGAAATTTTAACAACTTTAGGTGTCAAACCTCAAGTAAAAGGACCAGAATACAGTCAAGGAGATTGGGTTTCATTTGAAAATGAGAAAAATCCCTATCAAGAACCAAGTTACCAACCTAGACGTCATAATCCAAATAGTCCTTTAATGACCGTTTTTAAATTTATCGGCTTAGGATTTTTCAATTTAGTCTTTGTTTTAGGACCTGCAGTTGCACTTTTAGGTTGTTTATTTGCCGGATGGATTACTAGTATCGCTTTTACTTTAACGCCACTGGGCGGTATTTTTATGATTGTAACAGCCTTCTCAACAGCTAGCCTCTTCCAATTTTTCTTTACGATTTTATTATGCGGCGTTGGTTTGCTCCTACTTACCCTTCTCTATCCAATTACTATACTAATTTTCAAATTAGTAAAACGTTATGTATTATGGAATGTTAGAACAATTTTTGGAGGACCTTACTATGAAAACTAAACTTATTAAACGAATGGTAATTTTAAGTCTGAGCATGTTAGCAATCGGAGCTGTTGGATCAATCGTTACCTATCCAATGGCTCATAAAAAAGTCACTTTGGATCTCAACAAAACCGTTGATGCGACTTCAGTTAAGCAAGTTTCTGTTAAAGGGACCTCAATGGATATCACTTTAGCTGATTCTCCTGATAATAAAATTCATGTTTCTGTCAATGGAGAAACGCAATCTGCGGATAAATTTGACATTAAAACAAAACAAAATGGAGATACATTAGAAGTTACATTTGATGAACCTAAATTAATAGAAATGAATTTTGTGCTATTTTTTAATTATAATAACCGCTCTGCTACTGTTTCTTTACCAAAATCAGTTAAGCAAGCAACTGTTAAAACAAATTTTGGGGAGATTTATACAAATAATTTTGTCGGTGAAAGTCTTGAGCTTAAAACAGATGCTGGAGATATTAATTTATCTGGCTTGAAATTAACTGATTTAAATGCTAAAACAAATGCGGGAAGTATTTCCCTTTCTCAATCTGCCATTACGAATACTGATCTAAAAGCCAGTGCTGGTGCCCTTTATGTAAACAATTTAGTAAGTTCAAAAACGAAACTGAATACTAGCGCTGGAAACATTGATTTAAATCAGGTAACTGGTGATCTTGTGGCAACAAGTAACGCGGGTGAAATAGATTTAACAAATAAAACAATTGATCAAAATATTGACTTACAAACGAACTTCGGAAGTATCAATGTGCAAAGCGAGTCAAAACCAACTAATCTAACAGTAATAGCTGCCACTGATCTAGGGGAAATGGATATTTTTGATCAAAATAATCGTGAACAAACTTTTGGAGCTGGCAAGTATAAAATGAATTTAAAAACTAACGCTGGAGATATAGAAGTTAATCATAGCGCTTATGAAAATGATGATGAGGATTTTGATTAAGAACTTAAGCTAATTTTAAAAGACATAAAAATGAATTTAAGCTACAATTATAATAAGAAGAAACAAAACTAACCTTTCCTTTTAAAAGAAAGGTTAGTTTTTATTTCATCTTCACTATTTATGAAAGTTTGAGGTATTTTATGAATCACTATCAAAAAAAATGGGTATTTGCTAGCTTACTAGCTCTTTTGGGTTTTGGCTTTGTCGCTAGTAGTGTAATGTTGAAGGCTACTTGGGTTCTAACTTTTGATCAAAATCTAACCACTCTAATTCGAGACCCTATCACAACTGGAAAATCTAATTTTTATCTTCCAATTACTCAATTCGGGAGTGTAAAATTAATTATTTTTATGGGCTTTATTTTTTGTCTGTTTTTAATTTTCCGAAAAAAGGATTGGGGAAATGCGTGTTGGTTTGTGGTTAATTTAGCTATAGGAGCAGGTTTACTAAATCTAACGATGAAAAATATTTTCAGACGCCCACGTCCAATTATTGAACATCTGGTCAATGAAAATACATTTAGTTTTCCTAGTGGTCATGCAATGGGTTCTATGGTTTTTTATTTTAGCGTGGCCTTTATTCTTTGCCAATTCATTCGCTCAAATAAGTTACAAATCATCGTCTGTCTTATTGCTAGTTTTATGATTGTTTCTATTGGGATGAGTCGTATTTATGCTGGCGTTCACTTTCCTAGTGATATTCTAGGTGGCTATCTACTTGCTTTTTCATGGATGGCTTTGGCTCTTGCTTACTATGAAAAATGGAGTCAATGGTTTCAATCAAAAGCACTTCAACTACTGGCTAAATAAAAAAGCTTTAGAATTGGTGAACATACCAATTCTAAAGCTTTTTTGTATTAACTAGTTTAAATATCCATCATTTTTTGTGTTTTTTGTTGGAGGAATAAAGATACGATAGCTAAACCTAACAAAATAAAAATAGCGATGAATAAACTTGTAATGCCACCTAAATTGGCAACCACTACTGCTCCAAATATCGGAGCAATCATACGTGCTGCTGTTGCAGTTCCGTTAACCAAACCTTGATACAAACCCGCTTGCCCAACTGGAGCTAATTTATAAGCAATTGTCGGAATTGCTGGCCAAGCAAACATTTCTCCTAGCGTTAATAAAATCATCCCTAGTAAAAATCCACCATAAGACTCTGCTTGCATCGCGAATAAAAACGAACAGAAGAATAAGCCAATTCCAATATAAATTTGAAGACTTAATTTCTCTTTAAATCTTGCTACTAAAGGAATAATCAGAACTTGTCCAATTAAAATTAGCGTTCCATTAATACTCCATAAGTTTCCATACTGAGCTGTTGTAACCCCTTTTTGACTAGTCATGTACGTTGAAAGGTTTGATTGCCATTGCACATGAGGCAACTGACAAAATAGATATGTTAAGAGTAATAACCCAAATGAAATTAAACCAATTTTAGTTGCTTTCCCTCTAACTGTCCCTTTTTGTTTATGTTTTGTCTCGCTGGTTACCTTATTTGAGTGCCAATCTATTTTACGGAAATAAACAAAAAAGAATAAAGCATAAATAAGTGCAAAAGCAAACGATCCAGTGTAAACATTACCCAATCCATCTTTTGCCAAAAAACCAGCTAAAAATGGACCTACAGCTACTCCAATATTTTGGGCAACATAGATCGTATTAAATCCTGTCCGTCCACCACTAGGATGAGTCAGACCTGCTGCTGTGTATAAACCTGCAAAAACCATTCCCATTGCTACACTAACAGCCCAAATATTATAAATAAAAGCTGGATGCCCATGAAATAAAAACAAAGAGCCCGTTGTTAAAACTAAAATACCCGTACCAATTGCTAACGAAACATAACCAGAGACTCTATCAAAAATAATCCCACCGATTACACTTCCAATAATACCGATTCCAGAATTAACCAACAAAGCCGTTCCTGCAGCTGTATCGGACATCCCTAAATTTTCTGTCATATAAAGCATATTAAAAGGCCAAATAAAAGACAAACCTGTATATAATAAAACCATTCCAATTGCGACAATCCATAGATCACGAGGCAATCTTTCCTTTTTATTCATTTGCATCATGTCCCTTCTACATTAAATAAAATTAACCAACCCTAACAGTTTACACTATTGTTTGGGTTATGCAAAATAGATTTTTAGCATTCCATCCTTTTTCACCTTATTTTTTCATCAAAATTTATCTTTTCGTGGTAAACTATTATATGAGGTGAAAATAAAATGAACCAATTTAAATTTACAAACGATCCAAATAAACGTTACCATACTTGGAATTATGCTTTACGGGAACAATTTGGCGAAAAAGTTTTCAAAGTTCCTTTAGATGGTGGTTTTGACTGTCCAAATCGAGACGGTACTGTTGCTCACGGTGGCTGTACATTTTGTAGCGTTTCGGGTTCTGGTGATTTTGCTGGAGACCGAATCGATCCCTTGCCCATTCAATTTCAAAAAGAAGTTCAAATGATGCATAACAAATGGCCCAATGTCACAAAATACATTGCTTACTTCCAAAACTTTACAAATACACATGCACCAGTTGCCGAGTTACGGCACAAATTTGAACAAGTAGTCAATGAAAAAGGCGTTGTTGGAATTCAAATTGCCACTAGACCTGACTGTCTACCAGACGATGTTGTAGATTACTTAGCTGAATTAAATCAACGTTACTATCTTTGGGTTGAGTTGGGGCTACAAACGATTCATGAAAAAACTAGTCAACTTATTAATCGAGCTCATGACTATCAAACGTATTTAGATGGAGTTGAAAAATTAAGGAAACACAACATTAATGTTTGTACCCACCTAATTAATGGTTTACCCGGCGAAACGACTGAAATGATGCTAGAGAGTAATAAGCGTATGATTTTAGACTCTGATATCCAAGGCGTTAAACTGCATTTATTGCACCTAATGCGTAACACAAAAATGGTTCGTGATTATCATGAAGGTCGACTGGAATTTATGGATATGGAAACCTATGTCAATCTAATTTGTGACCAAGTTGAACAAATTCCACCTGAAATTATCATTCATCGATTGACTGGGGACGCCCCACGAGATACAATTATCGGCCCACTTTGGAGTTTAAAGAAATGGGAAGTATTAAATGCAATTGATCGAGAACTAAAACAACGAAATACATTCCAAGGATCAAAAAATATTCGTTTACATGGCTAGTTCTTTTGAATCAGTCCTTCGGAAAAAAGATAAATTCCTTAAAAAGTAAAGAGCAACTTTTCTTGGAATTTCCTATTTTTCTGCCAGACCTATGCGGTTCAACAAACTTTTTATTTAGGAGGTCATCACATGTTAGAACGTGCTATGCACTATAGTCATACACTTTTAAAACAAGCCATTACTAATGGTGATTCTGTTATTGATGCTACAGTTGGTAATGGTGGGGATACTGTTTTTTTAGCTTCTTTAGTAGGTCCTTTTGGTAAAGTTTTCGGATTTGATATTCAAAAAGAGGCCATCGAAACGACTCAGCAAAAACTGTTATTAACTGGTTTAACTGAACAAGTTGAATTATTTCAACAAGGTCATGAAACAATTGACTCTGTTTTGCCTAAAAACAGTCAAATAGCTGCTGCTATTTTCAATTTAGGGTATTTACCTACAAGTGATAAATCAATCATTACACAAGCTGATACGACCCTTTTAGCAATCGAACACATTTTACCACGATTAAGAAAAACAGGCTTAGTTGTTATAGTCGTTTATTATGGTCATGATGGTGGGCTAGCAGAAAAAGATGCGGTTTTAAATTACTGCCAAACACTTCCACAAGAAGAATTCAATGTCTTACAATATGGTTTTATTAATCAACGCAACCAGCCCCCTTTTTTACTTGCTATCGAAAAGAAATAAAAAGAACCACACTAGCTAAAAATGCTAGTTGTGGTTCTTTTTTTTAAACACTAATTTTTGGCGCATTCTTTTTATCAAACTGATTGATTACAAAAGCTAAAACAACCACAACTAATGCTAAAATAAAGACACTGTGCAACCCATCATACAAAATTTCACGTAATGGTTGAACAATTTTAGGATCTAAATCAACAGCCGTCAGTGGATTAATTAACTTATTCATCATTTTTTCGTTAACCCCATCTACTGTCTGAGCAGCAATATGTTTTGCAATCGAACTATTTAAAACAATTCCATAAACAGAAACCATCACTGTTTGTCCCAAAATTCTAAATAGTGTATTTGAAGACGTTGCAACACCAATTTGATCTTGTGGAACAACACTTTGAGCTGTTACAGTCGTCGTTGTAATCGTGATTCCCATTCCAATACCAATAATCGCTGTTACCAATAAGAAAAAGGCAAATGGTGTTGTCATTGGAGCTAAAACCATCATCAGACCACTAATTCCAACAATCACTAAACTACTAGATAAAATCGACTTAACTGGATGTTTTAAAATGACTCGACCAGCTATAAATGAACCAATAATCCAAGTTAAAGACATTGGCGTTATTGCAAATCCACCCATTGCTGCCTTCATTCCCAATAGACCTTGCATCCACATCGGAATGTACACATCAATCCCAATTAAAAATCCACTGACTAAAGCAGCGACAATATTCTGAATCACAAAAGTTCGATTATTAAACAAACTCAACGGAATAATCGGGTCAATTGCTCGTTTTTCAGCAAAAATAAACAAGGCAAACATTCCAACCGCTAACGCGAAAACACCAGCCATTGATGCTGAAAATTCTCCCGTATCACCAACAATTTGGAAACCATAAAGTAAAAATAATAAAGCTGCCATTAAAGAAAAACAGCCTAAAAAGTCAATTGGTTTTTTCTCAAAACTAAAATCTTCATGTAAAAATAAAGCAATTAAAATAATGGTGATAATTCCAACTGGAACATTAATGTAAAAGATCCAATGCCAACTTAATTGATCAACAATGAAACCACCCAATAAAGGTCCAAAAATCCCAGCAATTCCCCATGCAGCTCCGTTCATTCCCATTACTTTAGCACGCTTTTCATAGGGATAAATATCCGCAATAATTGTAAATGATACAGGCATAATCGCTCCTGCGCCAATACCTTGAATAGCTCTAAATAGAATTAATTGATCCATTGTTTGAGCTAATCCACATAATGATGAACCGATAACAAAAATAATTGCTCCTATAATAAAGATCGGTTTACGCCCAATCATATCAGATAATTTACCATATACTGGCGTCATCATTGCGTTCGTTAATAAATAAATTGAAAATACCCAATTCATGATGGCCATACCTTCTAAACTACCAACAATTGTTGGCATTGCTGTTGATACTATCGTTCCTTCCACAGCTGTCATAAATGTTCCTACAAAAATCGCAATTGTAACTAGTAGGACATTTGTTTGTTTTTTCTTTGTCTCCATTTCAAACCCTCTTTCTATTTAGTAACAGTTGAATCTAGTCTAAGTAATTTTCAAAAGCTGTTTAATTATACAGCTAATTTGAGGTTTCTGATGTTTTAGCTCGTTTAGTCTACTTAGTTAAAAATCTATTTTAAAAACGATCTTTATCAGGAATTCGCCTGATAAAGACCGCCTCTTAAATACTTTATTTATTTTCCAATACTTGCCTTAAGAGCTTCAACTTTATCTGTTGCTTCCCAAGTTAAATCTATATCTGTACGACCAAAATGTCCATATGCAGCTGTTTGCTGATAAATAGGTCTTTGTAAGTCTAACATTTTAATAATTCCGGCAGGACGTAAATCAAAATTAGCTCGAACAGCTTTAATTAATTCACTTTCACTAACCGTTCCAGTACCAAAAGTGTCTATAGCTATTGACACAGGCTGAGCAACTCCAATAGCATAAGCTAATTGAACTTCGCATTTTGTAGCAAATCCAGCTGCAACAATATTCTTAGCAATATAACGAGCTGCGTAACTTGCAGAACGATCAACTTTGGTTGGATCTTTACCAGAAAAAGCACCACCACCATGACGTGCATAGCCACCATAGGTATCCACGATAATCTTACGACCAGTTAAACCTGAATCGCCTTGTGGTCCTCCAATAACAAATCGCCCAGTTGGGTTAATAAAATATTTTGTTTCAGCATCTAATAATTCACTAGGAATCACTTCATTAATGACCAAATCCAATATATCTTTTTTTAATTCTGATATTTCTGTATCTGGGTGATGTTGTGTGCTAATAACAATTGTATCCACACGGAAAGGTTTCCCTAACTCATCGTATTCAACTGTAACTTGAGCTTTCGCATCAGGACGTAGATAACTAACTAACCCTGTTTTTCTCACAGTGGCTAAACGTTTTGTCAGTCTATGGCTAAGTGCAATTGGAAGAGGCATTAACTCAGGGGTTTCATCGATAGCAAAGCCAAACATTAAGCCTTGATCTCCAGCACCAATCTGATTTAATTTATCTTCTTCGTCGGCCTTAAACTCAACTGAATCGTCTACACCTTGCGCAATATCACTTGATTGTTCATCAATTGCAACCATTACAGCACAAGTATCTGCATCAAATCCATACTTTGCACGGGTATACCCAATTCCTCGAATTGTGTTACGTACAACCTTTTGAATATCAACATAGGTTGATGTTGATATCTCCCCAACTACCAATACTAAACCTGTTGTAACAGTTGTTTCACAGGCAACACGGGCATCTGGGTCTTTCGCTAAAATTGCATCCAAAATACCATCACTGATTTGATCAGCAATTTTATCTGGATGACCTTCTGAAACAGATTCAGAAGTAAAAAGTCTTCTTTCCATCATCTATCATCTTCCCCCTTTATCATTTCGGTTACAAGGCGCCTCCGTAATTGCTTACGAATCCTTTCGGGAAATCTTTGTAACTTAGTCATTATAACAGATTCCTTTCCTTTTTTCTCCTTTTTTTAAACTTTCCTACTAAAATTATCTATTTTTCTGCCAGAGCTAAGCAGTTCAACGAGCTTTTATTTTATACTGTACTTTTTCTCTTTTTTTGGTAAGATAGGTTAGAGTATTAAATGTGATTCAGGAGGTTTTTATTTGTTTCAATCTATCAAAAATAATTTATTCTATCATCCACTATTTTTAATTTTCATTAATCCGATCTCTGCTATTTTATTTGGGACATTGTACGCCTTACAGTTTACAAAAATTCACTGGCTAAATTTCTTTTTCTTTTATCTTTTTATTTTGGCCACACAGTTTATTGAAACTATTTTAAGCAACTATGTAAAAAAACAACAGCCTATTCGCTTGTTTCCTTTAATTTTATTTGAACTTTTAGCAATTATTCTTAGTATTTATTTTATTTTCCAACTAAATTACCTAGTCTTCTTGCTTATGATTGTTTATCTTTTTGCCATTCATTTTCAGTTTTTCCCTTATAATTTGACTGAGACGCTCTATGGTCTGATTCTAAATAGTTTCTTTAAAGGTGGGATAATAACTTATCTAAGCTACTTTATTCAAGCTAAATTTATTAGTCAAAATCTATATTACTGGAGTATTTCACTGATATTATTAGCTTTACTTGTTTCATTTACTAAGGATGTCGTCCTTTCTAATAAAACACCAGAAGTAAATAAACAAAATCATTTAATTTTTATAGCGATTCTTACTCTCCTCTATTTATCTAATCTAGTTATATTCTTTATTTTCAAAACAACCTATCCTTATTTATGGCTACAACTTTTAACCTTACCTATCGCACTTCGTTTGATTGTTATTATGAAACCAAATCGTGCTAAATATTCTACTAGTATTAAATTCAAAACATTATTGCTGTTTCAACTTACCTATATTCTGATTGCTAGCTTGACCATATTATTAAAATAAAAAATAGAGTTTAGTTCCTTCATCTTCCTTAAAGAAGACGAAGGAACTAGCTCTTTTATTTTGTACAAAAAAAAGAACTTTCAATTGAAAGTTCTTTTTATGACCCGTACGGGAATCGAACCCGTGATACCGCCGTGAAAGGGCGGTGTCTTAACCGCTTGACCAACGGGCCTTAATATAAAAGATACGGAGAAGGAGGGATTCGAACCCTCGCACCGCTTACGCGGCCTATACCCTTAGCAGGGGCACCTCTTGAGCCACTTGAGTACTTCCCCAAATCCAATAATTTTATAATGGGCCTAAATGGACTCGAACCATCGACCTCACGCTTATCAGGCGTGCGCTCTAACCAGCTGAGCTATAGGCCCAAAAAAAAAGCGGGTGACGAGAATCGAACTCGCGACAACAGCTTGGAAGGCTGTGGTTTTACCACTAAACTACACCCGCAGTAGTTTATAAAATATAAAATTTAAAACGGTCTGGACGGGACTCGAACCCGCGACCTCCTGCGTGACAGGCAGGCATTCTAACCAGCTGAACTACCAAACCAAATTGTTTTTGTGTTACGTCACTTTTCTTTTCAACATAAGTTTTAAAGAAATTGCGGGGACAGGACTTGAACCTGTGACCTTCGGGTTATGAGCCCGACGAGCTGCCAACTGCTCCACCCCGCGATAATTGTAGCTTTCTTTGCAAGCTACTGAAAGGTATAAATTTAAAACTAAGGAGGATAAGGGATTCGAACCCTTGCACGGTTTTACCCGCCTGACGGTTTTCAAGACCGTTCCCTTCAGCCGGACTTGGGTAATCCTCCATAAAAACCAGCTTCTACATTATATAATACAAGTACCATTTAATGCAACTATTTTTTTAGATAAATCTAAAATGACCCGTACGGGAATCGAACCCGTGATACCGCCGTGAAAGGGCGGTGTCTTAACCGCTTGACCAACGGGCCTTAATATAAAAGATACGGAGAAGGAGGGATTCGAACCCTCGCACCGCTTACGCGATCTATACCCTTAGCAGGGGCACCTCTTGAGCCGCTTGAGTACTTCCCCAAGTAATAATAATTTTTTATAATGGGCCTAAATGGACTCGAACCATCGACCTCACGCTTATCAGGCGTGCGCTCTAACCAGCTGAGCTATAGGCCCAAAAAGCGGGTGACGAGAATCGAACTCGCGACAACAGCTTGGAAGGCTGTGGTTTTACCACTAAACTACACCCGCATTATAAAATGGCGCAGGACAGAATCGAACTGCCGACACATGGAGCTTCAATCCATTGCTCTACCAACTGAGCTACTGAGCCATAAAAAATTTAAAACGGTCTGGACGGGACTCGAACCCGCGACCTCCTGCGTGACAGGCAGGCATTCTAACCAGCTGAACTACCAAACCAAATTGTTTTTAATGTATTACGTCACTTTTCTTTTCAACATAAGTTTTAAAGAAATTGCGGGGACAGGACTTGAACCTGTGACCTTCGGGTTATGAGCCCGACGAGCTGCCAACTGCTCCACCCCGCGATAATTGTAGCTTTCTTTGCAAGCTACTGAAAGGTATAAATTTAAAACTAAGGAGGATAAGGGATTCGAACCCTTGCACGGTTTTACCCGCCTGACGGTTTTCAAGACCGTTCCCTTCAGCCGGACTTGGGTAATCCTCCGGAATAAATAATCACAAGGCTTTCAATAGAAATAAACTATCTATGGACCTTGTAGGACTCGAACCTACGACCGGACGGTTATGAGCCGTCTGCTCTAACCAACTGAGCTAAAGGTCCAATATAAGGCCTTTTTAAAAATATAATAGCGGCGAAGGGGATCGAACCCCCGACCTCCCGGGTATGAACCGGACGCTCTAGCCAGCTGAGCTACACCGCCAAAATAATTAATTGTTTATAAGTCTTCTAAGTGGAGCCTAGCGGGATCGAACCGCTGACCTCCTGCGTGCAAGGCAGGCGCTCTCCCAGCTGAGCTAAGGCCCCTTATTAACTTATAAATCGGGAAGACAGGATTCGAACCTGCGACCCCTTGGTCCCAAACCAAGTGCTCTACCAAGCTGAGCTACTTCCCGTTTAAAAACTATGCTTTATAATCTTACTAAAGCTATGCACCCAAGAGGAGTCGAACCTCTAACCGCTTGATTCGTAGTCAAGTACTCTATCCAATTGAGCTATGGGTGCAAATGGTGCCGAGGGCCGGAATCGAACCGGCACGGTGATCACTCACCGCAGGATTTTAAGTCCTGTGCGTCTGCCAGTTCCGCCACCCCGGCATGGAATGTGGATCAGATTTCAAAGAAATCTGGGCAACCTAGACGAATCTAGTAAGCGAAAGACGGGGTTCGAACCCGCGACCCCCACCTTGGCAAGGTGATGTTCTACCACTGAACTACTTTCGCATCGCAATTATTTATTTAATAAAAATGGTGCCGGCTAAAGGAGTTGAACCCTCGACCCTCTGATTACAAATCAGATGCTCTACCAACTGAGCTAAGCCGGCTAAAAGTTAAAGTGCGGGTGAAGGGACTTGAACCCCCACGTCTTACAACGCTAGATCCTAAATCTAGTGCGTCTGCCAATTCCGCCACACCCGCTAAAATATGGCTATTAACTAATCATTTTATAATGTTTAGTTATGAGTCATGTAGGATTCGAACCTACGACCCTCTGATTAAAAGTCAGATGCTCTACCAACTGAGCTAATGACTCATGGTGGGGGTTAACGGGCTCGAACCGCTGACCCTCTGCTTGTAAGGCAGATGCTCTCCCAACTGAGCTAAACCCCCAAAATGAATGGATATTTTGACTAAATGTATTGGATCAGCGTGGCAACGTCCTACCCTCACAGGGGGAAACCCCCAACTACTCTCGGCGCTGAAAAGCTTAACTGCTGTGTTCGGCATGGGAACAGGTGTATCCTTTTCGCTATCGCCACCACACAATTTTTTTACAACTTGCGGCGCTACTCTGCGTCTGTTTCCTTTGCTCCACTCCTCATGCACACTAGTGCATTCCGGGGTTCGCTCAGTTACATCCTTGATTAGCTTGCAATTTGATAAAAAATGCTTGTTTAGGTTGATGGTTACATCGACACTAAACTGCGATTCAATTATTTAGTTGTAGAGAGTTTGATCTCTCAAAACTGGAACTGTTTAAAAAGTAATTGTTTTGGAAACGTTCTTCACCGTTTATTTCTTGGTTAAGTCCTCGACCGATTAGTATTGGTCCGCTCCATACATCGCTGTACTTCCACTTCCAACCTATCTACCTGATCATCTCTCAGGGGTCTTACTCACTTACGTGATGGGAAATCTCATCTCGAGGGGGGCTTCACGCTTAGATGCTTTCAGCGTTTATCCCTTCCACACATAGCTACCCAGCGATGCTCTTGGCAGAACAACTGGTACACCAGCGGTGTGTCCATCCCGGTCCTCTCGTACTAAGGACAGCTCCTCTCAAATTTCCTGCGCCCGCGACGGATAGGGACCGAACTGTCTCACGACGTTCTGAACCCAGCTCGCGTACCGCTTTAATGGGCGAACAGCCCAACCCTTGGGACCGACTACAGCCCCAGGATGCGATGAGCCGACATCGAGGTGCCAAACCTCCCCGTCGATGTGGACTCTTGGGGGAGATAAGCCTGTTATCCCCAGGGTAGCTTTTATCCGTTGAGCGATGGCCCTTCCATGCGGAACCACCGGATCACTAAGCCCGACTTTCGTCCCTGCTCGACTTGTAGGTCTCGCAGTCAAGCTCCCTTCTGCCTTTACACTCTACGAATGATTTCCAACCATTCTGAGGGAACCTTTGGGCGCCTCCGTTACTCTTTAGGAGGCGACCGCCCCAGTCAAACTGCCCGTCTGACACTGTCTCCAGCCACGATTAGTGGCTAGGGTTAGAGTGGTCATACAGCAAGGGTAGTATCCCACCAATGCCTCCATCAAGACTGGCGTCCTGACTTCTATGGCTCCTACCTATCCTGTACAAGCTGTACAAACACTCAATATCAAACTGCAGTAAAGCTCCATGGGGTCTTTCCGTCCTGTCGCGGGTAACCTGCATCTTCACAGGTACTATAATTTCACCGAGTCTCTCGTTGAGACAGTGCCCAAATCGTTACGCCTTTCGTGCGGGTCGGAACTTACCCGACAAGGAATTTCGCTACCTTAGGACCGTTATAGTTACGGCCGCCGTTTACTGGGGCTTCAATTCTTAGCTTCGCCGAAGCTAACCAATCCTCTTAACCTTCCAGCACCGGGCAGGCGTCAGCCCCTATACGTCATCTTTCGATTTTGCAGAGACCTGTGTTTTTGATAAACAGTCGCTTGGGCCTATTCACTGCGGCTGATCTTTCGATCAGCACCCCTTCTCCCGAAGTTACGGGGTCATTTTGCCGAGTTCCTTAACGAGAGTTCTCTCGCACACCTTAGGATACTCTCCTCGACTACCTGTGTCGGTTTGCGGTACGGGCAATTTCTTTCTAACTAGAAGCTTTTCTTGGCAGTGTGACATCAGAAACTTCGGTACTGTAATTTCCCTCCCTATCACAACTTGTCCGTATAGAAGCAAGCATTTAACTCACCTCAAGACTCATTGCTTAGACGCACATATCCAACAGTGCGCATTTCTTAGCCTCCTGCGTCCCTCCATTGTTCAAACAAAAGAAACTGGTACAGGAATATCAACCTGTTGTCCATCGCCTACGCCTATCGGCCTCGGCTTAGGTCCCGACTAACCCTGGGAGGACGAGCCTTCCCCAGGAAACCTTAGTCATACGGTGGACGGGATTCTCACCCGTCTTTCGCTACTCATACCGGCATTCTCACTTCTAAGCGCTCCACTAGTCCTCACGGTCTAGCTTCGACGCCCTTAGAACGCTCTCCTACCATAGAACCCTAAGGTTCTATCCACAGCTTCGGTGTACTATTTAGCCCCGGTAAATTTTCGGCGCAGGGTCACTCGACTAGTGAGCTATTACGCACTCTTTAAATGATGGCTGCTTCTGAGCCAACATCCTAGTTGTCTAAGCAACCCCACATCCTTTTCCACTTAATAGTAACTTTGGGACCTTAGCTGGTGGTCTGGGCTGTTTCCCTTTCGACTACGGATCTTATCACTCGCAGTCTGACTCCCGGATATAAATCAATGGCATTCGGAGTTTATCTGAATTCGGTAACCCTAGAAGGGCCCCTAGTCCAAACAGTGGCTCTACCTCCATGATTCTTAATTCCGAGGCTAGCCCTAAAGCTATTTCGGAGAGAACCAGCTATCTCCAAGTTCGATTGGAATTTCTCCGCTACCCACACCTCATCCCCGCATTTTTCAACATACGTGGGTTCGGTCCTCCAGTGCGTATTACCGCACCTTCAACCTGGACATGGGTAGGTCACTTGGTTTCGGGTCTACGACCACATACTCATTCGCCCTATTCAGACTCGCTTTCGCTACGGCTCCGTCTTATCAACTTAACCTCGCATGTAATCGTAACTCGCCGGTTCATTCTACAAAAGGCACGCTATCACCCATTAACGGGCTCTAACTATTTGTAAGCACACGGTTTCAGGAGCTCTTTCACTCCCCTTCCGGGGTTCTTTTCACCTTTCCCTCACGGTACTGGTTCACTATCGGTCACTAAGGAGTATTTAGCCTTGCGGGATGGTCCCCGCGGATTCCGACGGAATTTCTCGTGTTCCGCCGTACTCAGGATACACAACAGAGTGAACTTTGTTTCGATTACGGGGCTTTTACCCTCTTCGGCGGACCTTTCCAGATCGCTTCTTCTACAAAACTCATTTATGACTCTTAATGTCGTGTCCTACAACCCCAAAGAGCAAGCTCTTTGGTTTGGGCTCTTCCCGTTTCGCTCGCCGCTACTCAGGGAATCGAATTTTCTTTCTCTTCCTGCAGTTACTTAGATGTTTCAGTTCTCTGCGTCTACCTCTACTAGCCTATGTATTCAGCTAGCAGTAACATTCTATAAAAAATGCTGGGTTCCCCCATTCGGAAATCTTTGGATCAAAGCTTACTTACAGCTCCCCAAAGCATATCGGAGTTAGTCCCGTCCTTCATCGGCTCTTAGTGCCAAGGCATCCACCGTGCGCCCTTATTAACTTAACCTAATTTTGGCACTACTACTTCACACTTCTTCGTTAATTTCGTGTTTTGTGATACTCACGTACGCTAGTACGCTCCGTTTCTCAAACACTCATTTCCTCGAATTGCTTCGCATTAGCACAAAATTTTTATCGATGGTATTCCCGAAGGAATCTCATGATGTTAGTCAATGATTTTATTCATTATCTTACGATAAGAACTAATTAAAAAACTTATTTAAAACGCGGTGTTTTCTCGGTTTCTTACTTTAATTACTTTTTAAACAGTATCCAGTTTTCAAAGAACAAAATGTGATTGACCTCTAATGAATAGAGATGAATCGTTTTGAGAGTTAGACCTCTCAAAACTGAACAAAGTAAAAACGAATGTGTGGGATTTCCGTAATATTCCTTAGAAAGGAGGTGATCCAGCCGCACCTTCCGATACGGCTACCTTGTTACGACTTCACCCCAATTATCTATCCCACCTTAGACGGCTGGCTCCTAAAAGGTTACCTCACCGGCTTCGGGTGTTACAAACTCTCGTGGTGTGACGGGCGGTGTGTACAAGACCCGGGAACGTATTCACCGCGGCGTTCTGATCCGCGATTACTAGCGATTCCGGCTTCATGTAGGCGAGTTGCAGCCTACAATCCGAACTGAGAATGGCTTTAAGAGATTAGCTTGGCCTCGCGACCTTGCGACTCGTTGTACCATCCATTGTAGCACGTGTGTAGCCCAGGTCATAAGGGGCATGATGATTTGACGTCATCCCCACCTTCCTCCGGTTTGTCACCGGCAGTCTCACTAGAGTGCCCAACTAAATGCTGGCAACTAGTAATAAGGGTTGCGCTCGTTGCGGGACTTAACCCAACATCTCACGACACGAGCTGACGACAACCATGCACCACCTGTCACTTTGTCCCCGAAGGGAAAGCTCTATCTCTAGAGTGGTCAAAGGATGTCAAGACCTGGTAAGGTTCTTCGCGTTGCTTCGAATTAAACCACATGCTCCACCGCTTGTGCGGGTCCCCGTCAATTCCTTTGAGTTTCAGCCTTGCGGCCGTACTCCCCAGGCGGAGTGCTTAATGCGTTAGCTGCAGCACTGAAGGGCGGAAACCCTCCAACACTTAGCACTCATCGTTTACGGCGTGGACTACCAGGGTATCTAATCCTGTTTGCTCCCCACGCTTTCGAGCCTCAGCGTCAGTTACAGACCAGAGAGTCGCCTTCGCCACTGGTGTTCCTCCACATATCTACGCATTTCACCGCTACACGTGGAATTCCACTCTCCTCTTCTGCACTCAAGTTCTCCAGTTTCCAATGACCCTCCCCGGTTGAGCCGGGGGCTTTCACATCAGACTTAAAGAACCGCCTGCGCTCGCTTTACGCCCAATAAATCCGGACAACGCTTGCCACCTACGTATTACCGCGGCTGCTGGCACGTAGTTAGCCGTGGCTTTCTGGTTAAATACCGTCAGGGGATGAGCAGTTACTCTCATCCTTGTTCTTCTTTAACAACAGAGTTTTACGATCCGAAAACCTTCTTCACTCACGCGGCGTTGCTCCGTCAGACTTTCGTCCATTGCGGAAGATTCCCTACTGCTGCCTCCCGTAGGAGTCTGGGCCGTGTCTCAGTCCCAGTGTGGCCGATCACCCTCTCAGGTCGGCTACGTATCATTGCCTTGGTGAGCCATTACCTCACCAACTAGCTAATACGCCGCGGGTCCATCCATTAGTGGTAGCCGAAGCCACCTTTCCTTCAAGAATCATGCGATTCCTGAAACTATGCGGTATTAGCATCCGTTTCCGAATGTTATCCCCCTCTAATGGGCAGGTTACCCACGTGTTACTCACCCGTCCGCCACTCACTTGGTTAAAGAGCAAGCTCTTCAACTTCGTGCGTTCGACTTGCATGTATTAGGCACGCCGCCAGCGTTCGTCCTGAGCCAGGATCAAACTCTCATATAAAATGATGCTTGAAGCTCATTAGTTTTTGCTAGCGAATAATTATTCACTTTCTTGCTTGTTTGACTCAACCTTGTTGAGTCATCCTACACATTTGGTTCGTCTTACTTTGTTCAGTTTTCAAAGGTCTAAGTTGTTTCGTTTGTCGTTTTGACAACTTCTAAATATTAACACATGGTTAATTCGTTGTCAACACTTTTTAAAACTTTTTTTGAATATTTTATTTTGTTGTTGAATATTTATTCAACGTTTAGTTGCGTTTATTCAACGCGACTTCAAAATATTATCACATAAGGCAACTAATTGTCAACACTTAATTTAAAAAGTTTTTTTACGCCGTTGAAAGAGTTGTTAGCTCTTAGCGACATCAATTACTATACCAAGTTTCTATTTAATGGTCAATAGAAAAATCTTATTTTTATGCATTTTTTTATTAAAACGTACATTAACATTTAAACAAGCTATAGTAATTCGTTTTATGTCACCATTTCCCTTAATTATAAACAACTATATTTCATTTAGAAATCTCCATCGTTCGTTTTTTATTTACAGTCATATTCATACAAATTGAAGTCAGCAACTTGTTCTCCTGCATCATGATCATAAATAGTCTTTAAAAAGGCAAAATTTACTGATTGATAAAGCTTATTTAAAACAGCATTACTTGAAATACAATCTAAGCGAACACCACTTTTTCCTTTTTTTTGACTGTATGCTTTAATTTCAGCTAAGATTTCATTTGCAATGCCCTGTCCTGAAAATTTTCTAACTAAGTTAAGACGATGCAAATAAAAATACTGACTCGAATCCTCTGCCCCCCATAATTGCGCATCCCATTCGCTCTGGTTGCTCCATAAAATAAACATTCCTACTGGTTCATCGTTGATCGTACAATAAAATACTTCACCTCTTTCAATAGCTTGCGGAGTATTATGATTATCTTTCCCCTCAAGAACACCATTCCACTGCTTAGATCCTATCGATTTTAGCCAACTTGCAGTCTCATAGAGCATCCCTTCAATTAAACCTAAATCACTTGTTTTTGCTTGATGTAGCACAACTTTATTTCCCACTTTATCGCTCCCCTATTCTTTTTTTAGTTCTTTCCTTCTATAGTAAGTTTAAATTTACTAGTTTTTTATAAGTAAGACGATTGTACCATATGCTTTAAAACCTTGTCACTAGCTTTAAAAACATATTACTATAAGAAAAATCAGGCTAACCCTAACAAATTAAAATGAATTCTCCATATAAATAAAAATATCTCGAAATGTTCAAAGACAGCCCCAGACTACTGCCTGAATCTACTTTAATCATTTCGAGATATCTAATTAATTCATTCTTGTTTTATAAACGTTCGTTCAATTCTTTAGCTAATTCTTCAAAGCCAGGTTTGCCTAATAAAGCAAACATGTTCTTTTTGTAGGCTAATCATTTTTCCGAATGGTCCATGGTGGACTTTGAAGGACAAAAATAGTTTGTTTTCCTCGTTTGTACAAATTTTATCTATTTGCAAAAGACAATGATGGACTAGTGTGGACAACTAAACGGAACCACAGACGGAACCACAAAATAATTTTTAGCTGGTAGGCTCATTTTATGACTATTATATAGTAGGAAAAAATAAGCTTCTGTTGTAATTAATCAAGCATCGGTAATTATGGTATGATTACTATATCACACTAATTAGGAGGTTTTATTATGCTATTCGAAAGAACAACATCTGTAGAAAGAGCAATAAATAAATTAAAGGAACCGGCTAGTGAACTATATCATTTAGGATTTGTCACTACAGTCTTGCAACAAAACTTATTATTAAAAACTGATTTAGATACTCACATTATGGATGCTTATTTTACTCAAATATTAAATCTTATTAACAATAAAACTAATGATTTAATTGACAAATACGGCGAGCAAGATGAACCTTTAAATATCCCAAGTATAGAAATGAAAATTGATAAATCTAAAGATATAGCTGAATTTGCTACGACATTTTCTAAAAATGCGACTAATGACCCACTACAGTATGGGACGTTGTGCGATCAACACGAAACCGACTTAGTTTACTATGCTCCTTATGATTTTAAAGAATGGGTTGATGAAACTGACTCAACTTACACTACTTTAAATGCCTATAATGATTTCATTAAAGGTCAATATAGCGAAATTTCAAAGCTGGATAATAGCTTACTCTTTCAAATGACTTCTTCAAATTCTCTGATAACAAAAAAAGATGCCCTTATTTTTTTAAATGGAACATTGTCAGGCTTATATGGAGCTAGTTTATTAGTTAGCCCATTTAGATAAAACTATTAACGCTTTTATGTATGCCACCTAAATTTAGGTGGCTTTTTTTACTTAATGATTCCCCATTCTTCACCATCAATTACTTTCCAAGCAACATAATAGCGTTGACTTCCAACTGTGTAAGATAACCAGATATAGCCTTCTGACTTAATATAGCTATCATAAGTTAGGTTTTCACCAGCGAAATATTGAGCTTTAATTGGTGCAGATATTGAAGGGCTACCATGACGAACATTGATAGTGCGATCCATGAAGAAAGTGCCAGTTTGGCTAATTCTACCGTTTGTATTTGTAGGCGGAGCTGTTGTCGTTCCCCCAGTTACAGTTGCTCCTGTCGAAGCAGCACCATAGATTTGTACTCGCCCAAAATCTCTTGTATTAATTTCATAAACACCATTGCCTCGATCAGCAAGAATTGAATAACTTAATCCGCCGAAAAGACTAGGATTCAAGAACCCAACTTCGTTACCAGCAACAGGACTAGAATTTAATCCGTAGATTCTCCAGCTTGTTGCAGTGCTTGGTAAATTCAAAGTTTTACCTGTGCTCGGTGTTACTGGTGGACTTGGATTAACTGGCGGTTGAATTGGGTCGGGGTTCACTTCATTAGATGAACCAATACCATTCGCCACATCTGCAGCAAATTGAGCTTTGCTAATTCCCCACTGTGCTAAATAAGCATAAGGGTCTGAATGATCTGTTCCGCCTAAATTTTGAGTTACCCATAAATGAGACTTAATACCTTTGCCATAACCATCTAGACTAACAGGAATTCTTGCTTCTTTAGCCAATTGACGTAACAAATTAACATAAGTCACATAATCTTTTTTGAAAGTTTCAGCATTGTTAGTTCTAGCTAACTCTACTTGAGCATATGCTCTTCCGTTCGCTCTTGGACCTGCTCCCCATTGGATAAATCCAGTTGGCGCAATCTGAACCGCACGACCTCCACCACCAACCCAATGGCTTACAAAAGCACTGTTAAAATTATTTGACATGAAAGAAATTTCTCGTTCAAGAGAATCAGGCCCTGCGTTATTACTATTTCCCGATTCGTGAGCAATAACAAATTCATTTGTACTTAGGCCTGTAGATGGCACAAACGGCATTAGTCGTTGTTCAACGCTCACTGCACCTGCAACGGTCGGGAACATTAAAGCTAAAATCAGGGTTAAACTGAATAATACTTTATTTACTTTTTTCATTTTACACTCTCCTTTTTTGATATAAAAAATAGCCCCCAAATTAATGAGAGCTACTTTTTTAATGTTCGTTCACTGTCTGTAATACCTGGTACAGTCGGATCGTTAACAATCCCTAAAATACCTAGCAATAAAAACAGTGTATTAATAAATTGCATGACTTCATTTTCAATTAACTCTTTAGCAAATTCAATTTGAAACCATGAAAGAACTTGCTGAATTAATACTAGTAACAATGGAATCATGGCGAGCCAAAAAGCTTTTGACTTAAAACGGACTTTCCAATTAACTTTCATCAAACCACCCCCTTTCAATTAAGACCTTGTAATGAAATACGTTATAAATGAAATACCTATGGTGATAATAAACCCCCAAGCCCATTTATTATTTGCTTTCATTTCAACGATTGCCTTTTGATTTTCTTTAGAAATTGCTAAAGCCCGACTCACATCCCTTGTTAATTCATCAAGTCCTTTAGTTTGTTCCTCGATGCGAGCTAATTTAACAAGGATATCTCTCCATAATTGTTCTTCACCATCTACCAATTCCCCACCTACTTTCTACTATTTATTATCCAACAAACCATGTTCCATTAAACGCAACTGTATTACTAGTCATCGTTGAATATACGCAAGTTAAATCCCTAGAAGGTCCTGTAACAAAAGAGGCATTCTGAGTTCCTGCATTATTATAAGCTAGTGTAGCATCTATATTTTCATCTTGAGAAGGTCTGAACATAGCAGGGATTAGTGCAATTGTTTTTCCATTTGTAGAACCTGGAGCATTTATCATTCCACAAAGATGAACAATATTCCCTATTTTTCTAATTTTTAATGGATTTGCAGTTAATGCAGTATATCCATTTTGCATAACCAAATTAACCCAGCCTGTATCAGTAACCGCAGGTTGTTTAGCGTTCCAACTATCACGTTCTGCTGCAGTAATGTGTTTAGTAGTATCCATAGCGTGTGAATTAAACTCCACTTTGGTTGCTTGTTGACTATTATCAACATTCGAAAGACCTACTTGCGCCTTCGTGACTGAATGAGGATTCGAAACATTTGATATATGTGCTGTAAATTCTACTTTAGTTGCTTGTTGAGTGTTATCGACATTACTTAGTCCAATCTGTGCTTTAGTTACAGCATGAGGATTGGATTTGTTAGTTGAATGTGCTGTAAACTCAACTTTTGTTGCTTGCTGAATATTATCAACGTTACTCATTCCAACTTGTGCTTTGGTAACACCGTGTGGATTACCTTTATCTGCAACATGAACATTTAATTGAGCTTCACTAGATTTTGCTGCATCATATGCACTTTTAACTGATTTTGGAGTAGCTGCGGATGAAATATCTGAACTTACAACTGAATCAACAAGCCTTGTAATTCCTGAAATAGATGATGAAGCAGATGGCACATTTTTTATTTCACTAAAATTATGACTATGATCTCCAGTAGCTTTACTATTCCAATTGATTCTCTCTGTATCTGTAATGTGTTTAGTAGTATCTGTATTGTGAGAATTAAATTCCGCTTTTGTTGCCTGCTGAATATTATCAACATTACTTAGTCCAACCTGTACCTTCGTAACCGAATGTGGGTTGGTCTTACTAGCAACGTGACTATCAAATTCTACCTTTGTAGCCTGTTTACTATTATCGACATTTGAAAGTCCTACTTGGATTTTGTCTACACTATGTGGATTATTTTTATTACTTGTATGGTTTTCAAATAAGTTTTTATCTGCTTTTTTTGCAATGTTGACATCTACTTCTTCTTTTGTATATGTCTCATCTTTTGTATAGACTCGTTCTTTTATTTCAGAAAGAAATTCAGAAACTTTGTACCAGAACCAATTAAACAAAGAAGCAGGTGGTTTAACTCCTGCTTTATGTCCTTCGGATTTTAAATTTTCTGAAGGTTCAATTCCTGCATTTTTCCAATCTGGAACCTCTTTTTTTAATCCCATTTTATTGCTCCTTTCTATATTGGTAAATCTATCCCATTATCTAAATAGGTATCACCAAAAAAACCACCAATAGTAGCTTCTTCATTGGCAAAACCTTTTAGTTCATCATAATCGTCATAAGTTTCACTAAACTCAAACGTCCCTTCCAAATTAATAGAAATAACTCTAACCCCTGCCATTACGGAATGTTCAACAATTTTAGTAAATGTGCCAACGTTCATACCAATTGCATTCAGAGCACCTAGTGGCGTTTTTTCAATAACTATTGCTAAGGGTTCGTCGCTTATCTTTGTATCCTTACTTTCAACTGCTGAAATAACACTAATATCAGTTGGTTGGCAATTTACCGTCGCACAAATGGCTCTAATAATATCATCAAACGTCCCTGATGACTGGGCTCTAATGATACGCGACTTAATTAATAACCTATAAATTTCATCATCAGCCATTCCTCTATATTGCTCTAAATCGGCTCCAATTTTATCTAAAACAATTCCTTTAGCCTCATCAATAGAGCGCCAATTTTCAATTTTTTCAACCGTTTGAGTCACGCCGTTAACCTGTTCACTTAAAATAATAAATAGTTTTCCAAAATTTGTTTCTTTGGTTTTAGCGAAAGCATCCGGAATCATACTTAACATTTTATTCAACACTATTAATCACCTCAATTGCTTCTAGTGAAGTAATTAAAATAGTTTTTATTGGTGGCACAATATCTGAACTAGCAAGTACCTCTGGATCTAAACCAATTTGAACAGTTGAATTCAATACTCCTGGAACCTCATAAATAGGTCTAAATAATTTTGTATAGATTAAAGTCTCTGATAAACCTAGCCCATTATGATACTTTTCATCTGAAGTACTACCACCAACATATTCAATGATAGAATCTTTAATTAATTGAATCCCCTCAACTGGAAATAAATTAGAAGTTTGAATCTGAATTTTCATATATACAACTTTAGTAATTGCTTTACTAAATCTAATCTCATGTTTATTTCCATCTAATGCAGTCGCTACATAATTAATTTCTCCACTTGTTCCTACTCCAGCACCAATAGTATTAAAGATCATTTTACCTATATCAGCATCGTTACCACCTACTGCTAAAACATTAATGGCTTTTGGTGGAATTCCATCTTTTTCAGCCATGGTATTGTTAACATTAACTTGTACACTAATAACACCACTTACATTGCTTACTTTTGAAATAATTGCATCAACGGTTGCATTATTCTGTGCCAAATTCCCTTTTATAAGACGTTGACGATAAGCTAAATCACTCTCTTCATCAATACCACCTACTGCTTCACTTAAGTTCGTAACTGAGATTAATTCTTCTACCGGCTCACTAATCACTGTAATTGTATTAGCAGCAACATTATTAAGTGCTCCTTTACCAACAGAAACTGCTTCAACAGAAGCTTGCCCTTCTGCATCTAGGATAGCTTTTTCAGTTGTAAAAAACCGAATTCCTTCTTTAGTTTCAAAAAAAGAGCCCAATTTCAATTGAAATCCTGGGGATCCAAATACTTTTAAAAAAACGGTACTTTCTGTTTCCGGATTACGAACAATATTTCTATTTCCTCCATGACGATCAAGTTGAATTCCTTCACTAGATTTAATGAATCCTGAAAAATATACTTTTTCTACAACCTGCCATACTACAGATAAAAACCATGCATAGATTCTTAAGATAATCCCTAAAGGTGTATAGCTTCGTGTATTAATATCTTCACCAAAAAGTGCTTTTGCTTTAAGCTCCATTTCATCAATTAATTCCGAATAAGTTAGTATTTTAAGACCTTTTTCATTAAACATCTAATTTCACCTCCCCTGTTATTGTAGAATTAATTTCATATTCGGTAGAAATTAACTTAGCTTCAAATGCAATAGATGCAATACGTCCTGAGATAGTAATGGTTAAATCATTAATTATTTCAATACGATCATCTTGAGATATACACTCAATTAAATCGTCTCTTGCTTCATCTATATTAAAATTTTTACCTAATAAATTATTTCTATCTAACCCAATATGTTCATCTAAAAAAAATTCCTCTAGTCTTATTTTTAAAAGCGAAGTAACTGATTGAGAAACCTCACTTTCAGCCTCAATGATAGAAAATGAACCATTCGTAATTAAAATATCCCCTTTTTGTGATACTTGAAGACTTTTCATCACAGCACCCCCAAAATAATGGCATCATTATCGCTCATTAATGTGTGAGCCGCTGGGTCTATAAAATTGCCACCGTTTAAGTTAGCAATTGATCGTTGGGCCGCAATATAAACTACCGTTGCACCTACAATTGCATCATCAATACAATGCTTTGTAATCGGTACATCATTAATTATAGTTTGTTTCAATAGCTTTCCATCAGACGTTTTCATCATAAATAAAGGTTGTACACTAGCCTTATTTCCATTTATTGAAACTATTCTACCTAGACTACAGGTATTAATACTCTGTAAAATATTCCTTTTAAATTCTTCAAAAAACATACTTGCATTACTCATTCGATCACCAACGCTTCTGTAATAAAAGAAGAACCATCAAAACTATGTCTGCCTGACTTAGCTCTGAAAGTTCCTTTTATATTTTTAGTATCTAATTCAATGATACTTGCTGTGCTTATCTTATGTTGTAGTGTGCATTGAATATTATATCCTTTGTAATCTTCGGTTTCGATTCTTTCAGGTGATCCTATAAGTCCAGTTTCGCTACTTAGTTTAAAACGTTCATCATCACCTTTTTTTAAGTCTCTAATGTATATTCTGCCTCTTCGAATATACATTGATGCCTTACAATCAGCAATAATTTCATTAAAAGCATCACTAATTGTTCCACTTACTTTATAGCCACTCGAATATACCTTATCTTCTGGTAATTCTAAAACTGCAGGTGCAGAACCAAGTTCGCTACATAGTCGATTTAAAATTGTAGAAGCTTTTGTATCATTTGCGAAAGTTATATTTGTTGGCTTGGCACTAAAATTAAAATAGTCAGTTAAAGTAATAACGGTTTCCTTTGTTGGACCATTAAATTTAGTTTCAACCTTAGCAACTGCTCCTTCAAGTAACGCTCCCCAGTCAGAAGGATTTCCAGCAAATACAGACATATTTATACCTTTCTTTATTTTGCTTATTGAAGACTGGCTTAAATTAAATATACTAACTATACATTCATTTGGTGTGGAATCATCATCAAAAGGAATATCCACATGAATTTCGATATTGGGATATCTATAAATTACAAAATTACCTGCTGCCACGTCTTCAAAATGTACATCTAATAGTTTTGCTTCTAATTCAGACATCATTTTCACCACCATCATCAATATAAAGAAATACTGTTTTACCAAAATTAGACTTAGTTACTCTTTCTTCAATATTTGCACTATTAGAAGGAATAATTGTAGGTGCTGGTATGCGACTATCAATTATCCCCTCGAATAAAGGCTGATTTAAAATGAGTTTTTCTGATAAAATGATGGGAGTCTTGTCTAATTCAAACAGATCAATAGTAAAAAAATCATACTTATCATTATAATTTATTCCCATCAAATAAACTATATTCGCGAGTTTAACTTCGAAAATAACAGGAACTTCTTCTACGCTAAAAGAAATAATAGAATTATATTTCATTCGTTCCAATCCTTTCCTATCTATTATTGATACCTTATTTTAACGCCGATTGGTATTGAGTGAGCTAGCCACTTATTTTCAGAATAACCCATAATCGTATTAAGATTCCTTCCATATTTTTGAGAAACTCCCCAATACGTATCGCCAGCTCTTACAAGATGAAAAAGCATATTATTAGTTGATACCACCGGTTTATTCCCTGAGTTGGATGGAGTCGTTACTTTTTTAACCCATGGACTTTTAGGTATTCGGATTCTTTTTAAGTTAATTGTTACACCTACTCCGTTACCAACTTCTTTAGCATAGCTAGTTGTAATGTCCGTTATAAGTACGTCGGAAGCTATCATTCTTCCGACATACTTAACAATTGAACCTTTCTCCATCTTTATTTTTAAAGATTTCAATTCATTTTCTGAACTGGAAGAAATAATAAAACCAGAAACCGAGAATGAATCTTGTACTTTAATTACTGCATCATTTATTGGCATTCCTTCCTCAACTGGATATTCAGTTACTGTCACAGCATAAGTTGCTGTGTCTGTTTCATTTACAATATAAATCCCATCTAACTTAGCCATTATTAATAAGCCACCCCAGTTCCGAATTGACGTCTAAATGTTTCAAAAGCTCTTTCAAGTGCTTCATCTACAGCTTTTTTAATCTGCGACTCACTAACTCCGCTTGAGTTATCTCCCATAGAAATATTTATAATAGGACTAAAGTTAATTGTTTGTCCTTTGTTTCTTTCTTTAGGATTATTCAATAACTCTTTCGTCTTATTGTTTGAATGAATAGTTCCAGGAGAATCCATTTCAACAATTTCAGGACCTTCTTCACCTACAAGGATTGATTCCTTGATTGGTGGACGACCACCATTTTTATAGCCATGTCCATGACCAATTACGCCAAGCATAGAAGTTGAACCATAACGACTTTTTGCATAGTTCATTGCAGCAAGCATGTTATCAAAGCCGTTAAAAATATCGCCATGACCAGCATGTTTATAAGCATTAAACGTTGCGGAAATTGTTTGCAATAGTCCTTTTGCCAAATCACCAGTTTTATTGTTAATGTCACCAATATCACCTTGTACAGCTTTTTCATTTCCTCCGGACTCTGATTGAATTTGACGCAACCAAGCACCCACATATGCCTCCGATGCTGGTAAACCATTTAATGCAAGAGATTTCATTACTGTTGGTCTCCAACGTTCAGCACCTTCTCCTGGTGGACTAATGCTAATAGCGCTTAGTTTGTCTTGTACCCAACCTTTTGCACTTTCTCCTACTTTGGTTAATCCACCAAAACCAAAACCATCAATAGTGCTCTCTTTCTTATATTTATTGAAACTGCTTAATAACTCTGTTACTTTTCCAACTGGATCAGATATCCAATCATAAGCTGTTTTTGCTGCTCCCGAAATAGCACCACCTATATTTTCAGCAGTATCCGAAACTTTATTTTTCACGTTTCCTACAAAATCACTTAAGCTTGAATTCCCCTTATCAAATCCAGGTAATACTGTTCCTTTTCCTAACCCACCACTAACAACTTTTTTAGAATCTTTATGATTTAAAATCTTAGTATTAGCTGAAATATTGGCTATTTCAGGACCATTAACCCCTAAGACTCTTGCTGTTGAGTTTGATTTATCATAAGCTAATTCAAACCCTTCTTCTCCTACTAAAGAGTTTCCTCCGTTAAAACTAGAATTTCCCCGGTAATTCATTGGCATGCTTCCACTTGAAGGTTCTGAATAACTTTTCCCACTGTCTAATCCTTCTGGGTTATAAGGTTTTATTGGTGAAAGATTGAAAAACTCTAGAACTTTATTGATACCAAATAAAAATCCATTAAGGTTGGAAGCAAAATTCACTTTGAATTGACGCCAAATAGCCATTGAGGTTTCTGCTATATTCGTTGATATATCATTAAAGCCTTGTTTAAATTCATTCCATTTTTCAACTGCTTGATCTTTTGTATCAATGAAATTTTGTATAGTTGAGGCTTTCAATTGATCCCATTTACTTAGGACCTCACCCTTTTCCCAATCAACTTCTTGAATATGCCCTTCAGCTTGTTTTTTTGCTTGTGTAACAACTCCATCATGGGTTTCTTCAGCTGCTTTAACCGTTCCGTCTCTTTGCTCTTTAGCTGTTTTTATTGCCTTTTCATAAGCTTCTTTACTAATACTCCCTGTAACAAATCGCTCTTCATCTAAAATACGTTTCGTTTCATTAAACTTATCATTAGCAGCTTTAACAGCACCTTCTTTTGCCTTATAAGAACTTTCAACAATACTAGCAGCTTGTTTCGCACTCATTTTTGACGTGCTATCTTCTAAGTTACCTAAAATAATCTTTTGTTCCTTTGCAGAATCAGAAAGTGCTGAAGTGGCTAGCTTATTTTGTTCCTCAATTAATCGTTTCTTTTCTTTGTCGTTTTCCTGTGCAATTCGTTTCTGATCAGCCGAAGCGATTTGTTCAATTCGCTTAATTCTCTCGTTTTCTGCATCTGTTAGAGCTCTGCCTTCTGCAGCAGCTCTCTCCTTGATTGAATTCTTTTGATTCTCATATTCAGCCGTGGACGCTAATGAATCAGCCCTTTGTTTTTCTTCAAGAGCTTTTAATTGGTTATTGTTTTCAGTAAATTTTTTAGTCTTTATTCGATTTAGTTCTTCACCGGAACGTTTTGCACTATCAACTGTTGATTGATCTACAACCCCTAGTTCTAACAATTTATCGAAGTTTTTTGCTGACTTATTTTGTTTTTCATCTAAGCGAGTTAAAACTTGTTTTTCCATCAAGTCATATGTCTTCATAATGTCTTGATAACCTTTTTCAGACATTGGCTTACCAGTAATCGCCATATCCACTTGACTAGTAATTACTTTATCGCTTTTGTCCATATATGAATTAACTCTTTTGGCCGTATCTTTTGTTACACCTTCACCCTTAGCTGCTTGTAAAGAAGTAATATTTTTACCTTTTATTTTGGTTTCTAGAGGATTAGAAAAGAATCCAGTAACGCTTTCTTTAGCTGATTGGTAAGATTTTTTTATACCATCTGCACTAACTTTTGCTATAATCTCAGCATTTTTGAAATATTTACCAAAAGTTTTATCATCTTTAGCAGATTCCCAAAGATCACTAGTAGTCTTAGTGATTGATTTCCAATTTTTTTGGATGTAACTTCCAAATTTCTTCCCAAATTCTGAACCAGCAAACGAGCCAATCATCCCACCAATTGCTGTACCGATACCGGGGAATATTGCTGTACCAATAGCTCCTCCAGCAAGTAATCCAGCTGTAGAACCACCAAATTTACCTAGTTTTTCACCTTTATTTTTTTTGTTCATTCCAAGTAAATCTAATGCGCTGATACCAACACCCACAAGGGCACCAGCTCCAGCTAATTTTCCGACCGTACCAGTTGTTTGTAATCCTAGTTTTGCCTTACCAAAGAGCGAAAGGCCTTTATTTACTCCATTGGCTGAATTTGTAGCCATTAAAGCAGCATTTTGAGCTGTAACAGCTGACCTAGAAGTTCCTACTGTTAGTCTTCTTAATGCAGAAGCATTAAGCGCCTGACTTTGTGCTGCATTAGCTGTACTAACTGCTCTTGCATTTAATCGGCTAGAACCAGTTGAACTTAGTATATTTAATCCAGCATTTTGTGCTGCATTCCTTGAAACTCTTGTTTGTACCTGTGAAGATTGAACAAATTGAGGAACATTCCTCAAAGTCCTTGGTGCCATTCTGTATTGCTGCCTTGTCATAATTTGAGAGCTATTTCCAACATAGGGGCTAAAGTTTGAACGTTGTACAGATTGTTGCGTTACTTGAGCTGTAACTGCCATTGATTGCATAGCACCATTTGCTTGAGTTGCAGAGGTAATAGCCTTAGTACCAATCCTGCTAATAGCTCTAGTTAAGCCACCCACAACTTTTGAAACTCCAAATACAACACTTGAAACTTTTCTGAATGCCATAAAACCGGCAACACCAATAGCAGTATATTTTGCAACAGAAGTCATTCTATCCGGATGCTCTTCAGCATACTGTTTTATGAATTCCAATGGTGGCTTTAACACATTGTCAACAATGTAACCAAATCCTTTTATCGCTACTATTCCGCCTTCTAAAAAGCCCGGGCCTAAGGTTCTGCCAAGAGCTAATGCAGTAGGAATAAAATCTTGTTTGATAAAATCATTTGTTGTCGCAAAAATTTCTTGAATTGGTTTCCATGCTGGTTTTAGTGCTTTGCCTGATTTAGCTACAAAATCCGGTAGCTTTTTAAATTGGTCACTAAACCATGCCATCCCTTTTTGAATATATGGTTTTGCTGGTTCTAACATAGTGGCCATAGTCGAAGTAACTGCGGACTTCATGGAATCAAGTGATCCTTTCCATGTTTTTTTCAGTTCTGACATAATTCCACCTAGTTTAGTCGTTTCTCCTGCAATTCCATTGGAACCTTCTTCAATACCTTTAACAAGCGTAGCTATGGCTTTACCTGATTCTACTGAACCAGAACTAATCCTTTTTTGCATTTCCTCAACTGAAACTCCACCCTCATTGGCTAGAATTTTTAAGGCAGGAACACCTGCTTCAGTAATCGTATTTAATTGCTCCATAGAAACTTTTCCTAGAACTTGCATTTTACCAAAAGCTCCGGATAATTGATTTATTCCTTCTGACCCTTTACCAGATGCAGCTGCTAGGTCACCAATTGCTTGCATTGTTGGAACAACTTTATCAATATCCATCCCAAATGCAAGTAAGTTTTTACTGTTCGTTGCTAAATCTTGGAATGCGTAAGGCGTAGTTTTAGCAAATGCTAAAATTTCTTCCATAAAAGAGGAAGTTTTCTTTTCATCTTGGAGCATGACATTTAAAGATAAACGTGCATCTTCAATAGCACTTAAACGCCCCATACCTGCACTAAATAAACTTCCCGCACCTGCAACTCCTGCTGTCGCACCTAGCCCCATGATTAAACCTTTAGCTGTATTTAATGGTTTGTTTATTCCATTTTCAATTGAATTAGCTGCTCTGTCAGCCATTGAATAAACATTAGAACCTAAATTATTAAAGCCACTTGTAAGGTTTGTTACTCCACTGCGAGCGTTATTTAGTGAACTTCCAACTCTAGAACCAAAACTGCTTGTAGAATTGGTTGCACTTGTCAATGCGGAACCCATATGTACCACATTCGACCTAGCAGACTGAGCTAAATTACTTACATTGTTTATAGATTGTGAACCTCTCGTACCAAATTGAACAACGTTATCCGTACTAGTTCTAATCGCGCTATTTTGAGAATTTAACGATTGTGTGTTTGTTTGAATAGAACGGTTCGAACTATTGTAAGCACTTTGTGTTTTTGCACCCATCTGAACAACGTTATTAGCACCAGTCTGTGCAGTCGAATTGTATCTATTTAATGAAGAGGTGGTATTATTGATAGCTGAATTAGTCCCATTGTACGATTGTTCAGCTTTTCCAGATTTAGAAATAATACGATCAGTTTCTTCGTTTGCTTGTTTTAAACCAGAATTATTTACTTTCCAATCTATCTCAATAGTCGTTTTTCTTAAAGCACCAGCCATATTTATAACCCACCTTTCATTAGTTTAATTTTTTGAAGCGCTACTTCATTCAAAATAGTTAATTCGGATGCTGTAGAAACATCAATTTCTTCTTTTGTTGCGATACCTGCAATGACAGGAAGCCAAAAATGAAACTCTTTTTCGACTTCCCTAACTGCATCCCGGTTTGAAATACTAGTTGAGCAATCTTCCAAGAAAGTTATCAGCTAATGCCATAACCTCACGATAGCCAGCATTTTCATCCCAATAATCCCAATTCGTTTTTGGTTCAATGATAACAATTTCCATCAATTGGTGATTATAGGCTTCATCACTGATTACACCATTTAGCATTTTTGACCCATCAAGAATTTGTTGTGCTTTGCGAATACCAGGGAACTGAAACTTGTATTCAACGCCTTCTACTGTAACGGTTTCTTGTTTACCGAATTTTTTTAATGGAGTTTTTTCTTCCTCAGGAATTGAATTTTTAGCTTCTACTGCTTTGATTGTTTTAGTTTTTTCTGTCATGATATTTTCCTCCTAATTTTTATTAACTTAAAAAAGCACTCTTTTAAGGGAGTGCTTAATCTACTGTATGCTTATAATCTAAGACTTTAAAACTGAATGAACGAGCACCAACTGACTTGCCAAATCCAGCATCCGGTAGCTTCTCAATGATCGCTTTAGACCCACCAATGACTTCTGTTCCATTGACTACTCGAACCGGAACAATTTTCTTCTCGTTAGCAATTGCCATCATTTTAGGGTAACAAGGAGATGTTTGAGCCAACTCAATTTTAATCGTTCCTAAATTATCATTATTAATCGCTGCTGATGCTTGGCCTTGTGCATCGACTTTGATTTCAGCATTATTAGCATCTTTCGAACAGGTAACCATATCTCCGTCACCAAATCCAAACAGATTAATACTATCTACAATTATTGATACCGCACGGGCATCATAGGTTAACATATCTTCCATAGATTAATTTCCTCCTTTTTTAAACTTCAATTGTTCCACTTACGTCAACAGAATGGATTGCTCCAGAACGTTTATAAGTGAATGAAAGTCCTTTGTAATTTCTTGCTGCAATATCTTCTGGTTTTAAATCAGTACGTTGTAATGCTGTAATTGAGTAATTTCCATTTCCGGTTTCATCGACGACATCAATAATACCGTTACTGAATGCTTCCTCAAATACTGTTGTTAATTCATTACGAAGTAACGCAATACCATTGGAATCAAAAGTGATTTTATCAGTATTAGATAATAAACGTTGTAAACGCGATTCAATATTTGATTTAATCCAATGATCTCCATGAAGTGAGTCAATAAATTCACCACTAATCGTTTTACCTTCTGAAGTTTGAGGAATTCCAGCTTTTTCAACATAGGCTAAACCACCAGCTTTATGAATTTCTTCAAGGTTTGAAACCATTAATTTTTGTGCTGTAATTCCAATTAAATTTGGACGTCCCTTCCATGTTACGGATCCAACAGTTAAATTAGCAGTATTCCCAATTAACGCAGCATCTAAATATTCTTCTGCTAGAGTATGGACCAATCCAATAGTCAGCGAATTTTTAGCAAAAGGTGTTAAATCACTCGCTTTAGCAACTTGTAATACTAAAAATTTGAATTTTTGTTCTTCGATAAAATTGCTTAATGCTAAGCCAGTATCTGATTCAAATTCTGCAAGTAAAGCAAAATGCCAATTTTCAAAAAAGTATTCCTCAGCTGCTTTTACAATATTACCAGAAGTTCCAAGACGATCTGGTGCAGAATCTTCTTCCTTATAGGTGATAACAACGATATTTTTAGGCATATTTACTTGGGCAAACACTGCTTTAGCTTTTTTATAAACTGTGGTATTTTCCCCAAAGTCTTTAACCAACCCATCCAAACTAGAATATTCTTTAAACGTTTGTTCAATCCCAACAGCGAAAATAGCTGGAATACCTAAACCAATTTTAGGTTGTGGTTGTTGAACATTAATGGATACTGTTACATCTGTAATTGCTTCTACCATTATTTTATTCCCTCCTATAATTCTATATTTTCTATTTCTAATTCATCATCTTTATAGCTATCTGTTAATCTAAATCTTAGATCACATCCAGCTAAACGCTCATATTCAATACTTAAAAAGTTATCTCTTTGGCCACTACTAGAATAACTAACAAAAATAATATTTTTTTCCTCAAGGCGCTGTTTTGCTTCAAAAGTTCTAAAATATTTGTTCGTTTTAGCAGTAAGTGATAAAGCTTCTAAACCTGATAAACAATGCCACGTCAATGATACAACACATTCAAATTGCTCCCCAGTGACGATATCACTCGTGATGGAGATATAAGGTGAAATGATTGTATAAGCGCAATATGGATAATCAGGAATATCACCAATCGTGTTACTTTCGATTAGCTCTTTACCAGAAAATAATGAAACGGACTCAATCAGAAAATCAATCAGTTCCTTGTAATCATAGGTAGTTTCCAACTTTGTTCACCGCCTTTAGATAATAAACGTTAACGTCTGCATAGTGTTCCAAAAAGGGTTCTACGCTAATAACTTTGTACTGGTTAGAACCATCAATTGCAATCGAACCAAGAGGAACCGATTCTGCAATAAAAAGCTGACGGTCATTCTCAGTCAATGTGCCACCACTTCTAAAAATAGAACTATCTTTTAAAGGAAGAATTGCTCCATTTTTTTCTATTGGTGGTTTATCATCACGAACCCATTCTCCAGATACATAGTGACCACTTTTTTCATCTTTCGGAACTATAAGTTGAAAAGGAACTGAATACCCTTCTACAATTGAAGCAAATAGCATTCTTTCCATTGATTAAACCACCTTCCAAGTAACTGACTGCCTTAGCCGTCCAGTATTAATTAAAGGGTTATTAGTCCCTTTATTTGCAACTGTAGCAGCTGCATTTGATGGTCTTGAAGTTTCTTTTATTTTCTTCTGAATATCGCTAGCTATCCTAGCACCTAACTGACTATAAATTGAGTTGGCTGTTGCACTTCCTGAAATCAAACTATCAATTTGATTCGCAAAGAATTCTTGCCATTCTCCTTCTTTTTCGTCAAAAGTTGACCTTAAAAAAGAACGCTCTGGAATGTTCACCTCTTTAACAAGATAAAACATAACTTTTAGTCCTTTGTTACCATCAGATATTGCTAAAATATTTTTACCTTTAGGTTTGAAAAGACCTGGTATATCTCTTGCTGAACGACCATTAGCTTCTTTAGTTGGAATCGTAAGATACTGTTTTTTTGGCCTGATTGTAGCGCCAAATTCATTAACACCAGCAATCATAGCCATAAAAGAATCATCTTCACCAAATATACCAATTTGGAGACTTTGGCTATTTAGCTTGTCTAACTCCTGTTGCATATGGTCCATACCAGAAAAATCATCAGTGACTTTCATTAAACCACCACCAAGCTAATACCATTATTACCTTTTGTATATTCTTTCAACAAACGAGCATATTCTTGACCATACACCGTTCTTTTTAAGTCAGTATATGTTGAGTGGAAGCCAGAATATTCTTTTTTCAGTGATCCAATCTGTTCTGATTTCGTATTTTGATTATTCAAAACAGCCAAATGACAGGCTAAATAACGATTAGCTTGCTCTTCCATATCTTTTGGAAATTTCTTTTTTTTAATTTCATTCCATGAATCACTGATAAATAATTTAATTGCCTCATCACCTAGACTGGCCACTTCTTTAGCAGTAAGTTTCACCTTTTCAACTGTAGTTTCAGGCATATTAAAAACCTCCTAATCTTCTGTTTTAACAACGGAGTCTTCAGGAGGAGTCTTAATTGATTCAATTTGATTTTCAATTGCACTGATTAAAGATTTACGAGCCTTATTTCCTTTGCCTTTTTCAGCTTCAGCAAATTTACTTAGCAAAGCTAGATCAAACGTATCGCTGATTAGTTCTAAGGCTTCCTCTTTATTTAAATCAATAAAACTAGAAGTGTTAGGCCCTCCTACAACACATATTTCTTTATCTAATAAGACAGCATTTAAAGGAAGCTTCATTTCTTTTGAGAATTCTTTTTCCTGTTCTTCGTTTAATTCGTTTCCTCCTGGAATAATCATAATACTTCCAAAATGACGAATATATTTCCCTTTATTTTGTACTAACATATGTTTTCCTCCTTGTTTTTAAATTCCGTCTGCTCGAACAATTGCATAAGGTGTACGGATTAATGCACCACCGCAACGCTCTTCAAATGGTACTTTCCAGTTTGGATATGCCCATTCTTGTTCAAAACGTACAACATCCATCGGCAATAAAATTTCACAAGTTGATGAACGAGTATCCATAATAATAAAACAGTCCGTTTTATTTGTACCTGCTTTATCTAAATCAGAAACAGGAATAATTGACTCAAACCATTGATTCTCTTCAATAACTTTTAAGATTGTACGTGAATCAAAATCGCTATAACGACGATTTAGTTCTTCGTATTGAGTTGAAGAGACTAACATTTTAAGCGATGCTGTACGATACCCTGGAATAACGGTAATTTTTGCCCGAGTAGTTCGTACTTGTTCCACAATTTCATCACTTGTTGCTGTTTTCCATGTTTTTGCAACGTTAACAACTTGAATACCGTCAGCATTAGCGATCCCTTTAACATTAACTTTTGGATCACCTGTGAAAATAATACTATTTTCTTTTTCGGCAATAGCACGTCGAGCTGTTTCTGTTTTAGTTGCATCTACAGATTGACCTACTAATTGCGCTTGACGTAATTCTTGAACGCTAATTCTAATCCCTGCTGCAATTGTATAAATAGGTTGTTGAAATCTTTGTAAATCTGTATCTACTAGCGGAAGATCATCTGCTCCGTTAGCAATGATTTTAGCTGCTCCACTACGGGTCATTACGTTATAACCATATGTTTCTGCCCCTGGATGGATATCTGTTTTAATGTTAAAAATTAATCGTGCGACAAGCTCCTCTTTCGGTGCCTCATAAAGCACTTTATCAATTGCTTGTAAATCACGTGCTTCTAATGTTGCTGTTGGTTGATTTGACATTTATTTATTCCTCCTTTTTAAGGTAAGTTAATTTGTAAAATTGCTAAGCCGCCTGCTTGTGCACTTGTTTGAAAAATACCAATTGGCTTATCTGTTGAGTCTTCTGCTGTAGAAACAATACCAAAATTACCAGTCGCTTTAACACTAGCATACTCACCTTCTTTAACATCATCATCTACTTGAACCCAGATAGATCCTTTTCGTAAAACAGCTACCATCTCACCTTGACGATATTCTCCTGTTTTTTTATCATCATTGAATTTGATTTCGTCAACATAATTCTTAGCAAGAGCAACACCAAAGAAATTACCTGTGTCACAAGGTGCTGCAATGCTTTCATTAACTTGAACAGCTTGCCCAAATTTAATGCTATTCGTACCAACTGCTTTGGAATCAGCTTGCGTATTTTGATAGTTGGCTAACTTGCCAATACCTAACTCTGGAGACATATACTTTTGTGGGTATGGAATTGTCATGATTATTTTTCTCCCTTCTTATTCATATTTAAGCGATTTTGTTTCTTTTGATTAATTTCTTCATCTGCAGCCTTTTCTTTATCTTTAGCATCAGAGAAATTAACTCCGTGAGTGAATCCTTTATCAGCAACTAGTTCAGTCATTGAGTCAAAGAATGCATCAATATAATCATCTGATTTCCCATCAGCCTTAAAATCTTTTTTTGTTTCTAAGATAGCTGCTTCTTTAACCGTACGATCTGATTTACCATTAAATTCAAAAGAATCACCAAGAATAGGTTTAGCTTTTTCAACTAATTCAATCCGTGCTTGAACACGTGTATCCATCTCGTCTTCGTTTACTTGATTTTTCTTAAGCTCAGTAATCTCAGCTTCTTTAGCATCTAATTTTTCTTTTAATGCATCACGTTCCCCCTGCAAAGCATCTAATCCTTTTGCTTTAGTTTCAGCAGCATCTGCCTGTGCAGATAAAGCGTCAAATTTTGATTTAACAGCTGTGTCTACTTCAAACTCGGAACCATCAATAATAATTTGTGGCATTTTATTACCTCCATTTTGTTTATTTTTTTTTGAATCCATGACAAAATCGACAGAATCATTGAGGATTGCAACCTCTGGACCCGCCCGGCCTTTATCAACTATCGCTAGATGATTAACTTGCATATTTCTTTGAACAGAATCATAGTTCATACCGCTATAATTCCCTTTTTCGTCTTTGACATCAGCACTAAAACCAATTGACAATTCACGTTTCCCAGCCTTAATTTTTTGAATTGTAGCAGAATCTGTGACAGTAAATGACACTACTAAAGTATTATTTTCAACCCTTGCATCAGTATGAGTCATACCTTTTGAGTATTTTGTGAAATTATTCGCAGTAACTGCCTCATGTGGATGGTCATCTGTAACTGGTTTAGCATTTGCAGATTTAATTGTTTTATCAGAAAACAACTCTTCTGGTAGCTTTGCCTGCATTTCTACAGCTCCATCTTTTGTTAAATAAGGAAACACGCCAGGTCTAGTGATTGGTGCTTTGACAGTAAGATAGCCCTCATCAGTTTCGCTAAAATCTTCAATCAGTGCTTTGTCATAGAGGTTAACACGTCCCATCAGATTTAGCCCCCTATCCCATTAATTTTAATTGTTGACCAACATAAACGCTTGGATTTGTGTCATTGAAATTCAATTCCTTTAACAATCCTACAGTTATGCCATGCTTTGTAGCAATCGAATAAAGCGTTTCTCCTTCATCTACAATATGAATTGCTGGCTTAGTCTCCATAAATTCAGTTGGTGGAGTCTGGATATATACTAATAAAGTAGACAGTATTTTTAATGGTATACTGTTTATAAGTAGACACTAAAACGAAAGGAATGATTCAAATGTCCAATTACAAAAAATATGATGAAGAATTTAAGAAAAGCCTTGTTAATCTTTACCATGGAGGTAAAACACAAACTTCGTTGTGTAAAGACTATGGCGTTTCCTTTACAGCGTTATCCCGCTGGGTAAAACAATATTCTGAAGTTCAAATTGAAGATGGTTCTATCCTTACTGCTAAACAGATTAAAGACTTACAGAAGAAAAATGCTTTATTAGAAGAGGAAAACCTCATCTTAAAAAAAGCGATTGCCATCTTCACGCCACACTCAAACAACGATTAGATGCGGTTCATTTATTACGTTTTGATCATTCTATTGTGCGCCTTTGTAGAGTCTTAAACGTAAATAGAAGTACCTATTATAAACACTTTGACCCAACTCCTGCTCCTAGAACTGTTGAAAATCAACAGCTTCGACAAACCATTTTTTCTATCTATATGGATTCTAAAAAACGATTAGGTGCTGCGAAAATAAAAGTTGTTCTTGAGCGTGATTTTGGAATTTTCATTAGTGTTGGGCGAGTGTACCGATTAATGAAATCAATGGATTTGCCAAAAATGTCTACAGCTAAGCCGAAATTTTTATATGCGAAACCAAAGGTTTCTTTAGCTTACTCAAATCACTTAAACCAACAATTCAATCCGACTGAACCGAATCGAGTTTGGACGAGCGATATTTCTTACATTCCTGTTAATAAAGGGTTTGTTTATCTCTGTGTCATTTTAGATTTATTTTCCAGGAAAATTATAGGATGGCGCGTTCGTCCAACTATGGAAGCTTCTTTAGTCCTTGAGACACTTGAAACAGCTGTGAATCAAAGAAATCCCAAAGAGCCTGTTCTATTCCATACAGATCGTGGAAGCCAATACTGTGCGACTAGTGTTCGTCAATTTTTAGACACACATAACCTCGTTCCATCTTATTCCAAAGCAGCTTACCCATGGGATAATGCCGTAAACGAGTCTTTTTTTAAATATATGAAAAAAGAAGAACTGAACCGCAGAACATTTAGAACAATCCAAGAAGTTGAACAATCTTCATTTGAATATATAGAGGGTTTTTACAATTCAAAACGCCCCCATTCAGCAAACAATATGATGACCCCGAATGAAAAAGAAAAAATCTATTTTGGGTCTATCTAAATTGTATCTATTTTTGTGTCTACTTTATTGACATCTGTCCAGTCTTTATAGCTTTAACTGGCTTAACCTCCACTGTACTTGCTGATTCAGCTTCTTGAACCGCTTCTTTTTTCTGTTTTCCCATACCCTCACCACCTTTCAAATTTAAGGTACAAAAATAGACCTAGCTAATTTAGCAGGTCCTAATCATTTTTTTTAAGAGTTTTGGCAAGATCATTAACACCATCCATAAACTCTTTTTCTTTACGGTCACGCTCTTTCTGTTCTTCTTTAGAAAGTTGTTCAGGAACAAAACCGACATGTTCACTTATCGGGTTATCTTTCCATCTTGGATGCTCATAAGGTTTGTATTTTTTAGTCATGGAATTCCTCCAATTCAATTACTAAGACACCTGTTTCAAGTCGGTATCTTTCTATAACTATAAAGGTAGCTCCTCTTTCATACAAGACTTCAAGCTCATTTTCGTTTATTTGACTAATATTTCTACCCTTTTTGGCATTTCTAATGATTAGGAGCAACTGATTACCTGGATCATAAACATCGATTGAAGTTGACATGTATTCTTTAAATCTTCTAGTCTCTCCAATTCTTAACGGAGTAACAAAATTTATTAAATCTTCTTGTGACCTAAAGGTATACGATCGATTTAAATCACCTTCAAACTTATCCATCTTACTAAGAGCACTATCTAATTCTTTAAGAAGTTTCGAGTCCTTCTCATCTAAATCATAACCATTTCTAAGCTTATCATTTATACGATAGGCTTCTGAACTAATATAAGTATTAATTGCATACTCTTCATTTTCAGTTAGCTCATTCAAGGCCTGCTCTGCTTCAATTTGAGCTAGCTCATCATCAAAAATAGGCTCTGCTACACATCTACAGTTGTATTCTTCACCTGGTAATAAAGGATTGTCAGCATAATAATAAATTTTACCATCTCGTTCATGATGTGAATCTCTAACTTTAGAGTCTCCGCTATCACTCCACCTAAATGCTCGAATTCCAGATTTTTCATGTCTCTTAGCTGTCATTTGACCTAATATTGAACCCGTTTGATCTCGCGCAATAAAATCGGCTTTTTTTCTAGCTATACCAGATTGATTAATCAGCTCTTCACGCATTTCTGCAGAAGATTGACCATTTGTCACTCCTCGATAGATTATTTGTTCTATTTTAGAAGAATATTCATCTCGGATGTTTGTTATATAGCTGACATTTTCAGCTATTTTTGAATTGGAATATTCTTTTAACCAAGGTTCAGAATCTAAAGGATTGACACCTTTTGTTTTTAATTGACTATTCAAATTACTTTTATTTGCACTATTTAACGAACTAATATACTTTGTAGAAACCTTATTAATATCATTACTATTAAAAGCACCTAATGATAGGAATTTTATTTTTTCAATTGCTTTTTTAGCAACATCAAAAAAAGAATCACTAATAATTGAGTCTTTAGTCATTCTTTCATCATCTATTAAAGGACTAATTATTTTATCAAACTCGTACAAAATAAGAGAATCAAGTTCACTTACTAATTTATTTATGTTTTTAGCATAACTTTTTTCGATGTTCAACGGGTATCTAGTACGAGGTATCCTAGCCATCTGCTCGATTTTCCTTGTATTTTTTATAAACAGATTCGGCTAACTTATCAATATCAGTTGCTGAATCTGCATTAAACTTGCTAGTTTCTGTAACACCAAAACGACCAAACCTTGCTTCTTGAACATCTGAAGGATCCAGCACACCGCTCTCAATATAAATTTTATCTGATTCAGCTGTAAGTTTACGAATCTCAGCATCTGTTTTGCTATCAACGCTCCAAAGCGGATTAAATTCAATAGACCATTCGATTGAATCGGGGTCTATTCGACCACCGCACTCATCTTCACACCACATCAATAATCTTACAAGGTATTCTAGCTGTGGCCGCATTGAGTTCTCTTGCATTGAAGCTATACGTGAATAATAGTTCATTACATCATATTGAGCTCCTGTTAAAGTTCCTGCTTCTTGGCCTTTTAATACTGTTTTAGGCATCCTAGCAGCACCTGCCAGATAATCCCATGTGAAATCAAGCAATTGGTTAATACCTGAGACATTAGTTGATTCTTTACCAAGTTCTTCCTCGTTTGTGATAACTGCTAAAGCTTCAGTTCTGAATTTATAGTCCATAAGCATTCCAAGCTCTGCTTTATCGTTGTTATTCATTCCATCAATGTCTTTAGATTTAAAGACTTTAAAGACAAAATCATACATAATTTGACCTACCGACCAAAGACTGGTATCCATTACGGTAAGAATATCATATAGGCTTTCAAGTAGTGAAGTACCTTCGATTTCGTCCTCGAATCTCGTTGACTGTTGATGAATTAAGCGTGAATGGTGAACAGATACTTGAGTTTGACCTGCAATTTCAATTCCAGTTCTAGACCGGTTATTAATCTCAAATGATTCGGATTTACCATACCTCGGACTAAAAACATCTTCATCAATTACTCGGTTATTTACTTTTTTACTAGAAAATGAATTTAAATAGGATATTTTCTTCAAATCATCAAGTTTAATTGCATCACTCAACTCAAATGTGCTTTTTTGAATCAAACCTAAACTAATGAATCCATCACCGTATAAACGGTCGAATATGTTTAACTGTTTAAACATATCTTTAGTCTTCAATTGTCTCAGACGTGATTCATAAAGAGCTTTTAATTTTTCATCTTTCATCTTAATCGTCCATCCGCTTCTAGTCATATCCTCAGCTGGGATATCAATAATATTAGCAGCCATAGAGTTTGAACTATAAAGGTCTTCTAAATCAGAGGGTGTTAATTGTCGTCTTTGTCCTGGCACTTGCCTAGTCAAATTGTCTTTAGCATACCCTTTACCATTCCCCATCATAAAATCATTGATTATACTGCCTTTTTTGTCTGTTAGTAATATTTTTGCTGATCCCACTTAACCACCACCTTAATTATTTTTTTATAGCAATATCCTTAAAAATGATATATATTATTTTTAAAGGAGTGATTCCATGACAGAATCAGATATAGAAAATTTTCTGAAAGATTTAATTTCAGATCCTGATGTAGAAATAAGTGATTTTAATCCAATAACAGGTGACTTTACCACAAATCTTACAATAACCAATAAAATGCCTACAGAAAAAGATTACCTAAATCAAATTAATAATCGTCGAAAAAAAATTAAACAATCTGAGAAAAAATTAATTAACTTAAGTGAAAAAGATGCAACTGATGAAAACATTAGCAGTTTGTTACGCAATATTTTGGCTTTTGATTTTGGAAACGGATCCCATCTAATTCCAGGTAATTCTAGTTATATTAAAATTAAAGAAAATCAAATGCTTTACAGAATAAGACCACAAAATACTAAGATGGATAGCAAGTCAGATGCCTGGTATCCTCCTAAAGAGTGTATTTCATATTTAGGTAGGCTTAACGATATAAATGAGTCAGTGCTTTATGTCGCTGATGAAATAGAAACTGTTTTAAAAGAATGCAAAATTAAAACAGGAGATTCATTTCACTTAATTGTTTATAAAACAATTACTGAAATTTCCTTAATTGATATATCTTCAATTTACTTAGAAGGAAGCCTGTATCCAAAAGTATCATTTATGGTATCTGACTTTTTATCAACTATTTTTTCACTTAATGTTAAAGAACATGAGAACTATAAATATAAAATTTCTAATCAAATAGGAAAGTTCTTCTTTCCATACTCAATACACAATTTTGATGGTTGGTCATATCCTTCTGCAGTTATACACAACAAAAAAAGTATTGCTCTTAATCCTGAAAGTTGTGATTCTAAATTACGAATTGCATTTGTGACTAATGGAAAACTTGTTAAGGAAGGAACTGAAGTAAAACTTATAATAAACAGCCCAAAATTTATTAATACACATAATGAGTTAGTTTCATTAAATGTAAAAGAATTTAATAATGATAAAAACTACCTTAATAAAATGCTTTTAGAGATGATTTCGAACAAAATAAAAAATATCGAACACATTCCAAAAGATATTCAAGATTTTTTTTCGATACTATAATAGGAAAAAATATAAACAACAAGCCAAATTTCATTATAATAAGCTTGTTGTTTATCCGTTTCTATATCGCTCCAACAAACTTCTGCCACTACTAGTAATCTTAATTAATGCTTGCGTCATAGCATCAACTTCATCGTCATGTGCGCCATTTGGAAATGCTTCAAGTTCATCAAGAAATTCATTTACCCAAGGTACATAGTCGGGATGTGGTAAATAAACATTCCCACTTTCCCACACTGGCGCGACAGCGTTTGCTCTCACTTCTTTACCGCCTTCCGGATTAACAGGAATAATTCCAGATATTTCATTTTCTAATACTGAAATAACAGCTGAACCATTGGCTTTATCCTCCACATATTTAGCTCTAGCATTGGGCCAGTTCTCAGACATTTCACGTATAGCTTTTAAAGTAGCAGTGAAATTCAACTTTTCTTTTCTCCTTGCTAATAAGAAATAATCAGCTTTTTTCTTAGCCCATACTTGACCTGCAACGAAATCACTGGTCTCGGCATCCTTAAAAGTGCAATCCCAAGACTGGACTTGTTTATCAAATAAACGAGGAAGAATGATTGTTTCATCCGATAAATTCAATCTGTCTTTTACTTCTCGACTTGGCACATAATACTTAACCCATTTACGTTTAAATATGCTTCCTCCAGCAGGAGTTGGGCGTTGTTGATACAAGGAAGACCACGTTCTTGATCCTACTTCTTTTTGCTTCTGTTTCGCCCATTTCTCGTCATAACCAAGTTCAGGACAAAGAACCTCACCAATTTTTCGGTGAAGTAAATCTGTTTCATCTTCTGCAACTGCAGGTAATCTCAAACGAATCCAAGGACGAGCGCTTTGTTTTAACAAACGACCAATAATATCATCTTCGTTCCAGCGAGTCATTACAACGATGACAGAAGCGCCACCATGTAAACGCGTTGATAGTGTAGACTCCCATTCATCCCAAATTTTCTCTCTAATTGTTTCAGATGATGCATCTTGTTGGTTCTTAATTGGATCATCAATAATCATTAAATCTGCACCATGACCAGTAATAGAGCCACCTACACCAGTTGAAAGCATTCCACCTGAATGACCTTCAATACCCCAATCTTTGACTGCAGCATTAGTTTTAGATAACTCTAAATTATTTAGTGGTCCAGCGAATTCTTTAAACTTATCTTTATTCTTTCTACCAAACTTTTTAGCTAAACTATCCGAGTAAGAAGCTGTAATAACTCTCTTATCAGGATTCTTACCTAAATAAAAAGAAGGAAACGACTCTGTCACTGTCATTGATTTTCCATGCCGAGGTGGCATTTCAATCATAAGTGCGAGCTGTTCCCCATCTGCAATGCGTTGCAAGTATTTACATACAAGTTTTGTATGTCTAAAGTGTTCATATTGTCCGTTGTGTGCAAATTTGACATAGTGGTCAAAATAGTTTTGATTTAGCACGCTTTCCGCTTGCTTAGCTAGTGTTTCCATCTCTAAATTGCTTAGCAATGACTTCTAGCTCCTTTTTCGTTAATTTAGTTAGTTCCGGATTAACAGGTATGCCTAAATGACCACTATGTTCTACCTTATCAGGCGGTTTAAAACCACCTCTATCAAGTATATCTTGAAGTACATCAGCTTTAAGAGAGAGCATTTTCTCCCACTGTGCTGGCTTCAAAATATTGCTATGTTCTATTTCAACCAGCCTTCGTTTATTACGTAAATCTAAGCCCATTTGAAATGATTCATCTTGCAGTTCTTCAATTTCAATGAGTAAAGTCTTTTTGATCTCTTTACTATCTTTTTTACGGCCATCAATCGCTTTTATTTTCCGAGCTAGCTTTTCTATTTGCCTATTTAAAATGCTAAACGAATTATTATCTTTAATAAGCTCATTCTCATATTTATTGATTTTCAGCTCCGCCTCGTCGTGCCTACGGAGTTTTAAATCTAAATCTGATAGAATGTTCAGCAGGTCAGCAAAAGCCCTGTTACCCTCGTCAGCAAAGCGTTGCCGCAACCTTCCAAGTTCAACGTTGATTTTTTCTTTAATGTAGGGATAAGTAAGCATGTTGCTCCCCTGATTCTTAGCATTACTTGCTTTATAACCAGCTTCAACGGCTGCCTTAGTGGCATTGAAACAACGAATATAAGCAGCAACAAATAGATCATACTTTTGTCTTGTAACATCTGATAATTCCTTTGCCATCAAAACCACCCTTTCTCTTTAATTAATGTAATCAAATTAAAATAAAAAAAGATGCTCAATTATGCATCTTTTATAATAAACAATAAATCTGTAACTAATTTTTTTATCAAACTTCAGAAAATCTACTCGATAACAGCGTAATAAATCCAAAAAATATTTTTTCGTCAAAACAATAAACCTTTGTAGGATCACCCTCTTTCTTTACAAAAAGAGCATTAATTGTTCTACCGTCATGTTCTCTTGTAAATATTTGTATCCTATTTTTCAACAATTTAATAAATCTTTTCTTTACTTTAATTTTTGTTTTTTCAGTAATATCCAAAAATAATTCATCCATAACTCTATTACATTCTTCAGTTATTTCTTCAAAAATAATTGTTTCCGGAAAACTTGTCACAATGTACTCCCTATCCTTTCCTCTAAAATTATTCTGTAAAATTTCTTCTTTTGAAATAGAAAACTCAACTTTACTTGTATTTGTTAATATATTTAGAACAACAGTCGTATTAGATATGGGTATAGAGTAATGTTGAGCATAATTTCGTAATATTTTGAAAATAGCAAAACTTTTATTGTTTTTTTCTTTATCTATTAAAAAACTATTATTTATACTGCACTCGTTATAATATGCCTTAGCATTATCCACTGCCATGCGATTTGTTAAAACATATCTTGTTACGACACCAATAGCAATAACATGTAATTTATCCAAATCAACATTTTTTTCTAACTCAACACTTTTTTTTAAATCCTCATATTCAATTTTTGAATCATTACTAACTAAAAAAGCTTGGCAAAAATTTTCATATCTTTTGTATAATGTATAAAATTTTAAAAATGTGCGATATTCTTTTTCATTAATTTCACCATAAATAGAGTTATTTCTATTATTTCCTAAAAAATATTTTTCCATTGTTTCTCCTTTTAACTGTTTGTTTTGATTATAACAATTAAAACAAACAATTTATATAACTAAATATATTATCTCAAATCTATTCACCTCACTTTGTGTTTTTTTGTAATCACCGTTAAGTGATCTATGTATTTAGAGCAAAATAAAAAGACCACAAAGGGTCTCTTAAATATTTCTTGAGTAATTACTTTCATAATTTTTTGGAACTAATTGATATCTTAGCATATTTTTTGACATATTACGCGAACCTAAAATCAGGTTATACTCATATTTTCTTGCCTTCATCTCATAATCTTTATACTTAATATGAACCTTTATTTCAGGGAAAATTTCTTCTTTACCTGTATCAGTACGATAAAACATATCATACATTTCTAAATAATACGATAAAAACATAATAACTAATTTTGATAAGTTAATATGTTCAGTTTCACCAGGCATTATTACAGAAAGTACATTGGTGTATTTTAATGCTTTTTCATATTCTTTTCTTCTCTGTACTTTTTCATCATTTTTATAGATATATTCATATATAAATGAGTACTCTTTTTCTTCTGTACTTTGAAAATACGCACTAGGAATTGATTCTTTCAGAGTATTATCTTTACTAAATATCTTTGCAAATTCTTCTATATTTTCGATTTCAAAGTAATAAGTAATATCAAATACAGGTGTAGTCCCCCCGTTAATAATAGGAATTGTAACATCAGAAAATCTTTTCAAGTCATGGAAATATTTTCCGTCTTTTACTAAATCCTTACCAGGATGTATTTCAACATCATCAAATTTGGCTGTTCCTGGAACAATTAGTGGTTCTTTTAATCTTTTTTCGGTGTCTAATGCTTGCTCATTTTCTTTTTTTAATTGGTGATTAACTACTAAATATGCACTAAAAACTCCAATTAACGCTCCAATAAAACCTAAAACACCATCAATACTTAATACGCCATCCCAACTAATACTCAATAAAATCATCTCCTTTTCATTATTATATCAAATAACATTCAACATAACTACGAGATAATAAAATACACTCACAACCTCCGTCCTTGGAGTTGCGAGTGTATCAATCAGTTGCTTCTCAGAAACAATATCAAAGTATCTCAGAATACTTTAATATGCCAAATTTCTTCGGCATATGTAACTCTCACGCACAACCATGAGAGCCAGGAGGAAAAACACACGAATGTGAAGAATAATTTACCCTTCACTTGTTGGTGGCATCTGTATGACAATATTTACATTTTCTTATACTTTTCATTTTTAATAAATTCATTAACATCTTTAAATGTTTTAAAAGTATCATTTTTTAAAAAATAAAAAATGATATGCCTTAAATAATCTAACACTAAATTAGATTCATATTCACTAACTTGAGTTCGCTCCCCATGGGCAATGTTCGATCTTGTAGTATACAATTGCTTAAATTCTTGTTCAATTTCGCTTCTTCTTTCATAAGTATCACCTAAACAAAAGATTATAACTTCACTCATTTGTGATGTTATTGAAGGCGAAATCACATTATTTTTATTTTTCTCTTGTATTAATGCCTCCATCCCAAACATTGCTTGAATAAATTTTTCATCTGCGTACTTTTCTTTTAACGCTCTTCCAGCCCATTGAATGGATCCATATATTCTTTTTTCCATTTCATTTACGTTCTTGCGATCGAACCATAATTTTTTCTCTATTTCAAGAACTTTATTTAACGGCTCCTCATAGTAATTAATTATTTCGTTCAAATCAACATTTTTCCAATCACCATCTAACTTGTTATGAACATAAACTTTTCCAGAAAAATTTATTATGTTAATAAATATTGAAGAAGACTCAGAAGTGCCTAACCTTAAACTATACCCACCTTTTTTTGCGAATAAAAAGAAATAAAGTATGTTAATAAAATTATCCATTCGTTCATTAGCAATTTCTTTAGCCCTTTCTCTATCGGAAGAAAAGACAGAGGTTTCAATCATTATTTCATCAGCAAAATCAGTAATAATATCATTTTTTATTCGTTCCCAATTATCACATTTAATATGTTTATCTATTAATTTAGATGGATATATTCTAAAATCTCCAATAGTTAATTCAACATTTACATTTTCTACACCTCTTAATATTGATATAACTGTATGCTCGACTTCTGGACCTAAAAGTTCTTTCAAAAATTTTTCAAGCACAAGAAAGTCTTTCTTATCCTCATTTGTACGATTTTCTATACAAAAATTTAAAATTTGCTTATCTAATTCTTTATAAGTAAAGTTACTGTTTATCCAACTTTCTTCAAAAAGAATAGATGCAACTTTCATTTTAGAAACCAATCCAATATTACTTAGTGAAAAATTTCCTAGTGGACCTCTAGTACTAGAACTTCTTTCGTTTCTATCTTCGTCAGCCAGAACCTTTAAATCAGAAAATATTAAAGTTAGCTCTTTATTTATTTCTTTTATTTTATTTTGTTTCAAAACAATTCCTCCTCACATATTAATTTTACTAAAATAAACTTGTATTTGCACCATATTTAATCACCTCATTAATTTTTTGAATTGAACGATTGATTAAAGTTTGAACAGAACTCCTACTCAACTGCATATAATCCGCTGTTTCTTGATAACTATTTCCTTTTCCAAAAATCGAGACGTAAGATTCGTACTCTCTTGGAGATAGACAACTTAAAATTTCCTTTAGAACTTTTTTATCTTCATTTGTTAAGTTTTCTAAATCACTATCTCTGTAGTTCTTTAAAGCTGCTGCTTCTATTTCTCCCCATAACTCTGTTCGTTGATATCTAGACCTTCTCCCAATTTCTCTACGATTGCCAGGTTCTTTAGCATCACGTAACCATTGAATTGAATACTCGCTACTAGAGATAATAGAACCTAGTTCCTTTGCTCGAGCTTTATAGTATTGATAATCATTTCTAAACTCAACAGAAAGCTCCCATTCTTGCGCCTCTTCGCATTCTTTGAACAAGATAAGACAAACATTCCTATGATTTCTATAATAACTGTAGAGAGCTTTTATTGGCTTTAAATCAGTTGTATATTCGTTTATTAATTCGTCAGCAAATTTCATGTGTGTTTTCCTCCTTATAAGTAACAAAAAAGGACACCTCAACAAACGTATTGCTACGCTGTTAAAGTGTCCTCTAGTTTTCTAGTCAGACTTTAAAATTTAGTTTTGGTCTCACATTTAACTACTGTGACCTTGTTTTCATTCGTTGTTAGCTTAATATCAGCAAAAGCTGGTAAATTGGCCATCTTAATCATTCCGTTGCTAACAATGATAATTGTGTTGTTCAGTTCTAATTCATTTAATTGAGATAATTCTACTTGTTTAAATTCCAAAGATGGTCCCCCTCATGTTATAATGAAATTGGCTAGGCAGGGGAACCTGTCTTTTTTTATTTATCCAAAATAGCATAAATAGTTCTTTCTTTTAAAATCTCATGAATAAGCATTCTTCCTTTTTGGGTCCATTTAGTATGGAGACTAACATCTCGATTCCCATTTTTATGAGAAAAACTGTAGGTATCAGACTTCACATAACCTTGGCCAAAATACTTTTTACATAAAACCCACTGATTGCCTGACTTTTTCTGAATCTTTTCTTCATGTAAAATCTTGTTCAACTCCTGGGCAGTCAAATCATAATCGGCAGCAATTTGAGTAATATTTAAGGTGCTTTTAGAATGTAAAATTTCATTCAAATAATTAACTTTAAGCTCATAAGATTCAATTAAAACAGCTTGTTCTTGGTTTTTAATACTTAGCTGGCTATTTCGTTCCATTTCATCTGCATATAATCGTAAAGCCTCCGGATAAGAAGGTAAATGGACCTTAATTGTTGAATTGCGTTCATTCTCTTCCATTTCACGAAATCTTTTAGCATATTGAGCTGTAAATAAAATTCCTTTTTCACCTATGAGCTTATTTGCTACAAGATCACATCCGATGATAGTTAATTCATAACAAGGACGAATTTCTTTTTTTACATCTAAATACTCGCTAGGAATAAAATAATCCAACGAGCGCAACCCTGCGCTGGTTAAAACACTTGCATATTTACGAATATCACGTAAAAGTTCTTTATGCTGCTTACTCACCATTTCAGCAACTTCCCGACTATCAATTGTACTTACAGCTGGTTTTATCATTAATTGGCCCATTTTCATTCTCCTTTACTTTACTCTTTTCGAGTTGAATTCAACATGTATTCTGATCCAATACCATGCATCTTTTGCTTCTAAAAAATCACCTTTCAAGAACTGCACAATCATATTCTTAAACAGAAACCAGATATGCTTCCAGTCATCAGCTTTGAACATTATAATTCGTTTAATCATTATTTAATCAGCTCCTACTTCTTGGTTGAACGCTTCATCAAATGTCATACCCTCACACATTAAATTTTCAACTCGTTTCATTACATCGAACAAAGGAATATTCTGTTCATCTGCGAAATCAATCATTTTAACAACTTGTTCTTGCGAATAATCAGATTGACTTCTAAATGATTTAACATTGCTCATTCTTAACCCTCCTAAACAAATCTTTTCAAGTCATCAATACCTTTATGCAGCTCTTCTAATTTTTCATGAATCATCATGTCTTCAGTTCTTGAAACAACATAGATCCTGTTGAGTAGCATTTCAATAATTTTTATATCTTCTTCAATTTTCACTTGATAGATTAATTTATTAGCCATGCTAACCCTCCCATATTTCCTCAATCCCAAGAACAACATAGTCATCTTTCAGCGGAAAATCTGGCATGTACGATATTTCAACTTTTATGATTTCGCCCGAAAACAACTGAGTAATTGAATCATATTCTTTTAAAATTAAAACGTCTCCTTCTTGAAAGTTACGATCATTCTTTCTAATCTCAAACTTTTTCCTACCGTCCTTCACTGCCTCGAAATATTTAGGTTCAATTTTGAGTTCGTGTACTTTCATTCTTCAATCACCAACCTAACTAAATTAGCATCTACTGTTTGAAAATGGCTATCAACACAAACTAATGCTACTGGATAGGCAATAACTCCACCAATCTCTCCAATTAAAATCGATTGCTTTACGTAACTACATTGATAAAAACCAACTAATTTCGCTGATTTCCATTCTTTTAATACCTTTACTTCACAATCAATCATTTTTAGTTCAGTCATATTGACTTAACCCCCATTCTGCGAATGCTTGTAATACTTGCAACCGCTCAATATCTGATAGGTTGCGATAAGCCCTAGCTGTTACCTCATTTTTCATCCATCCACCAGTGCAACTTAAAAATGTTAACTCACTAAGCAAGCTATCTACTCCTAAGTTTGGAAGATCTCTTTTCATCCAATCCAGCACAACCTGCTGATCCTCATTTAATTTAGCCATTCTAAGTCCTCCGCTTTCTCAAACAAAATCGCGTAATCGTCAATATTTAATAATCCAGCAATTTCTTGCACTTTTTTTAAAGTACAACTCGGTCTTGTAGCATAAAACCCTTGATTGGAACCAAACACTTTATGCATGCTTAACCCTTTATTTTTCATATGCCACTCTACGTTGTCCCAAAAAATAGTAACTATTTCTGGCGTTTCTTCTGTTTTACTCATTTCCTCACACCTCTCTTAAGTTGTATATTCAACGCAAATACAATAATCTGTATCTTTAATTTTTATAGCTAACCTGCCTTCGTAAAAATCTTCAAGTACATTTCATTGAGATACATACTCGATTTTTTCAAGTAAAGAGTGCTGAATCTCAGATATTTGTTTGTTTTCCTCACAAATCAATCCATCATTTTCTAATGACTCTGTTACTCCTAACGCAACATAAGTGGGATATAAACACAACTTTTCTTCTACGATATAGGTAACTTTATCTATTAAATCGTAATATTTTTTCAAGAAATCATTCATTCCCTCACACCTTCCTAATAAATTTCAATTTCGTCTAAATCAACTAAAACTTCAATCCCTTTAGCTATTGAAAATTCTGTAGCCCAATCTGGATATTCTCCGTTTACTTTGATGTCTCCGACACCTTCAACATGAGTATCAATTCCTAGTCTTAAAAGGACTTTGAGAATGTGCTTACCTAAATCGTTAATATTATCAAGATCGTACATTGATTTTGAAAATTCTTCTAACCATTCCTTGTTGTAAATTGATTCATCGATTGAAATTTTAGCTTCCCGTGCTGTTGTGTAATTAAATGTTTTCATGTGTTTTCCCTCCATTAAAATAAGCTTTCTTGCTTAATACCACCGCCATAATTTCCACTTAGTAATACTTTGAATATTGCTTCTAACACTTGAACAACTATTGAATTGCCTGCTTGGTGGTACAATGTTCCGTTTAGCTTCCCTTGCATACCATGATGTTCTTTATTAGCTCGATCAAAATCTTCATCGGTAAAGCCCATTAAGCGCCAACACTCACGCTCTGTTAATATCCGATACTTGTCATTTGATATTTTTATCACTCCTGCGTTAGGACATCTTACTTGCTTTGTCGTGATAGTAAAAGCATGTGTTGTGATTTCTTCTAACATTCCATTGAAATTCGAATGATTTTCATTTCCTGGCAATTTTTTAATCATGCTAGGCTGAGTCAAAATATATTTTTCATCAAATGATGCTTCAAGAAAGTCTGTTATAATCGGCGCTGTAGTTTTTTCTAACTTTGAGTAATCAAAAACATTGCCGTTTAAACAACTAATTGCAAAAAGTCTTTTTCGATGTTGAGGTATTCCAAAATCCAAAGAGTTTAATATCTCATAGTTTGTTGTGTATCCTAGTTTATCGAGATCGTTAATATATCGATTAAATGCTGGTAAATGTTTTTTATTTAAAACGTTTGGAACATTCTCCCAAATCACAACTGAAGGCTTCCACACACCTAAATTCTGTATTATTTGAATAGTTTCAAACATCAGACTACTTCTAGTCCCATCTTCAACGTTTCCCCCGTATTGTTTACCGCCAATCGAATAATCTTGGCAAGGTGAACCATGTATCAACCAATCAGGCCTTAAATTATATCCTCGAACATCTTGGGCAGCATATCGGTTATCAAACATTGCGTTGTAACTACGGACTGCTTTTTCGTTCCATTCAACGTAATCAATGCTTTTATGCTTTATTTTTAAATTGATTAAGGCTTTTTTTGGAGCACCAATCCCACCAAAAAGTTCTAATATTTTGATCACTTACTCCACCTCTTCATATATTTATTTTCTTCCCTGTAGGCGTTACCCTAGTTTCGATTGTTAAAATCCATTGATCCAAGTCATCAAAAGTAAAACCCATTTTAGCTAACTCGTTAGGCAGCCTATTTGCTTCTCTCATGCAGTAAAGATTTTCAAGAGCACACTCGCTACGACCAAATTTAAACAGGTGCTTTTTGGATTTCTCCCCTTGCAACCGGCCATGAAGGTAAACGTATAAATGGCCTTTAGATTTCACAAATTTTAAATATCCAGTGCCTTCTATCACTCGCCTTTCACTCCTTGCCATTGCTGGGTTGTCCCTCGTGGTTAAATATTATTGAGTGGGGGACAACCTCGGTTTAATTGGTTTTATATCTATTATAAAAATTCATCAGCATCCATTCGAACTGCTTCGCTCATATTAAAATAGTCAATAAATTTATTTTGATAGAGCCAAACGTTCGCAATGATAAAAAAGTTTTTAAATAGCTTTTTGCCTTCTTCGCTAGATGGACTTTTTCCCTCAGCCTTTAAGGCTTTAAATTTATCTTTAGATGGTTCAACAACCCAATCTGGCAGATCGTTATACTTGTTCACGTTTAACATTGCTACAGACCAATTCATTATTCATCCTCACTCATTTCTTTTAAAAATTCTTCGTCAGAAGTACGCTCTATCATTTGTTTAGGCGGTTTGTAGTCATCTTTAGCCCAATCTGGCAATGTTTCTTTACGATTAACGCCTTGGTTTGGCTGTTTCTTCTGCTTACGCTGTTCCTCAAAAGTAAGAACATCCTCTCTAGTGCTAAAGCCTTTTGATTCCCAGTTTTTCAATATTGTTTCAAGATACTTATAGCTACGAACGTTGTTAGCAAGCATCGTTTCAATGCCATGAATAACAATATCGTCGTTGCCATTAAAATCCTCTGCCCACATTTTTAAATTTTCAAGAATATAAGGGCTTGCTGTGACTTCAACAAATTTAAGCCAATACGCATCCGCTGTCGTCGTCTGGTCTTGTTTCTGTTTAGTTTCTGTTTTGTTTAGTTTCTGTTTAGTTAATGTACTACTCTGTTGTATACCGTCTTGTATACTCCCTTGTACACTGCGTTGTATACTCTGTTGTGTACTGTCTTGTATACTATTTGACGTATAGAGTACACATACCTTATAAGAAGTAGCTTTTTTACCGTTACTTTTGAAATCAATCAAGCCTAGCTGCTTTAAAACATTTCTGTTTTTATTTATGCCAGCTCTAGATAATCCCGAAAGTGTTTCAAGCGTTTGATTAGCAGCTGTAAACCATTCAATCCATGCACATTTATTGTTTATTTCCATCAATGCGTACCATAAAGCAATTTGTCCACTGGATAATTTAGTTTCATACATCTTGTAATCTCTAAACGCTTGTAACTGTGATAAATAATTCAATTGGCTACCTCCTTCCTTATGCTATATAAACTGGTGTACCTGTAATTGCTTGTATTTCTTTTTTAAAACGTTCAGCATTTGAATTGCTATCAGATAGATGAAGCAACCAAACTTCTTTTAACTCGCTTAAATCAGTCGCTTTTATGAACTCTTTGACGTTCTCTAATGAGAAGTGACTCTTTAATACCCGATTCTTTAAATAGGCTCCTATACGCCCATTTTTAACATTTTCGTTTAAAATATCTAAGGCATAATTACATTCAATCATTAGATGCGTGATCCCTTTAAATTTGTAACGGATATAATAAGTGTCCGTTGCAAAAAGTAGTTTTTCGTTTGTTTTACTGGAATGAATTAGATAGCCAAAAGGCTCGCTCGCATCGTGTTCCGTTGGAAATGGAATAATACTCCAGTTCCCTATTTGTTTCTGTTTTAACGGTTCTAAACAATGGACCCGATAACTTGGAAGTTTCAAGGCCTCTTGAGTTCCTTTACTGGTGAAAGTATCAATACTAGTTGTTTTTAATAGCTCGTTAGCGTATTTAGAGTGATCACCATGTTCATGTGTGATTAAGCAGCCATCAATCGACTGCCAATCACATTTTATTTTGTTTAACTTTATTCCTGCTTCAAGTAGCAAAGAACGCTCACCATCACTGATTTTATAAGCATTCCCTTTACTGCTTGAGCCAAATACTTCGATATTCATAATTAAAATGCTGGCTCAATCGGTGGATTAACTTCATCAAAGAGCTGACTTTGTTCAATTTCAGGACCTTCGTTTTCTTGATAAATCGGAGGCTCTTCTTCCGTTATAAAGTCAATTATTTCTTTATTAGCATTCTCTTTGATTTCAGCTTTAACTTCATCTTCTACCGCTTCAACCTCTTTAGGACCATTATCATACTCATTTTCAGTTGTATTATTAATAGCTTCAATTAGTAAATCACTGTCATCGCTAGTATTTATAAAGGCTTTTGCTGCTCTGTTAATGACAGTACGCTTAGCCATTTCTTGCGGGAATTTCTTCTGAACATTCGTTGTTTTCGCTTGGCTCCAAGATGCATCAATTTCTTTTTTAGTCATTGTAGTTAGAACTTGATCACCATCTTCTTTTTCAATAATTGCATAAACTCCAATGATTTCATTGTCTCTGTTTTCGAACTTCGTATCATGTTTGAGTAGTATTTCTTTTCCTTTTTCAATTGCAATAACAAAGTCATCACCTTTAAAAATGATATTGGCCCATATATCTTTAACTCCACTAAGGCGTTTAAGAACTGCCTGAGTGCCAAAATATGATCGTGTCATTTTAAGATTATTTCCATATGGTACAAAGTAACATTGAGTCTTAGCTGGGCTTAACCCTTGAATAACCATGTCTAAAAGTGAATTTGCAATTGACTCTTTCGAGCATTTTTCTAGTAAATTACCATTAGATGAATTTGTCATTGCGAAAAATGCTGATTTTAAAGCATTGGCTGAGCTATAAGAAGTTGGTAGTGCTAAACCATCGCTCTCCATTTCATTAATTCTTTTTGCTACTGTATCTGTAATATCTTTTTGAATGACCATAGGCGCTTGGTTAGTTGTCATTATTTGATTACCTCCTGAAATATTTTTCTGATTGTTTCCTCATGCCCTTTAATTGCATCCTCTTCATTTGAGTATCGTTTGCAATAAATATCTCCAAAATCAATTATTTCTTCTGCTTGATTCGAAGGGAAAACCATCGTTTCATATCCTGCATCAACGGTGCATGTAGTTGATACGTGAAAATAACATTTCTTGCGATTGATCCAGGTTCTTATATGGAAATTTTCGTGTAGCGTTCGTTTTAACTTCCACTCAGCCTCGTATTTTTCCATATCCATTACGCTACCTCCATTTTCAAGTCTTTGTCTTTACTTACGCTTAACGTGATTGTTTGGGCTTGTACTGCTAATAAATCATTAATTGATTCTGCATTGTCAATAAAAATTGGTGCGTTTATTTGGTTGATTTCGGTTACTGTGTTGATAATATCTAACCCTGCATTAATTCTTGCAGCGTTGTTTAGTCCTGATGAATAAGGAACGCCCTTAACAGTTACCTCGCATACTTCTTTAAGACCGCCGTTTATTTGTTCTTCAAACAGTTTGAAATCAACATAATTAAATTTGGCGTTAATTTTACTAGTTAGTAGGTCAACTTTTGTTCTAATAAATTCATCTAGTAAATAGAGTTGTTGATCTAACTCACCGAATTTAACTGATAAAAGTTTTTCTTCCTCAATCAATTCTTGCTTACGAGCTTCTTGTTTTTCAGATAAAACATACTCATAAAGCTGTTCGTTCAGCTGATTAATAGATAATTTAATGTTACTGATAACCTCTTTTTGCGATTGAAGCTCTTTATCATCGCCAGTTTGAATTGTGATGATTTCTTGCTTAATTGCTTCAATTTCAACAATTTTCTTTTTATACTGTTCTGTTTCAATGAAAGGAGTAGCATTATTTTGAATTGCTTCAATTTGCTTAATAATTGCTGTGTGTTGGCTTTTTAGGTCATCACGTACTTTTATTCGTTTATCAAGTTCTGTTGTATCAGCCACCTGATTTTGTAGGTCTTGAAGTAATTCTTCGTGTACTTCCTCTTCTTTTGAAAGGCTCGTTCCTTGCTCGTTTATTTGTTCTAATTCGCTAGCTCGGTTTAAATTGAAAGCTTCACGTTCTTTTTGATAGGTTTCTTTAATTGTCGCCTGCTGTTCAACTGGAAGATCTTGGTTACAGAACTGACAAGTTGTTTTATGTTCGTCAAAGTCTGGAAAATTGTTATCTCGGATAGAAATATATTTATTTCTCAAACCTTCTTTTTCCTGTTGAAGTCTGCTGATATAACTTTTTTCGGATTCAATATCAGTTTTCAAACTAGAAATATGCTTCTCTTCCTCTAAGACTTCATTTTGAGCCGACATAGCTTGTTCATATACAATTTGCTTACCTGATTGTAAACCTGCTATTTTTTCGTTCTGTTTAATCGTGTAATTACTTTTATCTGCTTCAAGTTCAGCTACTTTGGTAGTTAACTCTGAACGTTTGTTTGTAAGATACGTTCCATTTGTTTTACTGGCTAGTTCCTGTTCATTTTTGGCTAGTTCGGTTTCACGACTGGTTTTTTTAGCTTCTAAACTTATTTTATTTTGAATAGTTAAGTCTGGATTAATTGACCGGTCCACTTCATCAATTCTTTGAGGAATATTATCTAAGTCCTTGTTAATGTTTCTTCGTTCTTCAGCAATCATTTGGCGCTTATCTTCTACTGAATGCTTTCCAAGGATATCTAGCAACGGTTTAAGTTCTTTGTTACTCTCAATTACTTGAATATCTGTTAAATCTTCTACTAGGCTGAATAACATTTTACGTCTATCTTTGGCTGGCATCTTCTCAGCTATATAGTAGATATTTGTAATTTGTTTAAATGTTTCTTCGTTAACAATTTCTTCAATTCGCTTTTTAAACTTAATTTGAGTTTGTTTTAATCCGTCAATCCTATATGTGGCATCGTGGCCTTCAAATGTTTCAGCGTTCGAACCTCGTTTCTTAGTCCACTTCTCTTTATTCATACGAGAAAACTCGATTTCTTCACCATCAATTAGTAATTCAAGCACAACTTCGGTCTCTAAATGATGAATTTCTTGATTATTCTGATCCAGCGGCTTCCATGAAAACTTGGTTGAATCCTTGCTATCTTTACCGAATAAGCACCATAGAAAGGCATCGTATAAGGTTGTTTTACCTGTAGCATTATCACCGAAAACTTGGACATTCTTAACGTTCGCTGCTAACTCAAACTCCTTAAATCCTTTAAAGTTCCGTACTTTCATATTGATTAATTCAATTTTTTTCATTGTTGTGTTCCTCCTAATATGGTAGAATTACTTTAATATATTTTTCTAAGCCGACTAACTGGGAGTGCAATCCTGGTTGGTCTTTTTTTGTGGTAATCCGCAAATCCCGCAAAATTTATGATCATGTTTAATTCGGTCAAATCCGCATCTTTCACAAGTGCGACAAATTTCAGGAGACATTTTTTCATCCTTGATAATTTCCATTTATATCACCACCGATACAAGTAAAACGATTGCGCCACATGCGATTGGAAAACCTAAACCGCCGTAAAACCACAAAGCCATGTTTTTATTTTCAATTCCAAAATAATCATTTAGGCTACTTACTGCTGTTTTTACTTTTTCTTCCATGGATCATACCCCCTGAGATAATTTTTTTACTTTCATCTTTCGAATGTGCTTTGTTTTCAGATAAGTGCAAGTTAGTAATAACCGAAACGCTGATTAATACTCCTATCACAACACCAATAAATTCATTCATTTGCTTACCTTTCCGCCTGCCAGCGATTTATTTTTAAACCAATTATCTGCCTCAATTAAATCAATCCGGATAATAGAATCTTTACGATCATTCGGCAAAGGATTATTTCGATCGTTTGTCCATCTATATATCGTTTTAGTTGAAACTTTAAAATGTGCGGCAACCTCTTTGACTGTTTTCCATTCAGCAACTTGTTGCATAACTACTCCTCCTTATGTTAGGTAACCTTCTGAAAGCCAATAAGGAATTCTTATCTTTATTAACTGATTGGTTGATACATCAATCTTTCTATTAATTAAACTTACTATTTTCAGCTCAATTAAAATTTCATCTAAAAACTCATTTGCATATGCTGCTAATACTGACTTATCCGAATCTGTTAACTTATGATTGAGTATCGTTAATGCCAACTCAGCTTGCTCTTTCATTGCTTTTCGTTCGTTTGATTCTTTTCTTTGGAAAACATCCATTGCAAATGCTGATTCTTCGTACTTATCAGAGTTAAAATTCGGTAAAGTACCAAAACTCTCGTGCGCCAGTTGTTGGCTTAATTCTGAATCATTTATCACTGATGCAATTTCTACCATTGCATCAACAGGAGTTGGACCTCCGTTGTAATATCCGTTCACAGTTGATTTAGCACGATGTATTTCTCTAGCTAAATGAGTTTGTTGGATATGTTTTCTTCCAGATGCTTCTATTAAAAATGGACTAATTACTTTTGAACTCAACTTGCTAGCCCCCAATCAAGTGTTACTCGGTTTGTTTCTGGTTCTACTAAAACTAAAATATTTGATGATTCCAGTTGATCCGCATAATCTTCAATTTCATTAAATGTAAATGGCAATCTATCGGTTTTATTTCCTTCCAAAACATTATTGCCAATGATTTCAGCAATTCGTTTTAATTTGTAATACTCCTTTTTTTCAATTACAACTTTTGTTAACTCTTCGATAATATTCATGTGTGTGTTTCCTCCTGTTCGCTATTTGTTCCCTCTTCTCATTGATATAATTAATTTGAAAGCGAGGTGAATTTTATGGATAAATTGATGCGTGATTTAGAAAAACAAGGTAAACAATTTGCAAAAGATGATGCTTTAAAAAGTACCTATGAAATCAACTGTGAACACTGTAAAAAAATGATTAAGGTTAAAGTTGGTACTAGCAAATGTCCTTACTGCAATAAAGATGTTAAGCTAGAACTTAAATTCTAATTATTTTTTTACCGAAAATTCAAACTCGATTGAAGCCAATTCTTCTGATAGGGATTTGGCTTCTTTTAGTAGGTTTACTAATTTTTTAGCTTTTTCTAAATTTTCATCCATATCAGTAATTTCTACATCTAAAACTACTTTTCCTTCGTTCATTTTTTCACTCCTCTCTTTTCAGTACTTACTCACCCTTTAGTTAGTTGGCTAAAACATTAAGAATTTCTGATCCATATTCTAGCGGTGCCGGAACTATTTTTATCCAATACTTAGATGAATAGTTTTCGGTACTGTTACTATATATATCAATTCTATTTTCTAATATTGGTGGATTTTTATACCACATGATACTTCTTACTTGAACTTCATCTTCATTAGCTGCAACTACGATATAAGTTTTTTTACCACTAATCTCAATGCAATCACCCTTTTTAAAATATCCTTCATTGTTTTTCATAGATGCGTTTCCTCCTGTTCGCTGTTTGTTCTCTAATTCAATTGATATAATTAAATTGAAAGTGAGGTGATAAAAATGGAATTAACTATATATTTAAAAAGTGGTAAAATAATTTCTGTACCAGGCTTAAAAGAAATCAAATACCTTCACAGAGGAACTTGGACGACTATTAATTCTGATTTTTCTGAAATACCATTAAATGAATCTTTAACCTACAACTTTATAGGTACTAATAAAGTTGCGATGAATGCAGTAGAAATTAGTTATATTGACATTCAGTAATTACCTTTATAAGCTCAGCGATGGATGCAACCATTGCTGGGTTTGTTTCTGTTTCTTTTAATTCACAAATTTCTTTAACGAGAACCAAACTAGAATTTATCGCTTCTTTATAAAGTTCATTGAATTCTTTATTTTCCATTTTCTTTTCCTCCTTTTCGTACTTGACTAGCTTTTAGTTCGGGGGTGGTAGTGATAGAATTTACTTAACGAATTCTTTAATAACGTTATCCGTTAGTTCGTCGTTAAAAAAAATATTCATATCAACTCCCAAAAATTTTGCGATATAAAACAGAACATTTGGATCAATTTTTTTCGCTTCTTTTTCTAATCGGTAATATTGCATTTCACTTAATGATGCATATTTTGCAACCGATGTTTGAGTAATGCCTTTTGCTTCTCTAATTTTTTTAATATTTTCTTGGACTGACATAATTTACTCCTTTCATATAACGTATTCCGTTACTTTATATCTATATAATACTAACGTTTTACGTTATTGTCAATCTTTTTTTGTATAAAACTAAATAATTCCGTTAGTTTAGTAACAAATTCCGTTATTTATGATATATTAACTTTTAAAGAGGTGGGAACATGCGTACTGGTGAGAGAATAAAAAACACAAGAAAAAAACAAGGACTTACTCAAAAGGAATTAGCTGATAAGGTTCATCTTACAGCTCAAGTAATTTCTAATATAGAAAGAAGTTACACAACTGCTAGTTCCGATGATTTAGCTAGAATTGCAGATGTTCTTAACACAACTCCAAATTACTTGTTGGGAAAAGAAGAAAATGCCAATAACTACTATGAATTAACTAATAAAGATGAAAAAGACATCGCGGAACGATTACAAGTTATGATAGAAGATTTAGAAAATAACGCACACTACTCAAAAGAAAATGGAGAAATGGACGACAACACTAGAGAACTTTTAATCATGTCGCTTGAAAATTCGTTGAGAATTGCTAAACAAGAAGCCAAAAAGAAATTTACTCCTAAAAAATATCGAAATTAGGTGACTAAATGAGTTTAGATATTATTGATAAAAAATTACATTTATTAGTTAATAATCATCAAACAAGAGACCCATTTAAATTAGCTCATGAACTAGGTGTAAAAATTATTATGGAGGATTTAGGTGGCATATACGGATATTACAATAAGGAATTACGAATTAAGTTTATTCATTTAAACAATCATATAAGTGAAGATTATTTGAACTTCACATGTGCTCATGAATTAGCTCACTCAATATTTCATTCAGATTCCAATACTCCTTTTCTTTCTGCGCAATCGTTAACTTCATCTTTAAAAATTGAAATGGAAGCAAATTATTTTGCTTCTAATTTAAGAATGGACGGATCGCATGAAGGCTTAGGAATCGATAATAAATATACAATATTAGATTACTACAACCTCCCCCTTGAAATGGAAAGGTTTCTATACAAATAAAAAAAGCTCTAACCAGTCGTGGGGACTGATTAGAACTCATAGTATCATAACAAATATATTATAACATGAAAAGAATATCTATTGAAGTGGTCTCATTAGTTATTTTATTCAAAAAGGAGGAAATATGAGTACGTTTTTTGTATTGTTATTAATTTTATCAGCTGTTGGAGTATGGTATTTTATAAAAAAGAAGCCTGATAAAAAAATGAGAAATTATTCGATAATCGCTTTATTAGTTTGTTTTGTATTAGTGGGTGTAACCTCTCCTGATTCAGGTAAATCAGAAACAACCGAAAAAGAAGTTGCTTCTAAAGATACAGCTTCTAAGAAGGAATCTGAACAAAATAAAGATTCTTCAAAACAAGATTTGCCTTTAGAGCTAGATTCATTAGATATAGAAACCGATAAGGATGGAAATGCTGTAATAACAGGTAAAACAGAACCTGGGTCAGAGATTAAAATAGGGCTCGGTATTATGAACGAGTCTTCATTAGCTAATGAGCAAGGAACTTTCTCAATTTCTTATTCTTTATCAAAAAACAAAGATAAAATTATAGAAATCACTTCTTCACTTGATGGAAAATCTTCTACTAAAAAAACTAAAATAACTCCTTCTGCAGAATATTTGGCTGCTGCAAAAACGGAAGAAGACAGGTTAAAAAAAGAAGCTGACGATAAAATTGCGGCTGAATCTCAGGCCAAAGCAGAAAAAAAAGCGGCTCAGGAAGCAGCAGCAAATGTTCCAACTGAATACAAGTCAGCTTTAAAGTCAGCTGAAACTTATTCTAAAAATATGTATATGTCTCGTATGGGAATATATGATCAGTTAACTTCTGAATATGGTGAAAAGTTCTCTGCTGAAGCTGGACAATATGCAATTGACAATATTAAAGCAGATTGGAATGCTAATGCACTTAAAACTGCTAAGAATTACCAAGATAATATGGCTATGTCTCCAGAGGCAATTAGAGATCAATTAACTTCTGAGCATGGTGAGAAATTCACTCCTGAAGAAGCTGACTATGCCGTAACAAATTTGAACAATTAAAAGTCATAAGATTAGCCTTCGGGCTTTTCTTAAAAAACAAAAAAGAACATACATTCGAAAGGAAGTAAATATAATGAATTATCAAGACTTTATGGAATACATGCAAGAAAATTTAACAAGTTACCCCTTTTTCATGGAAAAAGCTAAAAATTTCCAGTTAGAAAAAAACAAAGCCCGAGCTAGTAAAGCTAAATGGAATGAGGCTAAAGTAGAACGTGCTACATCTCTAATGTGGACGCAAGCAATGGATACGCTATATGGACAATTAAAGACCCAAATAGGCATACCAGCAATCAATGGTACTCAGAAATGGATTGCTTTCATTGAAGAAAATGAAGTTATTGAAAATGTTAATGAAGGATTATCTGAAGTTGAATTTGAATAAAAATTTAAAATATATTTTAGGAGGAATAACATGTCTAGTATTTCAATGATTGAAAGTAAAATTAGAAGATTACAATCTGATATTAGCTCAAATGAGAAAAAAAGAATGAATGCCGCAAAAGATGAAGCTAACTCTTTTAAAAAAATTAATACAGCTAACTCTGCAATTGCTCGATCTAAAAATAGTACAACAATAAATTCAAGATTAAAAGAAATTGAAAGAGAGAATAATAAAATTCAAAAATCTAAACAAATTCAAGCATCTTGTTTGGAAAAAATATTAAAAGTTCAGGCGCAATTAAATAAAGCAAATTCTGATTTAATTAAAGAACAACAAAAATTACAGGCCAATGTAATGAGAGAACAGCAAATTAAAATTGATTCATTCAAAAGAAATCAAAATATAATTGCTGATTCAATCAATACTGAACCAGCTGAAAAAAAAGAGTACGATGTGTTTATATCCCACTCAGCGAACGATAAAGATTACGTTAATAAATTAGCAACTCAACTAAAAGAATCTGATGTAAAAATATGGTATGACTCTGATAGTATTGGTTGGGGCGAGAGTATCAGAACATCTATCGATAAGGGCCTTAAGAATTCAAAATTTGGAATAGTTATCATTTCAACTTCTTTTATTGAAAAATACTGGACACAGTACGAAGTTGATGGACTTCTTAACAAAGAGCAAGCTAGTGGTGGAAGAATAGTGTTCTTACCAATATGGCATAATATTACTGCTGATGAAGTAGCTGATTATAGCCCTTCTATTTCAGGGAAACTAGCCCTAAATACATCATACGATACAATTGAATATATTGTAGAAAAAATTATTGACCTTCTAAAATAATTTTTTCCAGAAACTATAATCTCAGAAGTCATTTAGCCATTTCACATTAGTTGATTTGGCTTTATTATCCAAAAAAGAACCTACATAAGTATTTCGATGATTAAAATACGTTTATTCGTAAAATAAGTTTCCATTTATCGAACTCAGTAATCTGAATTTCTTACTTGAAAGGAGGCGATTCGGAACTATGACAGCATAGTTCATTCTTTGAATTCCTTTTTTATGAGCCTGCCAGCTGTAGGAGGAATTTTCATGGCATCAATAGTGCCTTATAAGTTAAAAAGCGGTAAAAAGCTATGGCGTTACCAAATCAGAGCTGGTATTAACCCAGCAACTGGTAAAGAAAAAAAAGTAGGAAAACGCGGGTTTAGAACTCGTGCAGCTGCTAAAGAAGCTGCAAAGGAAGCTGAATATCTTTATAACATTGGGGAATTAGATGTTGAAACCTCAGATATGTTAATAAAAGATTATTTAGACGAATGGATCACTCATTACAAGATTGATGTTAAACCTGGAACGATAAAAGTTCATACGTATAACATTAATCACTATATTATTCCGCATATAGGATTCACTAAATTAACGGAATACACTCTTTCAAAGCATCAAAAATTCATTAATAAGCTTTATGATGATTGTAAACTAGCAACTTCTACTATTCGGTTAATTAACGGAACTCTTCATAATGCAATGAAAAAAGCAAAACGTATGGAGTTAATTAAAAACAATCCATGCGAAGGTGCTGAGTTCCGAAAAAAAGTAGTAAGTAAGCAAGAAGAACTCGTTTATTTTAACCAAAAACAAGCATCCATTTTTTTAGAACAAGCAAAAAAAGAAAGAGCTTATATTTTTTATTACATCTTTCTTGCTTGTTTAAACACAGGGTTGCGTATTTCAGAAGCTATGGCTTTGCAGTGGTCTGATATCGATTTGGAAAAGAAAGAAATTGATATCAATAAATGTCGGCTATACAGACAAGAAAACAAGGATCAAATTGTTTTCGGACCTCCAAAGACAAACTCCGGCTTTCGAACGCTGATCATGTCAGATGAATTATATGACTCTTTAATTGAATTGAAAAAAATTCAACGATCAAATAATTTGAAAAATGGATTTAAAAGAAAGTATCCAGAATATGATTTCGTTTATTGCTTTTCAGATGCTCGTCCAATCGCACACAGAACGCTCTCAGGAGCTTTTGATAGGATTACGACTAAATGTAACGGAGACGTTCCAAAAATCACGATACACGATATGAGGCATACTTTTGCTATCATGTTACGTGAAGCAGGTGTGACCTTAGAGGACATAAAAGATATTCTTGGCCATAAAAATATTGAGGCTACATTTATCTATGCTTCCTTCTCTCCTGTTGCAAATCAAAACGCAATGAAAAAATATAATGAGTACAAGAAAAAGTTAATTGTAAATATGTAAAAATACCCTATAAATTGAAAAGTGGTATCGAAACGGAACCACTACGGAACCACGAACCACTTTTCAATATTTTCAGGGTATTTATTTTAGTTCAATATTTCTCTCAAAATGTTGTTTTATAAACGTTCGTTCAATTCTTTAGCTAATTCTTCAAATCCAGGTTTGCCTAATAAAGCAAACATGTTCTTTTTGTAAGCTTCAACTCCTGGTTGATCAAATGGATTCACTCCATTTAAATAACCAGAGATTCCAACTGCAATTTCAAAGAAATACATCAGATAGCCTAATGTATAAGCATCTGTTTCAGGAATTGTTACTAATAGATTTGGGACATCACCATCTGTATGGGCTAATAATGTTCCTTGGAATGCTTTTGTGTTAACAAAATCAATTTCTTTCCCTTGTAAATAACCTAAACCATCTAAATCTGCTTCAGTTACTGGGATTTTAATATCATGACGTGCTTTATCTACTTTGATCACTGTCTCAAAAATATTGCGACGTCCTTCTTGGATATACTGCCCTAAAGAATGTAGATCTGTTGAGAAGTTTGCACTTGAAGGGTAGATACCTTTTTGATCTTTTCCTTCAGACTCGCCGAATAATTGTTTCCACCACTCAGAGAAGTATTGTAAACTTGGCTCATAATTAATTAAAAGTTCTGTTACTTTGCCTTTACGGTATAAAGCATTACGGACAGCCGCATATTGATAAGCTTCATTTTCTTCTAATTTAGGATTAGAGTAAGCTTCACTTGCATCTGCTGCACCTTTCATTAAGCTATCAATATCAGCTCCACTAGCAGCAATTGGTAATAAACCAACTGGAGTTAATACTGAAAAACGCCCACCAACATCATCTGGAATAATGAACGATTCATAGCCTTCAGCATTAGCTTCATTTTTTAAAGCGCCTTGTGCTTTATCTGTTGTTGCATAAATACGTTTTTTAGCTTCTTCAGCACCGTATTTTTTAACTAACAATTCTTTAAAGACACGGAACGCAATTGCTGGTTCAGTTGTTGTACCTGATTTTGAAATAATATTTACTGAAAAATCACGATCTCCAATAATATCAATTAAGTCATGTAAATAGCTTGAACTAATACTATTTCCTGCAAAAAAGATTTGTGGGGCTTTGCGATCTTTAGAATCTTGTAGATTATAGAAAGAATGATTCAAGAAATCTAGTGCTGCTTTAGCTCCTAAATAAGAACCACCAATTCCGATAACAATTAATACTTCTGAGTCAGATTGAATTTTTTTAGCTGCTGCTTTAATACGAGCAAATTCATCTTTATCGTAATTTTTTGGCAAATCAATCCATCCTAGGAAATCATTTCCTTGGCCTGTTCCTTTACGTAGCATTTCATCAGCTGTTGTAACTTGTTGTTGTAAATATGCTACTTCATGTGGTTGTAAGAACTTATCAATCTTTGAATAATCAAATTGAATATGTGGCATGTTAAACCCTCCGACATCAAATTTTTGTGAAACTTTTCTCACTATACTGCTCTTATACTTTAGTAGTTTTTCATAAAAATTGCAAGAAAAAACAGCAAATCTTTTTAAGAATTTGCTGCTCTTGAAATATATGTTCTAAAATTGTGGTACACCAGAAATTTCCCATGTTGATAAAGCACCACGAATAGCATCTGTGTGTTGCCATGATAAAGTATCATCCTTTGACACTTTTAACAAACTTTCTAAGTCATCTAGGTTTTCTGTTAGTTCAAATACAAATAACGGTATCCGCACGTCTGCAACAATTGCATTCGTTAATTCAAACAAATGTAATGATGAGACATCAATGGTTAACTTATGTTTTAAGTCCTCTAAAATACTAGCAAGTCCTGTTCTGTTTTCTGCTATTTTTGCTGATGGAAAACTAAAATTAGCTGTTTCCCCAGTTTTATTTGACACTAAAAATACTGATCTACCTTCTTGATCCATAGTCATCACTGTTCCAGCAACCCATTGCTTCTCTATCATTTTTGTATGCACCCCACACTATAATTTTGAAAGATTTACATTCTGTATCATAACACATTTTTCTAAAATTAAAAGATGTTCAATGAAAAAGATTTATTTCTGCCTTTTTTTTTCGTCATTTTTTGCTTCTTCAATCCATTTCGGCATCATTTGTCGTAATGATTCAAACCCGACTTTATCTGCTTTATCTGGTCGATATTTCCGTTTTTTATAATGATAGTGCATCGTCGACTTTTGTTCTAACGAGCGCATAGATAAACTTATTTTTTTGGTATATTCATCTATATCAATAACCATTACTTCTATTTCTTCTCCAACCTGCAAAACTTCATTTAAATTTTTTACAAACCCATGTTTACATTCGGAGATGTGCACTAAGCCTTGGGTGTCTTTATCTAAAGAAACAAAAGCTCCGTAAGGTTGAATGCCTGTAACCTTGCCTTTTACAATCATGCCAATTTTATATGTCATTCCTTCACCTCATTTTTTCCATCATCCTGTAGTATTCTCTCTTATATTATACCACCACTTTTAAAAAAAGGGAGTTTTATTTGCCTTTCGAAAAAACTCAATCCCGTAATTTTAAGTCTGACTTTTGAGAAAACCTTTCCTTTGCAGTATAATGAGTAAAGAGAACTTATTTAATGGAGAAGGATGTGGATTTATGCAAGCAAATTTTGATGAAATTATAAACCGTAAAGGCACTAATTCTGTTAAGTGGGATATGCTGACAGAAAAATTCGGCTCTGAGGACGTTTTACCTATGTGGGTCGCGGATATGGATTTTGCTACACCTAAGACAATTCTATCTGCCTTGAAAAAAAGTCTAGATGTTCAAATTCTTGGCTACTCAATTCCTAGTGATGGATTATATGACGCCATAATTGATTGGCAAAGTAACCACCATCAGCTAAATTTGAATAAATCCGACATTTTATTTTCACCTGGCGTTGTACCTAGTTTAGCATTAATGGTTACAGCTCTAACTGAACCAGGGGATAGTGTTATGATACATGATCCTGTCTATCCACCATTTACAGAAGTTGTAAGAAGTAATCAACGTCAATTAGTTCGTTCTAGCTTAATCATTGAAAATAAACAATTTAAAATGGATTTTGTTGATATCGAAGAAAAATTGAAGAATCATTCAGTCAAATTATTTATTCTATGCAATCCTCATAATCCTGGTGGACGGGTTTGGTCGACAACCGAGTTGAAACAACTTGCTGAGTTATGTAAAAAATATAAGGTCATTTTAGTTAGTGATGAAATTCATGGTGACTTGGTTTTCGCACCACACTCATTTACTTCTGTCGTTACGCTTGATCCAAGTTATCAAGAGTTTGTCGTTACACTAACTGCTGCTACCAAAACATTTAATATGGCTGGTGTGAAGCACTCCATGATTTTTGTTAAAAATAAAGAATTAAAAGCAAAAATTGCGATGGAGCAACACAAAAGCGAACAAGACGGCATTAATACTTTTGGCTATGTTGCCACAGAAGCTGCCTACAACACAGGCGAAGTTTGGCTAGAAGAGCTATTAGACTATCTTAGTGAAAATTTAGATTATGCCTGTAAATTTTTGGAAAAGGAATTGCCACAAGTTAAATTTTTAAAACCAGAAGCAACTTATCTAATTTGGCTTGATTGTTCTTACTTAGGATTAAGCGATTCAGCCTTAAGGAAGCAATTAGTTAACATGGGACGCTTAGGCTTAAATCCTGGAATTAGCTTTGGACCAAACGGCAGTCAATTTATGCGAATGAATATCGCTACTTCTCGGGCTACTTTGAAAGAAGGCTTAGAACGCTTAAAAGTAGCTTTAACTAAATAAATTTAAACTAAATAAAAAATGCGACTAGAATTAATAGTCGCATTTTTTTTATTTAGTTAATTCATCTGCTGCTAATAATAAACAGCCTGTAACTCCAGCATTATCACCTAAGCCTGGAGCAACTATATATTCTTCTAATGGAGGAACAGCTACATAACCAGCCATTAATTTTTTAAACTCTTCTCTAACTAATGTATAGAGTTGGTTTTGCTTCATTACTCCGCCACCTAAAACAATTCTTTCTGGACTTAAAATTAGAGTATAATTCATTAATGCTTGCGCTAAATAATAGGCTTCCATTTGCCAGACTTCTATTTTATCTGCCAATTCATGACCTTTCACACCGTAACGTCCTTCAATAGCCGGACCTGCAGCAATTCCTTCTAAGCAATTTCCATGGTATGGACAAAATCCACCATAGCTCTCATCTGGATGCAATCTAACTAACATATGTCCCATTTCTGGATGACCATATCCCGCTAGCAGCTTCCCATTTACAACAGCTCCGCCACCAATACCAGTTCCCACAGTTAAATACACACAACTGTCTAACCCAATTGCCGCACCCTTTTTCAATTCGCCAAGTGCTGCTGCATTCACATCTGTTGTCCAACCAACAGGAATTTCATAACGTTTTTTTACTGCTCCTAAAAAATCAAAATTAGTCCAAGCAACTTTTGGAGTCGTTGTAACATATCCATAGGTCGCTGATTTTTTATTAACATCAATTGGTCCAAACGAGCCAATTCCAATTGAATCCAACTTAAATTGATCAAAAAACTCAAAAACGTGGCTTAAGGTCTCTTCAGGTGTTGTGGTTGGTATACTTACTCGTTCTTTAATTTCAAAGTTTTCATCGCTGATTGCACAAACAAATTTAGTCCCGCCAGCTTCAATTGCCCCATACATCATTCATGTAACTTCCTTTCTTAACTACAGGTTTATTTTGCATCTTTATTGTAGCATAAATTTTTTTTAAAATGATGCCGTTTTCACAATTTAATTAAAATCTGTGCACTTTGCCTAAATTTCTAGTTTTAATCTACACGACAAAAAAAGACTGAAGATTTTCATCTCCAGTCTTTTGCTAATTAATCAGCAATTTCAATTGATTCAATACGTACGCCATTAACCGGTTTATCTTGCGCACCACGTTTTACATTTTGGATATCGTAAACAACATCCATGCCTTCAATTACATGACCAAAAACAGTATGACGGAAATCCAACCAAGGAGTTCCTCCGTTTTTAGCATAAGCATCAATTACTTCTTTCTCATAACCAGCGCCTTCTAATTGAGTTAACATATTTTGCGGTACTTCTGTATTTGAAACAATAAAGAATTGGCTTCCATTAGTATTAGGACCCGCATTAGCCATTGAAAGTGCACCATTTAGGTTAAAGGCTTGTTTTGAGAATTCATCATTAAACTCTTCACCCCATAGACTTTCGCCACCCATACCTGTTCCAGTTGGGTCGCCACCTTGAATCATGAAGTCAGGAATAACACGGTGAAAAATAATTCCATCATAATAACCTTTTGCTGCTAAACCTAAAAAGTTTTCAACTGTTTTAGGAGCTAAATCTGGGAATAATTTAAGCTTAATATCTCCCATTGTCGTTTTCATTGTTACTAATTTTTCGTTTGCTGCCACTTCTGTCGATAATTGTGGAAATTGAGTCATATTCAGCAGTCCTCCTACAAAATTATTTTACTCTCCTATCATAACCAACTCTTTCGATTTTTACCAATCTTTTTTATTAAATTTTGTAAGAATTAATTTTTTTTCGTTTTTCAGCTTTATTTCGTGATATGATAAAGACATCAACTATTAAGTTTTTCTAAAGGCGGGTTTCCTATGCAAATTCTAACGAATTATCCACTAATTGCTGCATTAAGTGCAATTTGTTTTTCACAGTTTATTAAAGTCCCCATTGCATTTTTATTAAAGAAGAATACAACGTGGGCGTTAGCAGTTTCAACAGGTGGTATGCCTAGTTCTCATTCTGCTGGTGTAACAGCTTTGATTACAGCATTAATTTTAAACTATGGCTGGGAATCACCATACGTTGCAATTGCTGTTACTTTTGGGGTCATCGTTATGTTCGATGCAATGGGTGTTCGCAGACAAAGTGGCGAACAAGGGCTCGTCCTAAATCAATTGATTATTGATTTACAAAATTTAAAAATTAAATCAAATGAATCCGGCGAAAGCCCAAAAAGAAAACAACGTGATAAACATATTAAGGAGTATCTAGGTCATAAACCATTAGAAGTTTTGTTTGGAATATTTACTGGAATCGCGATGGCCTATCTGGTTCGAGCTATCCTTAACTATTTCAATTACTAAGAGAAACTAGATTAAAGAATATACTCGTAGAACAGGATTAACTAGAGCTTATCCTTGTTTTCATAGTAAAATTCGATTAATCTAGTTTTTTATTACGTTTAGTAAGTAATTTTTCTATTTTTATGCTATACTGATAATCATTCTCAGCAAAAAATTACCATTATGGAGGAATGAACAATGGATTCAATAGATGATGTATTTGATATTACCATTATCGGTGGTGGTCCTGTCGGTATGTTTGCTGCCTTTTATGGTGGTATGCGCAACGCTAAAGTTAAAATAATTGAAAGTTTACCCAAATTAGGTGGTCAACTTGCAACACTATATCCCGAAAAAAAAATCTATGATATCGCTGGTTTTCCTGAAGTCAAAGCTCAAGAATTAGTTGATAATCTGGAAAAGCAAATGTCTCGTTTTGAAACAACGATTTGTTTAGAAGAAGAGGTTTTATCTGTCGAGAAAGATGCAGAGGGACTATTCGTTTTGGAAACAACAAAGCACACACATTACTCTAAAGCGATTATCATCACAGCTGGTAATGGAGCTTTTCAGCCTAGACGCCTAGAGTTAGATAATGCGATACGTTACGAAGGAACTTCACTTCATTATTTTGTTGATAACTTGGAACGTTTTAAAAACCGAAAAGTTGCGATTTGTGGCGGCGGAGATTCTGCAGTAGATTGGGCTTTAATGTTAGAGCCTGTGGCTAAGGAAGTCTTTTTGATTCATCGTCGCAATCAATTTAGAGCTCATGAACATAGTGTTTCTTTATTAGATAAATCAACTGTTCAACTTAAAACGCCATTTATCCCAGCCAAAATAAATGGTTCAAAAGAAGCTTTAGATAGTATTACCTTAAAAGAAGTCCGAGGTGATCAAGTTGAAGAGTTAGTTGTCGATGACTTTCTGATTAACTATGGTTTTGTTTCTTCAATCGGTGCCATTAAAAATTGGGGCTTAGATATCGAAAAAAATGCTATTGTTGTTAACAGTAAAATGGAAACAACAATCCCAGGAATTTATGCTGCTGGTGATATTTGCACCTATAATGGCAAGGTAAAATTAATTGCAGCAGGTTTTGGCGAAGCGCCAACAGCAATAAACAATGCCATGAGTTATATTTATCCTGATAAAAAAGTTCAACCGATGCACAGCACAAGTTTATTTTAATAAAAAGCTCGTTGAGTCGGTTAGGCCTGGCAGAAAATAGGAAATTCCAAGAAAAGTGTCTCTTTGCTTTTTTGGGAATTTATCTTTTTTCCGAAGGACTGACTCAAAAGAGCTCGCCTAACAAAAAAACATCAAACTTTAACAAGTTTGATGTTTTTTCTATTCTATAGCCAGCCCTCTTCTTCTAAAGAGCTATATATTTTAGTTAACAGCTCTTCTGGAGTATCTGCCCGAACAAGCTTTCCTTCAGCTAAGGCAAAGAAGTCTTTTGCACAAACCACACATTCATTTAAACAATCATATGAAACGACTTCTACTTTTCCGTCTTTTTCAAGTTGTTCAATAATAGGTTGGGTTCCGTTAGCAGCGTTATTTACACAAAATTCGACAATGGGATCCATTTGAACGATTCTTCCTTTCTTTATCATTTTCAAACATCTATAGTCAATTTCTATGACAAATCACTACTAAGTTCAGAATTAATTGTACCATGTTTTTCCTTTTTTTTGAAAAATAATTAACTTAAATCCTGTCAATTTTACTAATCTAGGTTATACTATTACTATGAATGGGGTGAAGTTATGGTAAAAGATTCAAATCTACTCTACCAAAAAGCACTTGACTTAATTAAGGAAAGACAAGTGGAATTAACTGATATTGCTGAATTAGTCATGTTTCTACAACAATCATATGTTCAAGATTTAACCATTGAGATTTGTTTAGAGCATGTGAATGCTGTATTAAAAAAACGTGAAGTTCAAAATGCCATCATCACTGGAATCCAGTTGGATATTCTAGCTGAACAAAACTTGTTAATGCAACCTTTACAAGATATTATTGCAGAAGATGAAGGTTTGTACGGAATTGATGAAATTATGGCTCTTTCAATTGTCAATGTATACGGATCAATCGGCTTTACTAATTTTGGTTATATTGACAAAGTTAAACCTGGCATTTTAAAAAAATTAAATGATCATAACTCTGGGGAAATTCATACTTTCTTAGATGATATTATCGGCGCAATTGCAGCTTCTGCTGCCAGCAGACTTGCTCATGCCGATCCTTCTAAAAGTGACATTACCCACTAATAAAAAAACACTCAAATTCCATTCGCTGAAATTTGAGTGTTTTTTATTTTTTTAATTCTCTTCTTGTTAAAAGATAGCCCAATAAAAATTGAACCTCAATTAATACAAAAGCTAGTATGAAGCAATGCATAAAAAATTCTTGCGGCAAAGCTTCGATAATAGGGTCAGTTGCTGGATTAAATATCCATGCATCGTTATTGAAAAAGACCTCATGAAACAAAACAAATAATCGATCAAAGCTAACTGCTACAAAAAACAGCACAACTACTGGAGCTACTAAAGCAATTTGGAAAGGACGAATCAAAATCCAAATCAATTTTTTTATTTTCAAATAACGTATAAAGAAAAAGCTACCAATTCCGCTACCGATTAATACAGCGTAATCCAATAAGAACAAACGCTTCACTTCATAAAAGTGTAACAGACCGTTGGCTGAACTTGGAAAATCAGGCATATTTAAGGTTGTCACCCAAGGTAAATTTAAATAACGCATCAAAGCTGAGTAATTCTCCACAAGAATTTCCTTTGGCACGCCTACATATTCTGCAATGCCTAAATAGTCAATATCAAACCAGTAGAGTGGAAACATATTGATTGTCAAAGCAATCCCAACCGAAATAATGAATAAAAAGATGCTTAGAATTCCAAAAAAATGAATTGTTTTTAATTTCATTAAAATTCCCATTCAGCTAATGACTTAACAACATAAGTCGGCTGTTTAGCTACCTTTTCTAAATCTTTTTCACTTGTGAAACCGGATAAGACGAGTAAGCTATCAATCTCGTTTTGAATACCTGCCATAATATCCGTTTCATAATTATCTCCTACCATTAAAACATCTGATTTATCCAAACCAATTACTTTTAACGCCTCTTCCATGATAATGGCTTCTGGCTTTCCAATATAGGTTGGTTGTTTTTTAGTTGAAGCGGTAATTAAGGCAGTTAAAGCACCTGCTCCAGGAATTAAGCCTTTTTCACTGGGAAGATTCGTATCTTTATTTGTTGATATAAAACGAGCTCCACGATGAATGGCTAGTGTTGCCAGTTCGAAATTATGGTAATGAACATTTCGATCCAAAGCAACAACAACATAGTCTGGATTCGTTTCTTCTTCAACAAAACCAGCTTCTGATAAGGCTAATTTTAAACCTGCTTCGCCAATTGCATAGACTTTATTGCCTTTATTTAAAGATTTTAAATAGGCCGCTGTCGCAATAGAACCTGTATAAACTTCAGCTTCCGTGACATGAATATCAAAATTTGTGCTTAGATTTTTGACAACTTCTTCTTGTGATTTCGTCGTATTATTTGTCACAAATAAAAATGGGATTTTCTCTGCCTGTAGACGTTTAATGAAAGCAGTAGCCGCTGGAATTGGCTCACTTCCTCGATACATCGTTCCATCTAAATCAATCAAATAGCCTTTATACTTCATCATATCCCGCCTTTATTCTTTATTCTTCACCTTTTCTACATCATTACGTCGAATATTAAAATGGCGTTGACCATTTTTTTCCTTTACCGTTTCTACTGCCGGTTTTGAAACAACTGGTGCTTCAGACTTTTCTTTGACTTGTTTTGCAACAAAACTTTTATTCTTATTTTTTTGATTGTCTGAACGTGATTTATCAGAACGTTGCTTAGTTGGCCTAGCTGTTTTTTGACTTTTTGTTGCTACTTCTCTTGTCGGTTTAGTTGATTCCGCTTTAGTAGCAGAAATTTGCGTATTTTTTGTTCTCGTTCTTTTTGGTCGAACTGTTTTTTCTTTTCTTCCACCTGTACGTTTCAAAACAAAATAAGCACAGCCAAAGTTACAAAACTCATATAAATAATCTTCTAACGAGCCAATTCGCTGCTCTTGTGGCACTTTTCGATTTTTATCTTCATAAAAACCTTTTAATCTCAGTTGATCAAAGCCCCAATCTGCTACAATAAAATCATATTTACTTAAAATATCGCTATATCTTTCAGCTAATTTTTCACTATTGAAGCCGTCTCGGTAATTAAGCACTAATTCATACTTACGTCCCTCAACAATCAAATTCGTTTCATCTATCATCCGCACAACTAAATTTTCTTCTTCAACTGTTAATTCAGTTGCTTCCGCAGTTGTTAACTCCGTTGTATCTTGTTCTTTTGCAGTTGAACTCTCTTGAATAACTTCTACTTCTTTTTCATCTGACAAATGAAGTCACCGCCTTTCACGCGCTTTATATTTTCAAATCACTTAACTTTTTTATTAAAGCTCTAGTTTATTATACTTAATTTTTACTCAATTGGATAGTTCCTTGTTAAATATTGTCCGAAGACATTTCGAATAAAATAAGGAAAGATCACTTCATTGACGCCACAAATTTCGATGGTTGGAAAGTAAGGGATATATAAGAAATGATCAACTGTCGCAAATGTATACTCCCTATACTCATCAAGAGGCTCTCCCAACCATTTGATACTCCTATTCGTAGCATCGTATTCAATGCCATCGTAACAAATTTCTCCAAATAGTTTTCCTCGGAATCCCATCCCTTTAATTGGAAAACTTTTTAGATAACCTCGATTTTTTTCCATTTCAAGAATCATTCTGGCAATGTCCCCCCCAGAAAGGGTACAGCGCATTACGCGCATTGGATGAGGTAACAAGGTGTGCAAATCATCTTTCGAAACAAGCCCTGCAGTCAATCCTTTCATAAACAAACCTGCATTTAAAATCGACACTTCAGTTTTAGCATAATCTTTTACGGCTTTTAACCCCATTTCGACAAGTGGCGATGAAGCAAACCAATCAACTGGCAAATCATTAGGCAAATAAGCAACTTTTTGAGTTTTTAATAAACGATGTCCCTTTATCTCATACTCTTTGATACGTTCTGTTTCATGACTGGCAACAGGTAACCTTGCAGTCTCAATTACACTAGCTTTAGTAACAGTTAATCGTTTAAAGTCATCGATTTCAAGTTCAATATGTCCAACATACATTCCAAACTTACCAGCAGCTGTAATCAATGTTTGTCGTACAGTTTCTCCATCTGGCAATAGATGGTGGGTATGTGAGCCAATAATTAAATCAATCATTGGATACATTTCAGCAATACGACGATCTTCCATAATCCCCAAATGAGATAACAGAATCACTGCATCAACTAAAGGAGTCAGAAGTTCCAATATTTCTGGGATAATACTATCTGGTTCACTAACCTGCCATCCATTTGGTACATAGCTTGTCGGAAACGGTGCTGTTAAACCAAAAACTCCAAACCGAAATCCATCTTTTGTTTCATAAATTTTAAAAGGCAACGCCCAATCCGGCGCTTCTCCTGTTCTGATATCCGCTAAATTAGCTAAAACAACATCAAAATTAGCCTTTGTGTATAATTGATTTAATTGTTTTTTAGAATTTCCGATGCCTTCATTATTTCCAACAGTAACAGCATCATAGTGCCCTTCATTCAATAATTGAATATTAGCTTGACCATCGGTAGCTTCAGTTAGAGGGTGTACTCGATCGCAAGCATCACCAATATCAAATGTAAAAACATTCTCCTTCTGTTCTTGATGAGCTTTTTGTTGCTGAGCTAAGTAAGCTTCAATTCGAGGCCAATTCTCAAAGTGTGAATGTAAATCATTTGTATGATAAATATGAACTCGTTCCATACGTTACCCTTCTTTGCAATAAATTTGTTCCTCTTTTATTATACCAATCTTTTAGTCATTTAGCTCATAATGCTGATGGAAATAAAACAAGATAGGACAATTACTGCTACCTTTCATTGAAAAATACTATATAATAGAAGAAAACAGTTTGATAAATTAAAAAAGAGGTGTTTACTATGCTTATAAATAGTCCTATTGGATTTCTACACATCCTTGAAGATCAACAAGGAATTACAAATATTATTTTTGTAAATGAAGAAGAAGCCTTAGCTATAAAAAAAGTCACAACTGGACCATTTGGTAAGCAACTAGCGCTGGAATTAGAACGCTATTTCTCTGGGGAATTAAAAAAATTTACGGTACCTCTTTCTCTACAAGTAGGAACCCCTTTTCAACAACATGTTTGGCAAGCTCTTCAAAATGTTCCTTATGGGTCCACCCAAAGCTATGCTGACATTGCTGTGGCAATTGAGAATCCTAAAGCCGTTCGAGCAATTGGACAAGCAAATCGAAATAATCCTTTACCTATCGTTATTCCTTGCCATCGAATTATTGGTAAAAATGGCAGTATGACAGGCTATAGTGGTGCTTCTGAAATAGGCATTGCTAAAAAACGTTATTTGTTAGCGTTAGAAAAAAATAATTGCGTTTCAGCTAGATAAAAGAAGAGGATAAGTCAATCAACTTATCCTCTTCTTTTAATTTATTAGTCTATCATTCACATTATTCATCCGCTAGTTCTATCCACTTATCCTCTAACTGTTTAACTTTTAATAGCACTTCATCACGTTCTTGGCTCCACTTATAAAGTTGTTCAAGGTTCGTTTCATGTGCTAATTTCTCATCTAACTCTGTAACTATTTTAGCTTGATTTTGTAGTAAATTTTCAATATCAGTCAAGGTTGGAGCTTTAGCCGTTTTTCCAGTTTTTACTTTACTTAATTTCTTTCCATTTTCACGTTCACTTATGTCTTGCTTTTCCAAAAGGGTAGCTTGCTCTTCTTTCTTTTTCTTAGCCCATTGATAATTTCCATTAAAAAGCGTTATATCAGTTGGTGTCAGCCAAAGAATTTCATTAAATAATTTATCAAGAAAATAGCGATCATGGGAAATAGCCAATAAAGTTCCAGTATAATTAGCTAACACATCTTCTACAACCTCACGAGTAGCAATATCCAAATGATTCGTTGGTTCATCTAAAATCAATAAATTCGTCTCTTCTTTCATTAAAATAGCTAATTTTAGACGCATTCTCTGTCCACCACTAAGATTCTTCACTAATCTAAAGACATCACTGCCATAGAATAAAAATTGAGCTAAAAATCCTCGGCTCTCCCCTTCTTCCATTGCTACATAAAAACGAAAAGTTTCTAATACAGATTTATTTTCATCTGAAAACTCAATTTTTTGCGGCAAGTAACCAATTTTAACTTGCTCGCCGAGTTCAATCGTTCCACAATCCGGCTGTTCTTCTTGTAAAAGTAAACGAATTAACGTTGATTTTCCAACACCATTTTCACCTACAATCCCGATATGTTTGGCCCACTGTAATTGGAAATTAAGCTGTTGAAAAAGCTGCTTTGCACCGTAACTTTTTTGTACATTTGAAAATGTAACGACTTTTTTTCCACTTCGCTGATTCACAGCAAGTTTCAATTGGATGTGCTTTTTCTCTAAGACTGGGCGTGTGAGTTGAGTCATACGAGCTAAGCGTTTTTCTAAACTCTTAGCTTTTTTGAACATATCTTCATTACCACTCTCGTTGCCCCATTGTCTGTAACGTCGAATAGCATCTTCTAATTTTTTAATCTTCTTTTGCTGCTCTTCATAATTTTGTTGTTCTTTAAGCAGGCGTGTTTTTTTAGCTTTTTGGTATTGAGTATAGTTTCCTTGATAAACTTGAATTTCTCCATCTTCTAGGTCATAGATTTCTGTAACGACTTGGTCTAAAAAATGCCTATCATGGGAAATCGTAAATAAGGTTCCTTGATAACTTTTTAGATAGTGTTCTAACCATTCAATTGCATGTAAATCTAAATGGTTCGTAGGTTCATCAAGCAATAATAAATCTGGCTCTTTTAATAAAACCTTTACTAATCCAACTTTTGTTTGTTCTCCGCCACTTAGCTGATTAAATGGTTTATTTAGTAACTGTTGAATACCTAAGCCTGAAGCCATCTTTTCAATTTGGTAGGCAAGTTCGTAACCACCTAACTGAATAAATTTCTCTTGTAAAACACCGTATTTTTTTATGATTACCCCCTCAACACTTTGTTCCATCTGCTTTTCTAGCTCTTTCAAGTGCTGTTGTATCTCAATTAATTCCTTAAAATCAGCTTCAATAACTTCTTGAACAGAGGTGGTTCCTGGCACTTCTGGTAATTGTTCTAGATAACCTAATACGAGATTTTTTTTTCGAATCACTAGACCTTTATCAGGACTCTCTTCTCCTGTAATTAATTTAAACAAGCTCGATTTTCCACTACCGTTATCTCCCACTAAACCAATCTTATGTCCTTGGGGAATTTTTAGTGATAGTTCTTCGAATAAAAGCAAGCTCCCGTAACTTTTTTCTATTTCTTGTATATGAATGTACATTTTGTATGTGCTCCTTAGCGCCAGCTTTGAGCCTAACCGAATAAATACACTCTATTTTCAGACCTCTATTTTGGGATTATATCCTTCCCTGTTGGTCGATGCATATGTTGCTTCTCTCATAGGAACACAGTCCATCTTTGATGGATGTGTATCATGGTTCTAAGTTGCTAAAGCAACAAGAACCTCTGTAAACCAACATTTATGGATCACAGTCCATCTTTGATGGATGTGTATCATGGTTCTAAGTTGCTAAAGCAACAAGAACCATGATAAATCACAGCAAAAAGACAAGTAGCGCTAATTAGCCCTACCTGCCCTCTTACTCATTTCATTTTACAGTTCACTATTGTTTATTTAATAGGTGTAGGAAAGACAAGCTGGCAGTTTATTTTTAAGTTGGTAATTCCAATTATGGGCAGACTCCACCCTTGTTAGTACTGGATTAAAAATAACACTATGACAAAATGTTACAAATAAGATTGTAAAATTAGCCATGCTTTTTTCTGCTTTACTCATCTTTTCACACCTCCATTTCTCTATGTATCTCAATTTCTCTTATCATAACAAATTAAATTCATTACTTCAAGCGTTATTTCAAATGCTCTTTTAACAACAATGAAAGCGTACTAGTATTTTTTTTTAATCGAAGGGCTTTACAAATCAAACTTTTTCAGATTATAATGAGAAATGAATGAAGCTTTTGTTAACCGTTTTCTAATCTAAATAAAACATGTAATCTTTTCTTACATGATAGTTAACAAGAGTCCAAAAATGATTCCCAACGTGTTAAGAATCATTTTTAATACTAGTGTACTAAATCTTCGCTACTCGTTTGTTTTTGAGATGGTGAAGCTTTTCTAATTTTATAAGAAGGAGTGTGGCATTATGATTGAATTTAAGAATGTGGAAAAGTATTATGGTCAATTTCATGCACTAAAAAATATTAATTTATCAATTAAAAAAGGTGAAGTGGTGGTCGTTATCGGACCTTCTGGCTCTGGTAAAAGTACGATGTTGCGTTGTATTAATGGGTTAGAAGATATTACGGAAGGTTCTCTTTTAATCAATGACATTGATTTGCATAGTAAAACAACCAATATCAATGAAGTTCGTAAAAATATGGGAATGGTTTTTCAACATTTCAACCTGTACCCTCACAAAACGGTTTTGGAAAACATTACGTTAGCCCCAATCAAGGTTTTGAAAAAAACAAAAGAAGAAGCTAATGCCTTAGCCGAAACATTACTTGAAAAAGTTGGCATGCTAGATAAAAAAGATTCCTACCCCTCTCAACTTTCAGGTGGGCAACAACAACGGATTGCGATTGCTCGTGGTTTAGCAATGCAACCAGAAGTCATGTTATTTGATGAACCTACTTCTGCTCTAGATCCTGAAATGATTGGAGAAGTTTTAGAAGTAATGAAAAATTTAGCTCGTGAAGGAATGTCTATGGTCGTTGTTACTCATGAAATGGGTTTTGCTAGAGAAGTTGCAGACCGTGTTATTTTTATGGCAGATGGTCAAATTTTAGAAGATGAAGAAGCTCATACTTTTTATGAAGCACCTAAAGAAATTAGAGCACAGCAATTCCTAAGTAAGATCATCAATCATTAATAAGGAGGTCCAAAAATGAAGAAAAAATGGAATAAAATTGCTCTTTTATTTTTTGTTCTCCTTTCGACCAGCCTTTTAGGGGCCTGTGGTCAAAAAAGTGTTGCTGGAGAAGATATTTTAGAACGAATTGAAAAAGATCAAGAGATTGTTTGGGGAGTTAAAACCGATACGCGGTTATTTGGCTTAATTAATATTGGTACAGGTAATGTGGAAGGCTTTGATATTGATATTGCTAAAGCCATTACGAAAGAAATTCTTGGCTCAAAAGGACACGCTGAATTTGTTGAAGTAACATCAAAAACGCGGATTCCTCTTTTGAAAAATGGGAATATCGATGCCATCATTGCTACCATGACCATTTCAGACGAACGTAAAAAAGTAGTTGATTTTTCTGATGTTTACTTTGATGCTGGACAATCGTTGTTAGTAAAAAAAGGCAGTCCGATTAAAGGAATAGAAAGCCTAAATGCTAATACAACCTTACTTGCAGTAAAAGGATCAACTTCCGCCGTTAATATTCGTAAAAAAGCTCCTGAAGCTAAAATTTTAGAATTAGAAAATTATGCAGAAGCTTTCACGGCTTTAAAATCTGGTCAAGGGGATGCCATGACAACAGATAATAGTATTTTATTAGGGATTGCTGAAGAAAACCCTGACTATACCTTAGCAGGTGATATTTTTACAGATGAACCTTATGGTATCGCCATTAATAAAGGACAAGAACCTTTTTTAAATCGTGTGAATGAAGCCTTGGCGACACTAAAAGCTAACGGGACTTATGATAAAATTTATGACAAATGGTTCCCTAAATAACCCAATTAAAATCAAACCAAAAGAAAGCGAGGTGGGCTGATGTTCACTATTTTTTCAAATTACTCTGACGCTTTACTGGAAGGCTTTAAATTTACTCTTTATTCAAGTATTTTAGCGTTACTTTTCAGTTTAATCATCGGAACATTAATGGCCATTTTTCAGTTATCTCATACGAAACTAATTAGAAATTTAGCAAAAGCCTATGTTGAATTTTTCAGAAATATTCCTTTGCTTGTTATTGTTATGTTTTTCTATGTTGTTGTTCCACTTTATTGGTTCCAAATCGATGGTTTTACAGCAGGAACTATTGGCTTAACTATCTATACTTCTGCTTTTATTGCAGAAACTGTCAGAGCAGGAATCGATGGAGTTCCACGAGGACAAATGGAAGCGGGACTTTCTTCTGGCTTCACATATGTCCAAGCAATGTGGTATATTGTTTTGCCGCAAGCTTTTAAAATTGTTATTCCACCACTAGGGAATCAATTTATCAACTTAGTTAAAAACTCATCAGTTTTAGCAATAGTTGCTGGGTTAGATTTAATGTATCAAGGTGATTTAATTGCCAGTGAAACATTTAATACATTTGATACCTATATTGTAGTTGCAGCCTTTTATTTAATTTTAACGTTGCCACTCTCTTATTTAATGAAGTATGTCGAACGCCGCTTAGAAGTCCAAGCCTAAAGGAGGAGATTTGATTGCAATTTTTTGACGCATTTTCGTGGATTAATATCCGCTTTTTATTAGATGGATTGTTAGTAACTGTTCAAGTTGCCTTATTCTCAATTCTCTTCAGTTTTGTGATTGGCGGACTAATTGGTCTAGTACGTTTTATGAAAGTACCTGTAGCCTCAAAACTAGTTGGTATTCTAACAGATATTATTCGTAATTTACCCTTGCTTTTAATCATTTTCTTTACTTATTTTGCCTTACCGCAAATCGGGATTCGATTAAGTATCTTCTGGGCTTCTGTTGCGGCCTTAACGATTTTTGAATCAGCTATGCTATCAGAAATTATTCGTGCCGGATTAAATGCAGTTCCAAAAGGACAGATGGAAGCAGGTCGTTCAACAGGCCTAACTTATTCTCAAACATTAGTTAGTATCATTTTTCCACAAGCCTTTAAACAAATGTTGCCACCTATTGTCAGCCAGTTTATTGCATTGATTAAAGATACTTCGTTAGCTGTGATTATTTCTTTACCTGAATTAACCCACAATGCTAAAATTATTTATGGGCAAGATACGAATGCTGTCTTACCAATGTTTGCCGCTATGGCATTTTTATACTTTATTGTCTGTTATGCACTTTCTCTTGTTTCAAAACGTTTAGAACTTCGCTTAGCAAACTAAAGCAAATAAGAAGACCTTTATCCTATATTCAGGATAAAGGTCTTTTTTTTCCCAAGCAAATATATTAATTATTTTCGTATAAACTGTTATACTTTTTGATAGTCACATTTACTGATTAGAAAGATAATCTAAACTTCATAACTTGTTCGCTTTACAAAAAGAACAAAGGTTCGGTATAATGAATTGGTAGACAATGTTACTAAATTAAACCAATTTTTTTGTTCGGTTAGCTCTTAGCTTTTGGTTAAGCCTAGAGTCACGGTTAGAGATACGAACTGGATTGACATCTTAGATTATTTTCCGACTTTCTAACCAGGCCTACAATTATGCATTCACTTTTTTTAATGCGTTCCATTTCCATGGTAAAAAATTAAATTTCGAGCTATAGCTATCTATATTCTACTTTAAGGAGGAAAGAAATGATTAAATTTGAAAATGTTACAAAAGAATACCAAGCAGATACACCAGTTGTTTCTAGTTTAAATTTAGAAATAAAAGCTGGAGAATTTTTTGTATTAATTGGTCCTAGTGGTAGCGGGAAAACGACCACTTTGAAAATGATTAACCGTTTAATTCCTCTGACTACTGGTACAATCAGAATTCAAGGAAAACCAATTAGTGAGTATAATTTAAATGAATTACGCTGGAATATCGGTTACGTTCTTCAACAAATTGCGCTCTTTCCGAATATGACTATCGAAGAAAATATCACAATTGTGCCTGAAATGAAAAAATGGCCCAAGAATCAGTTGGCAAATCGAGTAACGGACTTACTAAATAGCGTCGGATTAGATGCTGAAAGTTATCGTCATCGAAAGCCTGCTGAACTTTCTGGCGGAGAACAACAACGTGTCGGTGTTCTTCGTGCTCTGGCAGCTGACCCTGATATTATTCTGATGGATGAGCCGTTTAGTGCTCTTGATCCTATTAGCCGTAAAAAATTACAAGAAGATGTTGCTAAACTTCAAAAAAAAGTTCAGAAGACAGTCGTTTTCGTCACCCATGACATGCAAGAAGCTTTGGCTTTGGGCGATCGAATCTGTATTATGCGAGATGGGCTGGTTGAACAAATTGGGACTCCAGCAGAGCTTGCTGCACAACCAAAAAATGAGTTTGTCCGAGAATTTCTTCAATCTGGTCATATTCCAATTGAGGAGGCTGGAACCGTTCAGGATTTATTGGATGCAAATTGTTACGCTTGTTTAACAACTGATATACTAAATGATCTAGATTCCAATTTTTTAGTCCCTTCCGACTCTATAGATAGCTTAGTTCTTAAACTAACAAATGCATCTGAGATTTCAATTAAAAATCCAGAGAGTTCTCTTATTATTGGGACAATTACAGCGGAGCATCTTGTTGCTTTTCTTGCGTCTAAACTCCAGACAGGAGGTGCGCCCCTATGAAACTTTTCTTTGATACGTTACTTGAACGGAAAGATGAATTAACTACTGCGTTACTTCAACACATTCAAATTTCATTTATAGCACTTTTAATTGCAGTACTAATTGCCTTACCTCTAGGGATTTATTTAAGTAATCATCGTAAAATTGCAGAACCGATTATTCAAATTACCGCGATTTTTCAAACAATCCCTTCATTAGCCTTACTAGGACTCTTAATTCCTTTGGTAGGTATTGGAACATTGCCTGCTACTATTGCCTTAGTCATTTATGCTTTATTGCCTATTTTACGAAATACCTACACAGGTATTATTGAAGTCGATTCCTCTCTAATTGAAGCCAGTAATGCTATGGGAATGAATCTATGGCGCCGCTTATCTAAAGTGCAAATACCACTTGCTATGCCCATGATTATGGCTGGAATTCGTAACGCCATGGTTTTAATTATTGGAACAGCAACGTTAGCAGCTTTAATTGGTGCTGGAGGTCTTGGAAGCTTAATTCTATTGGGAATTGATCGTAATAATAATCAATTAATTTTATTAGGTGCTATTCCAGCGGCTTTATTAGCGATTTTATTTGACTATCTATTGCGTTTCTTTGAACGGATTTCTTTCAAAAAAACATTGCTAACACTTGGTGGAATCACAGTTATTATGTTAGGCTTTATTCTTTTGCCTTTACTCAATCAACCTCAAAAAGAAATCGTAATCGGTGGTAAATTGGGAGCAGAACCAGATATTTTGATTAATATGTATAAAGAATTAATTGAAACTGACTCTGATTTAACCGTGACATTGAAACCAAATATGGGAAAAACTAGCTTTTTATTTAATGCTTTAAAAAATGGCGATATTGATATTTATCCAGAATTTACTGGAACTGTGCTGGAAACTTTCTTAGAAGAAAATGCAGAAACTCATAACCCTGATAAAGTTTACCAACAAGCTAAAAATGGTGTCGCTAAGAAATTTCAAATGAGTTATTTGAAACCAATGGCTTATAATAATACCTACGCCTTAGCCGTTTCACCGCAACTGGCCAACGACTACAAATTAAAAACTATTTCTGATTTAATTCCTTTAGCAGATACTGCTAAAGCAGGCTTTACTTTAGAATTCACTGATCGTCAAGATGGCTATAAAGGTATTCAAGATTTGTATAAATTAACCTTTAAATCGGTCCAAACGATGGAACCAAAATTGCGTTATTCTGCCATTGAATCTGGTAGTATTAACGTCTTAGATGCTTACTCAACAGATAGTGAACTAGCCCAATACAAGTTAACTGTTTTAAAAGATGATAAAGAATTATTCCCACCTTACCAAGGCGCACCTTTGCTTTTAACAAAAACAATAGAGAAATATCCTGAATTAGAAACTATTTTATCAAAACTAGCAGGAAAAATTACTGATGCTGAAATGCGTAAAATGAATTATGCTGTCAATGTCGAAGGAAAATCTCCTAAAACTGTAGCTCACAACTACTTAGTTAAAGAGAAGCTAGTAAAAGAATAAAATAGCTGTAATCTAAAATCCCTAAAGCACCTGATAAAAAAGATGCTTTAGGGATTTTTTGCTAGTTAGAGCCACTATTTTTTAATTCAAAAACTGGTTTAAATCTTTGACTATTTGTTTGGATTGCGTATGATGCAAATAATGTGTTCCTGGTAATTCAATGACTTCTCCTTTGACTGAATGAGCTATTTGTTCTTGATGTAATTCGAGCCATCCGTCAAGAGTTGATTCATTTTTTTCAGCTACAAATAAAAGTACCGGTAACTCTTTTGGAAAAGATAGCTTTTTAGCTGATTCAAAACTTAGATCTAAGGCATAACCTTCCTTACGCATGGTCTCATTGCTCATATTTTTCATGGTTAGTAAACGTATTTGTTCAAAAGTTGCATCATCCATATCTCCGACTTTAAAGCTCTCTGGGTTTAATTTAACCATCAATCTAAAGATTCCTGATTTTTGTAGGAAGTTTGGAAATGCATCTTTAAAACCTGGCCAAGGTTGATTTGGGGTACTGGAGTCAATTCCTACAAATGCTTCAACATTTTCTGGATAGGTATTTACATAATTTAAACCATAGATTCCAGCAATTGAATGCCCCATTAGAATAAATGAATCTAGTTTTAACTTTTCTGTAACAGCGTGAATTTCTTCAACCATATTTTCTGCTGTTCGTTCACGTTTGGTTTGACTGCTTAATCCGTAGCCAAAAGGCTCAATTACAACAACCTTATACTTAGTTTTCAGCTCTTTTATTAACGGCTTAAAATCAAGTCCTGGGCTTGCTGTCCCATACCCCGTCAGCAATACAACCGTCTCTTTTCCTTTTCCTTCGACAAGAACATTCATGGTCCCATCAAAAACATCTATTTTTTGTCCATAGGACTCTATTTTAGACTCCTCGTTTTTCAAACTTATTTGGTGAGCAACATAGATACTTCCAAAGGCTATGACGATCAACCCTATCAAAGACAGTGCTCCTATTTTTAAAAATTTCAAGATTGGCTTATTTCGTTTATTTTTATTCATACTTTCCCTCTTTTTCTTTAATTTCATGCTTAATTCTGCTAATTATTTCATCACTTAAAATATTCACTCCTATGGAATCTAAAACATATTTTGATGCTTGAATTTTATCCCAAAAAGTGTCGACTGTATTGGGAAACAAAGCAAGAGTAAACCATGTATTTAGCAATAACACAACAATCTCACCGATTTGCTTAGGAAATTTCACAGATAAAGATCCATCTTGGTTTCCTTCAATGATATAGGCTTCAATTTGCGGTGATAGGACTTCGCTGCTATTTCGCATATAGAGCATAAAAAATTTGGGGTTGTTAAATAAAGAATAGGTTAAGCCAAATGATGTACCAACTTCTTTATTTAATAAAGTCTCCAAAAGTAAGTGTTGCATCTTTTCTAAGCCATTTAAATCTTTTCGGTTACTAATCGCGTCTATATATTTAGTATTTGGTACTAGTCTTTTGATTACACCATCAATAATTTCTTCTTTTGATTGAAAATGATGGTAAATAGCCCCACGTGATAAACCATCTAAATTGTTGACAATATCTTGAATGGTCGTTTTCTCATAACCTTTTTCAACAAATAATTGTGTTGAAACATCTAAAATAGCTTTAATCGTTTCTTCTGTATTATATTTTTTACTCATTATTTTTCTCCTTTCAAAAAAACATTCATTCGGTATGTTTTATCTTAAGCTTTATTTTGCTTTATGTCAACACTAAGCTCTACTTATTTTTTACTCAAAAAAAGCACTACAATGTTTTTTCTCCATTGTAGTGCTTCATTTTCCATACAAATACTTAAAATTACAGTTCTAAACAATCCAGTAACAGTTCACAAAACATCATATTCGCCCATGAAAACCATTCTCTTGTATATTCGTTAGGATTATTCACATTGATTCCTTCATGCATGTAATTTGTCCCTGCTTCGGTTTCAACTAACTTATTTAGCATTTCTATTTTTTCAGCTTTCTTATTGGTTGTTAAACCTTGAATAGCCAGTGCAATTGGCCAAACATATTCTTTAGGTGTATGTTCACTGCCAATACCTTTTAAATAGTTTCCTTCATAATAATAAGGATTTTTTTCCGATAAAAGCACTGCTCTTGTTTGTTGGTAAATAGCGTCGTCTATTTCACAGTATCCTAAATATGGAGCAGCTAATAAACTAGGGACATTGGCATCGTCCATTAATACATAATTCCCCAAGCCATCAACTTCATAAGCATAAACTTTTTTGCCTTCATGTTCGACGATACCCCATTCTTCTATACCTCGATTTATTTCTTCTTTTAGTTGGTTTGCTTCTTCAACTGCTGTCTTTTCGTGATATATTTCCTCGAAGATTTCTGCCAAATAACCTAAAATAACGACTGCAAACATATTTGCTGGAACTAAATAATTAAAGGTACAGCTATCATCACTTGGACGAAATCCTGACCAAGTCATTCCAGTGTAGCCACAAGGTTCTCCTAAGCCATTGTTTGATAATGTATCTTCTGGACGTTCACCAAAACGTTCGAACCGGTAAGTAGAATTTTCGTGACGTTGCTCCGTTTTAAAAAGATTAATGATTGTTTCGGCTGCTTGCTTAAATTCTTTAGTGAAATGATTAGTTTCACCTGTTTTTTTCCATAGTAGATAAGCTAGCTCGATTGGATAACATAAGGAGTCTACTTCGTATTTACGCTCCCAAATCCAGCCATTCATTTCAGTGATATCTTGGTGATAGCACGCCCCATTTTCGGTTTCATTAAAGGCATTTGCATAAGGATCAATTAAGATACATTTAACTTGACGCTCTAACAATCCTTGAATCATTTCTTTTATTTTTGGATCTTGATTTGCGATTACTAAATAAGGTTTGATTTGAGCAGAGGAATCTCGTAACCACATAGCTGGTATGTCTCCTGTTATCACAAATATATCTTCTGCTTCTGTTAATTTCACTGTAGTTTCTAAGGTATTATCAAAACAATTAGAAAAGACTTCACTCCATCTAGGATTACTAGATTTTTGGGCTACAGTTGCTTTTAATGTTTCGATGACTTCTTTGGAATATTGAATGGTCATATTCTTTCCACCTTTGCTATTTTCCTTTTAAAATGACTTCTGATTTGATCCATGATTTAACGGTATCTTCATGGTACATGGCTAAGATTTCGGTATATAATGTATCAATAACGGTTAAAACTGGAATTTGAGGTGAAATCCCCCCCATGTCTTTTTTCCCCATTGAGCTAGTTAAACAAAAAGCTTCTGAGAATTTTTTATAAGGACTTTTTTCATTTGCAGTAATCACTATGGCTTTTGCTCGTTTTTCTGCCACAATTTTCAAAGCTGTTAACACAGCGTTATTTTCTCCTGACAATGATGACAAAACGACAAGATCACCTTCTTGAACCCCGTGAGCCATCATTACAATTGAATGCTCATCTTTTATGACATTGATAATTTTTCCTAATCGTGAAAATTTAAATTGAAAATCTTCTCCACAAAAAGCGTTATAACCTGTTCCCCAATAATGAATAATCCGGCCAGCATCAATCATTAAGGCTGCTTTCTTGACTTCATCACGGTTTAATTTTTCAATAATATCGTTTAGTAATAGTGAGTAATTCTGATTCACATAACTAATACTTGAATCTGCTTCTTTTTGCTTATCTTTGCTAGAGTACTTATAAAGATAAATTAATTCTTTATAATTCGCTAAGCCAATTTTTTTACAAAATCGTGTAATAGAAGAGTTAGAAACGCTGAGTTCTTTAGCCAATTCTTGAATACCTAGTTCTTTATTTCCATCAAGAAAATACTGCGCAATAATTTTTTCAACGTCCGTAAACTTCTTTTCATTCGCCTGAATGGTTAATTCAATATAGCTTTCCATTTAACTCACTCCTCCTTAATATAAAGCTCGTTGAGTCGGTTAGCTCCGACAAGAAAATAGGAAAAATTGATGTGGCGCTTTTTGCCACTTCGAATTTTTATCTTTTTCTCGAGGAGTTGACTCATAAGAGCTGGCCTTAATAAAAAGCTCGTTGAGTCGGTTAGCTCCGACAAGAAAATAGGAAAAATTGATGTGGCGCTTTTTGCCACTTCGAATTTTTATCTTTTTCTCAAGGAGTTGACTCATAAGAGCTGGCCTTAATAAAAAGCTCGTTGAGTCGGTTAGCTCCGACAAGAAAATAGGAAAAATTGATGTGGCGCTTCTTGCCACCTCGAATTTTTATCTTTTTTCCGAAGGACTGACTCATAAGAGATGGCCATGATAAAAAATTAGAGACTGAGATAAAACTAGTTAGCTTTATCTCAGTTCTATTCGTTTCTTTTAGGCTTGATTCTCCGCATTAAGCAATTGACTTTGGTCAAATTTCATATTCATACGAACAAATGGTGCATAGATAATCACGTCTAGGACAACTAAAACGGCTGTCAAAATTACGGGACTTAAATGGAAGGCTCCTAAAATCCATGTACTAATAAATATTGGTTCATTTCCTGAATTTAACACAACTAATGGTACAACCCAACCAATTTTTGTCACTATATAAGCGACAACGGCATTAAAAATTGGAACAAAAACAAAAGGAATGAACATTAATGGATTTAAAACGATTGGGAAACCGAAAATAATTGGTTCGTTGATACCAAATAGTCCTGGAATAAATGAAAGTTTTGCAACTTCTCGTCCACTATAGGTTTTAGGCGTAAAGATTAGAATAGCTAAAATTAATCCAAATGTGGCTCCAGAACCACCAATCATAGCATAGACATTTGTCATTGTATTTGGTGCAATTGAAATATTATCAAAGCTATTTGTTTCAGCAAATTTGGCTACATTTTCTAAGAAAACTGGCAACCATAAAGCAGAAACAACACCCCAGACAATATTAAAGCCGTGTAAACCTAGGAACCATAGAATTTGTTGCAGTAAAATAACGACAACTATCGCTGGCAATCCCGTTCCTACTGATGTTAAAGGTTGGACAAACAGTTGACTAACTAAGTCCATAAATGAATTGAAGTCAAATGCTTCAATCGCAACTTTTACTACTGAACAGCCTAATAAAACAATTGAAATTGGAATTAAGGCGAAAAATGAATCAAATACGTTAGGTGGAACATTTCCTGGTAATTTAATGGCAATTTTACGTTTAGCTAATACGGAATAGAAGAAAACAGCTAACAATCCTACAATAAGAGCCGTAAACATCCCTTCATAACTGAAAAAGTTATTGGCGTAACCTTGTACTATATCTGCTGTACTATCTGCAAAGTTGACATTATTTGGTACCATTACAAAGTACGCTGCAAAAGCCAATAGTGTTGCTAACAAAGGATTAATATTAGCTTCCGGATGTTTTCGCATCAACTCTCTCGCATAATTATACGCTGTAGAAAATACGATTAGTAAAGCAACTATCCCTAAGGTTCCAAGATACACATTGCCAAATATTTTTGAGGCCGTTTGTCCAATTGATGTGTCTCCAAAAAACGCGTCAATTTGCATTTTAATCAGATTTGAAAATGAACCAACTACAGTAAAAGGAATACTGCTAATAAAGGCATTCTTGATGGCCTGTAAGACACTATTATTATCCACTTTATTGGCAATTTTTAGTAAAGGTTCTTGAAGTTTCTCAACATTTATTTTCATTTTTTACGCTACCTTCCTTATCTCTATCTTTTTATTGAAATTGTTTTAATTTGTCCTGGTTTGAAATCACCTAATGGAATTTCATTTATTAGTCCAAGTGACGTGATTAAGTCCCCATTTAAATTAACAAAGCGAACATGAGCTTGAGTTGCTAAAGGAATTATCTCAGCTTTCACAGTTTCTTCTAGTAATGGATTATATAGTCGGATATTGATCCATTCCCCATCTCTACTTAATTCAATTGCACTGAAAACTAACGGCAACTCACTTAAATCAATCGATTTTTTTAATGTGGTTAAATGATCGACTTTATTGCTTTGGAAATACTGAATTGGATTAGTAAAGCGATTTAGTGTCTGCACTTGATAATAAGGTGCATCAACAGAATACATTTGGTACTCTCTTTGAATTTTAGCCGGATTATAGTCAGTAGCAATTATTAAAGATAGCTCCATTTCCAAGGTCCCTAGCAATTGACTATCTGGTGTTGGGATGTAACGGAATTGGTTACCAGAAGCATCACCGGGTCTTCTTAATAATTCTGGGCGTCCTAAGAATCCTACACCTCTAAACAAGGTAATATACATATCACTATCAATGACTTGGTATTCTTTAATCCCTTTACTCATTACTGTCCAACTTGTTTCCAAATCATGAGTATTAGCGTAATGAATCATTGGATAAATTTCAGTTGGCTCTTCTTTCCAACCGAGTTCTCTCCAATCATGAATGTGTGGATCGTTATTATTTCTTTCAACGATACCAAATAACGTATCTGCATAACTTACCTGACTTTTCACTGGTGTTTTGACTACTAATCTCATGCGATGATCTAACGCTTGATTGTTTACGCTTAATTTCATATCAACACGTTTTGAGTCATTTTTTAAAGATAAAGTTAACGTATATTCGATTTCAGTATCTACTTTTTGAGCTTTTCTGGCTGCTAAATCTTTTGGTACAAACCAACTTCCTGTCACACTCATTGTTGAAAGGAACTTTCCAGATTGAATAGCTACCTCGGCTGTCTCAAAAAACAAGTGATGAATGCTGTCAAAATATGCAGGTGAATAGTCATAGGTATCCCCTTCATCACCTGATTCTTCGACATGTAAACAATTTTTATAAGTTATGCCTTGTTCTTTAGCAAGTATAGAAAACTGACCATTTGAAAATGTAATTTTATAGGCCGCATTTTCAATCATGGTTTCTTCTGAAGCAACTGGCTTTTCCTGAGTAGCAGATTCGTCTTGTTCTTCGACTGAGACAATCTGATAGGAAAGTGCAGGTAGTTCATTTATAAAACTGATTTTGTGGATGTAATAATATTTGGCTTCATCGTAGTCGCTTTCGGAACGTCTAACTTCGCCAGCATAAACTTTTTCGGTTGAGATCAGCTGGAATGGAATCTCATGGCGCTGATCATCGAAAAGCTTAATGGTTGTTTTTTTCGTGCTGACTTCTAATGTGTAAGGCTCTGTTCTTCTATATGGTAAGGTATTGAAAAGAACTAAATCATTTTCTTGAATGCCTTCAATTGATTCTGCGATTTTTCTAACGAGATAATCAACGGTTGAATAGGATAGTTGGTCGGCTTCTTTGTAACGGGCCATAATCATTTCATTGGTTTTATCTGTGTTACAGCCGCCGATGCTATCATGAGCATGATTTTTTAGGATTAATTTCCATGTATAATCCATTAATTCACGTTTAAATGGAATTCCTAAGTCGTCTGCCATCAACATTAGTGGCTCTAATTGAAAAATTAAGCGATTTTCAATTGTTTCATTGATTTTTTTCAAATCGTATCTTGATGAGTAGATAGAACGATGAATTTTTGATACGCTACCGCTCATAAACTCGCCTTGAACTGTTGGTAAATCTGTGGCTTCTTTTTTTAATAAATTAAAAATATGTGGATAATTGCTTTCTTCTATTTGGTACTCTTCAGCGAATTCTTTATTCGCCTCTTCAATAATGGCTTTTAAGTTTCGATCGACTGCTCGCTGGTCACCACCGACTGGTAAGGTTATATTAGTTGTCGCGCTGTCTTCGGAAACGATATCTAAGATGGCTTTTTTTTGGTAAATTTCACCTTCAACAAGGGCCACTCCTGCATAGTAACCATTTCGAATATTGATTGTCAGGACTTTTGATCCATCTTCTGCTGTCCAATAAAATTCCCGGCTTTTTGTCACTTCATTTGGCATACCTCGCCAAAAAACAGCATTTTCAATCCCAAATCCATTATAAATTTTCGGCATATCTTTCCCTTGTCCAAAGGAATCCGGTAAGTAACCTAAGGCAGTATGTCCACCTAAGCGTTTCGACATATCAATTCCAATTTGTAAATTTTTCACAACTGACTCACCCGCTACAACGAATTCATCCATTTGTGTATACCAAGGACCAATAAATAATTTATTCCCCTCAACTAACTCTTTAATTTTTGTTTCTTGATTTGGATATACTTTTAGGTAATCATCTAAAATACTAAGTTGACCATCTAAATAGTAATAGTCTAGTTCGCCATTTTCTAATGCATAAATGACCTCATCCATGTGATATGAAAATTGAATAAATGCTTCATTGTCACTAAAATACCATTCACGGTCCCAATGAGTATGGGCTACTACATGTATCTTCTTCATTTTCTATTCTCCTTTCGCCTTTGTTCTTATTAAATATACTCTGGATGAACGAAAAAGAAAACGATTACGGTAATTTTTTCAAGTATTTTCTTTTCGTTCAAAGAAATGTGAAAATATTTTCATGTAAAAATCAGAACAAATCCTTTTATACGTGGTTTACATGTATTCCTTAGTCTCTTCAGAAAAATTTTATCAAGAAACTATTTTCATCCACTTTTTTATCATTTGTAGTAGAAAGTTGCTTTGTCTACTGATAAGTCAAATAGTTGCAACATTATTGAAAATAAGTTACTATTAGTAAGTAACTAATAAATATAGTTTTATCGGGTCTGTTCTTTTGAACCAGTCCTTCGGAAAAAAGATAAATTCCCAAAAAAGTAAAAGGACACTTTTATTGGAATTTCCTATTTTTCTGCCAGGCCTAAACGGCTCAACAAACTATTTATTAAGGAGTGTTATGAATGAAAAAGAATTTAAATTATTTACCACAGTTTGATTCAACCAAAGGGATTGAATTTGGTTTATATACTTTAGGAGACCATATCGCGAATCCCCATACAGGTGCTCAAATTTCAGCTGGACAGCGTTTAAAGGATATTAGAGAAATGGCCATTCTATCTGAACAAGCAGGTCTAGATACCTTTGTTGTCGGCGAAAGTCATCAGGACTATTTTGTCACACAAGCCCATGCTGTTGTTTTATCAGCAATTGCTCAAGCAACGTCCAAAATCAAAGTCTCAAGTGGCGCAACGATTATGAGTACATCTGATCCTGTTCGCGTATTTGAAAATTTTTCTACGATTGATTTGTTATCTGACGGTCGAGTTGAACTTGTGGCTGGACGTGCTTCACGAGTCGGCTTATTCGAGTTGTTAGGGTATGACTTGCAAGACTATGAAGAATTATTTGAGGAAAAATTTGATTTATTATTAAAAATCAATCAAAATGAGTACATTAATTGGGAAGGTCAATTCCGTCGTCCTCTTACTAATGCACATATTATTCCTCGACCAAATGGCGGACAATTGCCAATTTGGCGTGCTGTAGGAGGTTCTCCTGGAAGTGCAATTCGAGCTGGACGTGCTGGTGTTCCAATGTATATGGCCCATCTAGGTGGTCCTGCTAGTGTATTTAAGCAAACAATTGATGCGTATCGTCAATCTGCTGCTGAAGTCGGATATGATGAAACAACTCTACCGATTGCTACAGCCGGACTCTTTTATGCTGCTGAAACTTCTCAGGATGCTATGAAAGAATACTATCCACATGTCAATGAAGGAATCCAATTAAGTAATGGACAAGGTTTTCCTAAACAAGCTTTCGCTCAGGCAACCGATAAGCGTAGTATTATTAATGTTGGATCACCACAACAAATTATTGAAAAAATTCTTTATCAACATGAGATGTTTGGGCATCAACGTTACGTTGCTCAATTAGATTTCGGCGGGGTTCCTTTTGATAAAATCATGAAAAATATTGAATTAATCGGAAATGAAATTTTGCCTGCTGTTAAAAAATATACGGCAAAGGAGTCTAATACTAAATGAAAATCGTCTTATTATCTGGCTCAACTGTAGGCTCAAAAACCCAAACAATGATGAAAACCATTGAAGAAAAGATTCAAACGAACTATTCTGATGTAGAATTAACTTTCTTAAATTTAAAAGAATTAACTATTCAGTTTAGTGATGGTCGCAACTTTTTAGATTATGATGGAGATACAGGATTTGTTACTAGAAGCATAATGGATGCTGATATTATTTTAATTGGTTCTCCAACGTTTCAAGCCTCTATTCCTGGGACCTTAAAGAATATCTTTGATTTATTGCCTCAAAATGCTTTTCAAGGAAAAATTATTGGTTTGGCAATGACTGCTGGTTCAGCAAAACATTTTCTTGTTGCTGAAACGCAATTAAAACCCATTATCAATTATATGAAAGGGAATTTAGTTCCCAATTACGTTTTTGTTGAAGAGGTTGATTTTAATCAGAACGAAATTGTAAACGACGATGTCTTATTTCGCTTAGATAAGTTAGTTGAAGACGCAATTGTTTTGACAAAAGCTTATCAACAAATGTGGCAAGAGCAAGAAGATGCTTATGGTTTTTAAATTTTAATCGTATAAAAACAACCTCAAAGTAAGGATAACCAATCCCTACTTTGAGGTTATTTTATTTATCTAATGTACTTTATGATAGTGACACTCATCAAAATAACTTGTTATACTCTTGTTTTTGATGAAATATTCTGGAAATAGTGATAACTAGATCGTTATCTTCTATGTAATAAATATCTAGCTATATAGTCTTCTATTTGCACTAAATCCTGTATAGCTAGCTCTGATAACTGTAATCCATAGGCTTCCATGCTTTAATCCAAATTTAATTTAGTAAATAAGGCTCTTACTTCATCAATATCCTTTACTTTTCCAGCCTTAGCCGCTGTCGTGCCTTTAGCCACTTCCAACTGTAATTTTTTAAATTGAATTTCCGCCTCATCTTCATTCGTAACATCAAAAGGTAAACCATTGTGTCTCACAATTTGGTCTAGTGTCATATTGATTACTGTACTCATATCTAATTGCATGCTTTCTACAATTTTAGTAGCCTTTTTCTTCAATTCTTTATTCGTTCGAACACGAATATAATCATCTTTTACTGTCAGTGCATTTGCTCCCATCATAACCATCTCCTCGTTTACTCATTGTACACTCGTCGAGTGATTTTATAAAGAACTGAACGTGTTAATTTTTAAAAAGCATGTTTAAGAAACAATACCTTATAAAGCGCATCACTTCTTAAACATACTAGGAATCTGAACTCAAACTAATTTTTGCCATTCACCCAGCGTAAATAACGCTGGACATTTTTTTTACTAATTTTCCCACCTGTAAATCGCTCCATTTGTCTAAAAGGCATATTTAAAACAAAATAAACATTATTCGACCAAAGTGGTTGTTTGACTATTTTCAAGACATTTTTCACAAAAATCACTATGTTGTAGCTAGATTTACCTAACCAATTTTTATTTCTTGCTTGGGCAATTGTATCATTCATCCCAAGTGGTTTTTTAGGGTCCCAAAGCAACGCTGGTGGTTGATAGCCTAACAACTGATAAAATTCTGCATCTGGAATTCTTTGAACATTAGCTTGAGCATAAGTTGGGTATTTTTTTAACTGATATTCCTCACTCTCGTTCTTTCCTACTTGCTCTATCATAGTCGTTAAACGTATATCTTCTATCGAACTTCCAATTTGAATGTTATAGTTGCCAGCTTCTATTGCCCAGTCTTGATTGACTAAGCTATAGTAAGAAAAATCATGCTCTGTTAATTGGATTGTCACTACTTTGGATTGACCAGGTTCTAAATAGATTTTCTCAAATCCTTTTAGCTCTCGTTTTGCGCGAATAATTTTGGATTCTTGCTTTTCAATATAAAGTTGTGCAACTTCTTCTCCTGCTACTTTTCCACTATTGCTAACAGTAAAACTCACAGATAAATCCTCTCGAGTGATATCAGAATAAGCAAATTTCGTATAAGAAAGTCCGTAACCAAAGGAATATTTAACAGGTACATTTGCTGTATCAAAATAACGATATCCGACAAATAATCCTTCACGATGTTCTGAAGTGGCTTCTTTCCCTGGATAATAAGTGGCTGATGGTACCGACTCATACGCTAAAGGGTACGTTTCACTTAATTTCCCACTTGGATTGTATGTGCCTAATAAAATTTCTTTTAGAGCTTCGGCTACTCCTTGTCCAGCTAAATAACTATGAAGAATACCTTGCACACGCTCTTCAAAGGGCAGTTCTAGGACCCCACCCCCTGCTAAAACGATAACCACATTAGGATTAACTTTGGTTATTTCCTCAATCAAATGTAGTTGATTAAATGGTAATTTTAAATCATGACGGTCAATGCCTTCCGCTTCCCGACTTTCATCTAAGCCAACAAATAATAACACTTTATCCACTTTTTTGGCTAATTCTATAGCCTCATTAACTAACTTAGTTTTTACACGTTGCCCCATTCGTTGATAACCTTGAGCATAGCCTTGTATTGACAAAGGGCTTTCTTTCAACACTTCCACAAAATTGGGTACTTGAGTTGGGTTAATCAACGAACTTCCAGCTCCTTGATAGCGAGGTTTATTGGCAAAATCACCGATTAAAGCGATTTTTTCACTAGCTCTCAAGGGTAAAATTTCTTTTTGATTCTTCAAGAGAACCATCGATCGTTTTGCAGCATCAACAGCTTTTTCATGATGTTTCTGATAATCAATGGTAACGGGTTTTTCAGTCACTGAGCTCGTTTCAAAAACTAATTTTAATAGTTGATTAACAGCTTGGTCTAAAATAGCTTCAGATAATTCACCGGTTTGAATAGCTACAACAATTTCCTGATCGGTAATCCCATTGGTTGATGGCATTTCTAACTGATTTCCTGCTCTTAAACCTGCTACTCGATCATTGTTTCCTCCCCAATCCGTTACCATAACACCATCAAATTGCCACTCACCATATAAGATATCATTCATAAGATGTGGATGCTCATTTGCATAAATGCCATTGATTTTATTATAGGAGGACATAATTGTTTTAGGTTTGCTTTGCTTGACTACTCGTCTAAATCCCTCTAAATAAAGTTCTCTTAGTGAACGTTCATCTACAACTTCATCTATTGTCATACGCATATGCTCTTGGCTATTTACGGCAAAATGTTTTGGGGAAGCTGCAACGCCCTGACTTTGAATTCCTTTTACTTGCTGGCTAGCTAGTTCACCTGTTAAATAAGGATCTTCGGAAAAATATTCAAAATTACGTCCACATAATGGGTTACGCTTAAGATTTAAACCAGGTCCTAAAATCACACTCACATTTTCAGATACACATTCTGCTGCCAAAAATTGGCCAATTTCATTAAGCAACTCTCGGTCCCAACTGTTAGCTAAAGTTGCTGCTGTTGGATAACAAGTTGCTGGCAAACTAGCGTTTAATCCTAAATGATCTGCTTTCCCTCCTTGTTTACGTAAGCCATGCGGCCCATCCGTTAACATAATCGACGGAATATTTAAGCGTTCAATCGCTTTTGTATTCCAAAAATTTTCACCAGACATCAATGACGCTTTTTCTTCAAGGGTCATTTGCTCGATTAAACTTTGATACTTCACTTTATATCCACCTTCATTTCTTTTCCAATTAATTTCTATTTTTCATCAAATAAGTACGTTTGTAACAGTGCATACATCGTATTATGAGCACTGGTTCTTAAACCAATAGCTGTCCCCGATGGATCCGCTTTGTAGGCTTTTTCTAGACGTTTTGTATTTGTTGGAATACTCATAATATCTAGCATTAAATCATTACCCGCAACAACAGCCTTATCTGCATGCATAAAACCAAAGACTGCATCACTAGACACGACACCTTCAAAGCCCCATTCATCTCGTAAAATATCATTTAACAATTCTGAATTTCCACCAGCCCATTTGCCATTAATCAAACTGAAGCTGGACATAGTTCCTAATGTTTTTCCTTCTTTAACAGCAATTTCAAAGGGACGTAAATGAAGTTCACGAATAGATTGCTCATTGCCCCAGACATACAAGCCAGAACGCGCATTTGTTTCTTGATCATTCATTGCAAAATGCTTCATAAAAACGATAATACCTTGATTTTGTGCTCCCGAGATAACAGATGCACCCATTTTACCAGAAAGCAACGGATCTTCGGAGAAATACTCAAAATTACGTCCCCCCATTGATGTGCGATGCAGATTAACTGCTGGTGCATACCATCCGTGAACACCATAGGCTTTAGCTTCTTTCCCAACAGCCTCACCCATTTCATAAGCTAATTCATTATTCCATGTCGCAGCTAAGACTATTTCTGTTGGGAAGGCCGCAGCTTTGACAGGTTTAAAGAATGAATTAATGCCAGCTGGACCATCTAGTAATACGGAACTAGGGACGCCTAAACGCTTAATTTCATTCGTTTGGTACGCTCCATTCGCCATGTAGTCAATTAATTCTTCTGCTGTAAATTGATCTAAAAACTTCTCCCATTTTGGATCATCATGCTCTAAGCCTTTTAAATCAGCTAATTGAATACCATTATCTGCACCAAATATCGGCATAGTTAATTTAGAATCTGTCGTTTTTTTTGCTACTTCATCCAATACAAATTGAGGAGCTTTGTGATTCATCTTTTTGTCAGATGGATACGTACCTTCCCAATCGCTTCTTGATAAATAATCCAAATCGCCTAAACTTTTTTCAAATTTATTTTCAATGACTGTTCCAGTGACAGCATCTTCTTTGATTATTTTTTGTTCAGCAATTTCATAGTCAAAGACTTCTGCAATATCATGTACATTTCGAGCTAATTTAATTTGGTAATTTCCCGCATCAAGTACATAGGCTTCTTCTTTGATTTGATCATATGAAGCCATATCATTTGTTGCATAACTTAATTCTAGCGTTTCTTTTTCACCTGGTTTCAATAGCTTAGTCTTGCCATAAGCGCCTAATACAATCGCTGATTTTTCTAGTCCACCCTTGCTATATGGGGCTGAATAATAGAGTTGAACTACGTCTTTACCAGCGACATCTCCAACGTTCGTAACTTCAACACTAACCGTCATCTTATCTTTTGAGAAATCTTTCTTTGTAACTTTCCAATCAAATGTACTATAACTTAGTCCATGTCCATATGGATAAAGGACAGCTTTTTTATAACCCGCTTCATTACCTTCATAATATGTCTCATAGAAACGGTAACCGATATAAATATTTTCTTGGTAATTAACAAAAGCTTGGTCTAAATTATCATATTGATAATTACCAAAATTTTCTGTTGCTGGTGCAGAATCATTGTCATACACATAGGTATCTGTTAGCCGACCCGATGGATTTAAATTGCCAGCTAAAACATTTCCCAATGACTTCGTCCCAAAAGGTCCAGGTGTTCCTACCCAAAGAACAGATTTTATTTGTGGAAATTCTTCAAGGTACCCTAATTCCAAAGCATTTCCAGCATTTACAACAATTGTAACATTTTCAAAGTTTTCGCATATTTTCTTGATTAATGCTTTCTTATTTGCTGTTAATTCCAATTCTTCTTTCGACATGTCACTGCTCTCAACACCTGAACTAGTCAGAACAATCAAAGCATTTTCAGAAAAATCCTTTGATTCTTTCACAACTTTATCTTTTAAATATGAAATAGCTAACTCATCATCATCTGATGGTGCTAGCATTGATTTTGCTACTTGAAGTAAACCACTTTCATTTTTCCCAGCTTCCGCTTTCGCTACCTCTGGAAGCTCTTGATAAAAATCGTATAATTTTGAATTGTACTCTATGCCGGCATTTTTTAAACCATCAAATAGATTAACCGCATTAGAGGTATCTGACCCACCTGATCCACCACCTCCATATCGGAAGTTAAATGCAGAGACACCAAAAACATTAATTTTTTTATCTTCTAAAGGTAAGCTTTTGTCCTCATTTTTTAATAATACAATTCCTTCATTCGCTACTTCTTCAGAGATTTTATTTCCATGATTACGAGCCCTTTCACCAGCAGATGTCTCCGTATTGATGTGCAACTTACTACCACTCATAACAGCGTACATCGAAGTAACTGTTGGACCGAATTTCACTCCAATAAAGAGGATAAATAAACCTACTAATGACCAACCAATTAGTCTTCTTGGTCTATTTTTTATTTTACGATAAATTTTATGCTCTTTTTTATGTTCTCTCCGTTCTTTTTTATCTAGCTTTTTAAGCTCAACTTTATAAGTTTGTTTTTCTGATTTTTTAAGTTGTTTTATAGACTCTTTAGCTGCTCTTTTTTCATCATCAGGTAACGTTTGCCAAATTATTTTCTTAGCCTTCGTTGCTTCTTTATCTTTTTTTACTTGCTGACTAATTAATGCTTTTCTTGCTCTACGTTTTCTCCACCAATTTCTCATTCCTTCTCCTCCAATTTAACCTTCTCTTAAAAGATCTAATACTTACTATATTCTACATATTTTACTAACCTTTCCATCTCTATTATATAATAGCGCTTTCAATTTAACCTTGATGTTGTTGTTTAAAAAAAGCTAAATATTGTTTTATTTTGTTTTAAACCTTAAACAAAAAAACAATATTTAGCCTATTCATTCTACTTTTACTAACTCGATATACTGAATTCCCAGTAATGGTACAGCTATATCCAAGTGGTAAAATCCTTCTATATCAACCATTACAATCTCTCTAGTGGGTTGATTCACCTCATTATAATAAGCTATTTCTTCAAAAGACAATTTAACGTCACTTGATTTATTGAATAACTCTTCTTGTTTCTTTTTAATCTGAGGTGTTAATTTTTGTTGACTAACTTTGTATCTTCCAGAAATATTCTGTAATTCTAAACTTAATTCAAGAATTGGATTTTGTCCTCGCTTTTTATTACGTTTTTCAAAAGGAAATCCATAGATTGTTTTATTCATAAAATTGCCAATTCCTTGTTCAGGGTACGCAATAAGGAGTCTAAAATTATTGCGGCATTTTGTCAGAATACAGAATTCATTCTGGTAGACGACTTCACTATACAAGGAGCTGATAAAATGATACGCATACCAGCTTTCTTTAATTAACCCATTTTGATGCATTAAAGCCATCTTTTCAGATAAATTTTTGGGGAAATAAGTAAACAGTTTAGTTGCATCTAATGAAATTGGTAAATAATAGTCTTTTCCGGGATGAACTTGGTTTAACATATACCAAATTGTATAGTTAGCAATCGCTAACTCACTCATTTTATGAAAATAATCGTCTTGTTCAAATTTTTCAATATGTTGTAAAATTGTTTGTTGCGCTTGGCTATTTTTCAATTCAGAAATATTTTCTAAAAATTCTGGTTTTTCTAGGGCTGAAACGGCTACCTCTAAAGGTAGATATTGAATAGCTGCATTATCATCAATAATGGCAACCAATTGTCCTGTGTTTTTATTCAGGGCATTCATTCTTTGAGGATGTCTTGGAAAGTGAATAACAATTTCGCAAAGCTCTTCAAAGCTACGAATACAGTCTACCAACGGAACACAAAGCTCTCCCTTCAAATCATACTCATAATAACATCTAAATTCAGCACGCCACGAACTAAGTTGCGGATAATTCCCTTGCAAATAATAACTTAAACGTTGAATTAGAGTTTGAAATTCTTCCTGGTAGACATTATTTTGTTTCAAGTAATCATCAAAATCCATTGCTTGAAATTGTAAATATGGAATAAATCCTAATTTAATAATTGTGCTAAGTTCGCTATCTAACTGTTTAAAATCTATTTCCAAGTTATTTCCGTTTCTTTTGATAACTATTTTCTGCATAATATCCTTGACAGCCACATAACGAACCTTTAGGGCTTTAATGACTGGCTTTGATTGATTCGTTAAATATACTAATTCTGATTTTAAAATGTACTCTTTTGGCTGAAATTTATGAGTTAGACTAGATAAATCAATGAGAATGGATTGGCTCATTTTTTTAAGTTCAATTTTCTTCACTTCTGTTAGTTCGCCATCTGGTAAATACGGAGCCAACAATTGATAGCTATCGGTTTGTCTAGTTTGCGGTTTTTCAGTTAAAAGAGCCGCTTTCTTTTTACGAAAATCCGCAGGTACAACGCCATTCCGCTCTTTAAAGATACTGCTAAAGCTGCGAGCACTAGCAAAACCATTGGTTAGCGCAATCTCCGTAATACTTGCTTCAGTCGTATCAAGCATGCGGATAGCATTTGAAAGGCGAATTTCTTTTAAATAATTTCCTACTGAGATACCAACTTGTTCTTTGAAACTATGGGCTAAATAAAATTTATTGATAAAAAACAAGTCAGCTATTGATTGCAGGCTAATTTTTTCTTGGTACTGTTGATTAATGTAGGTGATGATTTTTTTATTTTTATCTGTTATATGAGAAGCTTCTGGCGAGATGATACTGTCAACTGATTCCCGAGGTAGATGACGGATTAATAGCCCAATAATAATTTGGATATAGCCTTCTATAAGATAGTCGTAACCTGTTTCTTTATTTGTGCTTTCTATATAAAGTGAAGCTAAAATTTTTGTTATTTTTTCGTATAATTCCTGATAATAGGTTAAAGAAAGAGGATAATTTAGATTGAAGTTTCCAAGTTCTCTCTGACTTTTTGACAATTTCATGGTTAGGACTAAGATTTTATTTTTCGAACTTCCAACCATCCCAACAAGTTCCCCAGGATTTACTAAAAAAATATCACCAGTTTCTAATAAGACAACCCTCCCATTCCTTAAAACTTCAAGATGATCCGCTAAAACAAATAAACATTTAAGATGTTCATTAATATAAACATCGACATTTTCAATCGTTTCGATTTCAACTTTAATCGATTTAACTGGTATCTCTATTAACTGCTTCATCTCTGTCCCACCATTCTCATTTTTAAATCAAATCAGGATTCATTTTTTTATAATTTTCTAGTTTATACGCAATATTTTTATCATAGTCTTTGTTGAAATAGCTTAGGTATAAGATATCAAATATATACATTAACGACGTTCTAGTCGAAAAGGATGAAATTTTATGATAATGACTTTCAAGAGAGGGAAAAAGAAAGTGACTATCGACTTTTTCACTGAGTAGTGGACTATTCTCTGCAGTAATCAGTAAGATTTTGCAGTTATTTTTCTTTAATATGGCAAATAGTTGGGGGATATTCGTGCCACGCCCTTCAAATGATACAACAATTGCTAGATGTTGCTTTGTACTATTGGCTGCCGTTAAATTTTGTGTATAATTATCCTTTGGTACATGGACCGTTTTTCCGATTTCTTGCATTTGAAATTTAAAGTTTTCAGCAAAATAAAGATTAGCTGATGTGGTATAAACATCAATCACCTCAGCTTCTTGCAAAAGAATACTCGTACGCATCAAATTTTCTAAATCATTTGTAGCAATCGTTGCTTGGACGGTTTGATCGTATACCGTTTGTAAATTTTTCATAACTGCATAATTGTTATCTTCTGACGAAATTGGATAATTAATGTCAATGATCGTTTCAGAGGTATGTGCATTTAAATACTTAACCAGTTCAAGCTTTAAATCGTTTAAACCATCAAGTTTTAGTTTATTAATTAAACGATAAATTGTCGAAATAGAAACAAAAGAAGCTTCTGCTAATTCTTTTGGTGAAAAATAAATAACTTTCTCAGGACTGGCTAAAATAAAGTTAACTAGCACTGTTTCACTTGTCGTCAAGTGCTTTAAATTTTTTAATTTTAAAAGAACATTCATTGAGTTTCGATTCCTTTCCCTTATTGTCTCACTCTAGTATAAACGATTTTGAGCATTTAAGCGCAAAAAAAGACGAGATTTATTTCATCTCATCTTTTTATCCTTACAATAATTCTGCTAAGGCTTTGGCAATGCCATCTTCATTGTTGGTTAACGTAATTTTATCAGCACTATTTTTTAATTCATCCACTGCATTCCCCATCGCAACACCCATTCCAGCATATTCAATCAAGGACAAGTCATTGTGCCCATCACCAAATGAAATGATGTGTTCTCTTTCAATTCCTAAAGGAGTTAAGGTTTTATCTAATGCGTTGGCTTTATCAATGCCTTTGTCTGTAAATTCAAAATACATTGGAGCTGAAAAAACACCGCTGACTTTTGCTTCAAATGGAGCGATAATTTTTTTCCAATGCTCATTTAGATATTCTGGTTGGGCAGCTACTAGAATTTTATGCAAGGGAAAATCAACAAAAGCAGCTAAATCTTCTTTTTCACACAACTGGAAGTTACCGCCTCGCGATTCATACTCAATAATATTAAAGATTCCCATCGGTTCACCTAAATCTAACATCCCATTAAAGACATTATTTACGTACATATACTCATCTTTTGCAATCATAGGTAAAACATCAAATTGCTTCAAATGTTCCAAAATATGCTGACTAGTGTTGACTGATAGCGGTTGACTAAATAATTCTTTTTCTGCCGTAACATCATAAACATGGGCACCATTATAAGATACAAGCAAACCATTATAACGATCCATTTGTAATTCTTCGACATATTTCAACATACCAGGTGTTGGTCTGCCTGAAGCTAATACCACTTTAATCCCCTGTTGTTGTGCATTAATTAACGCTTCTCTCGTTTTTTCAGTTAACTTTTTTTCATCATTTAAAAGTGTTCCATCAATATCTAAAACTATTGCTTTTACATTCATTATTTTTCCTCCATTATGCTGTAATTTCAATCCGATTTCCTTCTGGATCAGCAATGACTGATTCATAATAGCCATCACCAGTTGTCCGGCTTGGACTTAAACACTCATATCCATCTTCGATAAGTTGTTTCGTTAACGCATCAACTTTTTCTTTATTTCCAAGTGCAATTGCTAAATGAGCAAAACCAAGAATTTCTCCACCAACTATACGATGAGTAATGTCTTGGCGATACATAATTTCCAATCTGGCGCCACTTTCGAACGTTAAAAAATACGAATGAAAGCCTGTTTTAGTATTGTGATATAATTCTGACGCTTGGGCATTAAAATAATTTTCATAGAATTTACGCATGCCTTCTAAATCTTTTGTCCATAAACCAATGTGTTCAATTTTCATTATGAGGACTCCTTCATCGCTGTATTTACACTTTATTATAAAGGATAAAACTCACAGATAGTGAAAACGGACTCATTTTGACAGATTCTTTTCAGCATTTAGACCGAACCTATTGGCAGACTGATATTTTTTTCTCATAGTACTCAACTGAATTAAAACGCTATTTATGCAACGTTTGTGATTTTGCATCTTTTATTCTTTTATAAAGTAAGATACAATGATATAAAAAAGAGTTGGGGAGTTTGTCTAATGGGAAAAGAATATTATCGATTAAATCCTGCATTACGTTCTGCAGAAACAAAGCAAGAAAATATTGAAAATTGGTTATCCATTCAAAAAACAGATTTTTATCATGCACAAGTAGCACAAGAACGAGACTACTGCTTCTGGTGTCGGATTGTCGAAACGGCAAAACCAAACTCACTAGAGAGTTATACATCCATGTCTTATACCTTAAACGATCCGAATACACTAAATTCAGCGGCTAAAACTAATTTTATTTTAAGAGAAGATGAAGTACTTATTATTCATACATTAGCTGTTGTACGCAATGGACAAGTTATTGATAAATTAAACGACATTAATGTCAAAGTTCTAGATCATGTTCGAGATGAAAACTACGGCAATTTTGATAATGAAAAAAGCGTTACTATTTTGATTCGAGATCTTCATTTAAATGATATCTTCTTAATTGAAACAACGATTGAGCGTACTTATGCTAGTGACAGCATCCGCAACAAGTTTTTCCGATATCTTTATACCTATCCAGGTCCTTATTGGGCTTACAGCAATTATCAATGGGAATTAAAAAACGAAACAGGCCAAACCATTGAAGGTCATTATCGTTATTTCCGAGATGAGTCAGACACTATTTTAGAGAAAGAAAAAATTGTTCTAGAAGATCAAGATTCATTTATCATTGAAGAACAACAGTATACTGGAAAAGAGCTAAAAGATTTAGAAATTGCACCATTTATTGATTTTGCTACGCAAAAAAACTATCCAGAAATTACTGATACCTTAGCAAACTTGTATCAACAATTTTACCAAGTAGAGATAGGAACTTTTGCTGCTGATTTACTTAAAGATTTAGAAGCTTTGCCTTCTTTAGAATCCAAAATTAAGTATGCTATAGATTTTGTTCAAAAAGAAATCTATTATCTTTACAATAGCTCTGAAATGGATGGACATGAGCCACAAGCTGCTGAAGTTACCTATCAAACGAAACAAGGAGATTGCAAAGCTAAGACAGTCTTATTAAAGGTGATTTTAGACTCTTTAGGTGTTGATTCAGAAATCGTCTTAGTTAATTACAATGGAGATATATTTTTACCGATTTATACTCCGTCACCCTTTAATTTTAATCATGCAATTTTGAAAATTTATATTGATAATCACATTTATTTTGTTGATGCTACAGTCGCAAATGATCAAGGATTTTTAGAAAAACGTCGCAAAGATAGTTTTATGAATTATTTAGAAATTAAAGCTGGAACGACTTTGCAAAAGCAAGCACCTTTTCAAGATCAATTGCCAGCTATTGAAGAAATTATTCACTGCGATGTGAAAGAAGACGTTGCTACTTTCACCTTAGAAGGAACAATGCGTGGTGGAGTTGCCAATAATACGAGGGAAATGTTTAAAAACCAAGCAAATAAAGATATTATTTCGCGTTTTAATGGATCTATTTATTCGAATATGGTTTTGTACAATAAGTATGAGCAAAACGAAATTGATAAGCATTTTAGTGATACCTCGATTCAAATCATTGAAGACAATAAAGAATTAAATGAACTTAAAGTCATTTATAAGGCGACAATTTCTGAGCCCTATTTAAAAGAAGGCAATAAACGCTTTTTACATTATTGGGATCGAAATTATTTTTTAAATGATGAAGCAGAAAATCATCATCATAAAGATTTCCCATTATGGGTCGACCGTAACTCAGTTAAGATGGAAATTCATTTGACCGTTGATCAGTCTATTGACCAACAAGAAATTTTCACACGACAAGAATGTGACTTTAAGTCGAAATACCTACAACATCGTGTAACTAAAAAAGTCTCTGAACATGGTGTTTCTTGCTACTTGAATTATCAAACATATCGTAATTTAACTCTTTCTGGTAAAGAGTTAGAAGACTACATCAAGATAAATAATCAAATTCGCAACAGCAATTGGGGATTGGGCATTGATATCATTGAAGATGGTTTGTTTAAGAAACTTGGTCGATTATTTAAAGGAAAATAATGACTAATACATGGACACACTTTTTAATCCAACAGGCGCTTCCTTAACTGGAACGCCTTTTTTTATTTATATTCTCCTAAAAAAAAGAATTAACTCTGTTTCTCCCTTAAAAATAGCTCTAAGTTCTTTCGATGAATTTGATAGTTTTGACCTTTTTTTTCAATAAATCCCCATTCTTTGAATTGACTAAATATATGCAATAAATGACGGTAGCTTACCCCTAAATATTCGGAAATTTCTGTGTGTTTTTCCTTGTATAAATCATCTACTGAAACCGCAAGCATTAATTCTGCTAGCCGATACTTCAAATCAAAGGATTGATTTGCTGCAAAATGCTCCATACGAATCAATAATTTATGTCCAATATATTGACTGATTTTTTGTAAAAAATGGACATCATTCAACAAAACTGACTGAGCATAAGACATTGGAATTCCCAAACAAATTGTCTGACCAAGTGAAACAACGTCTTTCCCTCGCTCTTCAGCTTTGACTAGCGATAATTCACCAATAAAATCATTTCGTTCAATGAACTGAATAATCAAACGTTTTCCATTTTCTTCTGTCTTTAAAATTTTGGCTTTACCTTGCAAAATATAAAAGATAAAAGGCATTTCATTCCCTTCTTGCTGAATAAATTCGTTCATACCAAATTCAAAAATAAAACTATTTTTTAAGGTTTCTTCTGAGAAAAAATTGATTTGTTGCAAAAGTTGTTTTTTACTTGAAACTTGATAAGCAGTTTTAATCATAAAATTACCCCTTTAAACTATGAGATATCTCATATAGTCTAAATCGATTTTACCATATAATTAAGGAAAATCCTAAAGGAGTTCTTTGAATGAATACAAACAAATTAATTAAATCGCTTATTTTTTATATGTTTAGTGCTTTTGGAATTAGCCTAACCATTAAAGCAATGATTGGAGTCAGTAGCTTCAATTCTCTCAACGTTGCTCTAGCAAACGTTACAACAATTAAAATTGGAACTATTACGACAATCATTAACTGTTGTTTTTTACTACTCTGTTGGTTTCTCGACAATCAACGTGCGATTAAGCCTTACTTCTTGATGCTTATGGCGTTACTCTTATTTGGTACTATAATTAATCTTTTTCTATATACCTTTTTAAAATCTGTCACTATTTCTAATTACTTTCTACGTGTCCTCCTATTTATTGTTGGAACAACAATTAGTGGATATAGCACCGGACGTGCTTTATTCTTAAATCTATTGAAATTTCCAATCGAACATTTTTGTGTCTTAATTGCCAACCGAAGTAATCACAGCTTCAAATTCTATCGTTATAGCATCGATATCTTCTGCGTATCTTTTTCATTGCTTCTTTCCTTGCTTTATCAATTGCCTATTGTTGTACGTGAAGGAACAGTCATTAGTTTATTCTTATTATCTTTCATGATTTCATGGGCTAAAGAAAAAGAGTAACATTCACAATTATTGGGTAAGACTACTTTATTAAACAAAAAAGGAACTCATTCAAAATTGAATGGGTTCCTTTTCGATTTATTCAGTTCAATCTTAACGGTAGTAAACTTCATCTAGGAAAAGACCTTGGGAAGGTACAGTTTCCCCAGCATATTGTCTAATTTTACTTTCAAAAACTTCTTCAATAGAGTCCACAATCATTGTGCCTGCACCAATTTCTAAAAGCGTCCCCATGATGATTCTAACCATATTGTGTAAGAAACCATCTCCCACAAAGGTAAAATGAATTTTCTTACCCTCTCTCTGGATAGACAGCTCTTCAATTGTTCGAACCGTTGATTTTTTCGACTTTTTAAGTGAAGAAAAACCAATAAAGTCGTGGCTTCCAATTAATAGACTGCACGCTTTATTCATTCGATCAATATCTAATTTTTTTGCATATTGAAAAGTATACTGGCGTTCAAATGCTGAAGGAATCGCATCATTCCAGATATAATAACTATATTTTTTTCCAGTCGCGTTGTATCTAGAATGGAATCTTTCAGGAACTTCTTCGACTTTTTTGATGATAATATCACGAGGCAAATAGCGATTCATAAACTCAAGCATTTTTGCCAACTCCATCGTTGATTCTGTTTTAAAATTAGCAATTTGTCCTCGCGCATGGGTTCCTGCATCTGTCCGACCAGAACCAATAATTTCAATTTTTTCAGTGGTCATTTGTTTTAAAATATTTTCAATTTTCCCTTGAATCGTATTATCAGAATCACCCAGTCTCTGCCAACCTAAGTAACGTTTTCCATCATATTCAATCGTAAGTTTTATATTTCTCATAGTCTTTATTTTGCTCCTCTTATTTCTCAGATTATTTCGAACAGTTTCTTCTATTTTTTATTGCTTGGAACAGCTATACTACAAAAGTATTGTGCTTCTTATCTATTGGCTTATTGTACCAGTAAAGAGAGCAATTAACAATTAGAGGTCTCGACTATAAAATACAAGCCTCTCTATTTCTTTAAAACCGTTTCTTTTATAAAATTCTTCAGCAGGCACTCCACGATCCGTTAGAAGTGCAAAATTATTAATATCACTACTATCAAGTTCCTTGATTAAATGATTCAAAAGGGCTTTACCAATTCCTTTATTTTGAAAGTTTCTCTTTACACCCATTTCATGTATATAAAATTCATTTCCATCCCACCAGACTTTACTCACACCATAAATAAAGCCAACTATTTCATTCTCTTCTAGCGCTAAAACCCCAGTAAATCCAGGTGTATGATAGTAATCAGATAGATAATGTTCGGCTCTTTCAACGGTCCATTTATCATTCCATGGCTCGTCATTAAAAATTTCAATAAACGTTTTTGTACATTTAACCAAATCATTTTCTGTAAATTTTTTAAATTCCATAGTGGCATTCCCTCACTTTGTTTGTATTTTTATTGGGTCTGAAAAACGCTGATACATAAACTCACTTCTACCTTATTATACCAGTAAATTAAGTCATCAAAAAATTAAATTTTGCTGATTTAAGTCAAGAAACCTTTATCTTATTTGAAAGACAGCAGTCCCCGGTTATTGTTGCTTTTGTCATTAGCCAAGGGATTAAAAATGGATTAAATTTAAAGGTAAATTCTTATGTAAAAAGCTTGAATAAAGGCTTATCTTTAGTTTCAGTTGGGAAAGGCCTGGCATTCTTATATTCAGGAATAAATGATGGGACCTTGGAAGAAAAATATCATATCAATATTAGCGATTTAGAAACAACTCGTAATAATCAAAATATTGTCGCAGCTATTGATAAATATAACGATAATGAGTTACTTCGGGAGTTGCTTACATTTTTAAAGGTTTAATTAATCTAGGCAGTTGATAACGTAAAAAAGTGCTTATGTTACAGATACTAAAAACAAAAAAGAAATAAAACAGACCTTGTTTTATTTCTTTTTTGCTTAGATATAAATTTTTATCAATAAGACAAATGTCATAGATAGTGACTTTAATCCTCTTTTAAGCTAATCCAACTAATGCTACTGCTATTGAAAACAGAATAACACCTAACAATAATACCGTTGTTTTGACTTTCTTCCCTAATAACCAATAAATAATTAAAAAGAACATTGCTGGGAAAAAGCCTAACATAATTTGGTCAACATAGGTTTGTAATGACTCAGCAATTTTTCCGCCACCAACTTTCATAATTAACTCAAATTTAACGTTAGATGCCGTCATCGCACCGATTACCATTAACCCAAGAATCGAAGCTGACTGAGTAATAGATTGAACTAAACCACTGTTTCCTAATTCACCAAAGAACTTAGCACCAAACTTAATCCCTTTATCTAAACAGATATATCTCAGCGCAAAGTGTGGCACATTAATAATCAGCAAAAAGGCGATGGGACCAAAGATACTTCCCTGATTAGATAATGAGATGGCAATTCCTGTAGCAATCACTTTAAGGGTTCCCCAGAAAAATGAATCACCAACTCCAGCAATCGGTCCCATTAAACTTGATTTAACGGCACTTATCGAGGAAGAATCAAAATCATTGTTGCGGGCATTTTCCTCTTCCATAGCACTCGTGATACCAAATAACAAAGTGGAAATATGTGGTGTAATCGACATAAACTCTAGGTGACGCTGCAGAGCTAAGGCCCGCTCTTCCTTGGTTTCATATAGTCTCTTAATAATAGGCGCCATCGTGTAGGCAAATGCTACGTTCTGCATGCGCTCATAATTCCATGAGGCATCCAGTGTCAGCGAACGAAAGAACACTGACCAAAAATCTTTCCGTGTTAATTTAGATCCTTCTGCTACTTCATTTAATGGTTTAGAATTCGTTGTCATCGACAAAATCCTCCTGTTGTGTCTTATTTTTACTAACGGACATCACTAACATCACTGCTACAATCCCGAAAAGTGCCACACCTACAACGGTTACATTTAAATAAGCCGTTAATAGAAAACCTAGTAAAAGAAAAGGCACCATATTTTTGGTTAACATCATTTTAGCCAACATGGCGAACCCGATAGCTGGGATGATGCCTGCTGCAATATCAAGGCCATGGGTAATAAATGCAGGAACAAAAGATAAAATTTTCTCAATTGCTGGTACACCAAGAGCAAATCCAACGGCAACCACCAAAGCAAGTATGACTTTATTCAAGATTGAATAGATAATTTGCGTTCGTTCAACGCCTTTTATATTCCCCTCTTGGGCATATTTATCAGCTTTGTGGCTCGCATGAGTTAAGAGAAAGGTCATTTGCAAGTTATCAATTAAAAGCACCAATGTGGCAATTGGCACAGCCAGTAAAACGGCACTTGAAATCGATTGACCACTCATAATAACATATGCTGTAGCAATAATCGTTCCAGAAACAAAATCTGGCGGATTGCTAGCACCAACTGGAAAGGCTCCCATAAAGACGAGTTCAAGGGTAGCACCTAATTTCAAACCAGCCTCTACATCACCAAGCGCCAATCCCACTAAAGGGCCAACAACAATCGGTCGATTCCACATAGTTGAACCAAAGAAGCTATGCATGTATGCAAAAAATGCAATTAAAAATATCAAGATTATATTTCCAGCAGTAATCTCCATTTATTTCTCCTCCTTAAATCAATTTTCTGATGTCAACAGCTTGCTCATCAGGTACCATCTGAACGGTTAGATCAACACCTGTTTTTAACAATTGTTGAATCAACTCGATATCATCTGCTGATAAGTGAACTGATTTTGAGACTTGCTTTCTATCCGCACCATCCTTCATGCCACCTAAATTAATTTCCTTAATCAACGGCACTTGACTGGCTAATTTGGCTACGTCTTCTATTGACTCACATAAAATCAATAAACTATACTTATCTGTTACACCAGAATTTAACGCTGCGATAGAATCATCAATGCTTTTCATAACTAGTTTAACACCAGTTGGCACAGCCATCTTCATCGCTGTCATCTTCAACGGATCCTGCATAATTGTATCACTAGCAATTAAGATACAATTGGTTTGTAAAAACTTTGTCCAGGTAAATCCAACTTGTCCATGAATCAAACGGTGATCTACTATCACTAATTTAATACTCATCACTATAACGCCTCCCTATGTTTTTTTATCAATTTCATAAATTTTCGTACATTTTCACGACTGACATCGCCAGTATCTTTTTTTGTATCCTTAAAACAACTTCCCACAATTGCTGCATCACAAATTGCTAATTGTGCCAAGACATTATCATCTGTTACACCTGCTGCTACCACCAAAGGAAACTCACCAAGAGAATCTCTAAATTCTTGAATCTTTTCCATTGATGTTTCTTCGCCTGTTGCATTTTGAGTCACTGCTACAGCATCACATCTCGTTTTAGCAATGTTTAAATCCTCTGATAAGCTCTTTTCTGATAATTCTGGTTGATATTTAAAGCGGACACCACCGATTAAGCAAGCTTTGGTTCGTCCTCGTTCTAGATCAAAGAAAGCTTGGAGCGTTGCTTCATCTCGCTGCTTGACATGACCAACAACTGAATCGACTTGAACAATATCTAGCTCGTATTTATTTGCCAAGTAAAAACCCATACTATCTAAATTCAAACAATTTACTCCAATTGGAATTGGCAATTTCAGGGAAACAATGTATTGGATAGCTTTTTCAAGCTGAATAAAATCCCCATAATAATTTTCCATCATGATACAATCTACGCCTTCTTCAACATAAATCGCAATTTCCTTTTTGGCACGCTCTTGAATCTCTGCTTCTGACTCTCCTTTTAAATGAATCATGGCAATAATTGGTTTTCTTGTATTAAAAATATCTAAAAATACTTTTTTTTCCGACATTTGATAACTTCCTCTCTAAAAATCTTCTTCTTCTAACTCTATTTGATCAAGTTGAATACGAACAATCCCTTTCTGAGCTTCTTTAATCATCTCATCAATTGATTCATCTGAAATCATTTCTGATCCATCTAGAAGTACTTGCAACGCCAAACTTAAATTCACACCAGAAAGCAACACACCATTGGGATAATTTACCAAACTTAACATAGCGTTTACAACGCTAGCTCCGTACATATCTCCCATAACAATAAACTGCTGATCAGGATGGTCAATCATCTCCTTTTCAATCTCTGCCACAAAATCTGTAGCACTTTTCCCAGGTGTCAAAGAATAGGTCGAAATCTCTTTAGCCATACTACCAGCAATCAACTCAAGGGCATTTTTAATGCCTAACGCCAACTCTCCATGGGTTGCAATAATTATTTTTTTCATGATACATCTCCTTTTTATCTTAATAAGAACGAATGGCAACTTTATATAATTTAGAATTAATGAACTGTTCATTGAAGTAAATAAGTTTGTTGGAAGCATTTAAGACTTGTTGCTTAATGTGAAGCAACGGATCCCCTTCTTCAACTTGCAAATATTGAGCTACTTCAGCTGATGCAATTGACACGTCAATGACATTATCAAAATGATTGATGTGATATCCCTGCGACTTCAACACCTCAATTAAAGAATCAGATTCTGTCAAATTATCAACAAGCGCTTCCATTTCTTTCACAACGTAATCAATTTCAAAAATAACCGGTTGATAATCAATGCTTCGGATACGCTTTAAGGAAATTATTTCAGACTCGATAAATCCCAATTCTGCTTTTTGACCGTCACTTAAACCTAGGTATTCCTTTTTTAAAATTTTGGTAGTCGGAATACTATTAGATGTGACACCTGCTGACGTAAAACTACCGCCGGCACTAATTGTTTCTTTGTAGACAGGAAATACAACATAAGCGCCTTTCCCTTGTTTTTTTTCAACAATCCCTCGATCAACAAGCATCTTTAAAGCATTTCTAACCGTAACGCGACTAATATCATATGTTTTCATCCATTCACCTTCAGAAGGAAGTTTCTCACCATATTGATAACTACCAGATAGTATCTTATTTTCAATCAGATTAGCTAACTGGTTATAGAGTGGAACTAGAGTGCTTCCAGAAATTTCTTTTTTCATTGTATCCCCCTTCTCTTCAACTTGTATTAACATGTATTAAGTCGTCTTAACATGTATTATAGTAAGCGCTTTTAATTTTGTCAACAAAAACTTTTTTATTGACGTTAATTTAAAATGGGGACAGTCATTAAATTCATTTTCTGCTAGGGAGCTCCAACGATTAAAAATAATGTATCAAACTACGGATAATTTCCTACTATTCGATGAATTGGCTATCTTTGTTCAAAAAACTTCTGAAAGAAAAATTGTCTTAGAGCATCATCTTCAAATTACAGGTAATCCTTTGAAAAGGTTTTCAATATGCGGAACAATTGGAACCAGTGAACCGACAAACGTATACCTATGCCACGTAAACAAAGAAACAAGCTAATGAGTGATTAATTAGCTTGCTCAATCTATCTATCCTTCTAAGTTTTCACCATTTGTTGCAATTACTTCTTTGTACCAATAAAATGAAGATTTTGGTATTCTAGCTAGCGTTCCATTACCTTCATCATCTTGATCAACATAGATAAATCCATAACGTTTACTCATTTGTGATGTGCCACAACTTACTAAATCGATACATCCCCATGTTGTGTAACCCATTAAATCAACACCATCTTTAATTGCTTCTTTCATTTGTTCAATATGTTTTTTAATATAATCAATCCTATAGTCATCATGAATTTCACCATCTGCTGAAACAACATCTTTAGCTCCTAACCCATTTTCACAAATGAACAACGGCAACTCATAACGATCATACAATTTCATCAATGAAATCCTTAACCCAATTGGATCAATTGGCCAATCCCATTGAGATAACTCTAAATGCTCATTTTTAATTGGGCTGTCAAATGAACCCGCTAATTTACTTGCATCTGGACGAGCCTCTGTCACATGGGTCATATAATAGCTAATTGCAACAAAGTCAACAACTCCAGCTTTTAGAATTTCAGCGTCCCCTTCCACCATTTCAATTGTTAAGTTATTATCAGAAAAGTAACGAGTCATATATGTTGGATATTCTCCTCGGGCTTGTACATCTGGATAAAACATATTTAATTGGTTTGATTTCAAGGCTTGCAATTGATCCTCTGGTTTAGTTGTCTTAGCATACGACTCAATTTGGTTAATCATGCAACCAATTTGTGCCTGTGGCATCATTTCATGGGCTAATTTAACCACAATTGCACTAGCTAAAAATTGATGATGTGAAGCTTGATAAGTCGCTTGTAAAACATTATCTACTCGGTCAATTTGAGCTCCTGCTCCAGTGTATAAACTATTTAAATTCATATTCATTTCATTAAACGTAATCCAATACTTTACTTTTTCTGCATAACGTTTAAAAATAGCACGAGCATAATTTTCAAATAGTGGAATTAATTCACGACTAACCCATCCATTATAACGACGTGTTAATTCAATAGGCATTTCATAATGTGACATTGTGACTAAAGGTTCAATGCCATATTTTAAACATTCATCAAAAACTTTATCATAAAAAGCTAATCCCTCTTCATTCGGCTCTGTTTCTAATCCTGTTGGGAAAATGCGTGCCCACGAAATTGAAATTCGAAAAGTTTTAAAGCCCATCTCAGCAAAAAGCGCAATATCTTCTATATAACGATGGTAAAAGTCGATTCCCCAACGCTTAGGAAATAAATATTTTTCTGGGTTTTCAGTATATTCGGTTAATTCCTGAGAGCTAACATTAAAAGTAAAATTATCAACTGCTCCTCCGGCATATGGATCTTTAAATGCGGCAAAATCACTTGTTGATAAACCTTTCCCTCCTTCATCAAAAGCTCCTTCAATTTGATTAGCTGCTGTTGCGCCACCCCATAAAAATCCTTTTGGAAATCCTGTTTGTAATTCCTTCATCATCGTAAATTCCTCCTATAATGGTTGAGTTATTTTTAAGTCGCATAGCTTAATTGCTAAACGAACTGTGTTACCTTAGTTAATTAGCATTAATAATTTACTTTCACCAGCAGTTACTACTAAATTTGCTGTGTGAATGACATCAAGATACTGAGATGAATTTGTAACGACTATAGGCGAAATCATATTCATTCCCGCTTTTTTCATTGTTTCTAAATCAAAAGCTAAAATATCTTGACCACGTTTAACAGATTGTCCTTTTGTTACGAGTAAATCAAAACCTTTTCCAGCCAATTCAACAGTCTCTAGACCAATATGAATTAGAAGCTCTACACCTTCATCTGACGTTAAACCAATTGCATGATTCGTTGATGTTAACATTGTGACAGTTCCTGAAAATGGCGCTTTAACCATCCCTTCATTAGGCATAATTGCTACGCCTTTACCGACCATTTCATTTGAAAAAGTTGCATCTGGAACCGTTTCTAATGGATAAATTTCCCCACTTAAGGGACTTAAAACATCAATTGGCAAGTCTTTATTAATTGGGAGGACAGGCTGAGAAAATTCAGCTTGTTGCGTTTCAATCGAACTCTCTTCAAAGTTTAGCAATAAAGTAATAATCAGCGAGACACTGAAACTCACACCAATCCCAATGACAGCTAACATAAAATTATTCGTACCTTTTTCTAAATAAGATGGCAATGACATAATACCAGGAACTGCAAAAGCAAAGCTCTTAACATTAAATAGTCCGAAGATTGCGCCACCAATAGCTCCTCCAGCTAAACTGGCATAAAATGGTTTCTTGAGTTTCATCGTGACACCATAAATTGCTGGTTCTGTAATCCCGAAAATGGCTGGAATAATCGTTGAGAAAGATAGCTGTTTCATTTTTTTATCTTTTGTTTTAATTAAGACTCCCAAAACAGCTCCTGCTTGGGCTAAATTTGCCACAAAGTTCATTGGTAGCAACATGATATCGTAACCAACTTTATCTAAACTAGCGAAAGTTCCAGGAAAGAAAGCATAATGCATACCAGTAATAACAATCAGTGGCATTAATCCCCCCATCAACATACCTGCTAATGGTCCTGCAACTGCAAACATAGTTGCAAAGAAGCGCTCTAAGTATACACCGATGTAGTTTCCTAATGGCGCAATTACCATTAATAAAATGGGCGCTGTAATGACTAAAGTTAGTAATGGTACAAAAATAATTTTTACTGATTTTGGAACAATCTGGTTCATATATTTGTGAATGTAGCTTAATAATAAGACACCTAAAATAATTGGTAGAACGGATGAAGCATAATTATTCATTGGAACATTTATACCTAAAAATTTCAGATAATTAACTTCCCCACCATTTGCGTAATTCATAATTGTTGGATACATTAAAATCCCAGCTAAAGTAACCGCTAAAGATTGATCCGTTTTAAAGCGTTTAGCTGCTGAATAAGCAATTAAAAATGGTAAAAAATGAAAAGGTGCATCTGAAATCATAGCTAAAATCTCATAACTTGAACTTGTTTCCGATAAAAGCTTCATCGCAACAAGTAAAGCCATAACACCTTTAAGTAAACCACCGCCAGTAATAGCTGGTAATAAAGGTGTAAATATACCTGAAATTGTATCGAGAACAACTTCGATTGGATTACCATGATGACCAGATTTTGCACTTTCCTGTATTTTTCCATCTAATAACTGACTAATTTCAGCATAAACACTTGTCACCTCGTTACCAATAATAATTTGAAACTGTCCACTTTGAAATTGTGCACCTAAGACCCCTTCTAACTGGCGAATTTTCTCTAAATTAATTTGGTCCTTGTCCTTATAATTAAAGCGCAGTCGAGTAATACAATGCCAACTTTGATTTATATTTTCTGATCCCCCTATTTCTTTAATAATTGCTTTTGCTAACTCTTTTTTATCCATGCTCAGTCCTCTTTTCTATCTATTTTTCTATAAAAAAAACCTAAACAAAAATCTGCCAACTTAATGATAAAATTAAGCTTTGCACATTTTTGTTTAGGTTAATGCCTGTTTTCAGTAACACACCATAGACAAAACGTTATTTAATTATTCTTTCAATATGAATGACTAAGTACACTAGCTCATCTTCCGAAATTTGCCATCCATATACCTTTAATAACATATCTTTAATCATTAAACCACACTCATAACTTTTACTATATCGTTCTTGAATAATAGTTTTTAAAGTACTATCCATCGGTGCACTCTGCAATTTTTCCGATTCTTGTCTTGCAATAAAATAGCGTAAATGAGTAATAAAGCGAGAATAGGTCATCGTCGTCTTATCCAAATTTATATTGAAACATGCTTGAATAATCTTAACAATGTCTTTGGTTAACGTTGTCATACGAATCGTTTGATTCATCGATTGATTATCCATTTGAGCGTTAACAAAATGCAAAGCAATAAATGAAGCTTCAGTAGTTGGTAGTTCAATCCCAAGTTCTATTTGAATTAACTGCAACGATTCTATGCCGATTTCATACTCCTTAAAATATAGATGAGGTATCTCCCACTGGAAAGGTGTATCAATATCTATCTTTTGTTCCTTTCGCTCAATAGCATATCTTAAATGATCTGCAAGAGTAAAAAGTAAAGATGAATTTATGTCTAAATTTAATTTGTTCTCACCTAGGGTAATTATTTTTTCAGTGACACTTAATAATTCTGGACTTAATCCTTCTAACAATCGACTGGCTTGATGGTTCATTCCGGATTGAAAAACTTTAGTCACCTCTTCCATCGGTACTTGGTCACCTTTTTTCCGCTTAAATCCTATGCCAGTTCCAAATGCTACTAACTCGTTGCCCACTTTATTAACAGCTAATATGATATTATTATTTAAAGATTTCACAACAGTCAACATTCGGTTTCCCCCTTCAAAAACAGAAAAAAACACCAACATCGTAAATAACTTTCATCGCAAAATGAATAAGGGAGTCCCTTAACGTTATTATTGACTTGGTGGTGCCTGATCGTATCAGTAACACTCCTGTATCTAACTTATGAACCTACTTTAGCATTAAAAGAAAACGTTGTCAAACATTTTTTTAGTTTACTTAAAATTCAAAAAAAGATAGCTACTAATTACAAAAAAGCAAACCTTTCGTTGAAAAGACATTAATTTTCAAAACCATTATATTTTTTATTTTCAGTAATACTAAGCCGTCCTATTCTACCAATTCAGCACTGAATAAGGGATGTTGAATACTTAAAGGTTTCTTCAAAACCTCTATTCCATTATCAGATAGACAACCATATTATAAAACTTCCTTTTGATTTAATTAGACTTAAATTACCTGCTAAATTTTATTTTTCCGTTTTCTTTTTTTGGAACTCTCCGGTTTAAGTGCTGTTAAGAATAATAACATCATTCCTAAACCAAGTACTATTTCGTTATCTATCATTAATAAACCCACAGGGATACCTATCAATAAATAGAGAACTATCCGTAAAATCAAATTTTCCTTTATAGTTTTCTTTATTTTCATTTTTTATTACTCCTTTCTTATACTACACGCTAGTTATCATAATTTTAACATAACTATGTGTTTAATAATAGATAAATAATTATTATCATTTAATTGCAAATAAGATATAGTTTCTATATAGAAACTATATCCGAGGTGAAAAGTATGACTTTATTAACAAATGCGCTTATCGATTTGCAGTGTGAACTTGTCGCGGAAAGAAATATGAAAAATCCATAAAATATTAGTTGGCTTCAATATGATATTTTGCACCACTTATCTTTAAAAGAAGAGCAGTTGCCTTCTGAAATTAGTATCGCCCTTGGCATTAGCCGTACCAAACTTTCTAAAGCTTTAAAAGAACTCAAATTAACAGGATATATTACCCAAAAACCAAGTGAAAAAGATGGACGTGAACTCATAACAAGTCTATCTGATAGTGGCATACAATTCCTTCAAACTATCAATTTAGGGCATCAACAACTTTCACAAGTAGCCGACAGCATATTTACAGAAAAAGAAAAGATAAAGTTTGCACAACTCTCAAGCAAATTTTCTAGTGCACTTAAAGAAGAAAGGACGGGCTTTCATGAGTGATTTTATTACTATAAAAGGTGCACGAACAAATAACCTTAAAAATATCTCACTAACTATTCCTAAACACAAAATAACCGTTGCAACTGGTGTTTCAGGTTCAGGAAAATCCTCATTAATCTTTGACACTTTAGCAGCCGAGTTCCAACACTTGCTAAATGATACCTACTCTAGCTATATTCAACAATTGCTGCCTCATTATGCTCAACCTGTTGTGGATGAAATTGAAAACTTACCTGTCTCTATTGTCATTAATCAGAAAAAAATTGGTGGCAATGCCCGCTCAACAGTTGGCACAGTGACGGATATTTATACCAGTTTAAGGTTATTATTTTCAAGAATTGCTAAACCCTTTATCGGCTACTCCATGGTTTACTCATTTAATCATCCTCAAGGCATGTGTCCACTATGTAAAGGCTTAGGCGAGACAAAAGAAATTGATTTAGCCCATTTAATCAACTTTGATAAATCACTGAATGAAGGTGCCATCAATTTTCCGACTTTTCAACCAGGTGGCTAGCGTTTAACTAGATATACTGAAACGGGAAACTTTGATAATGATAAAAAAATTAAAGACTTTACAACAAATGAACGCGAACTTCTTTTGTACAATACTGGAAGTGCTACTCTTCACCCAACGGAACAATGGCCAAAAACATCCACTTATATTGGGATTATTCCCAGAATTACTAAAAGTTTTATCGAAAAAGAAGATCCTAAATATGCGGCTCAACTTAACGCAATCCTGCACGTGGAAGATTGCCCTGAATGCCTTGCTACAAGAGTCAATGATTTGGTTCGTTCTGCCAAAATAGATGGAAAATCGATTGCAGATTGCGTGATGATGCCTATTTCTGACTTAATTTCCTTTATCAACCAAATAGATTCCCCTAGTGTTGAAATTGTTCTTAAAGATTTAATCAAAAAATTAGAAAGCTTAAAGACTGTCGGATTAAGCTATTTATTTCTCAATCGTCCGACTTCAACTCTTTCAGGTGGCGAATCCCAACGAATAAAAATGACCAAGCATTTAACTAACGCCCTTGCAGATGTCTTGTACATTTTCGATGAGCCTAGTGTTGGTCTTCATCCAGAAGATATTCTAGGCATGACAACAATCATTGAAGGGTTAAAAAGTAAAGGGAATACCGTTGTTTTGGTTGACCATGATCCTGACATTATCAAAATTGCCGACCATATTATTGACATAGGTACAGGCGCTGGCATTAACGGTGGAAGGATTACTTTTGAAGGGACTTATCAAGGTTTATTGGAATCAAATACACTAACTGGAAAGACCCTATCCCGCTCTCATTTTATCAACACTAAAAAGAAACTTTTTTCCTCTTACTATACTTTGGAGCATGCTAGCCTTCATAATGTCATTGAGGCTTCAATTAAACTACCTAAAAATGGTTTGACAGTTGTGACGGGGGTCGCTGGTTCAGGAAAAAGTACATTAATTCGCCATCTTTTTAAAAAGAAATATCCAGAGGCAACCATTCTTGATCAGAGTCCGATACGTGGCAGCAGTCGTTCAAATGTCCTCGCTTACCTGAATGTTTTTGACAAAATTAGAAATATTTTTGCTCATTATTCAGGAAAAAGTAGTTCTTATTTTAGTTATAACGGCAAAGGTGCCTGCCCTCTATGCAAAGGGAAAGGCTATATAAAATTGGACTTGGCTTATATGGGCGATGTAGAGCAACCTTGTGAGAAATGCCATGGGAAAAGATACAATGAAGAAGCATTATCTGTAACCTGGCATGGTAGGACTATTTATGATATTTTGCAATTAACAATTGGGGAAGCCGTTGATTTATTTGATGATCCATCATTAAAAGAAGCTATTCAAAATTTAATTGACGTTAATTTAGGCTATGTAAAATTGGGACAGTCTTTAGATACATTTTCAGGCGGGGAACTCCAACGGTTAAAAATCGCTAAAATAATTCATCAAACTACGGATAATTTACTGATATTAGATGAACCTAGCACGGGACTACATGAAGCCGATGTGATGAACTTGCTATCTTTGTTCAAAAAACTTCTGAAAGAAAATAAAACTTTAATTGTTTTAGAGCATAACTTGCAAATTATTAGCCAAGCTCAATGGATTATTGATATGGGCTTAGGCGGAGGAAATTTAGGTGGCAATGTGCTTTTTCAAGGATATCCAATTGATTTATTGGACGCCGCTGGATCTTATACTGCGGAACATTTGCGGGGGTATTTGAAATCGTGAACTATAAATGAAAAACATCCTAAACATTTGCTAATGTTTAAGATGTTTTATTTTTTAACAGGATTTCAAATTTATTCTTTCGCAACATTATTAACAGGAATTTTTTTAATAATTAAGTCGTTATAAATAAAAATTTAAAATTCTAAAATAGTCAGCAAACTCTTTGTATTAGCTCTATTGACCCTCTTATTCTTTTCAATTTAGCACTAATTTCTTATTTTCCTTCGTATAAATTATAATTAATCTTACTTAATGATAAAAATTCTTGGATCGAACTCTCTCTGTATTTCATATATACCTTATTTAGAAAAACTTCATCTACATTTTGATCGATTTTTAAAGCTTTAAACATAGCTGCATAAATATTTATCATACGCTCATTCGTTTGCATGGAATCAACCACCCCATACTCTAAATAAGCGTGAAATTTTTTCACAGCATTCATAACTTCTTTTGAATTATAAAAATATACTGTTATCCCATTCATTGCTGCTGAGTATTCTGTACATTTGACATCATACCTATAACTAATCATTTGAACTAAAGTATCATATTTTTTGCTCCACAAATCGTATTCTCTATGTGATTCCTCCATTCTATTTCCCTTGTTATTTATAAGTTTCTATTGGCCACATAATCTCACCAGTAAAATCCAATTCTTTAGTTATTTCATTGTCTAATTCATAATCAAACAACTTACATTCTTCTATTAATCTACTTATCATCAAGTTTCTTAAAAGTAGCATTGGCTTTTTCAAACATATAGAATCTTGTAAGTACTTTGCGATTTCTTCAGTATTGAAAGAAGCACTATTCATAGTCAACATTTTAATCTTCAATTCCTTTGAGAGTAAGTATTTACCTTTATTATACTTATACCAAAAAAATAAAAAATGCTTCATATCTTTTTGAATAGATTTTATCTCTTTACTATTTGAAGGTTCAACATTCTTAATTCTTTCACCAACCTCATTAATAAACTCCACTGCCAACTTTCTAGGAATTAACAAGCTAGGTTCTCTGGAACATATATAATAATTTTGGATAAACTCAAGCGGGTATTCTTCATCTACCAATTCAAGAACATTTTTCCCCAATTTCACATAATTATCATATCTACTCTTTAATTCAATATTATCCTTTAAAAGATAGTCTAAAGTAATCCCAAACTCTGTTCTTAATCTTTTTAAATTTTCCAATGATGGCGTATATTTTTCGTTCTCCCACTGCACAATTATTTTTGTTGAAACACCTATTTTTTCAGCTAATTGTTCTTGAGTCATACCTTTAATTTTTCGTTCTTCTCTTATTTTTAAATGTATTCCCATCTATCGAATCCTCCTATATCAAAAAGTTCCAAATAGCCACATATATCGTGTAATACAGCTTCTAATTCTTCTAATAAATCTAAGTGATTAACAGGATCTCTCTTTTCTTTAACCCCTAAATAACCTGCGCTATCATCATATATTCGTCTGTACAATTCTTCCTCATTGTATGACCTTTCATTATCTACCATCCAACGTTTACAAATATCATAGGCAGCTTTACAATTATAATAACCATCATGTTCAAATTTCAAGTGATCCTCATAACAACGCATAATTAAATCGTATTTTGGTGCTACAATCCAATCACTACTTTGTACCACTTCATATTTGTTAACAAACTCAGCAATATTTTCAACAGAACAATAGTCACTTATATCTTTTCCAAACCTATAGTATCTTTCTCCATTATTCATAATTGGCTCTATTTCTTCAGAAACTAAATCCTCTATGGATACATCATATAATTCGCTTAGAAATGCCAAAACTTTGGGATCAATACTAGAAGTTCCTGATTCCCAACGTTTAATTGTTTCCACTTAAATGTTAATCCAATAGATTCCTCAATAATTTGTACTAACTTTTTCTTTGATAACCCTTTGTTTTTTCTCTCAATTTCAATTTGTTCATTTAACCTCATTCAATTTCCTCCCCCTATTCAATTCATAGATATATCTTACCAACATATGCGTATTTTATGAAGGAAGTTAATGAGTGTAAAACACATTATTTACTTCCTATTCTAGTAAATTGATAGTATTTTATTTTTATTGTATGGAAAATCATTAGTTCTAAAAATAATATTTCGCTCTATTTATTGAATTAGATTTTCTCTTAGGTGCTTTTATATAGATATCTAATCCATCAGCTTGTTTGAATTATTTTTTTAAATACGTTCAGTTGTGTAACTCCATATTTTTTTACTAAAGTCTAATTGTTTCCACACATTTCACTTTCTTTCATAACTTATTTCGTCATTTTTTTCAAAAAATTGCTCTTTTCAAGTCATAACTATTTTTTTAAAGAGGCAGATATTTGGCCAAAATATCTGCCAAAAAGCAATAATTTTTACTAAAAAAAGTAGAACCCAAACAAGGGTCCTGACTTCTATTCAAAAGATTAACCACATTTGCTTTTCAGCAATAATTTTTTATTGATATAGTCCTAATAATCAGTAATAATAAGGTTTTTAAATAGGCAAATTCAAAGTAACTTTCTCTTAATTTTTACAACAATGCCGATTATTATTGATCTTTAACAGTGAAGACTACAGACACTATGCCTTCTCCTGTACCAAGTAGCTTTATTTTATTACATAGAACTGAACTTGAATTGTCATTCAATGTCTTCACAACCCCTTTAATATTTTTAAACTCTATAAACATAGGCTAATGTCATACCTGAAAAGTTTAAAGAAACTAGCTAACGTTTTGCAAATTACATCAATTTTAGCGAATGGTATTTACCAACAACCATCCATTGAAATAAAAGAGTACCAAAATATTGTTAATACAACATTTTGGTACTCTTTAAATTTATTACCCAACCGACCCTTCCATCTCATATTGAATCAAGCGATTCAATTCAACGGCGTATTCCATTGGCAATTCTTTTGTAAATGGCTCAACAAAGCCCATAATGATCATTTCAGTCGCTTCTTGCTCACTCAACCCACGACTCATTAAATAATAAAGTTGCTCTTCCGATATCTTCGAAACTTTCGCTTCATGCTCCAAAGAAACATTACTGTTATGAATTTCGTTAAATGGAATTGTATCAGATTTCGATAAGTCATCCATAATGATCGTGTCACACTCAATATGGGAAATCGATCCTTCTGATTTCCGACCAAAAGTAACTTGTCCACGATAGTTCACTTCGCCACCGTCTTTAGCAATCGATTTTGAAACAATCGAGCTTGAAGTATTTGGTGCGTTATGGATCATCTTAGCGCCTGTATCTTGGTTTTGACCTTCACTAGCGAAAGCGATTGATAACATCGTACCGCGAGCGCCACGGCCGTCTAAGAAGATACTTGGGTACTTCATTGTAACTTTTGCTCCTAAGTTGCCATCGATCCATTCCATTGTTGCGCCTTCTAATGCTTTAGCACGTTTAGTTACTAGGTTATAAACGTTGTCTGACCAGTTTTGAATGGTTGTGTAACGGCAATAGGCATCTTTTTTAACAAAGATTTCTACGATCGCAGCATGCAAACTATTGGTTGAATAGGTTGGTGCTGTACAGCCTTCAACGTAATGAACGCTTGCGCCTTCGTCTACGATGATCAAGGTACGTTCAAATTGACCCATGTTTTCTGCATTGATTCGGAAATAGGTTTGCAATGGTACGTCACAACGGACACCTTTTGGTACATAGATAAAGGTACCACCTGACCAAACTGCTGAATTTAATGCGGCTAGTTTGTTATCTGTTGGTGGAACTAGTTTTGAGAAATATTCTTTGAATAGTTCTGGGTATTCTTTTAAGGCTGAATCGGTATCAGTAAAGACGATGCCTAGTTTTGAAAACTCGTCTTTCATATTGTGGTAAACCACTTCTGATTCGTATTGGGCAGAAGCACCGGCTAGGTATTTACGCTCGGCTTCTGGGATTCCAATGCGTTCAAAGGTTTCTTTGATTTTATCTGGGACATCTTCCCAATCACGTGCTGCTCCACCACTTGATTTTTTGTAGTAGGTTAAGGCATCGTAATCGATATCAGATAAATCGGGTCCCCATGTTTGCATCGGCATTTTGTTGAATTGTTCTAATGATTTTAAACGGAAATCTAACATCCATTCTGGTTCTTCTTTGACCCGGGAAATTTCACGGACGACTTCTTCACTTAAGCCTGAACCGGTTGTAAATACCGATTCTACGTCGTCATGAAAACCATATTGGTATTCGTCTAACTCGGGTACTCCACTTACTTCTGGTATTTCACTCATGTTAGATCGCTCCTTCTCTCTATTTTTAAGATTTTAGTGGCTCGCTAAATGGCCATCAATTCCTGTATTTGTTCCTTCGATTAACGCTTTTTCTAAGGCTTTCCAACCTAATGTCGCACACTTGATGCGCGCTGGAAATTTGGCTACACCACTTAAAATCTGGGCGTCGCCTAAACTATCAGGGTTGGTTAGTTCTTTGCCTTGAACGAGTAATGAAAATTCTTCGGATAAGGCTAAGGCTTCTTTGACTGGTTTTCCAATCACTGCATCGGTCATCATACTGGCACTGGCTGTACTAATAGTGCAACCACTGCCAGAAAAGCGAATGTCTTTTACGGTTTCGTCTTCGACTAACAGTTGAATTTGAATCACATCGCCACAAGTGGGATTGTTTAATTCAATTTGGTTCGTAGACTGATCTAAGACGCCATGATGATGCGGGTGACTGGAATGATCCAAAATGACTTGTCTGTATAAATTATCTAATCTAGATAGCGCCATGACTGAAAAACTCCTTCGTCGCCAAAAGGGCTGCAATGAAGCGGTCCGCATCGGCTTTGGTATTATAGAAATAAAAACTAGCTCTTGCTGTCGAGTTGACCTTTAAATAGTTCATTAAAGGTTGCGCACAATGATGTCCGGCTCGAACAGCAACTCCTTCCATATCCATTGCTGTTGCTAAATCGTGAGGATGCACACCTTCTAAGTTGAAGGTAATAACTCCTGTGCGAATGGCTGAATCAGTTGGTCCATAGATAGTAATGCCAGGGATTGCCATTAATTTAGGCAAAACATAGGCCACCAATTCTTGTTCATACTGATGAATCGCAGGTAAACCAACTTGATTTAAATAGTCAACAGCTGCTCCTAATCCAATGGCGCCAGCAATATTCGGAGTGCCTGCTTCAAATTTCCAAGGCAGTTCTTTCCATGTGCTGTCGTTTTGGTAGACGAAATCAATCATCTCACCGCCAAATTCAATTGGTTCCATTTTTTCTAATAGGTGGCGTTTGCCGTATAAAATCCCGATTCCGGTTGGTCCCAGCATTTTATGTCCGCTAAAGGCATAGAAATCAGCGTCTAAGGCTACGACGTCAACGTCCATATGAGGAACAGATTGTGCTCCATCAACAACGATAACGGCTCCGACTTGATGTGCTAGTTCTACTAATTCTTTGATTGGGTTAACTACGCCTAAAACGTTGGATACGTGAGCAATGGCTACGATTTTCGTTTTTTCGGTAATCTGTTTTTTGGCACTTGCCATATCTAACTGTCCGTCTGGGGTTAAGTCGATATATTTTAGTGTCGCTTTTCTTTGTTTGGCTAATTGTTGCCAAGGAATGATGTTTGAGTGATGTTCCATATAGGAAATCACAATTTCATCGCCTTCTGTTACGTTTGCTTCTCCGTAACTTCTAGCAACCCAGTTTAGACTGGTGGTTGTGCCCCGGGTAAAGAGTATCTCAGCTGTTTCGCTAGCTTTGATTAAATGGCGCACTTTTTCTCTGGCGGCTTCGTATTTTGCTGTTGCGCGTTCTGCTAGGGTATGCACCCCGCGATGAACGTTGGCATTATCAAAATGATAGTAGTCTGAAAGAGCATCTAAAACGGCTTGAGGCTTTTGACTTGTAGCGGCATTATCCAAATAGACAAGAGGTTCATCGTTGACTTCTTGAAATAGAATCGGAAAATCTTTCTTCAAGGCTTCAGCATCAAGAATCATAGGCTTAGCTTCCTTTCGATAACTTCTACTAGTTCGTCACGCACGGCTTTGATTGGAATTGCAGCGATTACGGAACCTAGGAAACCACGAATTACTAAACGTTCTGCATCTTGTTTACGCAAACCACGACTCATTAGATAGTACATTTCTTCTGGATCAACACGTCCAACACTGGCTGCATGTCCTGCTGTTACATCATTTTCATCGATTAATAAAATTGGGTTGGCATCGCCACGAGCTTTATCAGACAACATTAGGACACGGCTTTCTTGTTGTGCATCTGCGCCTTTTGCTCCTTTGATAATATGTCCAATTCCGTTAAAGGTCAGGGTTGATTTATCTCTGATTACACCGTGTTGTAAAATATGTCCAATTGAATGACGACCATAGTTGGTCACACGCGTATCAATTCCTTGAACTTGTTTGCCCATACTGATGGCAACAATTTTGACCTCACTGTGACTGCCTTCTCCGATTAAATCAGAATCGAAATCAGCGACAACATCTCCGGTATTCATGACACCTAGTGCCCAGTTAATCGTTGAATCTTTTAGCAAATGGCCACGGCGGTTAAAGTAAGTCGTTGTATTTTCGCCTAATTGATCAACAGCTGAAAACTTAACTTTTGAACCTGGTTTGGTAATGACTTCAACAACGATATTCGCCGTGTTTTTTTCATTTCCAATTGTTTGGTATTTTTCAACGTAACTAAATTCGCTGTTTGTATCTGCTAAAATTAGAACGTGCTTGACGAAGTTTTCTTTGATTTGGCTATTTTGAACAAATAACGCTTCTAAGGGCTCTTCAATCACGACATTTTTTGGCACATACAAGAAGATTCCACTATTCATAAAGGCTGCATGGAAAGCTGTTAATTTATCTTCATCTGGTTTAACGGCTAATTGCATATAGGCTTCTTTAACTAATTCTGGATGCTCTGTTAAAGCAGTAAAGATATCGGTAAAGATTACGCCTTTTTCAATCAGTTCCATTGGCAATTGTTCTAAAGCCGTGTGGCGTCCAATTTGTACAATTTTTGGTGCATCATTATCAACTTCTAAGAAATCATCAGCAAGCATTAATGCTTCTGTTTCAAGGTTAATTTCAGGTGTTTCTAGTAAAGGCCAACGGTTGATTTTAACACGTTCAAAGAACGGTAAATCTAGTTCGGCGATTTTATTTAACATAGTTATACGTAAGTCTAACATCCATTCTGGCTCAGCATGACTTAATGAAAAATCACGTAAGGCATCAAGATGGTCTGTAAATTTTGTCTCTTTCATCTTGAATCCTCCTTAGTCTTCATCTAATTCGATGTCAATCCCTAATTCATCACGAATGCCTTTGTAGCCTTCTGCTTCTAGGCGTTTTGCTAATTCAGCTCCACCTGTTTTAACAATAACTCCGTTCATCATAACGTGAACAATATCTGGAGTTACATAGTTTAATAGGCGTTGGTAATGGGTAATAATTAATGAACCAAAGTTGTCGCCACGCATAGCATTCACGCCTTTTGATACAACTTTAAGGGCATCAATATCTAATCCTGAATCGATTTCATCTAAAATAGCAAAAGTTGGTTCAATCATCATTAATTGTAAAATTTCATTCCGTTTTTTCTCTCCACCAGAAAAGCCTTCGTTTAAATAACGTTCAGCCATTTCTTCTGGCATATCTAAAACATCCATTTTGCTATCTAATTTTTTAATAAAGTCCATTACTGACATCTTATCGTCTTCTCCGCGACGCGCATTGATTGCGGCACGCATAAATTCAGCGTTGGTAATTCCGGCAATTTCACTTGGGTATTGCATGGCTAAGAAAAGGCCAGCACGAGCACGCTCGTCAACTTCCATTTCTAACACATTTTCGCCATCTAATAAAATTTCACCTTGGGTAACTTCGTAACTTGGGTGTCCCATAATTGCTGCAGATAAAGTTGATTTACCTGTTCCATTTGGTCCCATAATTGCATGAATTTCACCTGTATTCATGACTAAATTGACACCTTTTAATATTTCTTTGTCTTCTATAGAGACATGTAGATCTTTTACTTCTAAAACTGCCATTTTATTTTCCCCTTTGCTCTCTTTTATTTACACAACTAAATGTGTGATTTTTACGATTTAAATTTTATGACCTTCCTTTATTTTAGCCCAACTGAGAATCTTTCGCAATGAATTAAGCTAATTTAACCTAAATAAATCGCGAAAAATGGCATTTTTGATTACTTCTTTAGAATTCTTATCAATTAAGTGCCGTTATTGTTAGGTTTCTTACATCACTTACTTTTTATTAGCTTTTTTTAGTATTCTGTTGTAAAATAAAGCATTGGATAAGAATGACTTTAATTTAAAAGTGAATCCTATTCCTATTAAAAATTTCCTCTTGATAGAGATGATGAAAGCGAGGATATGCAAGATGAAACCAATGATTGGAATTGCAGGAAATAGTTTAACGAAGCATGCGAGTGTTTTTCACGACAATTTTGTAACGTACACACCTCAAGGATTTGTGGACGGTGTCAAAAAAGCGGAAGGCATCCCAATTATCTTCCCAGTTGGAGATCCAGCTGAAGCCAAAGAATACATGGCTAAAGTTGATGGTTTATTATTGGCTGGTGGGCAAGATATTTCGCCGCACTTATATGGTGAGGAACCAAGTATTAAATTGGAAGAAACAGCACCTAAACGTGATGTATTTGAGCTAGCTTTGATTAAGGAAGCTTTTAAACAAAAGAAACCTATTCTAGCTGTTTGCCGTGGGATGCAACTATTAAATGTCGCACAAGGTGGCAATTTGTACCAAGATTTAAGTGCTTATCCAGAATGGACGGTTCAGCATTTACAAGCTAGCCATCCAGAGATTGGAATTCATACTGTCACAATTAATGAACAGAGCCATCTTGGTCAATTAATGGGTAGTAATTACTCCGTTAATTCTTATCATCATCAAGCAGTTAAAACCTTAGCCGCTGATTTTGTGGCGACAGCATGGAGCCCTGATGGACTTGTGGAAGCTTTCGAAGCTAAGGATCCGGATCAAAGCGTTGTGGCTGTGCAGTGGCATCCAGAATTGATGCAAGAAACAGACCCAGTTATGCAACGGTTGTTCACGGATTTAATTCAACGTAGTACAACAAAATAAAGAAAAAAGGAAGATTGGATGATTTTGTCCAGTCTTCCTTTTTTGCACAATATTCAGCTTATACAAGCCAGCATTCACTTTCTATTTATCATCTATCTATTTGAAAAGGTTTCATTCAGTTCTTTTCCATATTTTTGTTTCCAAAAACGCTAACCCTATGTTACTGTTCTCTATTATAGTCAATTAAATTTCTTGCTGAAGAAAAGTTAGTTTTTAACCCTGTAATAATTTTTTCGTTTTCAGTAATAGCTAAAAATGCTGTACTATCCCATTCTACAAACTCCACACTTGCTAAAGGATGTTAAATAGTCAACGGATTATTCCAAAAACCAACATACCCATCTGCATACGGAAAGTCATATTTCAAAACTTCCTCTTTAGAAATATCTTTATTAAAGGCAGATAATACGCCCCAAACCCAAAAACCATCATCAAAGTTAGCTCTTTCAGTAAGTTCTTCTCCAGATATCCATTCAAATGGTCTATCATAATTTTTCATATCTTTATTTGAAGGAGCATACTCACTACCAGTTATCAGCCAGTTATACTTTTTTTGCTCATCGTTAATAGCATTAAATATTTCCTTAAGGCTCGTATATTTTCTTTCATCATCCTCTATTATAATGCCATTCATTAATAGTCTCTCCTTAATTAGCTTTTTGAAGGCCTTTAATAGTATTTATATTCTTCAATATCATATTCTAGGACATTATTTTTTATTATTTCCATTAAAATTTCATTGTCATTTATATCAGCCATTACCATGGCACGTAAATAAAATTTTGCTGAATCATTTTTTTCATCTAATTTCATTAAATTAAACGCTTTTTCATAAAATAAAAAATCTAAATGATAAGCCAATCCTTCTTTATTTAACAACTCTATTCCTAAACTACAAAGATTTACAGCCTTAGAATATTCTCCAATCTTAGAATAAAATTTTGCTGAATTGTAATAGGTTTTTGCAATTTCTGGGCTATCATTTATTGTATCAATTAAACTAAACAACTCATCCAATTGATCTAGTGATTTTTCAAAATAAGTTAATGCTTTCTCATCCTCATCTTGCAAAGAGTATGCTATGCCAATACCATTCATTGCAGAAACATCAATAAAATCAATACTATTATCTGATTCGCCAGTTAATACTTGATTAAAATAATAAATCACGTCTGTTTGGCTTTTATCTCCCATTAAACTAGTTATACCCATAAAATAATAATAAAGCTTTTTTTCATAAATAGTTTCCAGCTTATCTAATTCAATGCTAGATTTAAGTAATTCATACGCTTTATTATGCAAAGCTTTACTACAAAGATCTCTAACTTCTTTAAAAATTCGATTATTTCCACTATCATTATCTAACGTATAATCGGAAATGTCACTGAATTCAATGTTTAATCTATCAGCTAGCTTCAACAAAATAGAAATAGTTGGTACACTTGCTCCATTTTCTAGGTTACTCACTGTAGCTTGAGTACATATATTTTCTGATAATTCTTTTTGAGTTAATCCTTTTTCTAACCTTTTTTTCTTAATTTCTTCCCCAAATTTTGTAGCCATAATGTAGTCCTTTCTTATATATATTTTTTTATCTCCTTGATTAATCATACAATATTTCGTATTATTAAGATAGCATTATTGTATAAACATCTATTTATCTATTCCAAAGTTAGGAGGTTGTTATAATGACTATTGAAGAATCACTATTAATATCTATCACAACACAATTCCCAATAATTTCAACATTTGGAGACGCTCCTCATATTTAAAGTTCAAAAAAGAAAGAGCTAAACTAGTCTTTATGATTAGTTTAGCTCTTTCTTTAGTACAATAACAATATTTACCTAAATTTTTGTTGTGTTTGATATTGAGTACTTTATTTTTGATGTGTTTCAACTTGATAGCCACACTAGAATATTTTACAAATTTCAAAATAACTAACATATCAAATATCCACTAATTGCATACCTATATTTTAAACTCACTACATATTGTGTATCGTTTATTACTGTATAAAATTTTAGTTCCTTTAACTTACTTATGGTTGAAGTATTTTATAGGTGACCTTTCCTGATGTATCTAATTATAATGATTCAAATCCTTTTTTTATTCATGTAATTCTAGTGGCAAACCATCTGGATCGAAAAAGAAGGTCATCTTCTCATTCGTGTAATCATCGATCCGAATCGGCTCACAGTCAATTCCTTTAGCAGCTAATTCAGAAATGACTTCCTCAATAGCATCGACTTTAAAAGCTAAATGTCTAAGTCCACATGCTTCTGGATTTGAAACTCGTTTGGGATTATTTGGCATTGCGAAAATTTCAAGCTCGCTGTTGCCAAATTTTAAATCTAATTTATGATCATTCCGTTCAGGACGGTAGTTCTCTCTGATCACTTCAAAGCCTAGTAAATCAACATAAAATTCTTTTGACTTTTGATAATCTGAGACAATAATCGCCACATGATGTAGTGCTTGTAAATTCATTTTTTACCTCCGGGTGTTTTAAATAAACTGCATCGCAACAAAGCTGAGGCCATTATTTAAGAAATGTAAAGCGATTGAACATTCAATGCGACCTGTTTTCAAATAAACGGCACTTAACGCGGCTCCCATTGAACTATACAATAAGAAGCTTTGAATGTCTGTTGGGCCATGAAATAGTCCAAATACGACAGATGTCACAATCAAAGCTGCGACTTGATGCTTTTTAAAGAATAATTGCGTAATAGATGCTCGGAAGATGATTTCTTCATTAATTGGCGCTGCAATCACAATCATAACGGCCATTAAAAGGCTTGAATTTGAACTCGTTAATTGATTAATCGCTTCTTGATTTGCCGTTGTATCTGTCGTCATAAACATCGCGATGACAACAGATACGACCTTCATTAAGAAGAAAGCAATAAAGATGATTGCCAAGTTTCTTCCGGTTAAGAAGTCCCATTTAAAGGTAATTATTTTTCTTTTTAGCGCAAGCATTACGATAATTGCTACTGAAGCTAAAAAGAGTAAGCTAACAACATATGGAAAGAAAGGCGAGTTGGATAAACCCATTCCTATACCAACACCAAATAAAATTGATGGAAGAAAATTAATTACGAGTAAAGCAATTAAAAATAAGCAATTTAACCAAAATTCTTTTGTTTTTAACAGTTTTAACATAGCTTCCTCCTTCTATAAAAATAGTTTTAACTCTCAAAGTCTATCTTCTATCATAGCTTTTTTTAGGCTTTAGGTAAAGAGATTTTATTCTGATTCCAGGCCTTTTTTCTTATAAAAATAAAGACAGCTTCCACTTGCAACTATGAACCAAGCTACGAGAACCAAACCATTTTTTAAAGAAACGGGATTGGGATCATTTTGAGCCAAACGGCTAATTATTTCATTTAGTGTGCCTGTATAAATAAAACTAGAAGCTTTACCAGCTAAATCGTTTAGTTGAAAAAGTAATGGAATCATCATCAAAATAAGCATAAATGGCATTGATAATAACGACACTGACATTTGATTTTTGGCACTCATACCGATAAGTAAACCTAAAATGATTGTAATTACGCTAACTATGGTGGTAATTAATAGATAGACTAGCATGTTCCCAACGAATACACCGCTAATTGGAATCAAAATAAAATTGATTGCTGTCATAATGACTAAGACTGGTGCCAAACTTCCAATCAGAAATTCCACTTTATTAACAGATGAACTCAACAAAACACGTAACGTCTGCTTTTCTTTTTCTTCTGCTAAAGGCATACTAGCCGCCATAATGCCCGTCATTGTCACATTAAATATAACGCCTATCTGTAAAATATACCCTGTAACAAATTCTACTGATTCTGGTTGTGTTCCCCCTGGAGTGGGTACTTCCACAACTGTTTTAAAGATAAAAACAAATAGGATTGCCATAATCGGCCCCAGCATAATCGTTAAATTTTTCAAAATCATTTCTAATTTAAACATAAATAGTGTCTGTATTTTTCGCATGGAACTACTCATTGTGCTTTCCTCCTGTGATATTCAAAAAAAACTGTGTCTAACCTAAATGGAACTATTAGATGCTTGCCAGAAGTATTTCCCAGGCAATAATTATAGTCATTCCCAAAATTCAAAAAACGTATGCTTATAGTCATTTTCTTCACCCTTAAACCACTTAAATCTCAAGCAATAGTTTTAATTCCTCTAAGCGAGTTCTAGATAAAGGTAACTTTGTTTTGATTTCATCTGCTAAGACTAAGGTAAAACTATTTCTGGAATAACTGACTAATTCCCGTACTCTTTGCAGATTAACTAGATAACTTCGGTGACAGCGGAAAAATCCAAATTTTATGAGTCGCGCTTCAAGTTCAGTCATAGTTAAAGCCGATGGAAAGCTTTCGCCACCAACATGAACTTGACTGACACCGTTAATACTCTCAATATAATCAATTTCTGTCGGACTAAAGAAAATCATTTTATCATCAATTTTACATAATATTTTAAAGACATTCGGTTGTAAATTGGCTGAATAAGCTGGTTCATGGTTCCCTTTTTCTTCTGACAAATCAACTTGATTTAAACCAGATTCATGCTTCACATAGACTTTTGAACTAAGCAAAATGAGCTCTTCTAAATAAGGTGCCGTAACTAGCACTGCAATAGCTTCTTTTTTGAATACCTCTAAACATTTTATATAAAGCTCAATTCCTTCATTATCTAAATCCGTTAGCGGACTTTCGATTAAAACTAAATCAGGTTGTGCGCTATAGATTCTTAAAAGGCCGACTCGCTTCTTTTGTGCAAGGGATAGTTTTTCAATTGCAGTCTTCCAACAATCTATTAAGGCAAAAGATTCTTTTAAATTGGCTAAGTCAATTTTCTGAGCATTTAGACGATTAAAGAAAGTCAGATACTTTTCTACTGTTAATTTTTCATACAATCCGTCGTTCTTTCGATCCGATTCCATACTAGTTAACTGGCGTTGTATCTTGCCACTTGTTGGTATTTTTTCTCCTTCAATTAAATCAAATAAAAGATGACTTTCGTCTATTGAACATTTTATCCCAACTACTTCAGCTTCCTCGACATCAAAACTTATATTTTTTAAGAGGAGTTTTGCTTTTTCTTGTTTCATTACTTCTTCGACAATTAACCGTTTCATATGTATCCTCCGCTCCCCATTCGCTATCTTTTTATTTTACTATAGAATTTTGAAAACCAAGTAAATCCGACATCAAAAAAGCAGAAAAACCCAAGATAATGAGTTTTTCTGCTTTTAATTTTAAATGATTTAGTCTACTGGTACGACTGCGCCGTTCCATTCTTTTAAAATCCATTCTTTTACATCTTTTGATTTTAAGACTTCAACTAATTTTTTAATATTTTCATTGTCTTTATCTTCTTTTCGAACTGCTACAATATTCGCATATGGTGAACTTGTTTTTTCTAAAGCAATCGCATCTTTCAAAGGATCTAAGCCATTATCAACGGCAAAGTTTGAGTTAATTGCCACAATATCCCCTTCATCATTGTTCAAGAAGGTCGTCATCAATGCTGGATCTGCTTCATATGTGAATTTTAAATTCTTTTTATTTTCAACGATGTCGTCAAACGATGCTGTAGTTATGTCAACACCATCTTTGACTTTAACTAAGCCTGCATCTTGTAAAATGCTGATAACACGGCCCCAGTCGGTTGTTGAATTACTGACAATTACTGTTGCTCCGTCTTTTAAGTCGTCTAAGTTTTTAACGCGTTTAGAATACAAACCCAGTGGTTCAATGTGAATTGCCCCTGCATTTACAAAATCATAGTCATTTTCTTTCACTTGTAAATTGAAATAAGGAATATGTTGGAAATAGTTTGCATCAATTTCACCATCAGCTAAGGCTTTGTTAGGCAAAATGTAGTCTTGATAAGTGGTTATTTGTAAATCAATTCCTTCTTTTTCTAAGATTGGCTTCACATGTTCTAAAATAACTGCATGTGGGATATTACTTGCTCCAATTTTCAATACGTTATCTTTAGCTTTTTTATCCTCTTTAGCACCATTTGACCCACAAGCCGCTAACGTTACTACTAAAACTAAAGCCACAATTAATCCAAAAATTCTTGTTTTTTTCATACTCTTTTCCTCCAATTTTCTACTTTATTAGTCGTTAATTTAAAATTAACGCTTGTCGATTTTTTTAACAGCGAAGTCGCCTAATAACTGGATTGCAAAGACAATTACTAGAATAATAAAGGTTGCAACGACTGTCACGCCCATTTGATTTCGTTGGAAGCCTTCTAAGTAAGCGAGGTTTCCTAATCCACCAGCACCAATTACACCGGCCATAGCTGTGTAGCCCACCAATGATATTGCTGTTACAGTGATACCTGAAACAATTGCGGGTAGGCTTTCTGGTAAAAGAACTTTATAAATAACTTGAAATTTATTTGCCCCCATGGCTTCTGCTGCTTCGATAACGCCCTTATCAATTTCTCTAAAGCCAATTTCAACCATCCGCGCATAGAAAGGCGCTGCCGAAATAATTAGTGCTGGCAAAGCTGCAGTAGGCCCCATTATTTTCCCTACTAAAGCTTTAGTTACTGGGATTAATAAAACAATTAAGATGATAAAAGGCACTGAACGGAATACATTAACAAGAATTGACACGAACCAATAAAAGAATTTAGCGAGTTTCGTGTTTTTTCCATTTGTTTCATATAAGACTAAACCTAGTACCAAACCTAAGATAAAGACTAGTAGTAAAGAACCTGCTGTCATACCTAGTGTTTGTAAGGTTGCCGTTTTTATTTTTTCTGGATCAACAGTTGAAAAATCCAAGTAGGCTGAAAAATCTATTTTATTTAACATCTGTAATCACCTCAACTTCAACGCGCATTTTCCTTAAATTCTCAATGGCTTGATTAATTTTTTCTGGTTGCCCCATTAATTGAACATACAAGGAGCCAATCGCGCCTTCTTGCGTTTTCTTGATGTTCCCTTCAATAATGGTTAAATCAACTTCATCTTCTTTAACAATTTTAGAGATAATTGGCAGTTTTGCTTGTTCACCGTGGAAGGTTAAGCGTACGACTTTTCCATCTGGATACTCGGCTAACAATTCTTCTAAAACGAGATGAGTATCTTCTTCGTCATTAGAATCTTGACGAATAAAACGTTTAGTCACTTCTTCTTTTGGACGTTTGAAGACATCCATTACATTGCCATGTTCTACAATTTTGCCACTTTCCATGACAGCAACTTTATCACAGATTTTACGAATGACATGCATTTCATGGGTAATCAATACAATCGTTAAATTTAAACGTTTGTTAATATCCAATAATAAATCTAAAACCTCATCTGTTGTTTGCGGATCTAGCGCACTCGTCGCTTCATCACATAATAGCAGTGTTGGATCATTGGCTAGCGAGCGAGCAATACCAACGCGTTGCTTCTGACCACCAGATAATTGAGCTGGGTAGGCATCTTCTCGGCCTTCAAGACCCACTAATTTTACTAATTCATTGGCTCGTGCCAAGCGTTTTTCTTTTGGAACACCTGCAATTTCTAAAGGAAACAAGATATTCTCAACAACGGTACGCGACCATAATAAATTAAAATGTTGAAACACCATCCCGATTTTTTGGCGCTCTTTTCTTAGCGAACTCCCTTTCAAGGTTGAAATCACTTTTCCATTTACAGAAACAGTTCCAGAACTTGGAGCTTCTAGACCATTAAACATTCGAATTAATGTGCTTTTACCTGCGCCAGAATAACCGACGATTCCATAAATATCGCCACTTTCGATGGATAAATTAACCCCATTTACAGCTTCAACAGTTCCTTTTTTCGTTTGGAATATTTTTTTGATATCCTTTAACTCAATCATTGTTTATCGTTCCTTTCCATCCTCTTAACATCTGCTTAATTAATAAAACAAAAAAGCTCTCATCCTTAAACCAAGTTTCATACTTGATTCAAGGACGAAAGCTTTGGACATTTCGTGTTACCACCTTGTTTTGTTGACTCATCACTAAGTCGACCTCAATCAGTACAAAAGAAAAAAACAACTTTTTATACTGTGGCACTGTAACGGGTGCTCCCGTAATAAGCTTGTTGGTAAAACCAATTCGCCTACTCCTCGCTCAAAGACCATCTTCAGTTCTATATTCATTGCCTTTTTTCAGCTATCCAGGCTCTCTTTTAAATGACATTAAAACGTACTCTTCTTATCATCGCTTTTCTTTAATTGTTCTAAGTTTAGCAGACGGTAAAGCCTTCTGTCAAGGCTTACTCTGAAATTGCCAGACTAGATAATAATTCTTTATCAACTTGATCTAAAATAACAATCCAGTTATCTTCCTTTTTAGTACTATTTAAAAGTTCTGGGTTTTCACTCAGTTCAAGATTCCACGCAACAACTTGACCTTTTACAGGTGAAGTTAATTCTGTTACAGCTTTTGCGGCTTCGACACCAATTAAAGTTGCATCTTTTTCTACTTGGGTTGTTTCAGGAGTTAAATCAACAAACATAACCTCACCTAAATCATCTTGCCCTTTAGCAGAAATCCCTACTTTTATACCTTCTTGAACTTCTTCTAGCCATAAGCCATTTTCACTATAGTAAACTGTCATGTCCTCTACTCCCAACTTTATTTCCAGTTTTTTTCGAAATCTGCTTCCTTGAAGCCTAATGTTAATTTTTTACCATCAGTCATTAGCGGTCGCTTAATCAGCATACCATCTGTAGCAAGCAATGCACTGGCTTCAGCGATATCCATATCATCAATCTTATCTTTTAGTCCTAGTTCACGGTATTTCCCACCACTTGTGTTAAAAAAGCGACGAATTGGTAAACCAGAAGCTTCAATCCAGCTAGCTAATTCCTTAGCTGTTGGCGGCGTTTCTAAAAGGTTGATTTGGTTATAGACGACTTTATTTTCATCTAACCAAGCTCTAGCTTTTTTACATGTAGAACATCTTGGGTGTTCGTAAAATTGAATCATTGTGTGTATACCTCCAGAATTTATTTAGAAAAATCGAATTCAGCATGAGTTCTTTTTCACTAAAATTTTATTATCTTTAGTATAACATGATTTACGTTGTCAGTTAAAGTTGAATCTAAAATTCTTTTTCTTCATCAGAGAACATATAACTCTTATAATGGTACCGCATCGATAAGATTAAGCCGACAGCCATCATGTTTCCTAGCAACGCCGTCCCACCTTGTGAAATAAACGGTAATGGAATACCAGTCAATGGTAGTAATCCGATACTCATCCCAATATTCTCCAGAACATGGAATAGAATCATCATAATAACCCCAGTTGAAATATAGGTATAAAATTCATTTTTCGTATCAAAACATACGCGAATCATTTGATAAATTAGTAAGAAATAAAGGAAAATCAATATACAACTTCCAATAAAACCAAAGTTTTCCGCAATTGTAGAGAAGATCATATCCGACTCTCTAACAGGCACATACACTTCAAAAATACCAAAGCCTTTACCAAATACTTTACCAGAGCCAATGGCTTTCATACTTTGTACTAGCTGGTAAGCATCTCCTGAAACATCGTGATAAGGATTTAACCAAGAATCAATCCGAGCAAATTGGTAATTTTTAAAGCCTAATTTAAGTAGGAACGGTCGGTCATTCATAACTAACCATAACGCACCGCAAAAAGTACTAAATCCTAGTGTAAATAACGGAAGCAAAATTTTCCACGTAATTCCTGACATTAAGACCATCCCACCGATGATTGCTATAAATACCAACGTTGTTCCTAAGTCATTTTGAACTAATACAAGACCTAGTGGAATTGCGGCTGTTAAAAACATTTTACCTAATAATAAAAAATCAGTTGAAGGTTGATGTTGATTAAAACGGCTATTGTGTTTCGTAACGACACGAGCCATCATTAAGATAAAGGCAACTTTCATTACCTCAGAAGGCTGGAAGGTCAGACCACCAATTTTGAACCAACTCTTTGCGCCGGTTACAGCTTCAGTTGGTCGATCATAAAGGAATAAAACCAGCACTAGCAGGACAATCCCACCCCAGTAGGCAATTGGTGCTAATTTCCAAAGCTGTTCTGAGTCAAATTGCATAATGACCGCAATCGCCACAGCTCCAATGACATACCAAGCGATATGCATAATCGTTGCTTTAATACTCCCGCCCATATCAATTACTGTTGTTGAATAAATAGTTGCGATACTAATAATACACAGTAACATGACGGATAAGATGATACCATAATCTATTTTAGATTCACTATTGCTGTTTTCTGCCATGTTTTCTAAAGTCTCCTTGTAAATAAAAAGTTTGTTGAGCCGGGTAGCTCCGATAAGAAAATAGGGAAAATTGATATGGCGTTTTTTTGCCATCTCAAATTTTCATCTTTTTCTCGAGGAGTTGGCTCATAAGAACTAGCCTTAATAAAAAGTTTGTTGAGCCGGGTAGCTCTAGCAAGAAAATAGGGGAATTTGATGTGACGCTTTTTGTCACCTCGAAATTCCATCTTCTTTTCGAAGAGCTGGTTCATAAAAATTAACTTGTATTTATTGTTTCATTAATCATACCCTATTATAGACTGAATTTCACGTACCATTTTTCAATAAAACTTCCAAAATAGCTTCTATGAAAAGTCGTTTAATTATTCTTGTCTCAATTTACTATTATAAGCTATTTACAGAAATAAATCTTTACCAAATTCTTACATTTTTTATAAATTTATTTTTCAAGTCGTATTTTAACAAGAAAGCTACATTCAACTTAGAAATTCTAGTATGTTTCAATTAACTAAACTTGATTCAGTCTATAAAATTATAGTATACTGGCTTAGAATTATAATAGGAACGACAATTTTTTTCGTATCAATTTAAATAAACTAAATTTTAGGTGGTGATCAAATGGTGCATATAAAATGCATTTCTATACGATGGGTGGGACAACTTTAGTAGTGTCGTTTCAGTTACTTTAATAGTAAGCCTCCCTACTAAAGTTAACTTTATTGTTAAACAAAATAGAACTTTTATACGGAGGAAACACTATAATGGAAAAATTTATCCAACCCTACACTTACAATTTTATTCAATTCCAAGCAAATGAATTGCTTAAAGCGCATCGTTCACTCAATGACTTCGCTACTATTCAAACTATGAAATTAGTAGTCATTGAAAAAATACTTACTCGCTTTAATCAACCAACTGAATCAGAAAAAGAACTTCTTAATCGAATCGTGCAATTTAGCCATTCTCAAAAAGAAATGGATGCTTATTTAATCCTATTAGAGGATTTTATTATTCCTTTTGAGCAACCTTCTGATGCAGCATTAAAAAAATTATTTCGCAAAACTAAAAAATTACACATCCCTAATTGGGATACACTTAATTTAGCTGACTATACATTTTATGGTTGGAATGATGCCGGGAAACAAAGAAAATATTTAATTCTCTTTGAACAACAAAAATTAATCGGGATCGAAGGAACGCTCTCTCCAACTACGCATAAAGGATTTTGTGCTATTTGCCACACTTCTTCTCAAGTTTCCTTATTTATGAATATTGGAAAGCATAATAAAGATGGACAATTTACATCTAAAGGGAATTATATTTGTCATGATAGTCATCAATGTAATAAAAATATCATGGAACTAGATGAATTACAAAAGTTCATTGGGATTGTGAAACAAAAAGAATAAGCTAAAAACAGCATCTTCCTCATTCATTTGAGAAGGATGCTGTTTTTTTTTAAATCGTAATGGTACCAGTTGCTAAGAAATAAATAGCAAAAAGGCTTCCGATAAAGATTAGTGCAACAACAATTTTCTCGATTGGTGAGAAGAAATGTCTTTGGTGCTGCTCTTTTTGAGCTTTGATATAAACAAAAATTCCTGGTACAAATAATAAAGTTAACAGTAACATGAACTTTAGTCCAGCACTGACAAAGGCCCAAATTTGAAATGCCGTTGCTACTAGTCCAATAACCAATTGAATGGTTCTTTGACGCCCTTTTGGTTGTTGATAAGAAAATTTAACTTGATACATCGTGACAAAAATATAGGTAATAATCACAACACTAGAAACTAACGAAGCCACAAATTGATACGCTTGATCTGTGATCAAGAAAGTAAACATAAATAATTGAATACACATACTTGTGATTGTTAAAGCTTCTGCTGGAGCTCCGTGTTTATTAATTCGCCCAAAAATGCTAGGAAATACGCCTTGTTTAGCAGCAATTAAGCCAGTTTCAGCTGGTAAAATTGTCCATGATAACCAAACGCCTAAAATCGAAATTGATAAACCTCCACAAATGAAAGCAGCACCCCAATATCCAACGATTTCTTCTAAAACATAAGCCATTGCTGGTTCTGGTAGGTTAGCTAATTGATTTTGTGACATCACGCCAAAAGATAAAATCGTTACCAACATATAGACAACTAAAACGCAAAGTACGCCAATTATAGTTGCTCGACCAACATCTTTTTTATTTCGAGCCCGAGCAGATAAGATACTTGCACCTTCAATTCCGACAAAAACAAAAATCGTAATTAACATTGTTGATTTAACTTGATTCATAACATCTTTAAACTCAAACTGTTGCGTCATAGTTCCCCAAAAATCCGCTGTGAAAATAGACGTTTGAAAAGCCATTATAGCAAAAACAATAAAGACAAAAATCGGCATTAACTTACAGACTGTGACAACAAAATTAATAAAGGCCGCATTTTCAACGCCCTTTGCCACAAGGTAGTTAAGTAACCATAATAAAATACTTGCTCCAATAATTGATGGAATATTTTGTCCGCCTTTGAAAATTGGAAAGAAGAAGCCTAGACTACTCATTAACATCGTTGCAAAAGCTACATTACCAAGCCAGATTGATAGCCAGTATCCCCAAGCACTAACAAACCCAGCAAATTTTCCAAAACCATCTTCCGCATATTGGAAAATCCCAGAATCTAATTCCGGTCTTTTATCAGATAAATTTTGGAAACATAAAGCCAACGCAATAATCCCAACGCCAACAATACCCCAACTAATCAATACTGCTCCTGGCGCTGCACCAAGGGCCATATCTTTACTTAAATTAAATATACCCGCTCCAATAGCTGAACCTATGACAATTGTCATCAATGGTAAAAAACCGACTTTTTGTTGCGTTTTTAAAACCGATTTTGTTGCTGTTTTCTTTTTCAAAATAGATACGCTCCTAATTAAAGATAATCCGAATTTTTCAACTTCGCTCCCTCTCATTTTAGCATAGAGTCTCTAGGAAGATGAATCTAACCTCACAATTTTAAGAGCATTCAGCTAAAATTTCATGAGATTTTCATTTTCGGCTTTAATTCGTATTAATTTACGTCGCTGTTTCATCCCTTTAGCCTGAGGAATTGCCTGATCATCATCTGGATGTGGTTCTTTAATTTCTTTTAAATAATGATAGACCATTACATTAATAAAGCCACCTAGTAGCAATATCGTGGCAATTAAATACAACCAGAGCATCAAAACAATAAAAATACTAAGCGTTCCTGTGCCGATTGATTTTCCTCCTTGAAAACGAACATATATAGAAAAAGCTTGAGAGGAAAGCAGCCAACCAACTGTTGCAAAAACAGCGCCCGGTAGAGCATATTTAATCCCCCATCGAACATTTGGAACTAACCAATAAAGAATCATAAAGACAATCAGTAATACTAAAATCGTTGTAACCCATTTAATACTTGTAAATTCAGAAAGAATATCCATATTTAAGGCTAATTTTTCTTGCACAAAACGAATGACTTGTTCACCAAAAACAAAAATTAAAATTACTGAACCTAGAACAACAATCATCACTAATGCAATAATAAAAGAAAAAATTCGTGCCACAATAAAATTTTTACGCATTTCTGTACCGTAAACATTATTCATCACTTGTTGTAGAGCATTAAAGCCACTTGAAGCCGACCAAATAGCTGTTACAATCCCAAATGAAATTGCTGTTCCACTTGATGAATGCAAAATATTATCCAATATAGGTTGCAATAATTTAAAAATATCTGGCGGAACTGCGGATTGCACATAAGGCATGATCTCTTCCGTACTAATTGGTAAAAAAGGAATCAAATTACCTGCTACTAATAATATAGGAAATAATGACAATAAGACAAAATAGGCAAGTTGTGCTGCTTGGGAAGAAACATTAGCATTCTCCCAATTTTTTTGTGCTAGTTGAAAAACACTTATAATTTTTTCTCTGGACTTTTTAGATTTTATAACGCGCTCCATTAGGAAAACTTCCCTTCTAATGCAAAATAGTATCATAAGCATACCATATTTAATTTTCAAATAAAAAAGTTATGGTTGATTTGCGGAGAAAATAAAAGCACCTTTCTCTGGCAAAAGCCTAGAAAAAGGTGCTAAATATTCTCATTCATTAGTTGTGTAAATTGTAATCCATAATTAAATCATTAATCCCTGCATCGACTGTTTTAACAACAAAACTCTTGCCATCTTTTATAGACACAGTTGGATTTTTTTTACCTTCTTGTTGAACAGTTCCAATTTTTTCATCATTAATAAATAATTCTAACTCAACAAAATCTTCTGTATTTCGTTCAGTTTCTCGTACTTCAACTTTTACTTCCTTATTACCTCTCGCCAAATGAACGCGCTCCTTTAACTAATTTAATAACTTGATGGCTTCATTAATTGCTTGTCTCTCTACTAGTATATTGCTTTTCAACAAAAAACAAAACCCTTATGCCTAAATTTGTTCAGAAACTTTACTAAAAAACGGTTACTTTTGTCCTATTTCAAAAAATGATAGGACATATAGCGCCCTATCATTTAGTAAATTATTTAATTACATTACGTCTAAAGCAACTGCATAATCAAAACCATGAGCCTTAGCAACGGCTTGGTACGTAATTTGATGATTGATTAAATTGATTCCAGTTAAAATCGTTGGGTTTTCTTTAGCAGCTACTACAATGCCCTTGTTTGCAATCTGCAAAGCGTAAGGCGCGGTTACATTTGTTAAAGCTAACGTAGACGTTTTAGCTACTGCACCTGGCATATTAGCAACAGCGTAATGAATGACACCGTGTTTCGTATACGTTGGTTGATCATGAGTCGTAACACGATCCGTTGTTTCAAATATTCCGCCTTGATCAATAGCAATATCAACTAACACAGATCCTGGCTTCATATTTTTCACCATTTCTTCTGACACCAATTTTGGTGCTTTATCTCCCGGAATCAAAACAGCGCCGATAACTAGGTCAGCATGTTTTAGTAAATGAGCGATATTATAGCTATTCGAAATAAGCGTATCAATTTGGCTTCCAAATAAATCATCTAGTTCAGCTAAACGTTTTGGATTCACATCTAAAATAGTTACCGATGCACCAATTCCAATCGCAACTTTAGCAGCATTTACACCTGATACTCCGCCACCAATAATTGTTACTTTACCTCGCGAAACACCTGGAACACCTGCTAATAAAACGCCACTTCCACCCTTTTGACTTTCTAAAAACTGAGCTCCAACTTGAACAGCCATCCGTCCGGCAACTTCACTCATAGGCGTCAACAAAGGTAAACTACCATCTGCGCCTCTCATTGTTTCATAACCAATCGCTGTTACTCCAGCATCTTTTAAGGTTTTCGTTAAAACAAAATCTGGTGCTAAATGTAAATAAGTAAATAAAATTAAGCCTTCATAAAAATAATTATACTCTTCAGCTAAAGGTTCCTTCACTTTCATCACCATTTCAGCTGCCCAAACACTTTTTGCATCCGCTTTAATTTCTGCACCTGCTGCTTCATAAGCTGCATCTGAAAACCCAGCGTTTGTTCCGGCATTTGTCTCAATAATAACTTTGTGACCAGCTGCAACTAACTCAGAAACGCCTGCTGGTACGATGGCAACGCGATTTTCATTGTTCTTAATCTCTTTTGGTATTCCAATTAACATGTTCATTCCTCCTATATGTCTAGCTAAAACTATCACTTACTTCTATTATATGCCTTTTATGAGCAAATAGAAAACACTTTGTGCACTTAAGCACAATATAATTCTAATTTATAACCGTTACATTTATAATTTTTTCATTTTATTAGCTAAAATAAACGCTACTTTTCTATCTTTCACCAAAAAAATAACAACTCCTTTAACTATGCACAATCTCAATATCAAATAGTTGCGGATTTTGATCAAACCAATAGTCTAACAATTTTCCTGAACCTACTCTCAGCTCTTTTTCAAAAATATCAAATGAAGCTTCTTTTGAGATGATTTTTTCGACATCCCTATTAGTTGTTAATGCTTCCAATCCAATTTCCATCAAGTAAGTAACTCCCGGTACAATTTGACAGCTGGTGATTAAATACCTTCCTGCAAACATCTGGTGATTTAATAAAATCATTGGTTGAAAAAAATTAGTTCCTTGGATATCAATAATTTTTGCTGGTGTACCATTGCTTTTGACTAAATTATGTTTAATTTCGGCTTTTAAAATCAGCATATGCTCATTCCCCCTTTTCTTTCTAAAACAAGAAAGCGCTCTACCTCATTTGCCTAAAGTATAGCATATTCCTAACTTTCGGCAAGCTTGATTTTTTTATTTCACTTGCACTTTACTGATTAGAGTTTCATAATAAGTAGTGATGCTTATAAAGGTATTTTCTAGTCAAGTCTACATTCAAGGGGGAATATAAAGTTATGTCGACTATTCTATTGCAGGCTGTTGGCTTTTTGCTAATTATTTTTGTCGCCTATATCTTAAAAAAAGCCGGTATTTTTAAAACAAGTGATGGTCATATTTTGTCTAAACTTATTGTAAATCTAACATTACCTGCAGCTATTATTGTTGGTTTTAACGGAGTAAAGGTCAATTCAATCTTTTTTTTATTAATTTTAATCGGATTTTTAACAAATATTATTTTAGTTACAACAGCTGGTTTTTTAGGTCGAAAAAAAGAACCTATTGAGCGCGGTTTATTGATGTTTAGTATTGCCGGTTACAATATTGGAAACTTTACACTTCCTTTTGTTCAGGGCTTCTTCAGTGCTGCTGTCCCCATTCTCGGAATTTTTGATATGGGAAATGCCTTAATGCTTTCCGGGGGAACCGTTGCCTTAGTAGAAGGTATTACTGGTAAAAAAGAAGAAAAATTTTCCATTGTTCGTAGCTTAAAAAGACTTTTTAAATCCCCACCTTTTACGATTTATATCGTCATGTTTGTTCTAGCACTTTTTCATTTACTTATTCCCGAAAAGGCTTTATCTATTATTAAATTATTTTCTAGTGGAAATGCATTTCTATCTATGTTTATGATTGGACTTTATTTGGAAATAAACATTGATCGCGGAAGCTTAAAAACTGTAGCAAAAATTTTGGTCACACGTTACTTTTTTGCGACAATTGCAGCCTGTCTTTTTTATTTTGTTTTACCTTTTCCAGAATTAGTCCGTAAAGTCCTCGTACTCATCGCTTTTGCACCAATTGCTAGTCTTTCTACAATTAACTCCATCGCATTTGGAGCAAAAGAATCAATCACAGGCTTTTTATCTTCAGCTAGTATTATTATTTCATTGATTATTATGACTGGAATTTTACTTGTTTTAATGTGACAAAAAAGAGATTTGGACAATGAGCCGAATCTCTTTTTATTATTCATTTTGAATGGCATTGTTCAGTATACTTCGTTAAGACGTCAAAATGATGATTCGCAATTTTTTCTGGAGTTTGAAGCCATTTTTTTAAGACACCTAAAGAAATCCAGCGAATATTTTTATACTGATCACTTTTGGTTAAATGAACTCCTGTAGCTTCACAAATATAAGTTTGAAAGTGAATCATTTCCGTCATTTCAAGTGTTTTAGTTTCAAAAAAGGCTTCATCATTATCCGTTTGAATCGTTGTAATTGATAAACCTGTCATAGCTTTGACTTCACGTTTTAAGGCTTCAATTGCCTGTTCATCTTCTTTTATTTCGCCACTTGGTAGCTCTAGTAAACCTTTTTCATCTGGAGTCCCGATTGCTTTTTCTTGGATTAAAATAAATTTTTGATTCCCTATTTTTCGTTCAATAATTGCTATTCCATTCTTTTTCACTTTCTTTTTCGCCTCCTATACTATCACTTAAATTATAACAAAAAAAATAATGTTACATCTGTTTTCATTAAGACTTAAGCAAAGCTTTAAACTTGGCTGATAGATAACATTTTATTCTGACTAAACAAGTCTTATTTTTAAACTGATTTTCTTGAAAAGAATAAAAAAGAGCAGCCAGATAGCAATCTGGCTGCTCTTTTTTGCACTATTTATGGTAAAACATTTCCTGCTGCACGATAAATACTGTACCATTCTTCACGACTCAATGTAATTGTTGATGCCATTGCTGCATCTTTAATTCGAGTTGGATTCATTGTTCCAATAATCGTTTGAATCTTAGCTGGATGTCTTGTAATCCAAGCCGTTGCAATCGCCGTATTTGTCACACCTTTGGTAGCAGCAATTTCATTGATTGTTGCATTCAATTCTGGGAATTTGTCATTATCCAAAAAGACTCCTTCGAAGAAACCAAATTGGTAAGGAGACCAAGCTTGAATCGTCATATCATGAAGACGAGAATATCCAGCACACTGCCATCATGGTCAATGCTTCTTGAATTCGTCATATTAACATTGATACCTGCATCAATCATTCCAGTATGCATAATTCCAAACTGCAGTTGATTCACAATCAGTTTTTGATCAATATATTTTTGCAGCAGCTCAATTTGCATTGGATTTTGATTACTTACACCAAATTGCTTCACCTTGCCAGATTGCTGTAACTCATTAAAAGCCTCCGCTACTTCTTCCGGCTCAACCAATGTATCTGGGCGATGTAAGACTAAAGCATCTAGATAATCCATATTTAAACGTTTTAGGCTACCTTCCACTGAGTTAATAATATGTTCCTTAGAAAAGTCGAAACTCCCCTTACGGATTCCACATTTTGATTGAATTAAAATATCTTCACGCTTAATTGAGGTTTCTTTTAGTGCTTTCGCAAAAATTTCTTCTGACGCACCACCCCCATAAATATCTGCATGATCATAGAAATCAATTCCGTTATCAAAAGCAGTTTGAATTACTTTACTTGCATCGGAAACAGAATTATCTGCCATACGCATACAGCCTAATGCAATCTCAGAAGCCAGTAAACCACTTTTACCTAAATCAATTTTATTCATTTTATTTCCTCCATTCCTATTTTTGAAGCTTTGGTACATAAGAACTAGCCTGATTAAAAAGTTCGTTGAGCCGTTTAGCTCTGGCAAGAAAATAGGGAAATTTGATAGGGCGTTTTTTGCCATCTCGAAATTTCATCTTTTTCTCGAAGAGTTGGCTCATAAGAACTAGTCTGATTAAAATAAATGATACTCTTCTATTTTACGCTTTAAAGAAAGGGGTTGCAAACAAAAAGTGAAATAATTTTATTCAAAGTACTTCTCCCCCTACTCTTATTCTGTTTTCAGTTTATTTTTCTGCTTGTTGTTCAGATCTCAACTCTAAATCTGGTAATTGATTTGTAACTTGCAATTGAATCGTAAAAATCCACAAAATTAAAAACAACGTGATCACACTAGCTAAACTTGTTAAAAATAAATACTTCATATAGTTAACTTTTAAACGAATAGGTTTTAATCTTTTTTCCCACCTAGCTATATTTTTCTTTTTTTTAGGTTTTCTTTTTGTTACTGTATGTAATTCGATTCGAAACAAAATCAACATGATTCCTGAAACACAACCTCCAATTATACTAATAAAAAAAATTAAGCCTAGTACTCCATACCAAATCATCAAACTCACTCCACTGTTTTATTATTAAATCTTACTATAACACGATATATCAAAAAAAATAAGCGAACAGCTTAATTTAATTTACAATTTTTTACAATCAAAAAAGCTAGGGAATCCCTAGCTCTCTAATCATTAAATCGGTGTATTTAATTCATCTTCTGTATATTTTTCTAGTTTACCAGCTTTATGAAGAATCTTTTTAACTTCATGGATTGCCTTTTTCTGTTCAATATAGCCTTTTACCTTACTATCTGTATCATCTAATTTCTCTAATGTACCATCTAATTTATCAAAATGCTTGCCAATACTTGCGACAATGCGATCTTCTTCATGCTCATCAAAAGCAATATTTTCAGCTCCTGCTTCAATTTCTTTAGCTTCAAGTTTATCTAGTTTATTCGCTTCACGAATCGTTTTCTTGATTTCATGAATAGCTTTTTCTTGTTCAAAGAAATGTTTGATTTTGCTATCTGTGTCTTCCATCTTACATAACGTTTCATCCAGCTTAATAATTGTGTGCTCAATCTTACCAAGGGTTTTAAACTCTTTCTTACTGTAATTAGTCATTAAAATTCCTTCTTCCATCAATTATTTGCATTTCTTCTCTGCAATATTAATGGTACTCCTATATAAAACATTAATCAAATGATATCCCTTATAATTGTAAAACAAAGTTCATTTCCGTCGCAGGTTATTAGTATCTAACTGTCTAAAATTGTGCTAAAATCAAGTTAATCACGGTAATCTACTTTCACTAATCTTAAGTTGGAGCTAGATTCCGTCTTCACTATTCTATACTAAAAGGAGATGATTACATGAAAAGACTCATTAGAAATGGACTTATCAGTGTCGGAGCAGCTTCTATTGCAGTAGGTGCTACCTTAATTACTGGCGCAGTTGCCTGGTATTCATCTGATTTAGCCTTAAAAAAGTTAGATAATCAATCGCAAAGTAAAACTCAATGCCAATGCCGTAAATGTAAACATAAGTAATTAAAAATAAGCCTGAAGTTTCATTACTTCAAGCTTATTTTGTTTACCAAAGTTCAGTTATCATAAGAAAACCAGGAATCCATGCTGTAAAAATCCCCGTAAAAATCGCAAAATAATAAACTGGTATGTCTATTTTTTTTGCCAGAACTGTTTCAATAAAACCAGTTAGCCATAGCGCTCCCCAAACTAACCAAATAATCGCGAATCGCCAGTCTCCTTCACTAGCAAAACTAATATAGGCACAAGGAACTGTATTGATAGCAACAAATAAACAAAAAATTCCATAGACTCGATCATCAAGATTAAAAACTGAAACCAGTGTGACAAACAAATACGTAAATGCAAATAAAAAACCAGTTGCAGCAGCATAATAATCGCCACGCCATAAATAAACTAAATTAATGATAAACGATAATACTCCTGTAAATCCATTCATTACCGCTAGAGACTTTTTATCAATTTTTAATAAACCACCTAAACCATTACTAATTAATGTAACACCTACAAATAACATCCCTACACCTAACATTCTTTTTTCCTCCTGCATGAGCTCATTTATTTAGCCTAAAATTTGATGGAAGCTCGTTTTTTTGCTATAGTTTCAGTATAAACCTTAGAACGATTCCAAGGTCAAGCCAAACTAAAAAGAAGGTTGCAGATGAACTCTTATTTTAAAATAAAAGAAATGGCTGATTTGTATGATATAGGCACAGATACATTAAGACATTATGATAAAATCGGGTTATTAAAGCCTTCCCGAAGTAGCAATGGCTATCGCTTATATAGTGTTCAAGATTTATATAAACTAAATCTAATTCGTGATTTACGCAATCTTGACTTTTCACTAGAAGCAATTGGGAACTACTTAGAAAAAAGAACCATCGAACAGACAACAAATTTATTGAACATCGAATATGAATTAGTGAATGAAAAAATCCAAGAGCTTGAAAAAACGCAAGCCTATCTAAAGGAACGGATAAATTTAATGGACGAGTCTCCTAAAATAATAGCAAATGAAGTTAACGTATTGAAGCTTCAATCTCGTTATTGTATCCAAGAATTGGCTCCCTTAGAAAGTCCAATTGAAGTTGATTATACCTTGAAAAAATTGCAAAAATGCAATGAAAGCCTAATTCCATTATTAACCCAATCTGCAATTGGAGCCTTTTTTGATTGTGAGCATTCTTACTTAAAAAAACAGGCCAGTTTCAACTCAGTTTTCTTTATTTTAAAAGAAAACCAGGTTAAACCTGACTTTGTCTTAACTGCTGGTAGTTATCTGTCCATTCATTATCGTGGAAGTTACCAACAAAGTTTTACCTCCTTATCGAAGCTATACACATATATTAACGAACATAAGCTCGTTGCTCTTGGGCCACCTTTTGAACTTTATAAAATTGATTTTCATGAGACTCTGAAAGAGTCTGAATTTTTAACTGAAATTCAAATTCAAGTTGTAGAAAGCACTTAGCACATCAAACAACCCCGTTAACTCTTCTCTAAAGGAAAAGAAACGGGGTCGTTAGTGTTATTCTTTATAGGCTCCTTTAAGCACAACTGGTGCACCAAAGGAATGGTATTGAATCCCTTTAACATTTTGTTTTTGCAAAATAGCATCATTTCGTTGGCTAAGTCCAATTGTTCCAGCATCTTCTAGTAAAAATTTCTCTGCTTCAATTAGTGTTTTCCAACGTGCTTCTAAATCTAACGCATAAGTTACAGATGCCTTTTCTAACAACTCATTATAGGCTGGATTCTCATAATTCATTGCGTTTGGTGATTTGAACACATTTAGCGTTGAGATTGGATCTAAATAATCCGGAGCCCAATAGATCAAGAACATGTCGTAATTGCTTTCTCGAGCAAAATTCAACGCTGCTTCAGTTGGCATTGAACGGATACTTATTTTTAACCCTGGTAAATTTTCTTCTAAATTTCCTTGAATGTATTCACCCATTTTTTTATACACACCGTCATCTGTTACCATTAACTCAATATCAATCTTATCACCTAGCTCAGCTTTAGCTTTATTCCAATAATCAAGTGCTTTGGTCTTATCAAAAGCCATTACATCGCCAGCTTCTTTACGAAAATCTTCATTCGTTTCCGGATTCCCCACAAATCCAGATGGAATCAATCCATTTAAAGCATTTGATCCATCAGCTACAACTTTATCCGCCATCGTCTCTTTATCTAATGCCAGTGCCATCGCTTTACGTACATTTTCATTTGCTAAAGGTGTTGCTTGGCCATTCCGTTTTTGATTTAAACGAACATAGTTAATAATCGATGTTGGCACAGATAAAAAGTCCGGGTTTTCGGTGTTTTCTGAGGCGATAACTCCAGTTAATGTTGCAACATCTAATTGATCATTATCAAATAAGTTTAACGCTGTAGAACTTTCCTTAATCACTTCATAATGAATTAAATCGGACTTCACATTTTTTTTATCATGATAGGTTGGATTTTTTTTCAAATCCCAGCCTAGTTCACCTTGTTTCCATTTACCCATCGTAAATGGTCCATTATAAATAACAGTTTCATTGGTTGTTCCATAATTATCACCTTGTTTTTCCACAAATTCTTGATTCTGCGGAAAGAAAACCGGAAATGTTAACACTGATGTAAAGAAAGGCTTCGGCTCACTTAGTTGTACCTCAATTGTATAATCATCAACGGCCTTGATGCCTAACTCATCTACTGGCTTTTTACCACTTACAACATCCTCACCATTTAAGATAGTTTGTTGAATTAAAAAGCTATAGACTAACCCTTCTGCTGGATCTGCTAATTTTTTCCAAGCATAAATAAAATCATTGGCAGTCACTTTAGTTCCATTCGACCAAACAGCATCTTCACGCAATTTAATCGTATAGGTTTTACCATCTTCTGAAATTTCCGGCAACTCTTTAGCTACTGCTGGAATAACAGTTTCCTTTTCTCCAATTGCATATAAGCCCTCAAAAACGGCTGTATGAGTTACTGCATCTGGAAAATCAAGCATATTTAAAGAATCTAAGGTTGTGACTTCAGAAGCAACCATCAAATTTAACGGTTGATTACTTGTTTCAGCATTTTTATTTTCCTTATCGCTTTTAGATCCACATCCAATTAAAGTAATGGTTATAACAGCCAAACTAACTAAACCTAATCCAATTCTTTTTTTCATATTACTCCCCCTAGTCAAGCCTATTTAATCAATACCCAACAAATTTCACATGGTACATCGCCATTATTTACACACCAATGTTCCTCACCTGCTGGAATTAAAGTCCCCATTCCTCCACTGATTTCAAAAGCTTCCCCACCGCTTTCACCAGTCATTCCACCAGAAATAATATAACTATATTCGTTTTCTTCATGTCGTGAAAGTCCTTCTTTAGGGACTCTTTCTCCTGGTAAAATTGAAATAGTTCCCATTCTAAAATCTGTCACATTTAAATTATTTTCTTCAAAAAAACTTTTCAAATGATAGTCATCTGCTTCTGCAAAAATCTTTTCCATCTTTCCACTCCCTCATTCTAATCTAATCTATTTTTAATTTTTCTGAAAATTTACTCAATTATACATGAAAGCCCTTTGTTTGTAAATCTCTTTAGCGAACTAAAGCTATTTTATTTTTATTCATTAGCCAAATGATACTTTTTATATAGATTCTTGCTCAATTGAGATTACTTTATCTGTCCAATCCCGATAAAATTTTTCTTCATGGGAAACAAGTAATACCGTTCCTTCAAATTTTATTAAAGCTTCCTTTAAAGCTTCCTTGGCTTCCACATCTAAATGGTTGGTTGGTTCATCCATGATTAAAAAATTGACCGTTTTTAAAGTAAGAATACATAATTTCACTTTTGCCTGTTCACCACCACTTAACGTTGCAATTCCTTGCGTCACATGTTTATCATTTACACCACATTGAGCTAAATGACGACGAATTTCTTTAACCGTTAATTTTGGATGCGCATCAGAAACAACTTGGATTGGCGTTAATAAGCCATTCTCCCAAGCCAAATCCTGTTCATAATAACCAACTTTTACTTGTGGTGAAAATTGAAAACCACCAGCCAAAGACGAATTCATACCAACTAAAGTTTTAAGCAATGTCGATTTACCAATACCATTAAAACCAGTAATAACAATTTTTTGATTGCCTAAAATCGAAAAATTTAAATGACTCAACAGAGGGTGATCATACCCGACAGACAACTGATTAACCGTCAAAACTTTGTGTGAAGCCAAAGGAACTTCTTTAAATTTAATCGTCGGTTTATGGGTAAAGCTCGGTTCAGTCAGACGTTCCATACGCTCCAAATGCTTTCTACGTCCTTGTGCCATCTTCGTATTGATTCCCGCAATATTCTTCCGAATAAACTCCTCAGTCTCTTTAATTTTCTTTTGCTGTGCGCCATACTGCCTAACGTAATCTTCTCTCAAATGTTCTTTCTGTTTTAAGAACTCTGAATATTTACCATTGTATTTTTTTATGGTTCCAAATTCAATATCACAAATACATGTCGCAATTTTTTCTAAAAACTCATAATCGTGTGAAATTACAATAAAGGCTCCTGAAAAACCTGTTAAATAGTTTGCCAACCATTCAACATGCTCTTTATCCAAAAAGTTGGTTGGTTCATCTAACAAGAGAACATTTGGCTCTTCTAATAATAATTTTGCTAAAATAACTTTGGCACGTTGCCCACCACTCAATACTTTCATTTCTCGATTGACACCAATTACATCTATCCCTAATCCAACAACAATCTTATTAATAGTGCTTTCAATCGAATAAAAGTCATGAATTTCAAGTTGTTCTTGGCACTCTGCTGCTTGTAGCAATAACTCTTCATTGCCAGAAATAGCACTTTCTTCATAAAGATTTGTCATTCTTTTTTCAATTTCAAACAATTTACTAAAGGCTAATTGTAAATAATCTGCTACTTTCAACTCTCTATCTACATCAGCATATTGATCTAAATGACCTATTTTTACATTAGATTGCCATTTAATACTGCCCTCATCTGGAATTGTTTTCCCAATAATAATATCCATTAATGTACTTTTACCGGCGCCATTTTGACCCACGATTCCCATATGGTCATTCTTAAATAAATTAAATGCACCATTCTCATATAAAACTTTATCTGCAAAACTGTGTGATAAATTTTCAACTTTTAATAAACCCATTTTAAATTCCCCTTTTCTACTAAAAAAAAGCAGAAGAAAACGTATCGTTCATACGTTGTCCTTCTGCTTTTGGTTCAAATTTCATTTGCCAAAAAATACAAAAACAAAGGACCCAAGACAATAGCTTTGTCTTGGGTCCTTTAATCTATATATTCTTCAGCAAATAGTTCCACTCAAATAAGCCTAATTTTTAGACCTATTTTCAAACTATTGGCTGATGAATATGAGAAGTCTAAACTTCTCGATTAAGCTCCATACAACGCTTCATCAAATCAAGTTGTAGGGAGCTAAGTCTCGTAATAAATGGTTCTGGTTTAACGCAATACATTTTATGCACCTTCCTTAATTGGCACTTTATCACAGAATTTTATGGAAGTCAATACTGTCTCATTGGTATTTTTTATGGGAGAACAAATAAATTATATATGAACAATCCGCTATTTTTGACTTATTCTCCAACAAAATAATGTTTTGTTCCTAATTTGACATTTTTATAAAAAGAAGATGGCTAACATTGTATGATTATTTAACCATGCTATTAAATTTGAAATGACAGATAAAAAAATAAGCCAGCCCAGAGCAATATAGTAGGCATATTTAATGACCATAAAAATACAGATTAAGTCTATTATTAAATAAACTATCGATTTTTTCATTTTAAGCATATGTTTTCCCTATTTCTTAAATAAGATCTTAAAAAGAACTCCTATACATAAAAGAAACTTTTTTGGTCTTGATTGCTATGAAGGTTTAGGTTTATACTAATGTAATATATGACTTTAATACAAAAGGAGAATAATTAATGTACATTACGTTATATGCAAGTTTTTTAATTTTATTTTTTATTTTTTTTAAGAATAAAAAAATAAAATTGCCTGAAAATTCACATAAAAAAGATCCTACAATTGATTTTGTTAAAGTTCTTGCTACAATATTTGTTGTTACTGTCCACCAATTTGGTGATATTGGTTACTATGACCAAAACTTAAATCGTTTTACAATGATACTAAGTTCAGTATTTTTTGAAATAGTATTAACAGGAGTACCAATTTTTTTAATTATTTCAGGATTTTTATTATATAAAAAAGAAGCTACAAAACAATACTACTTCAATATTTTTTACTTTTTAATACCAGCATCAATCGGCATATTTGTAGCCAATATATTTTGGGCTGTACATGAGCAAAGCTTACTTGTATTTCTTAAACCATTACCATATTATGTACCTTTATACACAGTTTTGTATCTAATTGCCCCGTTCATTAACCTTATATTAAAAAAAGTTTCTAAAAAAGGGATTTTATGTTTACTTTGTTTACTTATTCTCGTCATTATCAGTCCTGACTTACTATTATTAAACTGGGATTACTCACTATTATATATTCATAGAAAAATTGCAAGACTAACTTATCCCATTATGTATTATACTTTAGGAGCATTAATTCATAAATTCGATTTTAAAGTTGGGACAAAAAAACTCATCTTAATTGCTTTAATAACTATATCCGTTACAGTTTATGAAAAATTCATTTTACTATTTAACCAAAATCCAAGCTATATTTTTGGATATTACAATGGTCTTCCAACAATGTTATTAGCAGTGGTAGTCTTTTTATTATCTCGTAATATTAACTTTAAAAGTTCTATGCAAAGAGAATTTTTTTTAAAATTTTCAAAACTCTCTTTATACTTTTATTTGTTATCAAATGTCTCTGGTAGATTGATTAATGAATTCATAGTATCTCACATGTCTTATAATTTGAACTTTTTTGAAATGCCATTATGGGTGGTATTAATCATAGCATCCTCTTATCCAGTTATTATAATTTGCTATTCCTTAAGTGGAAGTGTAACAACTTATCTGAAAGAAAAAACCTCTCAAAAAAACAATATTTAGTTTTTTTGGATTCCTAGTATTTTTCTATTATTTTGTATAAAAACGAAAAGAGTTGCAATCGGATTTAAATCAACCCATATATTTCTTTTCGTTTATTAAACATATGGAGTTAGGAATAAAACAATAGCCAACTGCTACGAATTGTAAATCGGAGATTCGATGAGAGATTAAAAAAAGCCAGTGAAAGAATATATATTTTACACAATTAGGTATAAATAATGAATACATTGTTTTTTATTATTTAAAAATGTTAATAACAACCTGAAAGATACTCTTAAATACAAATGACACTGTTATAAGACTCTTTTGAACCAATTTGTTTGCTTTTTTGTTCTTTACAATTTTAGCAAAAATAAAAGCTTCTCAAACTTATTTTGAATGAGAAGTTTTTAGATAATAAAATGTACTATTTTCCTTTGATTTTCGGATAGGTCTTACTATTCTTCAACATCTCATGTAATTCATCTCTATCAACAAGGGTTACTGAAGTAACTTCTGCTAATTCAATTGCTGATTTTGTAAAGTAACTATTTGTCGCTACATATACTTTATCTAAACCATAGTAGCTTTTACCTGCGTGAGCTTCTTGAACAGCTTTATTTCCAACAGGCTTACTATACCTTTTGCATTGGAACCCGACCAATTTATCATTTATAGTAGCAAGAACATCTATCCCTTGGTCGCCACTCCCTTTAGTGATATCTGCATCTAAGTATCCTAGCTGCCTAAGCATAATTGCAAAACATGTTTCAAACTCCCATCCGTCCATTTGATCTATTTCCTGCAAATCAAAGTCTCTTTCTAATTCTTCTTCATACGCTCTTTTATTATCCCTTATATTAAAGTACGTAGAAATTAACAAGGATATAGCCAGAATGCCTAACATAAAAAATAATAATGGAAAAAAATAAGAAGGTAAAAAATCTCCAGTATCATTATATGTATTCATAAAACACTTCCTCACTTTTAGTATAAGTATAATCTTAATTGAATCAATTGTTCAAGTATAATTTTCATTCCAAAGTTATTAAGAGAACTTTACTATGACCATATTTCATTTCAGCTAACTTTGTTACTAACGAAAAGAAGCTTTTTAGTTGGTATATTAGTGAGGATGAAATGAGCTTTAATAACGTGATTGTATTTATGAGTCTCTAAAAATGTAACGAATTCAAATTAAATTGGATTTTTTAGCATTTCACCTTATTTGATTATATTCTACAATTTAAATAATTAAGCAATGAATATACTTGCAAAAAAAACAACCATACTAAAATTTTTCAGCATGATTGATTCTTTTATTTCTACATGAATCTATTTCTTACTTTTCAATATTTAAATTTTCGCTAGACAGATTCTCACCATTTGTCTCAATTACTTGCTGATACCAATAAAAAGATTTCTTTTTAGAACGCGCCAGTGAACCATTTCCTTCGTCATCACGATCCACATAAATGAAACCATAGCGTTTACTCATTTGTCCAGTACTAGCGGCAACTAAATCAATACATCCCCAAGTTGTATATCCAAGTAATTCTACACCATCAATTTCTACCGCATCTTTAAAAGCTTGAATGTGTTCTCGTAAATAATCAATGCGGTACTCATCTTCTACATAACCATTACTATCCGGTATATCTATTGCACCTAAGCCATTTTCAACAATGAATAAAGGCTTTTGATAACGATCATATAATTGATTTAGCGAATTTCTTAAACCTAAGGGATCAATCTGCCAACCCCATTCAGTTGAGGGTAAGTTTTTATTTTTTATTGAAGCAAAAATGTTACCAGTTGATTGCTCATAATCTTCTGAATGCGCACTCACGGTCCGTGAACAATAATAAGAAAAAGTCACAAAATCAACTGGTGAGGCTGCAAGGATTTCTTTATCCCCTACTTCCATCACAATATTTAAACCTTCTCGTGCTAATTTTTTCAAGGCGTAATTTGGGTATTTCCCCCTCGCTTGGACATCAATAAAAAAATAACCTTCGCGATCACGGTTAATCGCTTCTTGATAATCTTCTGGGCGACAAGTATATGGGTAATGGCTACCGCCTGCTAACATACAGCCAACCTGATTTCTTGAATCAACCTCATGGGCAATTTTAGTTGCTAAGGCACTTGCCACAAGTTGATGATGAGCAGCTTGATATTTAATTTCTTCCTGATTTTCACCTTCTTTAAAGATAATTCCTCCACCAACAAAAGGTTGATGTAACAATATATTGATTTCATTAATGGTTAACCAATACTTAACTAAGCCTTTATAGCGTTTCAAAACTGTTTCAGCATACCGTGTATAAAATTCAATCAACTGACGGTTCTTCCAACCACCATACGTTTTAATCAAATGAATGGGTACATCAAAGTGAGCAATTGTTACTAATGGTTCAATTTGATGCTTTCTTAATTCTTTAAAAATACTTTCATAGAATGCAAGACCTTCCTCATTTGGTTCAGCATCATCTCCATTAGGGAAAATACGAGACCATGACAATGACATTCGATAAACTTTAAAACCCATTTCCGCAAATAATTGAATATCTTCCATATAACGATGGTACATATCAATTGCTTCTTTTGCTGGATAATAATAGCCATCCTGCCAATCCAGCATTTCTAATTCACCTAGAGCAACTTTTTTACGATCTTCACCACAAGGTAATACATCAATATTAGAAAGCTTTCTACCGCCTTCCAATACGCCACCTTCAGCCTGGTTCGCAGCTGTTGCTCCACCCCATAAAAAATTTTTATCTAATGTCATGTATTGACAGCTCCTATTCATTTTTATTCAACATGCAAATTTTAGCGATTCTTTATTTAAATTTTTTTATACTTTAACTATTAATACTTCTTCGTTATTGAGTAATTTCCCTTTATTAGTCAATTCAATTGACGAGTACTGTGGACTATTTGTTATAACAACTGGGACTTGAGTTTCATAGCCTGATTCTTTAATTTTTTCTAAATCAAAATTTAAGATTGCTTGTCCTTTTTTGACTGTTTGCCCCGGCTCTACCAAAGTATCAAAATATTGGCCTTTTAACTCTACAGTATTTAATCCTACATGAATCAAAAGTTCTATTCCTGTTTCTGATACAAGCCCAATCGCATGTTTTGTTGGAAAAACTGCTTCAATTTTCCCATTAAATGGTGCAATTACTTTTCCTTCAATTGGCTCAATAGCAAATCCCTTTCCAAGAGCACCAGAAGCAAAGGCTCCATCCTTTACTTCATTCAAAGGAATTATATTTCCTTTAATCGGATTACTAACTGTTGCATCTTCTAAAATAACTTCTTTAACGGATGGTAAATCTACTTCTTTTTCAAATTTGAAACTTAAAATATAAGTTAAAACTGCTGAGACCACTGCTGAAATTAACAAAGCAATCACGATATTCCAGAAAAAAACCATCGAATTATCGCCAATATAAAGTAAAATTGCAGGCAAACCTGATGAGCCGGTTGCAAAGCGGTGTGTATTGGTTAATCCAGCATATAAACCACCTGCTCCACCACCAATCATAGCAGCAACCAATGGGTATTTTTTCGGTAAATTCACACCATATAATGTTGGTTCAGTAATACCCATATAAGCAGTAATTGACCCAGAAACAGCCAACTGCTTCATTTTTTTATCTTTCGTTCTAAAAGCAACTACTGCTGAAGCAGTTGCTTGAGCAATATTTGAGCAAACACAGCCTGGTCCAAAAATACTATCATAACCAAGTTCTGCCATTTGCATCACGCCTAACGGAGCCACACCATTATGAAGGCCAAACATTACCATAATTGGTAGAAAACCACCAATCAAGACAGCTGGTACCCAACTTGCGTTCATACTTAAAAACATAAAGAATCCTGCAAGGTAACCGCCAATAATACTACCAATTGGTCCTAGAACTGAAAATGCTAATGTTCCCATAATTAAAAATGTCAGCATCGGTACAAAGACTAATTCAACTGATTTTGGTATCACACGATTGAGGAATTTTTCCACATAAGACTGAACCAAAATAATTAAAAGAATTGGAATAACAGATCCAGTATATGTAGCTAAATTGAAAGGAATAATATCAAAAAATTTAACTGGTTCCCCTGCTGCAACTAATGTGCCCCAATTTGGATGCATCATCATTGCTGCGACAGATGCTGCCAAAATTGGATTACATCTCAACTTTTGAGCAACTGTGAAAGCTAACATCATCGGTAGGAAGAAAAAGACGCCGTCCGCAAATAAGTTCAATAAATAATAGGTTTGTGATTCTACAGAAACAATTTTAAAAACAACTAGCAATGCTAGAACAGCCTTCACCATACCAGCCCCAGATAATGCAGGAATAATTGGTTGGAATGTACCAGCTACAAACTCAATAATGATATTAAACACACTTTTTTTATCTGATGGTGCCTTATTTTGTTCACTAACATCAACTTTCTTATCAATTTCTTCAAAGACATCTTTCACATGTGTGCCTATTACAACTTGATGAACCCCAGCGTTAACCAAATAAGTTGCTACTCCATCTAGTTCCTCAAGTTCTTCCTTATCTACTTTTTGCTCATCTATTAATTTAAAACGAAGACGAGTTTGACAATGATACGCATCTGAAATATTTTCTTTTCCACCTAACTTCTCAACAATTTCTTGAGCTAATTTTTCATATTTTTTACTCATGGATTTCTCCCTTCAATGTAACAAGATCCTATTTTGAATAACCTGGTTATTCAACTCTTGTTTATAATCGAACTTTACCACTTATTGATAACGTTTCCAATAGTTTCAAAACATATCGAAACATATTCCATAAAAAACCAAAATAAGCTACTTTCACTGAAATTCATTTCACCCTTAAGTCTTTTATTTACAAAATAAAAAAGCATTCAGAAGATTTCACTCTTCTAAATACTTAATCATGCTAAAATTTTTCAGATAGCTCTTTAAAGGTTGCTTGCCTTTTAGACTCTAATAATTTTGAATTTGAAATTTTATTCTTTTTGTTGACTTCATAATCAAGTGAAAATACTTTTGCAAATAAAGCATCCAGAATAAATAAAATTGATTCTTGTGTCGCAAAATTAGCAATCTTAGAGTATAATTTTTCTTTACTAGAAATATTGAGTATGACATCTGAGTAATCCCTTAAGTAGTTTTCACCACCACTTGTAATACTAATGATTGGTACAGAATTTTTCATTAATAACTTTACGTTACTCGTTGGATTGTCATCATGACTATTTCCTGAATAAGAAATCATAATTGCACAATCTTTATCATTTAATGTTTGAGTAATAACACCACTTTCACCAGAATTTGCCATGATTGCTTTTTTTTGAATGGATAACAAGTTTCTTTTAATGAGTTCACCATAATAATAGTTTGGGCTCGTCCCATAAATCACAACACTATCAGCACGATGGAGAAGTTCTGCCGCCTTATTAAGATCTTCTGCTACAATCAAAGAAACAGTATCTTTGATACTCTGAATTTTCAAAGTAGCAATGCTTTCAATAATTTCTAATGTATCATGTTGCGCTGAAAAAGGAAAATTTGGATCAACATCTAAATAGGCATTGTCATCATGATAAGCTACTTCATGGCTAAAAGCATACATAAATTCCTTCCAGCCAGAATATCCAAAGTATTTAGCAAATCGGACTAAGGTTGGTTTAGACGTAAAAGTTTGTTTGGCAATCTCTTCCATTGTATAAGATTTTAGTTGATCACGATTTTCAAGAATAAATTCGCCTATCACCCGACGAGCATCATTTTGTTTAAAGACTGCTTCTTCAATTTTTTGAAAAAGATACATTTTCATTAACCTCCATTTTAAACTAGTTAAGTTTTTATTCTGTATATAGATTTTCACTAGACTGCTTGATTTTATAATTGTAATTCTCGATTTTCTTTTCTAATTTAGCAACAGTTCCATTAATTGTGGCCTGTTTCTTTAAAAGTTTCTGATATTCATCCATCAAAATTTCTTTTCTTTCAATTAAAGTTTCTTCACCAATTTGATACAACTCTGAATATTTTGAAAGAGAATGAATGGATAAACCTGAATCTCTCATGCATTTAATAAATTCAACCCACTTTAAATCCTCTTCTTGAAAATCTCTTGTTCCTGACTTGTTACGGGTAATTGCTGGCATTAATCCTTGACTTTCATAGTACCTAATCGTAGCTGGTGTCATATTATATTTTGCTGCAACTTCTGAAATATTCATAGCAACTCATCCCTATTCTGTATTTTAAGTACTTGTTCCATCTATCTTACCAATATTTCCTCTTGATTTAAAGTGCACTTTATAGTGTATACTTTAAGTAGATGTATTATGAGGAGGTTTTCAATATGGAAAAAATTACAGCAGGACGTGACCAACTCGGTGAATTTGCACCAAAATTCGCTGAACTAAATGATGATGTTTTATTTGGACAAGTTTGGTCAAGAGAAGATAAGCTTAACCCTCGTGATCGCTCAATTGTTACGATTACTGCCTTAATTTCTGGTGGTAACTTTGAGCAGTTAGTCTTTCATATGGGAAAAGCAAAAGAAAATGGTGTGACTAAAGAAGAGATATCCGAAATCATTACTCATCTTGCCTTTTATACTGGATGGCCAAAAGCTTGGTCAGCTTTTACTATCGCTAAAGAGATTTATGAAAAATAATTATTTTGGAGGGAGAAAATGATGAACAAACTACCACAAGCAACACCACCAAAAACAATTCCTTTTGGCCCAGAAGCTTTTCAAAAAAGTAATCATACTGAAATCAGATGGCTGGGAAATTCAGGTATATTTTTAAATAGTAGAGGCTATTGCATGATGGTCGATCCAGTTTTAGAGGGCTTCGATTTACCTTTATTGATTGATATGCCAATAAAAACAGATCAAGTGCCACATTTAGATAGTATTCTTATCACCCATTCAGACAATGATCATTTTAGTATACCAACTTTAGAAAAATTACTGCCTTTGACAACGGCTCTCCACGCACCAAAATATGTAGCGGGCTTGGTCAAAGAAAAAATAAATCATGAGGCAATTGGTCATGATATACATGCTTCTTTTGATGATGGTCCCTTAAAAATAACTTTAACACCTGCTGATCATTTATGGCAAAATGAAAGTAAAAAATATGATCGTATCTTTAAATTAGAAGACTTTTGCGGATTTTGGATTGAAACACCCGATGGAACCTTATGGATTCCTGGAGATTCCAAATTGTTGCCATCCCATTTAGAAATGCCTGAACCTAATGCTATTCTCTTTGATTTTTCTGATAATGAATGGCATATTGGCTTAGATAACGCGATTAAACTTGCTAATACCTATCCAAATGCTGATTTGATTTTATCTCATTGGGGCACAGTTGATGCTCCTCAAATGAATGTTTTTAATGGAAATCCAGCTGACCTACTTCATAGAGTAGACAATCCTGAAAGAATCCAGATAGTTGCTGCTGGAGATGTTTTTATTTTAGAAAAATAAAAAAGAACTTCCCATTCATTAATGAATGGGAAGTTCTTTTTTAAGCATGCCCTATTACTTTATGAGGAATATAAGGTTCCTCCAAATAAAGAATGTCTGCTTGGCTTAATTTGAAATCCACAGCTCCTACAGCTGTTTCAATATGGTTCATTTTAGTTGCACCAATGACAGGTGCCACTACAGGATTTTTTTGAAGTAACCATCCTAAGGCAATATTAACTTTATTCGTCTCATATTTAGCTGCTAACTCAGCCACTCGATCTATAATCATCTGATCTTTGTCAGCCGTTTCATCATATTTAGCTTTTTGTGCATTATCTGTAGTGCTTCGTTTGGTTACTTCTGTAGCGCTTCGAATTAATCGACCTGATGCCATTGGACTATATGGTGTGAGTGCAATTTTTTCTGAAAGACAATAAGGTATCATTTCACGTTCTTCTTCACGATAAATCAAATTTAAATGATTTTGCATTGAGACAAATTTTGTCCATCCATTTTTTTCTGCTATATTATTTGCTTTTTGAAATTGATAAGCATACATCGCAGAAGCCCCTATATATCTTGCTTTTCCAGCTTTAACAACATCATTTAATGCTTCCATTGTTTCTTCAATTGGTGTAAATGGATCCCAGCGATGAATGATATATAAATCTACATAGTCAGTTTGCAAACGGTTCAAACTTTGATCTATTTGAGACATAATAGCTTTTCTTGATAATCCTTGTCCATTTGGACCATCAAACATTTTTTGATGAACTTTTGTTGCTAGTACAATTTCATCCCGATTTGCATAGTCTTTCAATGCTTGACCTAAAATTTCTTCACTTCTACCTAAAGAATATACATTTGCAGTATCAAAAAAGTTGATACCAAGTTCTAGTGCTCTTTTAATTAGCGGTCTACTATCTTCTTCTTCAAGGACCCATTTATGAATCCAATTTTTAGGGTCTCCAAAGCTCATTGTACCTAAGCAAATCCTTGAAACATCTAGACCAGTATTTCCTAATTTTGTATACTCCATTTTTATCATCCTCTCAGTCTCGTACTTGTTCTGTTATATATTATACAACTTAAAGTGCACTTTAATGCAAGGGTTAAAGCTTAATCCAATACTCTTTAATTTTCTAATTGATTTGATACAAACAATTAGAGCAACTATACATCAAACCAGTTTTTTGCTAGAATACCATAATTAAGATTGGTACCAATTTCACTTTCTCCATGAAATAAAAACCGAATCTTAGCCTTGATTCGGTTTTGGTATTTCATTTAAATAAGCAATAAATTACCAGGGTTGACTAGTTGGACCTACAGTAAACTCATTGATATTCACATCTTCTGGTTGATCAATTGCATAAGCAACAATGCTTGCAACTCGTTCTGGTGCAATACCATATTTATCGTATAAACTAGTCATTCCCTCAGCCGTTTTTGAGTCTGTAATTTTATCAAGTAGCTCTGTATTAATTGCAGCTGGATAAATTGTTGCTGTGCGAATATTAGTTCCTTCTTGCGCCGATTCCATTCGTAAGACTTCCATCAAATCACGAATCGCCCATTTCGTTGCCCCATAAACAGCACCGCCTGGATAAGCTTTAAGTCCTGCTACCGATGATGTAGTCAGTACATGTCCCGACTTTTGCTCAACAAAGTAAGGTAAGACTGCTGCCAGACCATTTAGTACCCCTTTAATATTGATATCAATCATTTGATCCCACTCATCTTCTTTAAGTGCAGACAATGGGGAATTAGGCATGATACCCGCATTTAAAAAGATAACATCTACTTTTCCATAAGTCTTAATAGTAAAATCTACCAATTTTTGATTATCAATCCGTTTCGTTACATCTGTTACAAAATAAACTGCTTCACCTGAATTTTCTTTAATTTTTTCAACAATTGTTTGTAGTTTTTCTTCTCTACGTGCTGCTAATACTAATTTTGCTCCTTTTTGGGCTAATAAAATTGCTGTTGCTTCTCCAATTCCTGATGAGGCTCCTGTAATAATTATTACTTTATCTTTAATTGACATTATTTTCGCTCCTTTGTTACTTTTATTTTACTAATATGACGTTGATTGTTTCTATTTCTGAAATGAAATCGAGTTGATCAACTTCCTTAACTTTGCCTATTTTAGTATATGAGTAATTGGTAGAGAATGTTTTATAAAAGAGGACAAGGCAATCTGAACCATAAAGCATAATATCTCCTTTTTTAATTTCATCTACTTTTTCTTCCTGTGTTGGCAATATTTCTGAAAAATAAGCATATTTTTCATTGCCATGTAAATCATTCATTTTTAGATTTATTGGAAGTCTAGCAATTAATTCTTTTGTTGCTTGATTAGATACCAATTCAATTTGAAAGAGTTGCTTGCCGATTATTATATTCATAACAGTTAGCTCTCCGTTTTTTTATATTCCTTACTCTTCTTCAATCTCTCGAACTACTTTGGCTGGACTTCCCACCACAATAACATTATCCGGAACATCCTTCGTTACGGTTGAATCTGCAGCAACAATCGAATTTTTTCCAATTGTAACCCCAGGTAAAACAGTCACATTTGCCCCAAGCCATGCGTTCTTCTTAATATAAATTGGCTCTACTTTAATTCCGCGTCTTTTTTTAGGAGAAATCAGGTGATTCACTGTAATTAATCTAGAACCTGGACCTATCAATACTTGATCTTCAATCGTAATGCCACCTAAATCGACAAATGTTACATTTTGATTGATAAAAATATCTTTTCCAAATCTGATATGTTTACCGAAATCACTATAGAAAGGTTGTGAAATTTTTACCGATGAGTCAATTTTTTGACTTGTAATTTTCTCTAGATGTTTTAAAACTTCCTCATTAGGATAATAGTCTGCATTTAACATCATTAGCAATTGCTCATTATTTTTCTTCACTGAATGGATTTCTTCAAATAAGGGTGAATCTTTTACTATTTCTTTTCCTATAATCTTCTGTAATAAACTTATGTTTGACATTTCTTTTCCCCTCCTTACATATTTATTAAATTTCTACTATCTAAATTATACTTGAATCAGTTATACTTAACTAATACCAATAAAACATGGTTAACTATTCTTTTTAGCTATAGGAAGGAGTATTAAATGGAACTACGCGTGTTAACTTACTTTTTAACTGTTGCAAGAGAGAAAACAATTAGTAAAGCGGCTGAAGTCTTACATTTATCTCAGCCAACTCTTTCAAAACAATTAAAAGAATTAGAAGAAGAGTTAGGTGTCACACTATTTATTCGCGGAAATCGATTTATCACATTAACGGAGGATGGCATCTATTTAATGAATAGAGGAAAAGAAATTTTATCTTTGGTTGAGTCAACAACAACGAACCTTATTAAAAATGAAGTGATTAGTGGAGAATTAACGATTGGCGGTGGGGAATCACAAGCATTTGATTTTCTTAGTCGTATTTTACATGGACTTAGGAACGATTACCCAGAAATTAATATCCACCTTTACAGTGGAAATGCTGATGATGTATTGGAAAAAATTGATAAAGGGCTTTTAGATTTTGGACTCGTTATCGACCCCGTAGAAAAACAAAAATACGAATATATCCGATTACCTTTAGTTGATTCGTGGGGAATTTTAGTCAATAAATCACATCCTATAGCTTATAAAAAAACAGTCACACCAAAAGATATTCAACAAACTCCTTTGCTTATTTCAAATCAATCTTTTGTTGATAACCAGCTTTCTGAATGGTTTGGAGGAAATATAGAGCATCTGAATGTTATTGGCACATATAACCTACTTTATAATGCTTCATTGTTGGTAAAAGAGGGAGTTGCAAGTGTACTTTGTATTGATGGTATTGTGAATACGGCGAATACAAACCTAACCTTTGTTCCCTTTTCTCCCCCGTTAACGGCAAATATTAATATTGTTTGGAAAAAGGGCCAAATATTTTCAAGTGCTTCAAAGGAATTTCTACGTTTACTGAAATTATTGGTTTAGTGTTCTACTTGATTAAGTCAATATTTCATACATTTTCCTAAAACATTTTGCACTTTTTATATTTGTAAGTTACATTTAAAACAAAAATAAATATATAAAAATATTTTTTTATAGTCTTAGGAATTATGTTATACTAACAAAAATAGGTTAGTTTCAACATGATGTAAAGAAACTTATACTATCAACTAAAATCATAATTATATATAATTAAGGAGTGATATTTTATGGGTAAGTTAAAATGGTTTTCTGGAGGAAAAGAACGATCAAATCAGGCAGAAAACATTATCACTGATTTATTAGATGATTTAAAAACAGACTTAGACAATGAATCGCTAAAAAAAGTGTTAGAAAATTATCTTGAAGAGTTAAAACAAAAGGGCGCTTCTGTTCCTCTGATTTTAAGTCGAATGAACTTAGATATTTCTAAAGCAATCAGAAATGATGGCGTTACTTTATCTGACTATCAATCAAAAAAACTTAAAGAGTTGACTTCTATCTCCAATATTAGATATGGATATTAGTACTGCTTATACCTATATAACTCCTACTATCTTAATTAAATTTGATCTATTTACTTTAAATCGGCTTATAAAAGTTTACGACTAGTCATAAAAATAGTTAAGAAAATAATGCCAGTAAATATGCGTCAAAATGATTAGGTCATAGTAAATTATTACAAGTTTAACTATTTATGAAGGTATTTTAAGCAGATTAGAAAAAAGTGAATCAGATTCTGTCAATTCACTAATAACAAAAATAGAATTTTTATGAAAATTCTTAAATTTAATTTCAGTGTACAATTAGTGTACTGAAATAATTAAAACTAACTATTATTTTAATTTCCCTAAAACAAAAAAACCTATTTAAATCGTTGTTAAATCAACGTTTTAAATAGGTTTCATTTTTAGGTTATCATCTAAAATAACCACAATATGGAGACGAGGGGAGTCGAACCCCTGTCCAAGCATATCGGCACTTAGACATCTACGTTCATAGTCATGCTATTAAGGTTTCGCTGAACATTAGCCGCCTAACAGGCATCATGCATCGCTAGTCTGATAATCTCTTCTAAACTTTACAGACGGAAAAATTTAGCGTATCCCACTTATTATAGGACCCTTACCCGAGCACATGGGCGATGCCGGGAGGATCTACGTCAACTGTTTTTAGGCAGCTAGAGCGTAAGAGTTATTATTGTTTTTAGCAGTTATATTTAACTGGTAACGTTTTTGCGTAGACGTAACCTACGAAACGCAATCCAAGCTCGACCTACACCTGTCGAATCCGTAACGCCCCCGTAAAAAAGCTGGGTTTAGTTTGAACGGATAGGAATGACCTTGTGTCTTCCTAAAATACTCTCTGTTCCTATTCTAACACGAATCATCATAAAAAAAAAGCAGAGATATTTTTTCTCTGCTAGTTTTGTCTAGATTAAATTGAAATAGTCCAAACCTTTAACAATTCCACCATCAATATTGCTTGCCGAAATAAAACTAGCTCGCTCTTTTAAAGCAGCAATTCCATTTCCCATCGCTACTGAATAATCTGCCACTTGAAACATTTCTAAATCATTAGGTCCGTCACCAAAAGCATAGGTTGGCACAGATTCTAACCCCATTGCTTTTTGCAATTGCCGAATCCCGGTTGCTTTTGAATTGCCTTTAATAATCGTATCCATACTAAAGGGAGTATTGCGATAAAAAGAAAATTCTGGAAAAGAGGTTCTAAAATAGTCATCATGACTTGGATCTTCATTTAAAACTAATGCCATAAAAATGTCATCTACTAAATGAGCTTTTGGATCTATTTCAGGAATATCTGCATGAATAAAAGCATATGCTCTGTGGAGAGTCTCATTTTCTACACTTGTTTTCACCCATTTATTTGTATAAAATGATAGCCCTAGCTCACGTTCATCCGTTGCAGCTTTTAAGCGTTTTAACGATTCGCTTGGCAAAACATTGCGATACACTTCGGTGCCTTCATAAGTAATAAACTGGCCGTTCATTGAGACACTAGAATCAATTCCAGTCGCATCCGCAATATGCTCAAATTCAATATTCGTTCGTCCGGTCGCGATAATTGGTACTCCACCCTTGGCTTTAACTGCCTCTAAGGCCTCAACTACTTCCTCTTCAACTTCGGAATGTTGATTTAATAGAGTTCCATCTAAATCAAAAAAAACTAATGCTGTTGGTTTCAACTATATTCCTCCTTAATAAAAGTTTGTTGAGCCGGTTAGGCCTGGCAGAAAAATAGGGAAATTTGATGTGGCGCTTTTTGCCACCTCAAAATTTCATCTTTTTTCCGAAGGACTGGCTCATAAAAACTAGCCTAAATCAATTCTTATAACTAGAGAAAAGCGCTAGGAATTACCCCTAACGCTACATTTATTTCTATCTAAAATGTCCTGTATCATTAAAGCGCTCTAGGTGATACTGGCCATCATGATAATTCACGACTGAAACGCTGGCATTGTCAACAGAAGTCGGCATTTCTAATTCAGGTACAATTCCATTTAACAGATTCCGAATCGTATTTCCATGAGCGACAATCAAAATATTTTGATCCGTCTCACGATGCTTTTCAATCAGTTGCAACATGCCTTTTTCAACACGTAACCAAAAAGTTAAAAAATCTTCTGCATCATGTAAGGGATCAGCTGCTTTTGTCCCATCCATTCGATCTGCTAAAGTCGCTTTTTCACGCATCTCATCTGCTGTTTCATAACCTAATTCCTTACTAATTGTTGCCCAGCTTTCGTCCACATCAGAACCTTCAAAAGAGCCATAGAATGCTTCTCTAAATTCAGGCATTTCTTGAATTTTTAAATTACGTGAAGTGAAATTTTCTTCTAATAAAATCTCTAACGTTTCTTTCGTCCGACTTAAATCACTACAATAAGCAGCATCAAAACGAATATCCGATAAGCCTCTGCCGCTTCTAATCACAGTAAAACGACCATCTTTTGTTAACGGAGTATTTGACCACCCTTGCATTTTCATATAACGATTAAAATAAGTTTCCCCATGTCTGACAAAATAAAATGTACATCCTTTTCCCAAAATAAATCTCCTCCAGTTTCTAAAAACCATACGCTTAACTACTAAAATACTTACATTGAAAATAAAATGCCTCTATAAAAAGCAACTTGAACTTATTTCCTACCTTTACTATTGTAACAAACTGGCAAAGTTTTGCTAGCTTTTTTTAGAAATAATTATCTTAATACTACATGGTGCGCACTTCTAATCGTTTAAAACAGGCTTAGCTGCATCTAAAATAAAGAATGAGGCATCCTGATTCATAAAAATATTCTTCCCATGATAAAATATTTCAGCATTCGATTCTACAAATCCAATTTTTCCCATTAGTTGAATGAGCTCTTGCTGTTTAAAGCCATTATGAACTTTATCTGAATTAACCTGTTCGTTATAATCAAAATCAACAATCAACAAATGACCATTCGGCTTTAATAATTTATATAAATTTGATAGTAAGGGTTGAATATCTTGTACATGAAGAAGCACTTGTACTAAAAAGATATAATCTACTTGTATATCACTATTTGACACCTCTTCAATATCTAAAAGAAGGGTTTTAGCATTTTTAATAGTAGCCTGTTCAATTTTTGTTTCCACAACCTCTACCATACTTTGAGAGGCATCCGCAAAAAGAAGTGTCTCAAAATCAGCTACCAATTCCAGTCCAACTAGGCCTGTTCCACAGCCATAATCAATCGCTGTTTTATCTTTTCCATTCACAATATGCTTTTGGATTTCTTTAGCTGTGATTTTTGCAATTTCACTTCTCTCAGGTGTATCGTACTTACTAGCTACTCGATTAAATACATCAATATTCCCCATCTTGCACCCCGTTTTTAAATTTTTCTACTTAGTTAAAAGTATAGCATATTACTCTATAAAATATAAAAAAACAACTCCAGAATCTCTCTAGAGTTGCCTAGTAATGCTATAATCTACTTATTTTAATGGTATAAATCAAAACGACCTTTACTAAACATAATCTTTAATCCACCCGTTTGGCTTAATGAACGGTCCTCAATTACTTTTTTCATCATTGAAGCTGGATAGCCTTTTAAGTTAGCCCCTAAGACTTCACCAATCGCTTCATTATTTCCAATTGAACAAACTGAACCTTGCGATTTAAATGTAAATGGAACTATCGGTTGATTATTCACCTTAGCAACTAAATTTGCCACTGCTGCATCTGCTTGTTTTAAAGCAATTTGAGCAGTCGTTGGATAAGGACGATTATTTTCTGGGTTCATAACTGCTGAACAATCACCAATTATAAAGACTTCTGGATAACCAGGAGCAGTTAAATCAGCTTCAACCATTACGCGACCACGGCGCTCTTCAAATCCAGAACCGCCAACTACGCTACTTCCTTTAACACCAGTTGTCCAGACAATCGTTTTCGCTTTAATTGATTTGCGCTCTTCATTTTCTTCATAAATAACAGTATCAGCCGTTACCTCTTTAATTGGTGTACCAACTAAGAATTTAACGCCACGATCTTTAAGTTTTTGAATGCCATAAGTTGATAGTTTTTCAACGAACATTGGCAACAATGTTGGCATAGCTTCAATACAAGTTAATTGAATTTTATCTGCTGGTAAATTATATTGTTTGATTAATTTTGGCATTTGCTGAGTAAGTTCACCTAAATACTCAATACTAGTGAAGCCTGCTCCACAAACAACGATACTTAATAAAGCATCATCTTTGGTAGCTTCATATTGTGCAAATTGGCGATGCATATGTTCTTTAATAGCTACAGCCGTATTGATATCAACCATTGGCAATGCATATTCATCTACTCCAGTAATACCAAAAGATTCTGACTCAAATCCAAGTGCAAAAATTAAATAATCATATGAAATCAGTCCAGTTTTGTCTAACTCAACTGTTTTGTCATCCTTATTCACTTTAATAACAGTATCTTGAATAAAAGTTGTTTGTTTCGTATCTACAACATCTTTAATTGCGAAACTAATACGTTCTGGCGGATTTGCACCACTTGCAACTTCATGTAAATAAGTTGCTTCATAATGATACTCATTTTTATTCACAAGGGTAATTTCAGCATTAAGATGTTTTTTCTGCAATCCTTTCAGTGCACGTAAGCCACCATATCCAGCACCTAGAATGACAATTTTCATTTTATCCATTAAATACACTCTCTCTCTTTTTCATCATACTTTTTACGATGTTTGTTTAGTAAACCGTAGTTAGTATACAGCGTTATAGTAAGCAAAGTCAACTAGATAGTTTGTGAATATTTGTACATAAATACTAATTTAACAACATTTCACTTAGATTATTATTCACGAACTTACCGAAAAACAAGAGGTCACTGTTATCTTAAACAACGTTAGAACAAAATAAAATAGTGATTTCACAAGCTTTGTAGACTTAGGCTATCTATAATAAGCACTATTTTTTATTCTTAGAAATAAAAAAATTCCTCACTTACTCAAAAGAATAAGTGAGGAAAAAATATTTTATTCAAAGTTTAAAGCGAAGCCTGGTTCATCAAAAGCTATTTCAGTTACTTCATACGTTAAACGTTCAATATATTTAATTAAAGGTCGTGATAATTCACGCATATCTTCAACAGCTATCTCACTTGGTACACCAAAAAATTCTGGTATTTGGATAATTTGGCTGATTTGTCCATCAATCTTAAAACGTTCCAATTGCAATGCAAAAGGGACTTCCATACGAAACATTTTTCCTTCTTCCAAAATGCCTTTATCTGCTTCTTCTGTAGGTACAACTTCATTAATTAATACTTCAACTTTAGTTTCTGCTGCTGATGATCCTGTAGCAAGTTCAAAATTATATTTTTCAACTTGAATTTGACCTCTTAATACGTTCATATTGTTGTGGCTCCCTCTTGTTCTTTAATTTATTTAACCATAGTTATATTATCTCAGTATTCACAGTATTTATCAATAAATATTTTTGTTTATAAATTCCAACTTCTTTTAAAAATTTAACCAAATTCCTAGTGCAAATGTTAGCACTTGTAACGAAGTAATTGCAGCTAAATTTTGAACGGCATACACAAATGTTTCTGACTTAACTTGCTTAGCTAAAAATCTTTTGGTATTTTTGCGTACTAATGGAATCGCTACTAGAGTGAATAACATCATTTTTGGATAAATACCTAGCCAGACCGCAGTGATCAAAGCTGCAAATGCTAAAATATACAACCATTTAAATAAAGATAAGGCATTTTTCTTACCAATGTAATGCGGTAGTGTATAACGCTTATTTGTTCTATCTTCTTCCAAATCACTAATATTATTCGCTAACATTAAATTCGCAATCGCAAACATATTTGGAATTGAGGCAAATAAGATAATAAGGAACGTTCTTAAGTCAAAAGTCATAACGTTGTAGGCATTGACATAGATACTAATAATGTAAATCATAAAACCCATTGTAAAACCAGAAAACAGTTCTCCAAGTGGCATACTAGAAATTGGCTTTGGACCAGATGAATAAAATATTCCAACAAAATAACAATACAGGCCCATATACAATAAAGGTAGCCCTGTTTGTTTAACCAAGTATAAACCCAATCCAGCTGAAACAACAACCATCAAAATAATTAGCGTCGCTACTAATGGCATTGGGATTTTTTCTCTCCCGATAACATTGACTTCTTCTCGATAATTATGTTCTTTTGAAGCTTTTTTATAATCCATATAATTATCAATCGCATCAACTGCCATATTAAATAAAAACATCGCAATAAAAAATAAGACTAAATTGATTAAATGTAGCTCTTCATAATGGTACCAAGCAAAGAGAATCCCCATAAAATAAGGTAAAATACTCGCAGTTTTGGCCTGCATTTCAACAAGTTCTAAAAATGTTTTAAATTTCATAAAAACCTTCCTTTTTCTATAATAAACTAGATTTATCAGCCTCTTAAATATGCAGTGAAGCCTAGCTAAAGTCAAGGAAAATCATTTACGTTTTTTTGAAATTATGAATTTTCCAACTTTTTAAACAACAATCATTGACACTTGGTCTGGAATACGATAAATTTAAGACTGTTACTAGCCAAATTATAAATAATCATTCCTATTTAATAAATAGAGTCGATAAAAAGTCTAGCTAGTTCTGTACTCAAATAAGCTCAGGATTAACTCCTATTGAAAGGACCTCAACTATGCCGATTCATCCAATGTGGGAACCGTTCCCTGAAATCAAACATGATTTAGCAGAGACCTACGATGTAATTGAGAAAAAAGTCCGCATTCGAAATAAAGATATTCAACAAACCATCAATGATTTATTGCATTCTGGTGGAAAATTATTACGCCCTGCATACTTTATTCTCTTTTCACGATTTGGTTCCCTTGATAAAAAAAACCATAAAAAAATTGTATATACTGCAGCCTCACTAGAGATTTTGCATATGGCTACTCTTGTTCACGATGACGTTATCGATGATTCACCTACACGTCGTGGCAGTCAAACTGTCCAATCCCAATATGGGAAAGATATTGCTGTCTATACTGGTGATTTTCTGTTTGCCGTTTATTTTGGTTTAATTGCTGACTCAATCGATTCTTTTTCAACACTTAAACTAAATGCCTTTACCATGAAGCGGATATTAATTGGTGAGCTTGATCAAATGCATTTACGTTACAATACTGAAGTGACTCTTCGCCAATACTTACGTCGTATTACAGGTAAAACGGCGCAACTTTTTTCTTTAAGTTGTTTTGAAGGAGCTAAAGTTGGCAAAGCAGACCTTGCTGTGACAACACTTAGCTATCATATTGGCCATAATATTGGCATTGCTTTTCAGATTTTAGATGATATTTTAGATTATACTGAAAATAGTGAAACGCTAAAAAAACCAGTTCTTGAAGATGTCAAACAAGGAGTCTACTCACTGCCTTTAATTTTGGCTATGAAAGACCATAAAAAAGAATTTGAACCTTATTTAAATAAAGGTGCATCTATGGATCAAGTTGACATTGCTGCTATTCTAGATTTAATTAGACGCTATAAAGGTGTTGAACTAGCAAAAGACTTAGCAGAACGCTATACGAATAAAGCTTTAAAATCCCTAGAAAAATTACCAAATCAACCAGAAAAAGAAATTCTATGCACCTTAACAAGACAGTTACTAAATCGAGACCATTAAGCATAACCCCTTCGTCATTTTATCCGAAGGGGTTATTTATTTTATTCACATTCTAAAATCAGCTACTATCTAGCAAGTTTTGTCTAGTCGTCTATTTCAGCCAAACCAGAATTCCGTAAAGATTCTAAATTAGTCAGCATCGTATTTATACTTTCTTCAGAGTGTCTTTCCCAAGAAGCAAGCTCCCCAACTATTTTCAAAAGCCCCATCGTTCTATAAGATCGGGTTGGGTTTCCCGGGAATTTTTTATCCGTCAGGTTTGGATCATTTTCAAACTCACCTAGTGGTTCAACTAGATAAATCCGTTCTTTTAAGTCAGCTCCTACAGCCAATTCTGCTCCCCATTTGGCAGCATCTAATGTCCCAGTAAAGTAAATATAATTTGAAATTCTCTTTTCTTCAAAATTTGATTCGTGCTTAGGCTCTAAAAACTCTCCTATCGCTAGATTTGCCTTTGTTCCATGAAAAAAAGGCCCTTTGTCTAATACTTCTTCCATACCTATCTACTCCTTAATAAAAAGTTTATTGAGCCGATTAGCTCTGGCAGAAAAATAGGGAAATTTGATGTGACGCTTTTTGTCACCTCGAATTTTCATCTTTTTTCCGAAGAGTTGGCTCATAAGAACTGGCCTTAATAAAAAGTTTATTGAGCCGATTAGCTCTGGCAGAAAAATAGGGAAATTTGATGTGACGCTTTTTGTCACCTCGAAATTTCATCTTTTTTCCGAAGAGTTGGCTCATAAGAACTGGCCTTAATAAAAAGTTTATTGAGCTGATTAGCTCTGGCAGAAAAATAGGGAAATTTGATGTGACGCTTTTTGTCACCTCGAAATTTCATCTTTTTTCCGAAGAGTTGGCTCATAAGAACTGGCCTTAATAAAAAGTTTGTTGAGCCGGTTAGCTCTGGCAAGAAAATAGGAAAAATTGATAGGACGCTTTTTGTCCTCTCGAATTTTTATCTTTTTCTCGAAGAGTTGGCTCATAAGAACTGGCCTTGATAAAAACTAGCCTTATCCAGTGTAATTTCAACTTTATTAACTACCGATTAACTAACTTTTTTGTTTGAATATAGTCTTCTATTTCTTTGGGTAACTTTTTTATGTGCATATCTTCTCCAAGAAATAATAACCAATTGGCCATTTCTACTAATTCTGCTTGTTTAGTTACATCTACAACTATTTTTAATAGCGCTTTTGTTTGAAAAGGATTGATATAAAATAACGACAATCGATATGGGCTGTATTTTTTAAATTGTAAAATAGCCTCAAGCCCCATTTCAATAATAATATTTGGCGCATTTTCAATTTTTGTCATATGTTCCTGAATTTTCTTAGCGCTCAACCTGCTTTTCGTAGGATAAATTTCTACATCTTCTAAGCTGTCTACTTGGAATTTCCGTTTATTTTTACTAGTCAAATCAAGTCCCTCTAAATGCCAACTATTTTTTTCTTTGTAGAGATGTACCAAGTAAAATTTTATTTGTATCAGTTTTTTTTCTTCATTAATAGTTAAAATTAAATAACGATCAATTAGAAAAGTTTGAATTAATTTTTCTAAGATTGGATGAGGTAAATCGGATAAATCAAGTAAATCAGGATTGTAAGGATTGGTTCCTTCGAACAATAGCATTTGGTTTAAATTGACTAAATCATCTTGCTGATTTTCTGGAATTAGACCGATTAACTTTTCAGCTAATGACTGGCGGCTACTTAAATAAGGAAGCTGCTGGTTTCTCGTTGCCATAAATGCAATAAAAAGAGCCTTCACCTCATTGTTAGTGAAACGAATTGCGGGTAAAAAAGAATTGTTCATGACAAAATAGCCACCACTTCTTCCAACTTCTGATACCAAAGGAATACCAATAGTCTCTATTTCATTAATATCTCTAATCGCCGTTGATCGAGAAATATTAAATTCTGACATAATTTCGGAAATAGTAAAATGAGCACGATTGTTGATATAACGCATCATAGTATTAATTCGTTCTACCTTATTCATCAATTCCTCCTAAACAGTATCATTTTTTGACATGGTTTAAAGTTATTATATACTTATCAAATGAAAAAAGAAAACATTTGAATTAGTAGGCTAGTTCTTTTGAGCCAACTCTTCGAAAAGAAGATAAAATCCCCTCAAAGTAAAAAGATACTTTGTGTGTATTTTCCTATCTTTTTGTCAGAGCTAATCGGCTCAACGAACTTTTTAATAATTAAAGAAAAGAGGATGCGACATGTCAAATTATGCATTAGAGGAAAAAGAAAGTTTTACAATTCTAGGATTTGGGGTTGAACTAAAAAGTGACTATACCGATTTTGTTGGTATCAAGCAAGAAAAATCAGATTTTCTTCAAAAAGTACAAACGGATGGAACAATTGATACCTTAAAATCAGTTGCTTCAAATAGTTATTTCTTTATTGTCAATGAAGCTGTGAACAATAAAATGATGTATTATGTAGGGGTTATGTCAAAAGAAGAGTTACCAGAAGCTACAAGGTTGATTCAATTCCCTAAAGGAGAGTATCTAGTAGTTAAAGGTGAAGGTGCGACTTCTGAGGAATTAAGTAACAATTTAACAGGGATAACATTTGGCCAAGTGCTACCAGAGGTAACCAATGTTGCTTATGTTGGTGGACCAAATACAAGTGTTGAAATGGGAACTCGCGATGGTGTTTTAGTTGGCGAAATGTGGATTCCAGTTGTAAAACAATAATTTGATCGAATTATTTGTAAAAATCACTCTACTTTTCCTAATAAAATCTTGTTTAGCATTTTTTTAATCACTATTTAGGACTATTTACCTTTAAGGTGGATAGTCTTTTAACTTATTTACTAGTCTTCTTCACAAAACAAGCTTGAATAAGATTTAGGTATACTCTAAGATTTGCATTCTTTTTTTCTCCGTGTTAGAATGATATCGTTGACAAATTGAACTTACAAAGGAGCTTGAAAAAAATGTACTTTATACGCTTACGTTTCCCAGATACATGCCTAACTAACTAAATAGTGCGGATAACCTGTAATTTTACAGGTTGGGATTGGTATAGTGCGTCCATTTTTTCATTCTTGAATAAATTATTGAAGAAGCGCTGAAACGATCAGGCTTCTTTTTTGTACTCTCTTCTCCATCATGAGTATAACTTCTGTTTGCCTTTCCCGACCGCACTGAAACTAAATTTTCAGGAGGTCTTTTTATATGGAAAAAAATATTATTATTATAGGTGTCAGTGGAAATCAAGAAAATTTTGATTATTCAATGACCGAATTAAAAGAATTAGCCTTTGCTAACCAACTTAAGGTTGTTGGTGAGATTCGTCAAAATCTAGCCAAAGCACATGTTGCCACTTACGTTGGAAAAGGTAAATTAACAGAAATTATCAACTTAGCAGCTGAATTAGAAGTTGATACTATTGTAACGAACGATGAATTAACTCCTACTCAATTGCGCAACTTAGAAGCACAACTTGAATTAACAGTCATTGATCGAACACGATTAATATTGGCTATTTTTGCAGAGCGAGCTCAAAGTAAAGAAGCTAAATTACAAGTTGAAATTGCTCAATTAAACTATGAAATGCCTAGACTTCGTACAGATCAAGGAACAACTTTGGATCAACAAGGTGGTGGATCTGGTCTTAATAATCGCGGCTCTGGTGAAAAACAAATTGAACTGGATCGTCGAACAATAAAAAATCAAATTAAACGCTTAAATCTGGAATTAGAATCCATTACAAAAGAACAGCAAACTAGAAGACATAAGCGACAAAAAAATCAGATTCCATTAGTCTCCTTAGTTGGCTATACAAATGCTGGAAAATCAACAACGATGAATCAATTACTTCAGCATTTTCATTCTCAAGAGGCCAAAACTGTTTTTGAAAAAGATATGCTTTTTGCTACTCTAGATACAAGTGTCAGAGAAATTGTGCTACCTGATCGGAAAAAATTCTTATTAAGTGATACTGTCGGATTTGTCAGTAAATTACCGCATCAATTAGTTAAAGCCTTTCGCTCAACACTTGAGGAAACCAAACAAGCGGATTTGTTAATTCATGTGGTTGATTATTCAGATCCTAACTATCAATTAATGATGGATACAACCGATAAAACATTAGCTGAAATTGGGATATTAGATATTCCCGTCATCTTAGCTTATAATAAAGCAGACTTAATTCCTGAAATTTCTTATCCAACCTATGAGGATAATCATTTTATCTACTCTGCACGTGATGAAAAATCTTTAAGTATGCTAGTTGAGATCATCAAAAGTACGATTTTTAAGGAATACACGAAAGCTACCTTTTTAATTCCCTATAATCAAACGCAATATGTTGCTTATTTAAATGAAAAAGCAGCCGTTGAAAGCGAAGAATACTTGGACAATGGAACAAAAATAGTCGCAGAAGTGGGCCCTATTGATTTAAATAAATTGGCTATGTTTCATGTTGACTCTGACTAAGCAATAACTCATTCGTAAATTTACAAAGAGACTAGGATTTATCTATAATCCTAGTCTTTTCTCTATTGTTTATCAATTATCCTCTCTACTCGTATTGATAATTGGCTTCTTTACGCACTTCTTTAATCACTATACTAAGCTCTTTAGGATTTAAATTTGTAGCATCTAATACCTGTTGAAAAGGAAATTTTTTCCGTAATAAATACTTGGCTACTTTAATATCTCGCGCAAAATCGATATAGTTCTGACTGTCTTCTTTGGCTAGTTGACCACTTTTCCTCTTATACATACTTACACCTTCCAATTGATTTATTTGATCTTACTCAACTAAACTATATGTAAAAAGGAACTTATCTTTTTATTTTCACGCTATTTTTCAAAAAAAGAAGCCTCACATAAAAATGAGAGGCTTCTTAGTCATTTAATTTTACTCACCACGATCTAAATGGTAGAGTGTTTGGTAACGTTTATTGTTGGCTAATAACTCTTTTGGAGTGCCTTCAATTTCAATTTTTCCAGACTCAATAAACACAACTTGATCCATTTGATCAACACCTTGTAAATGATGGGTAATCCAGATAATGGTTTTATCCGACAACACATTGAAAAGAACATCTAATAGGACTTGTTCAGTAATCGGATCTAAGCCAACTGTTGGTTCATCCAATAGGACAATTGGTGCATCTTGCAATAAAATCCGAGCTAACGCCAAACGTTGTCTTTCGCCTCCTGAGAAGCGTCCACCTGCTTCTTCAACAATTGTATGAAAACCATCAGGTAAAGCTGCTAGCATCTCGCCTAAACCAACTTGATATAAAGCAGCGATAACTTCTTCATCCGTTGCAGTTATATTCCCTAAACGAACATTATTTAAGACCGTTGTGTTGAAAAGATAAGGATTTTGATTGATGACCCCTATCCAATTTGCAACGGTATCTTGCAGTTGGTAAGTTGAAATATTATTTAATAAAACTCTTCCTTGTTGCGGTTTTAAGTCACCACGAATTAATTTTCCTAATGTGCTTTTACCCGCTCCACTTTTGCCTAAAATCGCTATTTTTTTACCTTTAGGAATACGAAGAGTCACATTCTCTAAAATTTGTTTTTGATCTTGTTCATAAGAAAAACAAACATCATCAATCAAAAGTTCTTTAAATGATTCTGTTTCCAACTCTTTTATCGCTGCTAGTGTAGCAGGACTTACTTCTGTCTCTTCTACAACTGGCAAGGCATTCATACGTTTAACTGAATCTTCATAGATAGTTAATTCAGAAACCGCACTTGGAACCGGAGCAAAAGCATCAATCAAAGGAAATATAGCTAAGACAAAAGCACCTATCCAGTTAGCGGCTCCGCCGTGCTCTCCTTGAAAAATCATACTAGTCCAAGTTAAAACAGCTAAAGCAATTAGAGCAAAAATTAACTGGACAATAAAATCTCGTGTACGATCAAATTGTTTGATTTTCGCATCATCTTTTCGTACATCAAACTCATTGCCTTCATAACTGGCAATAAAATCACTTTTACGGCCACTAAATAACCAGTCGCCTACACCTAGAACAGCATCTGTTAATTTATTGTATAATCCTGTCCGTGCTGTCTTTTGTGAGTACATTCGAGCTCCATTAACTAAAAGTGAAACTAGCGGTAAAAGGATTGTTACAACAGCCAACATAATCAACATCATAATCGCAAATGGGACTGAAAAGAAACCTAATGCAATCACAACGACCACATAAATTCCCCAAGAAATTAGTGTTGGAAAAATCGTACGTAAATACAAATTTTGAATATGTTCAATATCTTCTGCTAAAACAGCTAAAATATCTCCAGTTTTGTACTTGCCCTTAAAGAAAATAGCATCTTTTTCTAATGAACGATAAAGTTTAACACGTAAATCAGATGTCATTTTCAAAACCCAATTATGACTTGTTAAGCGTTCGACATAGCGAAAACTAGGTCTGCCAATTCCAAATGCTCTAGTTAAAACAATCGGCACATAAACTAACATAATGTTTTCATTACTACCATTTCGAATAGAAATACCCATACTAGCTGATTTACTAATTAAAAAACCAGAAGTAAACATCAACGCACTGCCACAAAATAAAGTCATAAAGCCTAAAAATAAAACGAGATACAGTAATTTACGATATTTCGTCAAATAAGGCTTCACCCAAGTATCTTGAGAGAAGGTTTCACGAATTTCTTGCCCTCTTTTTTTATTCATGATGGTTTCCCCCTCTCATTTGATTCATCAAAGCAACATAAGCTCCCGCTTTACCTAGCAGTTCTTCATGTGTTCCTGCCTCAACAATTTCTCCATTATCAATTACTAAAATATAATCCATCTCATTCGTCCAATGAAGTCGATGCGTTGCGAAAAAGACTAAATGATTGTCCATTAATGGCAATATTGCTTCTTTCAAAGCAACTTCCGTTTCAATGTCTAAGTGAGCCGTTGGTTCGTCAAACAATAAAATTTTGCGTTCAGTATCTAAAAACGCCCGAGCTATTGCCACACGTTGTGCTTGTCCACCACTTATCATACGACCACTTTCGCCAATAATTGTTTCTATCCCGTCTGGTAACTCTTTAATAAAGTCTTTTAATCCAGCTTTTTCAGCAGCAGCTTCAACTTCATTATCGCTAGCAGTAGGTACATAAAAACGGATATTATTTGCTAATGTATCATGAAATAAATAGGGTTTTTGCGGAATATAAAGCATTTCTTTTTGCCAATTCCGTTGCGCAAAATGAGGAACCTTAACATTGTTTATTTTAATTTCGGCTACAGACTCTGGCTGTAAAAAACCTCCTATTGTTTCAATAAACGAAGATTTACCAGATCCACTCGCACCGATTAAACCAATTTTACCAAAGCCTTGCCAGTTAAAATCAATATTTTTTAAAGCCGAAGTGTCACTATTTTCATACTGAACTGTTAAATCTTTAATTACTAATTGACTATCAACAGTCCATTTCCCTTCCGCTTCTGTTAAAATATCCACATCTGTTGGACTTTCTAAAGCTAAAACATCTAAAATAGCCCCCATTGCATTTTTTCCATCTAGTGTATCATGATAATCGCTTGAAAATTCACGTAATGGCAAGAAAAACTCTGGCGATAAGATTAGAACAGTTAAAGCTGGTAATAAAGTCAAACCGCCATCTAACAAGCGCAGTCCTAAGAATAAAGCGATTACGGCGATTGATAGCGTTGTGAAGAAATCTAATGCAAAAGTGGATAAAATCGCAATTTTCAATGTGCTCATCGTTGCCTTGCGATAACTCTCACTAACATCATGAACATTTTTTTGATATTTCTTACTTAAACCTAAAAGCTTTAAGGTTTCTAAGCCTTGTAAAGAGTCGACAAAATGATTAGAAAGAACACGGTAAGTTTCATATTGGCGATCCGCCTTCCCACGCGCAGCATAGCCTAAAATTACCATGAAAATAATAATAATTGGGAAAACAATAATCATCGTCACGCCTGAATCAACATCTAACATAAAGACATACGCTAAAACCAACCAAGGAATAATCATCATATTCATCATTTTTGATAAAAAAAGCGTGATATAATTTTCAGCCTGACGAATTCCCTCTAAAGCCATTGTGACAACATTACCTGTTCCAGCTTTTTGAACGAGATTTGGTCCTAAAGAAAAGACTTTTGTTAACAATTCTTTGCGTAATTCTTTTCCTTTTTCATAAGAAAATCGGTCTAATACTTTTTCACGAATTAAGGTCAGTAAATGACGTCCTGCAAATGCTAAAAAAAAGAATAGCATATGGCTAAACTGACTCGTCAAACCTTCACCATTCCATAAACCTGTAATTGAAAGAGCTAAATATCTAGCTTGAAAAATAATCATAAAAGCTTGCAGGAACGAAATCCCTGCAAGCATCACCATCATTTTTTTCATGCCAGATAAACTCAATAAACGTTTATCCATCATAATTAATATTTCACCGCTTTCTCCTTAGAAATACGTTGGCGGAAAATGTAGTAACTCCAACCTTGATAGCCTAACACAAACGGCAGAATCGATAACGATATCCACGTCATTAATTTAAGCGTATAAGGTGAACTTGATCCAGTAGCAATTAATAAATCATAAGCTGGATCTAGTGAGCTGACCATTAATCTTGGGAATAATCCAAAGAATAACAATGCTACAACAGCAATTAAAGTTAACCCACTTGTAATAAATGATAACATTTCTTTATTCTTGTAAGCACCATACGTAGCCATTACACTTAACAAGATAATGATTACTAGAAGTACTAAAGTTGAAACTAAATGAACTGTAAAGAAATCTGTATAGAAATACAGTAATCCAGCGAAAGCAACTAAGCCAACAAATAAAAGAATATACAATTTCTTAGCTAAAGCTTCTGCACGCTCACGAATGTCACCTAATGTTTTAATACGGATATAATTTAAACCATGTAAGAAGCAAAGTAATGTTACAGCTACTCCACCAACTACTGAGAATGGTGTGAAATAATCAGTAAAAGTTGCCATCATATTTCCATCTGCATCCAAAGGCATACCACTTACCATACTAGTAAATAAAACACCAAAGAAAAATGGTGGGATAATACTCCCGAAGAATAGCGTCCAATCCCAGAAATGACGACCTTTTTCAGTTGCCATTTTATGACGGAATTCAAATGAAACACCACGGATAATTAAACCAAATAAGATTGCGAATAAAATCAAGTAATAGCCACTAAATACAGCAGCATACCAATTTGGAAACGAAGCAAACATTGCCCCACCGGCTGTTATTAACCAAACCTCGTTCCCATCCCAGAAGGGCCCAATTGTGCCAATGACTTGATCGCGCTCTTCGCGGTCACGAGCTAGAAAACGTGTTGACATTCCGACTCCAAAGTCAAAACCTTCTAAAAAGAAGAAACCGGCGAACAATACACCTATTAAAATAAACCAGAAAAACTGTAATCCACTAATATCAGCCATTATTTGAATGCCTCCTTTTCAAATGGATCTACGTTTGCTTTTTGATCATGATCTTTCACTTTTGCTTCATGATACGGTCCTTGATTTAATTCTCGAGTAATTAGATAAACTAAAACGGAACCTAAACCAGCAAATAATAAGAAATAAATTGTATTACTAATTAGTAATGATGTTACAGAAACATTTGGTGAAACAGAGTCAGCAATTGTAAACAATCCGTAGACAGTCCAAGGATAACGACCTAATTCAGTAATTAACCAACCGGCTGTTGTCCCAATAAATGGAACAAATGTACAAAATGCGATGACATATAAAAGCCATTTCTTTTCTAATAATGTTTTTTTCTTACGACTAAACCATAAGCCAACCACTGCGACTAAAGCTAGGAATACGCCACTTCCTGCCATAATTCTGAAACTCCAGAACAATGTTTTAACAGGTGGGAAATAATTTTGCTTGCCGTACTGTGCGATTAGTTCCTCATTAATTGTTAACATACCTTTAACGCCGCCTTCTGGCTTGTTAAAAGAAAGAATACTTAATAAATAAGGAATTTCAATAGACCAAACAGTTTCTTTTTTATCGGTATCTTGGAAACCGATTAAAGTCCATGATGCAGGATCTCCTGAATCTTCATACAAACCTTCAGTTGCCGCAAATTTCATTGGTTGATCATTAACTAAAGCTTTCGTTTGTAAATCCCCAGCTCCAATTGTTAATACAGCCGCAACTAAACCAATAACTAAACCAATATTTAATGAACTTTGGTAAAATGCTTTGTGCTCTTTTTTCAATAATCTGAAAGCTGAAAGTCCAGCGACTACAAAAGCACCTAACATAATTGCAGAGAAGATAACGTGCGTAAATTCATACCAAACTTGATGACTGGTTAATACTGCTCCAAAATCAACTAGCTCAGCACGACCATTGTTTAACTCATATCCGACTGGATGTTGCATAAAGCCATTGGCTACTAAAATCCAGAAAGCAGACATCATTGAACCAAATACAACTAACCAAATGAATGCTAAGTGAAGTTTTTTATTAAACTTGTCCCAACCAAACATCCATAAACCAATAAAGGTTGATTCCATAAAGAAGGCTAGTAAGGCCTCTACGGCTAATGGTGCTCCAAAAATATCACCGACAAAACGTGAATAATCCGACCAGTTCATACCAAACTGGAATTCTTGAATAATCCCCGTCACAACCCCTACCGCAAAACTTAATAGGAAAATATGTCCCCAAAATTTTGCCATCTCTTTGTACATTTCATTTTTCTTAACAACATACATTGTTTGCATAATCGCAACAGTTAAAGCTAAACCAATTGATAAGGGCACAAAAAAATAGTGAAACACTGTTGTCATTGCAAATTGAAAACGAGCTAAACTTTCAATATCAAAGCTCATCAAAAAAAACCTCCTTCTTATTTATCTTGTCTAATGTTGTAAATAAATGTCTTCCATATATTAATTTTTAGACGTCATCTCATATTATAATCATTCTAATTCATATTTACAACACCTAACCATTAATCTTAGTTTATTTTTCCATCATTTTTATGAATGAGGCTAAATTTCACATTTATTTCCTGTATTTCAGCCTTAGATTTTCTTTATTCTTTCCATAGGTCAATTTTCTCTTGGGTCAAAGCAACAAGTTCTTGGTTATCCACAGCTTTAGCGACACCACTAGCAATATACATTTCTTCAATTGCCACTTCTATATTTCTTTGTAGGTGAGAAATAATAGCCTTCTCATAGAATAATTCTGATAAATAGTAACTATTGTGAACTTGATTAGCGAACTGAATCCCCTTTTCTAGATAGATCTGCGCTTCTTCGTAAGTACCATTCAAGGCATGGGTTGTCGCAATGTTATAAAAAATTCGCGTTAGAAGATAGGTATTTTCATTAATGGATACACTTGATAATGCAGCTAGACTTTCATGCAAGTAATAAAAAGCTTTCTGGACTTGTCCCATCGAAAAATACGTTTTCCCAATACAGCTTAAAATTAAAATTTCATAGTTTGTGTAGTAATGGTTATTGGGGGAGTAAGTATACTCTAATGCCATTTGTAAATCATGTAAGGCTTCTTTATATTCCTTATCTAAGTAATAGCGACAGCTCCCTAAACAATAGTAATAAAATTGTAAGTCAACATCTTCGTGAAACTCATTGATGCAATTACTTTCTTTCAAAAAAAGTGCTAATTCTTCGTAACGATTATTGTCAAAATATACCCGCATTTTTTTTATTAGTTCTGTATGATTCGAAATACTCTGCATATTATTCGACATTACTTGCTCAACTGTGATTCCTAATCGTTCACATAGTTGATGTAATACGACAGCATTTGGGACTTCTTCTCCTGTTTCGATGCGACTTAAAACACTTTGAGAACAGATTTTATCTGCTAAAATTTTTTGTGTCATATTATTTTTTTTCCTGATAATTTTAATTCGATGACCCAGTTGAGACATAAATGACCTCTCTTTCAAAAAATATGCGAATTTGCATTTTATTATTTTTTAAATTTACTGCATAATGATGATATTCAAATTTTGAATAGTTCGTTATAGTTGCTTGGAGGCGAAAAAAATGGAATATGCAGACCAAATCGTGTTCACCGTTGAAGACAAAGAATTTGAAGGATACATCGAAAAAGTTTATGAAAATTCATTCTTAGTCGTTGCTCTCAACTCTGATACAGATTTAAATGAGAAATACCATGGGAAATTGATTGTCCGTAAAACCGACTGCCGTTTATTGGAAGGCTCTCGCTAATACTACTAAAGATTCGTTATTTACAAAAATAAGACCATTATAGGGGCTAGAGATTTAATTCTCTCGTCCCTTTATTTAGCATTTTTGGGACTTTCCCATTGGTTCTTATTCTATTTTTGTCTACTCAATCTATTCTTATTTATTTTCCAATTCATCACTTTCCCTATACTATCAAAATACATATCATTATGATAGTCATAATTTGTTAATTTTGAATTTGTTCACTAAATTATCTTTAATCTATCATTTTTATATTTTAAATCGCAAAAAAACCTCCCGATTTAACGGAAGGTCATCTAACTGTTATCTTTCCTCAAAAATTTCTCCTGCTCGATAGGCATTTAATAGTGCTTTTAAATCAATCAATTGTTTTTTTAATTCTTTCCCATTATCTGTTTCGCGAACTTTTTTTCGTTTCAACTCTCGGTCAATCACACGAATAGTCGAAACAATATCTTGCTCATTTTCAATAGCTTCTTTTTTTGAACTATAAGGTTGATGTGAAGCTAATTCCATTCCATAAGAATTATAAAGTAATGTGTAACCTGCTAAACCAGTTGTCTTTTGATATGCTTTTGAAAAACCACCATCAATGACAATTAGCTTACCGTCTGCTTTAATCGGACTCTCTCCAATTTTTTCTTTTACAGGCGTATGGCCATTAATAATATGGCCTATTTCTGGATCAACTTCAAATTCTCTTAGGATATTTTTACATATTTCACTATTGTTCCTTAAATGATAATAAGCATTTTTCTTTTCAATATGCGTTTCCTCATCTTCTACAAAATAGCGTTCAAATGTCGTCATTTGATTTTTACCAAATAAAGGTGAGACGGCTCCTGTCCATAAATACCAAAGCATATCTAAATGAACTTCCTTAGTCCCATCCTTTTTGTGATAGGCTAATCTTAATTCTCGTTCAAATTGATCTAATAAACCTTTACCACTATAACTATTCCCCGAAATCTGCATTTGCATAAAACTTCCATCCGGATTTAAAGGCAAACAACCATGTAATAATAAATTGTTATTGTAAGTTAAATACATGTTCCCTTTTTGAAATAAAAAAGCAATATGTTTTTGCAAACGTTCACTAGATTTGAAAGCAGTCACTAATTTTTGAATTAACTTTTCTTCTTCACAGGTCAGTTGATACGGATTTTTAGGATTAATTGTTGGAAAGTAATGATGTTTCAAAGGATACTTACGGCCATTTAAATTAATCGTTCCTGCACTGTAATCAATCCTCGATAAAACTAAGCGAGAATCCATATCAAATTCTGGATGACGTTCAATAATCGCTCCTTCTAATTTAAATTGAATAATTGCAATCGCTTGGTGCATTTTTGTAATTTGTCGAATTTCTTCAGCTGAATACTCTTGATTCTTCACGTTCATTTTTGGCTTAAACCAATTATTGGAATCATCTGCATAAGTCATATCTGAAAAAGTCAGTAAAGGACGTAATGAAATCCCATAACCTTCTTCTAAAATAGCTAAGTTATCATAGCGTGCACAAATACGGATTACATTTGCTAAACTAACAGCCGAACCACTAGCTGCCCCCATCCACAAAATATCATGATTGCCCCATTGGATATCTACGGAATGATAGTTCATAAGTGTATCGATTATTTTATCAGGAAAAGGACCTCGGTCATAAATATCACCAACGACATGGAGATGATCAACAACTAAGCGCTGAATCAAATAAGACATCGCTGCAATGAATTCTGTCCCTTGTTCCAACAATATAATCGTCGCGATAATTTCTTGATAGTAATCCTCTTTATCAGAAATTGTACTAGATTTAAAAAGAAGTTCTTCAATAATATAAGAAAATTCTTGTGGCATTGCCTTTCTCACCTTAGAACGGGTATATTTAGAAGCTACAAATTCACAAAGTTCAATCAATTGAATGAGTGTTTTTTGATACCACAACTCAATTTCTGCTTTTGATTGCAACTGACTAATTGTACGAGCTGTTTTTTCTTCTGGGTAGTAAATCAAGGTAGCTAATTGCTTCATTTCTTGCTGGTTCAACCTGCCTTTAAACAGTACCTTGATCTTCTGCTTCACATTTCCAGAACCATTTCGCAACACGTGCTGAAAAGCATCGTATTCACCATGAACATCACTAATAAAATGTTCTGTGCCTTTTGGAAGATTTAATATAGCTTCTAAATTAATGATTTCACTGGCAGTTTGCTCAATTGTTGGAAATTATTTTGCTAATAATTTTAAGTACTTTTGTTGGTCATTCATATCATCAATCCACCTTCAATAATATATATACCAATTAGTATAACACGAAAAAAAAATAAAGATATACAATACACACACAGTGTTGAAACAACAAAAATATAAGTATACCTATAAAACAAGTTCTTCTTTTATTCAGACTCTAATTGGCTGGCTTTAACTTAAATCAATAAAATGGTAGAATGAAGAGTACGTCAATTACATGATTTATGCGTTTCATCTCTATAAAATAGCTTTATTATTATTTATTTTTAGAAAGGTTTACATTATATGTCTACAAAATATCAAAATCAATTTATTTTATTTTGCACTGGAATTTTATTAGTCGCATTAGGTGGAATCATCATTGTTTTTAATGAAACCATTTTTATGCCTTTATTTTTTTTAGTAGCGATTGCCTTTTTTATCGACGGTTTATCTCATCTTATTCGCTTTTTTATCCATAAACAGAAAGACTGGAAATTACTTCAAGATAGCTCAATAAAAGTTTTTGTTGGCTTAATTATTTATTATTTACCCACAGTTCCAATCCATCTCGTTATGATGATTTTTGGAGGATATACCGCCATTAAAGGCTTTGCTAAGATTATTGCTTACCGCACTCTTCGAAAAAGTCATTTAGCCGGTTGGTACCAGTTACTCGTTAGTGGTATTTTTCTTTTGACGATTGGATTTCTACTTTTATTTTCACCTTTTTTCCACTTAAATCAAACGTTAAATACATTTGGGCTCTACTTCTTAATGTATGGCATTGTAAATCTTTACTTTTTTCTTTTAAATTTTCTTGAACGGACAAAGATTGATGATTTTAAACGAAAAATTCGAATTACATTACCCATTTTCGTGGAAGCATTTCTTCCTAAGATGGTCCTAAAAGAAACCAATAATTTTTTAAAAACTAGTTCTGATCCTAGTTCAATCTCAGAATTTGTTGATAAAAAAAATGATTTAGTCCCAAATTTAGAAATATTTATTCATGTGACTGAAAAAAGCTTTGGTGCTATTGGGCATATGGATCTGTACTTTGATGGCGAGATTATTTCTTACGGAAATTACGATGAAGCTTCCTATCGACTTTTTGATACCATGGGGGATGGTGTACTTATGACTTCAAGTAAAGAGGATTATATTCCTTTTTGTATTAAATACAGTCAAAAAACATTATTTGGATTCGGAATTATCTTAACGGATGAACAAGTAGTAAAAGTTCGAAATGCTATTAGCGAACTAAAGTCCACCGCCACTCCTTGGCGTTCTGAGTTAGAATTAGCTTTGATGGATAATCCCAATATAAATCCAAACGACTATTCAGATTATGCTAGCGATGTTTCCAAGGAAATTGCTGCTTCATTTTATAAATTTAAAAATGAACCTTTCAAATCTTATTTTGTTTTAACAACAAATTGTGTCCTCTTAGCTGATACAATTTTAGGTCCCTCTGGAATTGATTTATTAAAACTTAACGGAATCCTTTCCCCAGGTACTTACTTACATTATTTACGTCAAGAACTAAAAAAAACGGATAGTAATGTGATTAGCTATGAAATATATAACTAAAAAAACATGAAGGGAATCTAATCCCCTTCATGTTTTTTAGCTGTTGTTACTAACTTCTAAAACAGTATAACTTCTTTTATCATAACGATGTCGACTTCTTGAATACTCAAAAGGTCGGCCATCTTTTAAATAAACAAGTTGTTCTACTTCTAAAACGGGATCATGCTCCCCACATTCTAAATATTTTTGATCATACTCAGATGCCTTATCTGCATGAATTTTCCGATAAGCTCCACCAAATACGAAGCCTAATTCTTCTTTTAAATAGGCATAAATAGAGCCTAAAAGAACGTCTTCAGTCAATCCTGTAACAATATCTGCTGGCATATACGTATGCTCTATTACATATGGCTCTTGATTTACACTTCTTAACCGAATAATTTTGTAGACCGGTTGACTCTCTTTTAACATCAACTGATCCATCACTTCTTGACTAGGAAATTCAATATTAAAATAGATTACTTGACTAGTTAATTGCTGTCCTTTTAATTGTTTCGTTAAACCTTCGTATTCTTTAGCCGGAGCATCTAAAGGATGAGCCAAGGCATTCTTCATGACAAATGTTCCCGCTCCTCTTTGACGATAAATTAAGCCTTCCATAGCTAAAATATCTAGTGCTTTTTTCATTGTCATTCGGCTGACATCAAATTCTTTAGCTAATGTAATCTGATCTGGAATGAGCGTATCAACTGGATATAATCCCATTTTAATTCGCTGTCTGATTTCATTTGCGATTTCTTGGTACTTCACCATTTTTTTTCACCCTCGCATTATTATTAATGATTTCCTTTATCATACATGATTTTTTTACAAAAGACTAGACAAATAAAGCTAGTTTTTAAGCAAAACTAGCCTTATTCTGATTTCACGAGTGTTACTTACCAAACGAAATTAGACATTTTGGCTTATTCTCTCATACTTATATCTGAAATATATCGTTCTAAACGAGTCCAGTCTCCCATTGTTGGAGGAATTTTACAAATAAAAACGGGAGTATCTATACCTGTAATTAAACAATCTGTCACAATCAAATCAACCTCTGCTTCGTGAGCTGGTTCAAGTTGATAAGAAGAAACTATTTCAAGTCTATGAGGCAAGATATTTATGATATCCTTACCTAATTTAATTTCAGTATACCGACCATTTTCGGTTAAAATTTGGACTCTGATAATTTTTTCATAATAACTCCAATCTATATATGGAGCGATAAATGGAATATAATGATTAAATAAGAATTCACTTTGCTCAAAAATTGGAGCTACTTCAGGTATTTTTGCTAATCTTTCCGCAATTGGTTGGAATTTTTTGTAAAATAGACGATGATACTTACGCTCATTATAAGCAAATTTAGAAAAATAAAAGCGAATTGAATCAGCTTTAAATAAATAGGCATGATAGTGGATACTACTTAAACTTTCAATTAATAAAAGATTATCCTTTTTCAAACCAATAGTGTGTAAATTTTTTAGAAACTCATCTAGTATTAATTCTGTTGCTTGGTAGGATGGTAGCTGATTTTGTTTCAAAAAACCAACTGTATCTTTTACAAGCTCTGTCGTTTCAATTTGATGTGGAATAATATTAAACAAAGAAAAAATGTAATCGACTTCATTTGATAAAGCATCTCCACTTAATGGCATTTCTTTAAACATGTTCAAAATTAATGGTTCTAACTCTTTATATAGCGGATTTCCTTCTTTAATTCCTTGAAATTCTTCCACACAGTCAATCAAATCACCACCCAAAATTCGAACTTGTGCGCAAGCCGCCCAATAAGCAGTTTGTTCTCGCTCAATTAAATTAAAGGTATGCCCGTAAACCTTTTCTGCAGCTATAATCATTTCGAGGATAGGTTCCCTATCAATAGTAGGAAATGGCCATTCCAAACCTTTAAAGACACGCCAATAGATATGCATACCACAATAACGTATTTGCTTTTCGGTGCCTCTAAAAGCTGGAGGATTATTCACTATTGAGATGGCATAATAATCTAACCACTCTCTTAATTCTTTAATTTGCTTATAAAAACTAGTATAACTAACATGCTGATCTTCAGCAAAGTATGTTAGCGACTCAATATCTTCTTGAAATAAAGCATCAAAAAGATGATACGGAATACCAGCTTTAATATAGGACAAATAGATTTTATGCATATAAAAATCATTGCTCTTCTTTAAAAAGGAACCTCTTGAAGAGACATCCAGTTTAATCTCATCTGTACTCCACTCTGCAATATCGTGCTGAATCATTTTCATATCTAGTTGCACCGTTTTTTTAGAACTTTTAATTCTATCAGCAATTTCATCTAATCGCCAATAACGATCTTCAGAAATCAACAATTCTAAAATTTTCACTTTGCGAGTGCCAAGCTTATCTAATAATATGTCCATTTTAATCCTCCTACCCTCAGTCCAAGCAAACATATCCTTAATTTTGATAGCTTCTATTTCTCAAAAAAATACTTAAGATTGTTTTTCTCCAAATTGATTTAAATTGCTTAAATCATTTAACTTTGTAATTTCATTTTTCATAATAGTAATCATGTCAATCGATAAATCATCTAGTAGAAAAACCAAACGTTTCAATATGGCTTGATAACTCGATAATTCTTTATTGAAGTTTCTTCCTTGATCAATTAAAAATTCGTGTTCTAGTTTACTTAAATATTTATTACTATAATTAAATAGCGAGACTATTTTTTCAACTTTATTGCCATTTTCAGTAAAATAAATGCTAATCAACTCAATATCATGGATAAGCTTTTCGGTTTCATTTCTATTTTGAACTAAACGTACTGTAATTTGTTCATTAGCCAAAATAGAATTGGTATCTCTTATAAAGCGAATAATTTCCTCATTTTTATAAATACTCGTATTTAACTTTGCATACAAATTTTCAATTTTTTGAAATAACATTTCTTTATACAAAAATTCTGCTTGAATTTGGCGTTCTTTTTTAGAGTTTAGCTCTATTTCTTCACGCAATGCTGTATTCTGTGTCTTTGATTCACTAAATGCAAGCAATATTGCACCAATTATTCCAAAAAAAGAGCCGATAAAATTATACATCCCATCAATCGTTAATTCCCGATCTACTGCACCAGTGAAAATAGGAATAAATAAAAGTAAAAACCCAATAAAAATAATAGAAATTATCATTAGGTGATTTTTCAAATAACGCATAGTTTCCTCCTCTTGGCTAGCATTTAAATAGCTTTAACCTATCTGTCTTAAATATAATAGAAATAGATTGCTTACGTCAAATTTTAACGATTTTATCATACAGTTTGTAGTATACTAATTAGTATCCAACTAAATAATGAGGTGAAAAAATGGAAATTAGAGAAGTTGACAGTAAAAAAAATCAAGAAATGCTTTCAACGCTTTTAGAAAATTACAGTCAAAGTCAGAATAAAAATATCCCTGTTTACGAAAAAAAAGAAATTTCGTTAGCTGCATATGATGGTGCTACTTTTTTAGGCGGTATTACCGGTGAAATTTTTTGGAATCATCTTCACGTAAGTTTATTAGCCATTCATCCAGATAACCAAAAAGGTGGTGTTGGAAGTCGCTTACTTGAACAAATCGAACTTATTGCTCGTGAAAATAACTGTACATTAATTTTATTAGAAACCATGAGCTGGCAAGCACCTAAGTTCTACCCAAAACATGGCTATACTCTTTTTGGTACTGTTGAAGATTATCCAATTAAAGGTGAGGCACAATATTCTTTTCAAAAAAGATTATCTTAAGAAAATAAAAAATAGGCTTGTGGGAATTCCACAGCCTATTTTTTGTGACTCATCCATCTATTTAGTTATTCTTCGACTCACATTAAAAACTAGCCCCAGTGCGATTGATAGTATTAAAATACTGGATCCACCATAACTAACAAAAGGTAAAGTAACCCCACTAATCGGCACAAGTCCAATCACACCACCAATATTAATTCCCGTTTGAATCAACATCATCGTCCCTATCCCTATGCAAAGTAAGGAAGAAAAAGAATCTTTTGTATGATTTGCTAAATAAAAGATACGTAAAATCAGCGTACTTAATGCTACCAAAATAAGGCAAACCCCGATCAATCCAAATTCTTCCCCAATAATAGCTAGGATAAAATCAGTATGTGGCTCAGGCAAGTAGCCCTTTTTCAGAACACTTTTTCCCAAACCAACACCAAAAACACCACCTCGGCCTAAAGCTAAATAGGAACCGCTTAACTGCATACCAGAACTATCGGCTAATTCAAAAGGGTTCCAAAAAGCTTCAAAACGGGCATAGCGATAGGTTGACATCCCTGGCATCTTTGCTCCATAAATCGTAAGTAATTTTAAGTACCCAGCAATCACTCCTGAAGCAGCCAAACTACTAATCATCCCAATTTTAAAAGGCATCCCACTTGCAAAAATTTGAACTACAATAACAATTGCAATAATAATGACACTACCAGCATCTGGTTGTAGCAAAATCAGCAAAGAACTAATTCCTACTATAACAATGGGGGGTAAAATAGCTTTAAACCAGTTTCTTTGCATTTGTGATTGCCGACGAGATAAAATATACGCAGTATACCAAACTAAGACTAACTTTGAAATTTCAACTGGTTGGATATTGAAAAAACCAATGTCGATCCACCTCTTAGCACCATTAATATTCTCACCAATTATTAAAACTGAAGCTAACAAAAGTAGCATCGCAAAAAATAAACATAAAACTAAATTTTTATTTTTTAAAAAGCTCATTTTAAGCTGGCTAGTTATAACAAGCATCGTCATCCCAGCACCAATAAAGACAAGCTGACCAACAAAATATTTAGTACCTGTGCCATATTGTACCAAAGAAACATCTGCGCTTGCACTATAGACCATTAAAGAACCTATAAAGATCAATGTCAGATAAGGTACTAGCAAATAATAATCTATTTTTTTCATTCTCTCACCTTTCTTTTTGACTAAATAGACAGCCAAACTCTACTTACTCAAAATTTTTATCTTTTTCAGAAAAAATATAATCATGATTATGATGGTTCATGGATAATACTAAACCAACGGCAATCATGTTCCCTAATAAAGAGGACCCTCCATAGCTAATAAACGGTAATGGAATTCCCGTCACTGGAAGCAAGCCAATTGTCATACCAATATTTTCAAAAATATGAAAACTAACCAGCATAATAACCCCAGTCACAATGTAAGAATAAAATTCATTTCTAATTTTGAAACAAGTTAAAACAAAACGATAAATCAGTAAAAAATAAACAAACAGCAGTATAGCACTTCCGATAAATCCAAAATTTTCTCCTAAAACGGTAAAAATAAAATCTGTATGATTTTCAGGAACATAAACTTCTGACATCCCAAAGCCTTTTCCACCTATTTGTCCTGAACCAATCGCCTTCATACTCTGAATTGATTGATAAGAGTCCCCAGAAACATCTAGATAAGGATCTAACCACACATCAACCCGATCAAATTGATAACTGTGAAACCCAATTTTATAAAGAATTTCGCGATTAAATAATATTAAACAAAACATACCAATTAAAATACTGCTAACAATTCCAATTAGAGGTCCTAAAATTTTCCAACTAACGCCTGATAATAAGGTCATTCCTGCAATAATCGCAATAAAAACAATCGTTGTCCCTAAATCTGATTGTAACATAATTAATCCTATTGGTGGTAAACTTAAAAGAACAATTTTAGTCAACAACCAACTATCCGATTTTATCGTTCGGTTCATTACTTTTCGATTGTGACTAGTTAATAGTCGAGCTAAAGTTAAAATAAATGCAATTTTCATTACTTCAGAAGTTTGAAAATTCATAAAGCCTAAATTGATCCATCTCGTAGACCCATTAATTTCAACTCCAACTATCAAAACAGCAATTAAAAGAATAATTCCAATCCCATAAGCGACTGGAGCTAGTTTCCAAAGTTGTTCACTATCAAATTGCATCACGATAAAGACAATCACTGCCCCCACCAAGTACCATGCTCCTTGCATAATCACATAGTGCCATCCACCAGTCGCACTATGAATCGTTGCTAAACTAATTAAAGCTAAAATCATCAATAACAAGACAATTGCAAAATTTTGTTCATTATTTTTTTCTTTTGTCATACATCTACACTCCTTATCATCGGGTTCTTGTAACACAAATTTATAAAGAAAAAAGTAAGAATTTAGTTGAGTGGTTGTAATTTGACGTCCAAATGTAATAATTAGAACAGAATCAACTATTTAGAGATTGGAGTTCATTTACATGCATATCGCTATTTGTGAAGATGAAACAGTACAACAAGAAGAACTATACAACCTATTACAAGCTTATCAAAGCTTTTTTCCTACACCATTAGCTATTGAAGTTTTCAGTAACGCTGAGGATTTAATTGAGGTTTGTCATTATTCTGGTAATCGCTTTGACTTAATTTTTCTAGATATAGCCTTGCCTAAATTAAATGGCATAGAAGCTGCTAAAATAATTAGGCAAATGGATGCTGAGGTCGAACTTGTATTTCTAACAAGTATGCTTGACTATTCTTTAGAAGGCTATCATGTCAAAGCCTTACGTTATCTACTGAAACCAATTAAAGCACATCAATTAGACGAACTTCTTAAGACTATAAAAAATAGTAAACCAAAGGCTAGCCTGACAATTTCCAATAAATTTGGTCAAAAAAAGATTGCTTTAGATCAAATTTATTTTATTGAGAGCCGACAACGTAAATTATTTTTTCATACCACTACGGAAAGTAGTGAAATGTACGGAAAACTGAATGATTTAGAGGAAAAACTAAAGTTCAAACATTTTGCTCGCTGTCACCAGTCTTATTTAATTCATTTGCCTTATGTCACTGAAATTATAAAAGACCAAGTGAAATTAGAAAATCAACTGCTGCTCCCCATTAGCAAAGCACATAGGAAAACTTTTAAAGAAGCCTTCTTTGACTATTTAACTATAGGCGGTGAGTGGCTTGATTAATATAGACTCTGCATTCTTTTTTTATGCAAGCCATCTTTTTGAGGCTAGTTTTGAAGCCTTTTTAATGTTCTATTTTTTTAAGAACTTCATTGGAGTTCCACGTTTAAATAAAGTCTTTTTGCTAGCTTGTTTCTTTTGCTTAGACTTTGTTACGACTTATTTTGAACAATTGCATCCTTTTATCTATCTAGCAATTTTAATTAGTGTACTCACACTAATTAGTTTTTCTTTTTCAGGATCTACGAAACTGCGTTTACAGGCTGCTGCTTTATATTTTATAATGACTCTCTTTTCTGAAAAAGTTGTTATTTATGTATCCGATGCTATTTACATTTTATCCAGTAATTTTCAACATTCCGACTCTTTGAAAATTATTTTCTTTTATTTTTGTAGTGATATTTTACAATTTTTCTTTGTCTACAATGTTGTTCAACTAAGAAAAGGCTTGAATAAACAATTCTATCTCACTTTTTTAATGACACTTTCTTTAGTTGTGATTAATTTAATTTTAATTTACAATTCACTCTTAGTCATCTTCCTTGAGGTAAATAAAATTTATATTAGTCTAACTATTCTTTCGATTTTTGTTATTTTATTTTTCAGTTATTTTGTTATACAACTCGTCGAAAAAATGGCTCGCCACTATCAGCTAGACTTTGAAAATAGAGCCTTAAATCAACAATTACACTATCAAAAAATGACTCAAGATAAAATGCTCAAAGCTCAAAAAGAGGTACGCAGTCTTAAACATGATTTGCGAAATCATCTTGTTTCACTCTCTTATCTAGTCAAAAAAAATGATTTACCTAGTACTGAAATCTATTTAAAAGAGCTTCTAGCTATGGAAAGCTTAGCTGATCCTACTTCTTTTACAGAAAATCTAGTAATTGACGCATTATTAACTCAATTAGATGAACGCTGTTTAATTGAAAATATCCATTTGGATTTGGTTGTCAAACCATTAAATATAAAAGAAATTAAAGACATTGATTTAGCGATACTATTCGGAAATGCTTTTGATAATGCACTTGAAGCTGTTTCACCACTTCCAGAGGACCAAAAGAAAATTTGCTTATCTATGCATTTCAAAAAAAATTATTTATTTATCACACTTAAAAATACCCAAAATAACCAAAATAACCACTATCACTTTCATTCAGACTACTCTTATCCTACTACTAAAGAAAATAAAAAAAACCACGGATTTGGTTTGAAAAATATGGAGCAAGTTGTAAGTAAATATGACGGGCAATTAAAAATAAAAAATGAAAAAGAAACTTTTACCTTGGTTTTAGTTTTAAAAGATGCACTATAAATAAAAAGTAAATCAAACTTGAAACTAGAGGTTTGATTTACTTTTTTAGTAGACTAAATTATTAAGCCTACTAAATTTTTTAGAGATAGTAACCCTTTAAAAGCATAAAAAAAACAGACAAAAATTTGTCTGTTTCTTCTTTACTCATTTTAATTTTTTTATTAATCGTTAAAACCATTGGCATCTGTCATTTTTTTAAACCAATGACCACTTTTTTTAATTGTTCTTTCGCCTTCTTTATCTAAGTTAACTGAAATAAAGCCATAACGATTTTTATATGCGTTCGTCCAAGACCAGTTGTCCATACAAGTCCACATATGGTAACCTTGCACATTACTTCCTTCAGCAATTGCTTGGTGAACATATTTTAAATGTTCGCTAATAAATTCAATCCGATAATCATCTTCAATTTCACCAGCATCGTTGATAAAACGTTCTTCGCCTTCAACACCCATTCCATTTTCAGAAATAAAGCAACGAATATTTCCATAATTCTCACGAACATTTGTCAAGATGTCATAAATACCTTTTTCATAGATTTCCCAACCACGATAAATATTCATTTTACGGCCTGGCATTTCGTAGTTATCAAAGTAATCTTCTGGCATTGGTCCATTAGTTGAATCAATTGGTGTTTCTTTAGCTTTGATACGACGTGGTTGATAATAATTAATTCCCAATAAATCAACTGTATTTTCAGCTATCGTCTTCAAGTCATCCGCCTCATACTCAGGTAAGTGGTCAATCTCTTTAAGAATTTCAACTAACTCAGTTGGAAATGTTCCTTTCACAGATGGGTCTAAAAACGAACGATTAAAGAATGCATCTGCAATAGCTGCTGCTTTAACATCAGCTGGATTTGCAGCATCTCTTGGGTAGCTTGGTGTTAAATTTAAAATAATACCAATCTCACCGTCTAATTTCATTTCATGATAAGCTTCGATTGCTTTAGCACTTGCTAACATCTCATGAAAACCAACTTGAACAGCATGGCGTAAATTTATTTCCATTGGATAGTGGAACTGATATAAATAGCCCGCCTCTACAGGAACAATTGGTTCATTATGAGTAAACCATTTTTTTACACGATCGCCAAATAGCTCAAAACAAGTTTTAGCAAACGCAACATAAGCATCAACTGTTTTACGATTCACCCAACCACCTTCACGTTGTAAAGCCATTGGAATATCAAAATGATACAAGTTCATAAATGGCTCAATTCCATTAGCAATCATTTCATCAATTAAATTATTATAAAAAGTAACTGCTTCTGGATTTACAGCTCCTGTCCCGTTAGGAATTAAGCGACTCCATTGTATTGATGTTCTAAAACTATTGTGTCCCGTTGCTTTCATTAATTGGATATCTTCTGGATATTTACGATAAACGCGAGAGGCTTTATCTGGTCCGACTTGATTAAAGAATTTTTCAGGTTCAGCTTCGTACCAATAATCCCATAAACTTTCACCTTTTCCGTCTCCAGGGTAAACACCTTCTGTTTGTGGTCCGCTTGCTGCTGATCCCCACCAAAAATTCTCAGGAAATTCATATTTTACCATGCTACATTCTCCTCACGTTATCGACTATTTAGTTCATCTATTTATTCACTTTAATTATACAATCTCGAAATAGATTTGTCTAGTCATTTGATATAATAAACATATATAAGTTCGAAAATAAGAAAAGAGAAAATTAGCTAACAAAAAAAAGATCAGGTTATATATCCCTAATCTTTTTGTTTCATTATTTAGTAGATTGAGCCTATCTGATTTTCATCGTCCGATCCAAGTCACGTTTTGCATCTTTGCGTTTTAAATCTTCACGCTTATCATAGTTTTTCTTCCCTTTAGCTAATCCAATTAAGACTTTTGCATAGCCATTTTTTATATAAACTTTTAAAGGGACTAAGGTAATTCCTGTTCCTTTAGTTTCATTTACTAGACGGGCAATTTGTTTTTTATGCATTAATAGTTTGCGAATTCGAAGTGGATCATGATTAAACTGATTGCCTTGTTCATAAGGACTAATATGGACATTGTGTAAATAGATTTCATCCTTATAAATACGTGCATAACCATCTTTTAAATTAATTCGAGCTCCTCGAATTGATTTAATTTCAGTGCCCTGTAAAACCATACCAGCTTCTATTGTATCGATAATAGTATAATCATGGCGTGCTTTTCGATTTTGGGCAACTAATTTGCCTTCGTGTTTTGGCATTTGACCGTTCGCCTCCTTGAACGATTACTTTTTATTTTTTCTTCTTCTTCTTTTTGGCTACTGCTGAATAAAACGGGTTCTTCCCTTTGGCAGCTGTTTTTTTACCTTTTCCAGCATTTGTTTTACTAGCTAAATCAACTTTTAATTTGCCTTTTTTCTTATGAGTTTTTTTAGGTTCACTCTCTGTTTTCTTACCAGAGCGGGTTGATGTTGCACCACGTCGACGTTCTTCGGGCTTGCCTCGGCCTTTTTTAGTTCTTTCAATAACTGGAACTTTTGGTGCATTTGGATCAGGAATTAATTCAAAATCAATTTCCCGCGTTTCCACATCTGCTTTAGTCACCTTAATTTTAACTGGTTGGCCAATACGGTAACTTACACCCGTACGTTCTCCAACTAACATTAAATGATTTTCAATAAAGGTAAAGTAATCTTCTTTCATATTTGAAATATGAATTAAACCTTCAATTGTATTAGGTAATTCAACAAAAATACCAAATTTAGTCACTGAACTAATAACGCCATCAAATATTTCACCAATTTTATCCGACATATATTCAGTTTTCTTAAGAGAATCTGTTTCACGTTCAGCATCAACTGCTCGGCGTTCCATTTTAGAACTTTGCTCTGCAATTTCTGGCAATAAGCCTGCCCATTTAGCTTTTTCTTCGCTACCTATCCCTTTTGTCGCATAACTTCGAATTAAACGGTGTACAATCAAATCTGGATAACGACGAATTGGTGAAGTAAAATGCGTATAAAATTCTGCTCCAAGACCAAAATGTCCTAAAGCTTCTGCATCATATTTGGCTTGTTTCATACTTCTTAACAACATCGTTGAAATAACAGCTTCTTCAGGCTCTCCACTAACTCCACGTAGAACTTTTTGAAGTTGTTTAGGTGAAACTTCACCACTAGTGCCTTTCATTAATATTCCAAAGGCTGTCACGAACTCCATAAAGCGTTGCATTCTGTCGCTATCTGGCTGCTCATGAACACGATAGATAAATGGTACATCTAGTTTAAAGTAATGCTCAGCAACTGTTTCATTCGCCGAAAGCATAAAGGATTCAATTAAGCGCTCACCAATTCCTCGATGACGCATCACGATTTCTTCTGGATGTCCTTCGTTATTCACAATAATTTGTGCTTCTGGTGCCTCAAAATCAATGGCTCCCCTTGCTTGACGCTTATTCACTAAGAGTTCATGTAATTCTCCCATTAATTCAAACATCGGGACAAATTCTTGATACTCTGCACGAACTTCAGGATCTTTTTCCATCAAAATTTGATTTATGGCTGTATATGTCATTCGTTTTGAAGAATGAATTACACTTGGGAAAATATCATGGTTGACCACTTCTCCCGCTGAGTTAATTTCCATTTCACAACTCATTGTCAAACGATCTTCGTTTGGATTTAAAGAACACAGACCATTTGATAAACGATGAGGCAACATTGGAATAACTCTATCCGTTAAATAAACACTAGTTGCTCGTTCAAAAGCCTCTCCATCCAAGGCACTATCTTCCGTTACATAATAAGATACATCCGCAATATGAACACCTAAATGATAGTTACCATTGTCCAATTTGCGAACAGTAACAGCATCATCTAAATCTTTTGCATCTTCTCCATCAATAGTCACAATCATTTCATTGGTTAAATCTCGACGATTTTCCCGGTCCTGATCTGAAATAGTTTCTGGAACTGCATCGGCTTCTGCTAAAACTGCCTCTGGAAATTCAATTGGAATCCCGTGCTTGTAAACAATCGCTAAAATATCTACTCCTGGATCATTTTTATGTCCAATTGTTTGGCTGACGATTCCTTGCATGCTTTTCGGAAAAGCTAAATCTGGATAATAGGTGATTTCTACTAATACAATAGCGCCATCAACTGGCTTAATCCCTTTTGCTTCGATAAAAACGCGCATATCATTAATTTTTTTATCTTGTGGTAGAACGTATCCATATAAATCAGTTTCAGCAATTCCTGCTTCATCGTAAGCATAAAATTCACCAACAAGCTGATGGAATTTCCGCTCAACAATTGTTTCGACAACGCCTTCAGCCCCTTTATCATTCCAAGGTTCTGGTACACGAGTAATATCAACAGTCACCACATCTCCATCTAAAGCAAAATTAGTATGCCCTTGTGGAATATACACATCATCTTCTTCATCTTCAATAGAGACAAATCCGAAGCCGCGATCATTAGCTCTAAAGATTCCCGTTAAAACAGGTTTCTTAGTTGGCAATTTAAAATGCCCTTTTTTATTTAATTTAAGACTACCTTTACGCTCCATTTCAGCAAGAGCACTTACTAACATCTTAAAATCAGCGGCACTCGTTAAGCCCATGCCTTCACTGATATCTTTGACAGCAAATGATTTCTTCGTGCTGCCTTCAAGGTAAGCAATAATTGCTTCCTTCGTTGTTTTTTTTATTGTCATATTTTATCCCTCATTCCAGTGTAACTGATTTAGGAAATCTAACACATCATTTTCTAATGCATGATGGTCTCTTCCTACTGTTATCACATGGCTACTCTCTTCATACCAATGAAATGAAACAGCAGCTTGTACTAGTGCTTTTTTCAGTTCATAGGCTGATTGTGAATCAATTAATTCATCTTGCCCAGCTTGGGCAATAAAAAACGGTTTTGTAATTTCTGGAATTTTCATTTGAATCGGTGGCAAATAATTGCCAATTTCCAGTAATTGCTGTTGAACTTCTATTTTTATTTTTGGTAAACTTTCGGCTATTTTAGTAGGTTCAATCCCAGCAATCTTTTGAACAGTTGCAACATACCTTAAAAAGCTATCTACAACATGATTATTTTCATTTAAAAATAACGGCGAGCATAATGTACCTGCTGCCAATAAACCTTCTTCTTCCAGTGCTTTTGTAGCAAATATACCACCTAATGATAAACCAAAAACAGCAATTTCTTGATAGCCTTTTTCTCTTAAGAAAGCTAGTGCATTTTGAGTATCCAACCACCAATCAGCTGGCGTTGCTGCTAATATATCTGTTGGATCCAATGTACCATGACCTTTAAAGTGGGGAGCATACACCGTATATCCCTCTTTTTCTAATGCTCTTCCTAACATTCTCATATCATTGGAGCTGCCTGTATAAGCATGTAATAACAGGATTGCTCTTGGCCCGTTCTCAAAGAAAAAAGGTTCTGGTAAAGCTATTTTTTTCATTAAGTTTATCCTCCTTATAAATAAAGGTATATTTTATAATCAAATCACTTGCTACATCTATTTTACTGTATTTTACTTAGAAAGAAAACCGAATAGAGTTAACTTTGATTAATAACTATTCGTTTGAATGAAGCAAGAAAATTTTTTTCTTAGCTATTTTTATAAAGTTTGAACAATTTCATCTCTTACATGTTCAAAAAAAGCAAAAACCACCTGTTTTACAAACAGGTGGTTCACTACTAATCAGTTTATTTAGCCTTGGGCTGTTACATAAGCAAGTACTAGTGCAATTACAAAAAATGCAATTCCTAATATAACTGTTACACGTTGCAAAACTGCTTCAAATCCGCGAGCTTTTTGTTTACCGAATAATTGCTCCGCGCCACCTGTTAAGGCACTTGAGGCACTATTTGTCTTTGTAGGTTGCATGGTGATAACAATAATTAATAAAACCGAAATTACTAACATAGCAAGTAAAAGTGCATTATACAAATTTATTGCCCTCCCGTCTTAACATTTCATATGCTATTTATTCTACCATAATTAAACTTAAAATACTAGAAAAACTTTTATCCCCTCAATCACTAAATGCCGCAATAAAAGTGAGCTAAATTCCTGTTAAATGAGCGATTTAAGAATGAAAATGTTTTTTAATAGACTTCGTAGCTTTGTCCAGTTTGTCCGCCTTTGACACTTTTAACAAAAGCATTTGCTACTTTTCTTGCTGAGACAGGATTAAAACCAATAAAGAAGTCTTTATAATTTTCCCACGATTCTTCTAACACATTAGGACTAACTGTATTTATCCGAATTCCACGTGGCAGTTCCAAAGCAGCGGATTTAGCGAAAGCTTTTACCCCACCATTGGCTAAGGCAGCGGAAGCGCCCGCTAAAATAGGATCATCCATCATGATTCCAGTTACTAATGTAAAACTGCCATGATCTTTCACATAGTTTGTTCCAATTAAAACAGTATTCACTTGACCTAAAAGCTTACTGTTAACACTGATTAAATTATCTTGCGGTGTCATGTCTTTTAATGCTCCGAAATGAGCTTGGCCAGCTGTAATAATGACTGCGTCAACTTCTCCAACTATTTCAAATAATCGCGTAATACTCTCGACTGAGGTGATATCGACTTTAACATCTCCGTGGGTACGTCCTGCAGTAATTATTTCATAGGAATCATTCAACGCATTTGAAACAGCAGAGCCAATAGTTCCGTTTCCTCCGATTATCAATGCTTTTTTCATTTATTCTTCCCTCTTTCTTTTTGGCTGATTGTTTTTTATCAGCATACGCTTTTTTTTAAACTGGTGCAACTTTTACCTATGTTTTTCTCACTTCTACTTGTTTGCAAAAAAATAGGGTAAGACAGCTGTCATACCCTATTTTCAACTTCTATTTAATTATTAATCAGAACTTTCTAAATCATGAACAAACAAACCACTTAATAGCTTAGGTTCAAACCAAGTTGATTTTGGCGGCATAATTTGCCCACTATCAGCAACCGTTAATAAATCTTCCATCGTTGTTGGATACATAGAAAAAGCCACTGTAAAAGCTCCACTATCAACTAGTTCTGCCAATTCTTTCAGACCACGAATTCCACCTACAAAGTCAATTCGTTTATCTGTTCGAATGTCTTCAATACCAAAAATTGGTGTTAAGACTTGATCTTGTAAAATTGAAACATCTAGTCCAGCAACGGGGTCTGTAACGATTACTTCAGGCTTAGCTATTAACTGATACCATTCACCAGAGAAATACATGCCGATTGTTTTAGGCTCTTTTGGCTTATACGGCTCTAAACCTGCTTTTTCGAGTGTAAAACTCTTTTCTAACTGTGTGATAAAATCAGCTGAAAGAGGAACATTCACAACACGATTGTAATCTAAAATTTCCAATTGTTCTTTAGGAAATAAAACAGAAAGAAAGTAATTAAATTCAGCTGTTTCTGGTGCTTTAGGGAACTCAATTCGGCGTTTCAAACCAACTTTAACAGCTGATTCTGTGCGATGATGACCATCGGCAATATACAATGCTGCAACTTCTTGGTCAAATAGATTTTCTAAATGAGCCGTTACTTGACTGTCATCTATCATCCAAACTTTATGTTCAACATCATAAAAACTAGTAAAATCATAAATTGGGGCGTTGTTTTTTGTCCAATCTGCAATCACTTGATTGACGGATTGATTTTCACGATAAGTTAAAAAGATTGGACTTGTATTCGCGTCACAAGCATCCACATGACGAATACGGTCTAACTCTTTTTCTTCACGTGTAAATTCATGTTTTTTTATTTTTTCATCTAAATAATCATCAATTGCTGTACAAACAACTAAACCTGTTTGGCTTCTACCGTTCATGGTTAATTGATAAATATAAAATTTTTCTGTTGCATCTTTTAATAACCACTGACGTTCCAGAAAGGCTTTAAGATTTTCAGCAGCTTTTTGATAAACAACATCCGCATAAGGAGATATATCTTTTGCCAAATCAATTTCAGCTTTATCAATGTGTAAAAAAGATTCTGGATTTTCATCTCCAATCACACGAGCTTCTGCAGAATTCATGACATCATAAGGTAATGAAGCTACTTTTTGTGCATGTTCTGGTTGAGGACGAATCCCTTTAAATGCTTTAATTTTAACCATGTACTATTAACTCCTTTGATCTATCTTAGTCTTAACTCATTATCTAGTATAACTTTTATTCCTTTAAAAGTGGACTGCTTGATTTTCAATAGTACGTACATGAATAATATCTTCAACACTGGTCAATTTAGCAACAATTTTTTCTAACTGCTCCTTAGAAGTATCTTCAATATCAATCAAGGTATAGGCATGGTTGCCTTTACTACGATTAATCATATCAACAATATTTATATTATGATTTGCTAGCTCGATTGTCATCGTACCTACCATACTTGGCACATTTCGATGAATCAATGCTAATCTGATTGGCGCTTGAAATTTCATATCCACAGTTGGGAAATTAACAGAACGTTTAATATTACCTGTTTCTAGATAATATTTTAATGTTCGGGCGGCCATTTTAGCACAATTAACTTCAGCTTCTTCAGTTGAAGCACCTAAATGTGGTAAAACAAGAACTTTTTCTTCCGCCAATAATTCCGGAGCTGCAAAATCAACAATATATTGCTTTAACCCACCTGCATTTAAAGACTTAAGAACAGCTTCGTTATCAACCAAGCCACCACGCGCAAAGTTTAATAATACTGTTCCTTCTTTAACTAAAGCTAATTTTTCACTATTAATTAAATGCTTAGTTTGTGGCATTAAAGGAATATGAATCGTTAAATAATCACAAGTTGCTAAGACTTCTTCTAAAGTCAAGGCTCTTTTTACCCGACTAGAAATTGTCCAAGCTGTATCGACAGACACATATGGATCGTATCCGACAACATCCATACCTAAGCGATAGGCATCATTAGCGACCATTGCACCAATCGCACCTAGTCCAATGACACCTAATTTTTTATCTTGCAGTTCAGTTCCAGCAAAGCGTTTTTTTTCAGCTTCTACTGTCTTTTCAACTGCAGGATCATTAGTTGGCAATGTTTTTGTCCAAGCTGCACCTTGTAAAATAGGACGTGCTGCCATAAATAAACTAGCTAATACCAATTCTTTAACTGCATTCGCATTTGCTCCCGGTGTATTAAATACAACAACACCATTTTCGGTGCACTCTTCTACAGGAATATTATTAACTCCTGCTCCAGCACGACCAATAGCTAGAACACTGTTTGGAATAAATGTTTCATGGAGATTTTGACTCCGGATTAAAAGGGCATCTGGCTCTTCAGTTTGATCGATTTGATAATCTGGACCATCAAATTTTTGTAGTCCTTCTTTAGCAATTGCGTTATATGTTTTTATTTGAAAAACCATTTTATTTTTCCCCCTCATTTTCAGCAAATTTCTGCATAAATGCAACTAAGGCTGTTACGCCTTCAATTGGAAATGCGTTATAAAGACTAGCACGCATACCGCCCACAGAACGATGTCCTTTTAAATTGACAAAACCAGCTGCAGTCGCCTCTGATACAAACTTTTTATCCAACTCTGGATTTCCTGTTACAAAAGGAATATTGGTTAAAGAGCGAGCTGCCTTTTCAACTGGTGAAGAGAATAAAGTTGATTCTTCCAAATAATCATATAATAATGCCGCTTTTTCACGATTAATCGCTTCAATGGCTGAAACGCCACCTAATTCTTTAATCCATTCAAAAACTAATTTAGCCACATAAATAGCAAATGTTGGTGGCGTGTTATACATAGAACCGTTTTTAGCTTGCAACTTATAATCTAGCATTGAAGGCAAGCCAGGGAGACTTTCAGCAATTAGATCTTCTCGAACAATCACAACTGTTAAGCCTGCTGGCCCAATATTTTTTTGTGCACCTGCATAGATTAAACCAAAGTCTGCTACATTGTACTCGCTTGATAAAATATTTGAAGACATATCAGCTACAACCGGTACGCCATTTGTAGTAGGTGCCGTAAAGTAACAAGTTCCTTCAATCGTATTGTTGGTTGTAATGTGTAAATAATCAATATCTGTTTCCACAGCAGGAATTTCTGGAACGCTAGCATAATTTTTTTCTTTTGAACTAGCGATCACTTCCACTTGCATATCTTTCATTTTTTCGGCTTCTTCAATGGCTTTTTTTGACCATGAGCCAGTATCAACAAAGGCAATTTTTTTATTTTTAGCTAAATTCATTGGAACCATACTAAATTGGAGGCTTGCGCCACCTTGTAAGAAGAGAACTTGATAGTTGGATGGAATGTTCATTAATTCTCTTAATAATGCCTCAGCATCATCCATGATCTGTTGAAACCACGAAGAGCGATGACTCAATTCCATTACTGACATTCCACTTCCATTATATGAAAGTAATTCAGCTTGTACTTGTTCTAGGACAGGCACCGGTAATACGGCAGGACCTGCTGAAAAATTATACACTCGTTCCACACTATCTTCCCCTTTTAGTTCAATTTCTACATTCTCACCATTTTATAAGAAAGAATGTAGTTTTCATTATAACAGAAAAAACGAATAAAAAAACTAAAAAAATAATATCTATTCGCTTTTTTTGCATTTATTCTTAAAAAAATTTAACAAACAACAACAACGTTCTCTTTTTACAAATTCCATTTTTTTCTAAAAGAACTATTTACAACTTTATAAGCAAAGTGAAACGCTTTTTTTAATCAAATTCTAATCTCATTGAGTTTTGAAAAAAAACCTAGCTATAAGACTAGGTTTTTTTCCTTCACAATTTTATTATTTAGAAGACATGAAAGGTAAAATACTTTGTGCAAATCCACCTAATGTCATCGTTTGGACAGTTACTTTTCCAGGACCAGTTACCACAGTATCAAAGAAACCTTCTCCACCTAATAACTTATTTTTTAACCCTTTAACAGCTACAATTTCTAACTTACAAGTTTCATCCATTAAAGCAACTAAACCTGTATCACAAACTAGACGTTCGCCTGCAGCTAAGTCATACGTTTTTGTACTGCCATCAATTTCAAAAAAGACAGTTCCTGGACCTTGTAATTTCTGCATAATAAAGCCTTCTCCACCAAAGAAACCTGCTGTTCCCTTTTTTTGGAAAAATGTGCTTAGTTCTACACCTTCTGTTGCAGCTAAGAAAGCTGTTTTTTGCGCAATAACACTTTCACCGGCTTGAAGTTCTTTAGCTATGATACAGCCTGGAAAGGAAGAAGCAAAAGCAATTGTTGCATTACTTTGAGCTTCATAACGACTTAGAAATAAACTTTCGCCTGAAAAAGCTCTGCCTAACATTTTTTTCATCCCGCCACCAGAGGTTGTTTCAGTAGTAATTTCACCTAATGCCCAACTACGTCCACCATTTTCACTCACCATCGCTTCACCTTTTTCCAACTCACAAATAACTACTGGCAATGTATCGCCTTCAATTGAATACTTCACTTTTACTCCCCCTATTTATAAACATATGTAACGTTGTTTAATTATACTCTAATTTCATCAGCTTTTAAAGCTTTTTTGCATAAAACTTAATTTTTTGGCCCTCTAATGTGAATTAAAACACAATAGGACCTCCTCCCCATTTATTTTAACTTCGTCATATTTTTATAAACCTTAGTTATTGCTTTTTATTTCAGTACTTTCATTGAACAAATGACTTGTTTTTTTCAATTTTAGTTCAGCGACAATCATAATACTAATGATAATTAAAAGGTACCAACTAGTTATTTTGCCAATATGAACAAGTTGCCAACGTGCTAATTGATCTGGATATGCCCATGCTCCAAAGAAACTAGCTATATTTTCAGCTACCCAGATAAAAAAAGCGATACAAAAAAATGAAAAACTCATTGGCATTTTCAACACTTTTCCACCAACTGTAAAATAAACCCATGTTCGATAGAATAAAATAAAAACAAGTAAAATCAAAATCCAACGGAAATCCCAAATAAAATGATGCGTAAAAAAATTAGCATATATAGCTAAACTTAAAGTAATCACTAATTTTTGATTTGGCCAATTACTCAATTGTAAATCAAAAACTTTCCAAGCTTTGCAAATATAACTTCCAATACTAGAATACATAAACCCACTATATAAAGGCACGCCACCTAATTTCCAAAAACCTGCGCCTGGATAACTCCATGATCCGATATTGACTTTATAGATTTCTAAAACAAGACCTATTACATGAAATAACATAATTACTTTCAACTCGTCAACTGTCTCTAGTTTAAAATAAAGTAACAATACTTGAATTAAAATACAAATAAATAAAAGCAAATCATATCTGGCAATTCCGGGTATAGAAAAATATTTTGTTACGATTAATGCAAAAAAAATTGCGCCTGGAAATAAACAACACAGAACTTGCTGATACGTAAATTGTAGTAACCCTCTAATAAATGACATCTTTCTCCTCCTAGTGAAACCAACGATACTTTATATTCTCCTCTTTATTCATAAAATTTCTATTAAGATAAATCAAATTATTTTATAAAAGTCACGTTTTTTTCACAAAAAAGTTACATTATCGTTATGCTTTGGTCACAAAATATTCATATTTAAGTTATATACTAGTTTCATACCAACAAACAACAAACAAACTTTTTTTATTTTTCATTTTCTTTACTCCTCCAAAGTAAAGAGAACCAACTCCTTTTAGCCACCTGCACTCCAACAGGTGGCTTTTTTATGTGCTTTTTTACATAGACTAATGATGCGAGGCAGAAATACCCTTTTTATGAACTTAGGTTGAAGCACTGTAAACTCGTTGATTTTCTTTAAAAATTTGAATTTGCAAAGCTAATAATAAGCTTTCCATCTCAAGACTACTTAAATTTGAATTTAATTTTTCAGTATATAAACTTAACCCTAAGGCAAAAGAAATCTCTTTTTGGAATCGCATCCCTGGTAGTAATCGTATTTCTTGGATGAACTCACTTAATTCCTTTTCATTCATTAATTTAGTTTGATCGCCTTGAGTAAATGCTAAAATACCAATTGTAGTATAATAAAGAGGTTTTAATGGAATTTCCATTTCATCCAACTGATTTAAGATACATTGAATTTGATTGATAAAAATAGGTTGCTGGGATTGATAAAACATAGCTCCCAAAGCAGCTAAATAATACAACTGTTCATTTTTTCTAAAACCAATTTGACTTAATTCTTGGAAGTAATAGTCTACTATTCCAGCTATTTCTGTGGCTTTTTTATCAAGATTGAATTGTGCTATCAGGATAGCCATTGAACAACTTGATCTCCCCTTTAAAAACCGATGATTATTCTGAATTGCTTCGAAAATAGCTTTCCCTTCTCTGACAATTTTCTTCCGATCTTGTACTTCTGAATGTAGCAATTGGTAGGCTGTAAAATAAGTGAATTCAGAACGCTTAAATCCTGAATCGAGCAAAAGCTGATAATTATCAGCTAGTTCATGGTAATAGCGATTTGTATTCATTTCATTGGCAATAAGCAAACTTGCAATTGATGCCCTAACTGTACTTGTTAAATTCGTAAACAAACCACTTTGTTGCTTTAATTTAAGATTCGTATGTAAAAATAATTCTGGCTGAATTCGTTGAGCACTTCCTGTAAAAAAACCGTGCTATTAAGTAACGCATTCTTTTGTCAATAAAGTGAACCCCACTACTTTTAATTACTTCATAATTTTCACGCAATAAATTTACCTGTTTACTCTGATTCATTTTTCACCCTCCAAAGTTCTTTTTAATCATTATACCATTCGTTATCTATTCTACTATACTTTTATTCATCGTATTGTGTCTAATTTTGTGCTACAGTCTATTTAGCTACAAGAGAAAGGAAGAGAGCCATGTTAAAATTAATTGCAGAAGATTATATCAAGCTAGAACATCTAGAAACAGTCAAACCACTTTATCGCGAATTGGTTGAAAAAACCCAGCTTGAACCTGATTGTCTCGCATATAATCTTTTTGTTGATCAAAAAGATCCAGGACATTTTATCTTTATTGAAGAGTGGCCTAACGAGCTAGCTTTGGAAAAGCATTGCAACTCTGAACACTTTACACGCTTAGTTCCATTAATTAATTCTTATCAAAGTAAACCAGGGACTTTTTTAAGAATGGATGCATTCCAAAAGTAGCCAATCAATACTATCATAAAAAAATCCAATCTCATTTTCATAAGATTGGATTTTTACATTTATGCTAGATCTAGTATGTCATTTCTACGACTGCTTCAACAGCATCCACAAACTCATCACTCATGATTAAGTTCGTAATGGTATCTAATTCTTTGTACATTTCAATATTTTTATCTTCTTCAAGGAAACCACAATGTTTTCGAACTACATTATAGGCTGCTTCTGTTCCTTTACCTAATTTATAATCAGGGTTAATCGCTCGGCGCATATCAATCGCTTGACAGGCAGCTAAAACTTCAGTAGCTACAACACGTGAGGTATTTTCGCCAATACTTTTAGCTTTTCTAGCTGCAATTGTACCCATACTAACCAAATCTTCTTGATTTTCACAAGATGGAATAGAATCTACTGATGCTGGATGAGCTAAAATTTTATTTTCTGATACTAAAGCTGCCGCAGCATATTGTGTAATCATAAAACCTGAATTTAAACCGCTTTTAGCTACTAAGAATGAGGTTAGGTTATTATGTTCTGCATTAACTAAACGCTCTAAGCGACGCTCAGAAACACTCGCAATTTCAGCGACGGCTATTCCTAAGAAATCAAACGGTAAAGCCATTGGTTGTCCATGGAAATTCCCACCAGAAATTGCTTCTTTATCGCGTGTAATAATTGGATTATCTGTAACAGAATTGATTTCAATTTCAACTTTATGTTGGACAAATCGAACGGCATCTTTACTTGCACCATGAATTTGTGGCATACATCTTAATGAATAAGCATCTTGCACTCTTATTTCACCTTGTTTTGTTACAAATGTACTGCCTTCTAGTAAATTACGGACATTTTTAGCCGTTAATACTTGCCCTTCATGGTTGCGAATTACATGTAACTCTTCTTTAAATGCATCAATGATACCGTTATGCGCTTCTAAAGATAAAGCACCTGCAATATCACTAACTTTTAATAGACGAATAGCATCGTATAGTGCCAAACCACCACAGGCTGTTAAAGCTTGTGTCCCATTAATTAAGGCTAATCCTTCTTTTGAAGCCAAAGCCATCGTATCAATGTTCGCTTCACTCATTGCCACTTTTCCATCAAGAACTTTTCCTTGGTACTCTGCTTCTCCCAGGCCTAAAATCGGCAAAACCATATGTGATAGTGGTGCCAAATCACCTGATGCTCCTAGTGATCCTTTTTCTGGAATAATTGGATGAACTTGTTTATTTAACATTTCAACTAATTTTTCAATGACGATTAATCGGATTCCTGAGTACCCTTTCGTTAATGAATTAGCCCGAATTGCCATAATTGCTCGTACAATGTCTGTCGAAAAAGGTGCACCAAATCCAGATGCGTGAGTTCTAATTAAATTTTCTTGCAGTTGAACGGAATCTTCTTTTGAGATTGAAACATTACATAATGAACCAAAGCCAGTTGTAATCCCATAAACAACACGTTCCTCGTTAACAATTTCATCAACGATTTTACGAGAACGATTAACTTCCTCAATCGCTTGCTCACTAATTTCAACAGGTACATTAAATCTTGAAATTGCAATTAATTCATCTAGTGTTAAATCTTCCCCGGTTAAAACTACTTTTTTTATTGATTCTGCTGCTGACATTTTATTTTCCTCCTAAAAGTTTAATTGTACATTTTTAATCGTTACTTTCGCTTCTGCTAATACATCATCGACAATTTGTTGCGCTGATTTGACTTCATTTATTAAACCTGAGACTTGCCCCGCCATTACGGAACCATTTTCAATATCACCAGCTGCCGCTTTACGAGCTGATCCCATGGTTAATTCTTCCAATTGTTCTCTAGGCATATTTTCCTTTTCCCATTGAATATACTGCTCAATCATTTTGTTTTTCAAACTCCGAACTGGAGCACCACCGTTACGCCCTGTAACTGCCGTATCCATTTCTTTGGCATTTGCAATAAATTCTTTAACATTCTCAGGAATGGGACATTCATTAGCCAACATGAAAGCAGTTCCCATTTGAACTCCTTGGGCACCTAAGGTATAGGCAGCAGCCATCCCTTTGCCACAGCCAATCCCACCTGCAGCAATAACTGGAATTTTGACAGCTGCAACCACTTGTGGAAGTAACACCATGGTTGATAATTCACCTATATGTCCACCTGCTTCTGAGCCTTCTGCGACAACTGCAGTAGCACCGATTGCTTCCATTTTTTTCGCTAAAATAGCACTTGGTACAACTGGAATGACCTTAATATTTGCTTCTTTAAACGTTTCCATATAGTTTTTAGGCGTTCCTGCTCCTGTTGTGACAATTTTAACGCCTTCTTCAACAACGACTTTAACCATATCAGGCACATTTGGGGCCATTAGCATAATATTGACAGCAAAAGGTTTATCCGTTAACTTTTTGCACTGAATCACCTCTTCCCTTAACTGTTCTTCAGTCATACCACCGGAAGCAATAATCCCTAATCCTCCTGCATTAGAAACTGCAGCGGCTAATTGATGCTTTGATATTTGTGCCATTGCACCTTGGAATATAGGATACTTAATGCCTAATATCTCAGTAATCTGTTTCATTCTCTTCTTCCTTTCTTTCTTTAAATTGCTTTTCGCATAGCTTTATACACAAATGTCAGAGCTACCCCAACAAGTGCTAAACCAAATCCAATCATAAAAGCTTGAGTAAAATTTCCATCATTTTTTTCACCAATCATTGCTGATAGTTTCGGCGCTACCATAGCTGCAATCGAATACCCTGCAAAAACAAAGGCATAGTTTACACCTTGATTCTTATTTCCAAAGCTTTCGATTGTAATTGGTGGCATGACAGCAGCTACTCCGCCTTCACATAAACCTAAACCAATCATACCGATAGCAAAACCAGCAACGGAGTGAATAAAAATAAAGGCTAGTAATGAGATAGCAATGGATATAAAAATTAAAATCATCGTGTTTGTTCGATTTAACTTATCTGATAAACCACCCCAAAAAACACGTCCCAAACAATTACTTAACGCATAAATACTCACAAATGTTGCTGCTAAGATTGGAGTCAAATTAAACATGTTCTGACCAATATCCGCAGCATTGGATGAAATCATTAAACCTGAAAACCCACCAGCTGCATACATCAATACAATAATGTAAAAGAGTGGTTTTCTTAACATTTCATTCCACTTATGATCAATAGGAGTGTCTTCCGCTATTTCGACATCTTTAGCAACAATCGGAGCATTGCGAATAATTAGACAACAAATCAACGAAATAACTGTATAAATTGCACCTAAGACAACAAATGTCATTCTGATAGTTAAGTTTTCAATCATCCAAGCAGATAGTGGCGCGAAAATCATCGTTCCAATCCCAATTCCAGTAATCACAATTCCCGATGCTAAGCCTTTTTTATCAGGAAAAAAACGAATACAGTTATTAATACAGGCAATGTAACCTAAGTTCAAACCAAATCCACCAAAGACGCCATAAGTTAAGTACAGCATCCATTTTTCTGTTGCAAAACCTGTCAGAATAAAGGCTACTGCTAGCAGTAAAGAACTAAATAAAATTAATTCTCTCGACTTACCTTTATCTGAAATAATACCGCCAATTACCATTGGTAGCGGTGAAATGGCAATCGCAATTGTAAAAGCAAACATGACATCTGAAACATTCCAACCATTAGCTTTAGCAATCGGGGTCGCAAATACACTAAATGCATAAATACCACCTTGGCAGATAATAATTCCAACTGAGGCAAATAGTATCGCCCAGCGATTCATTCCAACCTTTTTTTTGATCTCACTCATTTTTTTTCCTCCATTATTTCAGCTAACTTTCCCCATTTTTCAGTAAAAATTTCTACTGGCATTTCTTTTAAGTCGCTAGAAACTCGGACATCAAATTCCATTTGGTCTAATACATCTCGACTCAAATCAATTCCGGGTGCTATTTCAGTCAAAATAAGTTCCCCATTTTCTAATTTAAAAACTGCTCTTTCTGTCACAAATAAAACTTCCTGCTTATTTTTAGTGGCAAATCCACCATTAAATGTAATTTGGTTAATCTTATTCACGAATTTTTTATTGCGCCCTTCTGCTAAAATTAGTAATTTCCCATCTTTTAATTCCGTTTTTAAGCCACCCGCTGTAAATGTTCCGGTAAAAATTAATTTTTTAGCTGTTTGAGAGATATTGATAAACCCACCACAGCCAATAACTTGATTGCCTAATTTGCTTACATTAACATTACCCAACTGATCAACTTCAGCTAAACCTAAAACAGATAAATCCAAACCACCACCGTCGTAAAAATCAAATTGAGCATGATGATCAATAATCATTTCACTATTATAGGCATGACCAAAATCTTTTAAACCTGCTGGAATTCCACCAATCGTTCCTGCTTCAGTTGTTAAGATAAATTGATCGCTAACTCCTTCTTCAGCAGCAACCGTTGAAACGCTGACTGGAATCCCAACACCCAGATTTAAAATCATCTTAGGCTCTAACTCCATTGCTGCTCGCCTGGCGATAACCTTTCGCTCATTAAGAGCAAGATTAGGCACATTTGCCAACGGAATTTTGACATCACCACTAAATGCTGGTTCAAATTGTGTTGTCCCCGTTTGAAAATGATTCTCTGGTTCTGAAATCACTAGATAGTCAATTAAGATACCTGGAACAACAACATCTTTAGGATGTAAAGTGGCATTTTTAACTATTTTTTCAACTTGAGCAATCACAATTCCACCACTATTATGCACTGCTTGAGCAATCGGCAAGACTTCCATATGTAAGCCTTCTTTGCCTAATGTTAAATTGCCATTTTCATCTGCATAGGTTCCGCGAATCAATCCTACATCAATTGGAAAGGCCGGATAAAACATCCACTCTTCATCTAAAAGTTCAATAATTTGAATCAATTCTTCGGTGGTGACTTCGTTCATTTTTCCTCCTTCAATCCGTGGATCAATATAGGTTTCTAAGCCTATTTTTGTAATCAATCCTGGTCGTTTAGCTGCTATTTCTCGATATAGTTGCGCCAACACGCCTTGAGGAAAATTGTAAGCTTCACATTCATTGTTTTGAATCATCTCTGAAAGTTTTGGTGATGAGGCTTTAACAATCCCTCCAATCCATCTTTTCAAAAGCTGTTTATGTGATAAGTGAGACATGCCTTTTTCTTTTCTATCACCCCAACAACTCGAATGAATCACAGTTAAAGCTTGAGGAGAATTTGTTTCTAAAAAACGCTCTTCAAGTGCAATCGCTACTTCTTCGTTAGCGCAAGCTAATTCAAATCCGCTAAAAGCCAATGTATCATTGTCTTTAATTAATGCGGCAGCAGCTTCTCTAGTGATTATTTTCACATTAAACTTCCTTTCTTTGTTTTATTTTAAAAATTAAAATAATCTCTCAACTGCTTTCTTTATTTGTTTGTAATTAAGCAACCTAACTTTATTACAATGTTGAGAAAAATCTAAACAGTAGAAAAACACACATAATAGTGAAATAAATCACATTCAATCCCTTACACCTGAATTAATAGCAAGTTGTATGCCAACTTTTGGAAAGCGGCGTTATAGTTATTCTCAACTTTCATTTTTAATGACGTTAGCTAGTAAGAAAGCTTCCTTAATACCACTTCGCAAGTAGCTAAAAAATTTAGTTCGTAGTTATCTTTTTTGATTTCTTTATCTTATGTAGTTAACTATGAGCAAGTAAAAAGCTTTAAAGTGTAACAAACAATTACACTTTAAAGCTTTTTTAGTTAAGATGTCACATTTTGTTTCAATTCTAATTCGTTAATTTTCTTATAAATAAAAGGACGGCTGACTTGGCTTTCTTCGGCTGTTTGGCTAATATTCCATTCACTAGACTCTAATTTTTTTTGAAAATAAATTTTTTCAACGTACTGGATAAATGCTTGATAATCACATTCCCCGGCAATCGCTTGTAAAGACTCTTCGATTTGATCATTTGAAGGTGTTTCGTATCCTCCTTGATGAACGGGTAAATCAAGATCTGCAGTGACTACTAAGTATTCAATATAATTTTTCAATTCTCGGACATTTCCCGACCATTCAGACAACATTAAATGCTTAATATGTTGGGTTTCTAATGAGATACTTCGCTGGTGTTGTTGGTTAAAGTAGTCTATAAAATAATTTGCCAAAGCGAGTACATCTTTTTTTCTTTCCCTCAATGGGGGAATCACAACAGGAATGGCATTAATTCGATAGTAAAGATCCCGTCTAAATTTACCTTTTTCGACTAAACTTAAAATGTCTTGGTTAGATGCTGAGATTAAACGAAAAGAGATTGGGATTTCGGCAATATCACCAACTTTACGAATCTTCATCGTTTCTAAAGCACGTAATAATTTTGTTTGCATTTCTAGTGGCATTTCTGAAATTTCATCTAAAAATAAAGTGCCACCATCCGCGGCTTCAATCAAACCAATTTTATCTTCTTTAGCCCCAGTGAAGGTCCCCTTTTTATAGCCAAAGAACTCTGACTCAAATAAATTATCTGGAATTGCAGCACAGTTGACTGTTATGAATTGACAATCAGCTAGTTGGCTATGCTGATGAATGTAATTAGCAACGACTTCTTTTCCAACACCAGATTCACCTAATAGCAGAATTCGACTATTGTATTTTGAGACTTGTTTACAGACTCGCAGAACTCGCTTCATTTCATTACTTTCGGCAATCACTTTTTCATTGACTTCTAATTCACTAAATTCCTCGGTTTCTTTTGAAGTCTCAGCAATATTTTTCGTCCAGCGCTCTAACTCTTCGATTGTCAGCGGATCAGACTTAGTTACAACTAGGTGTAGCGTTTTATCTGGATAGAAAATTGGCGTTGATTTTGATTTTATTTGATAACCAGCTTTAGTTGTTAAATTCACTTCAGACATTTTATGTGTTTTTAATGTTTCGATTGTAGCTGAAGCATTGTATATGTTACTTGCAACTAAATCATAAACATTTGAATTCAACAACGTATTCAACGGCATTCCTAATGTCATAGCCGTAAATTCATTTGCTAATAAAATATTTCCCTCACCATCCGTTACAAATAGCGTAGTGACATCGTCATTCATTAATTTCGTGACTGTTTTTGTCATTAAGTTTTCTCCCTTTCTTTCATTTTTATTGAGTTTGCCCTTATAAGCTTTTCCAGATTAACTTAATTCCTTTGGGCTGCCTTTGATGCCTTGATTTTCACTACTACATTCAGTTTCATAAAATTTATGAGTAAGTGATTCTTTTTCAATAACTTTTGTAATCATCATGGCACATGTTATATTGCTTGTTGAATTAACTAATGTCGCAGTCATATCTGTAATCGTTGTGATGACTGCAATTACTGGAATAACTTCCACAGGGAAACCAAATAAAGCAATCAATAATACTTCAGCAGTAAACCCACCACTAGGAATTGATCCCATCACAATGCCAACTAAGAATCCACCACAGATGATACTTAAACCTGCTGAAAGTGTCGTCAAATCGCGGTTAAATAAGGTAAATAGTAAGACTACTTGTAAAACACCACTCATAGCTGAACCATCTTTATGAATATTTGCACCTAAAGAAATCACCGTTTCTCGAATGTCCTCTGGCACGCCTATTTTTTTTAAAGCTGCTAAATTTGTCGGAATACAAGCAGCACTGGAACTCGTTCCTAAAGCCTGTAGGGCTGGAATGAAAATATTTTGCCAATAAAGTTTAAGCCCTCTCAAACCTCCAGCTATATAAGCATAAAAAGAAAGAATAAAGATAAAGTAAATCCCACAAATCAAAATAAAAAGCAGCAAAGCTTTCATATATCCACCTAAGATTTTTGGTCCGAGTTCACCTAGCGTATAAGCAAAGTACGATCCTAACCCAATTGGTGCAAACTTCATTACAAGTGCGATCATCTTCATTGTTACATCATTCCCCACGTTTAAAACAGCCAATATAGGTGAAGCTTTTTCTCCAATTAAAGACAGTGTTATACCAAAGAATAAAGAGAATAAAATCAACGCTAATAAATTACTTTTATCAAATAAGTCTAGAAAATTTCCAACACTAATTGTATTGACAATCATCATTCCAAAAGACTGACTTTCAGCTACAAGATTCTGGTCCATTAAAGCTGAAAATTGATTCCGATCAATACTAGCAAATGGATTGTAAACCAGCGTTGCCACATACATTAAAGTCACAGCAATTAAGGTTGTTATCGCAAAGGTTCCCAATGTTAAGCCTAGAATTTTTTTAATACGACTTACACCTTGTTTGCCAGTACCTGCTACAGCCAAACTCATGCTGCAAAAAATCAATGGAATAATCAGTACAAATACGCAATTTAAAAATAGCTTGCCAATTGGTTCTAAAAAGAGTGCTGCCTCACCAAAAAACACCCCAATAATCGCTCCAACTGCAATACCAGCTAAGAGTGTCAACGAGCTTTTATAGTTCTTTAAAAATTTCACCATTTTTTCCCCTCCGATTAGTTAGTCGATTAAACCAACTTAATTAAAGCGCTTTTATTTTTTAGCGCTTTGAGGTTTGCTTGCCTAGGTTAGGACAGACACCTCAACGTTAGGGATTCAATGTGTTTATTTTCACAAATGTATTTATTCTACTTTTTTCTTAATCTACCTAGTCAATATACCATGAAAAAGACTCGAAAGTCTATGCTTTTATCTATTTACTTTTTAATTTGTGTAATTAATCACAATTAAAAAGAAATATACACTTTAACACCTTAATTTAAGTATGTGCTGTCTTATGAACAAATAAAAATCGTATGAAATCATCATTTAAAATGGATTCCATACGATTTTTTACACTCATTTACTTTTTACCTATTCACCTAAGCCTACACGTTCAAAAATAACATCAACGTTCTTTAAATGATGATGATAATCAAAAGCGTCATCTAAATCTGCTTGGCTTAAAATAGCTGTAACTTCTGGATCAGCTTCTAATAATGGGCGGAATTGGACTTGTTCATCCCATGAAATAGCTGTTTTAGGTTGAACTAAATCATAAGCAGCTTCACGGCTCATTCCATTATCAATTAGTTTTAATAAAACACGCTGGCTATAAATCAATCCAAAAGTAGCATCCATATTACGTAACATATTTTCTGGGAAGACCGTCAGATTTTTAACAATATTTCCAAAACGATTTAACATATAATTTAATAAAATCGTTGTATCAGGTAAAATAATTCGTTCCGCTGATGAATGGGAAATATCGCGTTCATGCCATAATGTCACATTTTCATAAGCAGTTACCATGTAGCCACGAATAACACGAGCTAAACCAGACATGTTTTCAGAGCCGATTGGATTACGTTTATGCGGCATTGCAGATGAACCTTTTTGACCTTTCGCAAAAAATTCTTCTACTTCTCGTGTTTCAGACTTTTGTAAGCCACGAATCTCGGTAGCAAATTTTTCGATACTTGTCGCAATCAGTGCCATTGCTGAAACGTACTCAGCATGCAAATCTCTTGGTAAAACTTGCGTTGAAATTTCTTGCGGGCGAATTTCTAATTTTTCACAAACATATTCTTCAACAAATGGAGGAATATTCGCAAATGTTCCTACAGCTCCACTTATTTTCCCAGCTTCAACACCTTTAGCAGCATGTTCAAAGCGTTCAATATTCCGTTTCATTTCTGAATACCATAACGCTAACTTTAGGCCGAATGTTGTTGGTTCAGCATGAACTCCGTGAGTTCTTCCCATCATAACCGTCATTTTGTGTTCTTTCGCTTTAGTTCCAATGATTTCTAAAAATCTTTGTAAGTCTTGACGTAAGATATCATTGGCTTGCTTTAATTGATAGCCATAAGCTGTATCAACTACGTCCGTACTAGTTAAACCATAATGCACCCATTTACGTTCTGCACCTAAAGATTCCGAAACAGCACGTGTAAAGGCTACAACATCATGACGTGTTTCTGCCTCAATTTCTAAAATACGTGCAACATCAAAAGAAGCATTTTCTCTAATTTTTTGAGCATCTTCTTTAGGTATTTCACCAAGCTCAGCCCAAGCTTCATCGGCTAAAATCTCTACTTCCAGCCATGTATCATAGCGGTTTTCATCTGTCCAAATTGCACCCATCTCAGGTCTTGTATAACGTTCAATCATTCGTTCATCGCTCCTATTCCCATATTCCTGTATCTTCAATTGTCTCTAATGTGCGTTCAATATTTTCTGTTAAAATGGTGATATGCCCCATCTTCCGACCAAGTCTAGCAAGACTTTTTCCATAATAATGGAAATGCCACTCTGGCTTAAATAGAATTTGAAATAAAGAATCTTCAATATGTTCACCTAAAATATTAACCATTACAGCTTTAGATAACAACTTTACTTCTGGTAATGGCCAGCCGCAGATTGCACGAATATGCAAATCAAATTGAGAAAATGAACAAGCTTCAATACTATAATGTCCTGAGTTATGCGGTCTCGGAGCTAGCTCATTTACATATAGAGAACCAGAAGAGGTTAGAAACATTTCAATTCCTAGAACACCAATTAAATTTAGCTTCTTAGCGATTACGGTTGCTACTCGTTCAACTTCTTCACTAATCTCATTACTTACACGAGCTGGTGCAATGGTTTCATGTAAAATATTGTTTCGATGTAAATTTTCTACAACTGGAAATACTCTAATTTCACCAGCTTCATTACGAGCTACCATCACGGAGCATTCTCTTTCAAAAGGAATCCAAGCTTCTAAAACACAAATACCTGTTTTTAAAAGAACTTCACATTTAGGAATATCTTCTTCACTATAAAGTACAACTTGCCCTTTACCATCATAGCCTCCACGAATCGTTTTTAAGACACAAGGAAAGCCAATTCCATCTAAGGAAGCACTAATATCATTTAAGTCAATAATCGTTGCATATGGCGCTATATTGATATTATTTTCCTCTAAATAAGCTTTTTCTAACAAACGATCTTGCGTAATTGAAAGCAATTCACTTCCTTGTGGCAAGGAAACTAAATGTTCAATTTTTGAAATTGCATCAACATCCACATTTTCAAATTCGTATGTTACGACATCTGTTCGAAAAGCCAATTCTTGTAAAGCAGTGTAATCATTAAATTTGGCAACGATCTGCCAATCTGCTACTTGAGCAGCCGGACAATTTTTTTCAGGATCTAATATACCAACAAAGTAGCCCATTTCTTTAGCTGCCAGGGTTAACATACGACCTAATTGCCCACCACCAATGATGCCAATTGTTTTACCGGGTGGAATTAAATTAGACAAGTTCATCACTACTTTCCATTACTTTTTCTTTAAGCTTTATTCTTCTCTTATCTAGTTTATCAGCAATTTCCCCATCTGTCATTGATAACATTTCTAAAGCCAACAAACCTGCATTCGTTGCTCCTGCTTTTCCAATCGCAACAGTAGCTACTGGAACTCCTCCTGGCATTTGAACAATCGACAATAGAGAATCCATCCCTTTTAATGCAGCAGATTCAATTGGAACACCAATAACCGGTAATGTTGTTTGCGCAGCGACCATTCCTGGCAAGTGAGCGGCACCACCAGCTCCTGCAATAATGACTTGAAGCCCACTTGCTCTAGCACCTTTTGCAAATTCAAACATATAATCTGGTGTTCGATGAGCAGAGACAACTTTTTTTTGATAGGCGATACCAAATTCATCTAAAATGTCACACGTAAATTTCATTGTTTCCCAATCTGAAGTACTTCCCATAATCACTGCAACTTTTTCGGTCAACTTTAGTCCCCATTTCTTTTTATTTTCACTTCCTAGTTTACCAATCTATCAAATACATGTCAAAATAATTCGAACGATAAATAGATAATCGGATAAATTATTCGCCTTTTTAGAAATGAATACTTATTTTTTCAGTTGATTTCTTCTTCTTCTAACTTTTTTAGTCCAAAAACCACCACTGATATATTTAGGTTCATAAGAAATGACAAAGGCTTTTGGTTCTAATTTATGAATTTCTTTGTATAAAGTTCGTTCATTTTTACGAGGACTTAATATTTCTAAAATCATGCGCTCACCCTCGCGACCATAAGCATAATTCATCGTAACACCGTATCCTAATTCCCTTAATTCTTCTGGCATTTTACTTTCTACATCTGGAATAATAACTGTCACCATAATATAGCCTAACGCTAAAAATTCTTCAATTCGAATCCCAATACCGATTCCAACACCATAACCAATCGCATAGGCTGCTAAATTCCAAGGATTATCTAAACGATTTAAGACTAAACTTAAACCCAAAACGTAAATTGTTATTTCAAAAACACTGACAATTGGCGCAATCAAACGATAACCTTTCATCGTTAACATAAAGCGGATTGTATTTAGTGTAATGTATGACAAATTGATGATAAAAATCATCAACAACATTTTTGCATCAATAACCATTTTTTATTCCTCCAATCTAAATTCTTTTCATTGCTTGTTCTAGAATAAGTAACGCACCAAGACCAAATAAGCAATCGACTAAGTCAAAGCTTGCTCCAGCAAAATAAACATAATACAGCTCTGATAAATTCTGTAAAATAAATGTTCCTACCAACATGCATCTTACCACTTTTAAAGATAATTGTCGCTTAGTCAAAGCCTGAATAATTCATACTTTTAATTAAAACCATGTGAAACTGCCTCACGGCAGCTTACAATTACTTTTTCATCTTCACCCGTTAAGTGATGAAAAAAGAACCCCTTTCTGCTATGGTTAAAGTGACTAAACCAACCAAAAGAAAGGAGTTCTTCTAATGACTAGCTTACACAAAAACCAAGTAAAATTCAATTCAAATATCACTATTTCTCATACAGGTGGTCAATTATCGAGTGATTCGGGTCTCGTCCTAGTGAAAGAGCTGATGAACACCTTCGGTTTTTCTGAACTGGCTAAGCAACACATTCACATTGAAGACGAACGAGCATATTTTACTCATGACAACTTATCCATACTTGAGCAGTTCATTATGCAATTAATTGCTGGTTACTCAGCTGATTCTGCAGCTAATCTCCTGAGACAAGATCCTGTGTTTAAAGCTGTTTTAGATAGGAAAGAACTCGCTTCTCAATCTTCACTTTCTCGATTTTTAGATCGACTATCTGAGGAGAATATCCATGAACTTCAAGCTTTGAACCAAGAACTTATTGATAAAGCACGCCTCATCCGTAATGATACGGAATTAATCATTGATTTAGATTCGACCCATTCAGATACATTTGGTCACCAAGAACAAACGGATTATAATACCCACTACCAAACCTATGGTTATCATCCATTGGTAGCTTTTGACGGATTGACTGGTGACTTCTTAAAAGCTGAACTACGTTCAGGAAATCAATATACATCAAAAGGCGTAAAGGAGTTTCTCACACCTTTATTAGAGCACTATAATCACTCTCTACCAAACACTGACATCTTGGTTCGTGGAGACAGCGGGTTCGCTACACCTGGTGTGTATGATTCGTGTGAATCAAAAAAGAGTCATTATGTTATTCGACTGAAGAATAATCGTAGACTAGGTCAAATAGCTGAGAAATCAGTACTTTATGGCGATAATCAAAAGTGGGAAGAACGAGAAGTTCAGTACTTCTCCACCACTTATCAAGCACAATCCTGGTCACAAAGTCGTCGCGTGTGTATACGCTCAACACGTGAAGCGGGCGAACTACTCTTTCGACATGAGTTTATCGTGACGAATCTATCAGAAAATGTTTCTCCTGATACCATCTTTTCTCTCTATGCCAAACGTGGCACAATGGAGAACTTCATTAAAGAAGCGAAAGCTGGCTTTTACTTTGACAAGACAGACAGTCCTCGCTTTTTGGAGAATCATGTCCGAATGATGCTCAGCTTGATAGCTTACAACTTAGTCAACTTCTTAAGAACGATTGGCTTTGAGGAAGTCCAAAAGGGAATGACCATTCATTCTATTCGATTGAAGTTTCTGAAAGTTGCTGGGAAATTAGTCCAAACGGGTAGACGAGTCTATCTCAAATTATCTAGTTATCATGTGTATCAGAATGAATTCTACAGGGTCTTTGCTCGCCTGAGGCGAGCCAGTCAATGGATCTAATCCAACAATCTAACGATTTTTTTACTGGGAAGTTATCCAGGGAGAAGTATGCTCAAAATGCCTTACACCCAAAATTTATTCCTCAATATTTTTGAACAGTGAATGTTTGAAGTAACTTTTTAGTCAAAATCAGTTGATAGGGATATTAGTGATACATATTTCAATAAAATGTACCAAAGAATTAAAGCTATGAATTATTCAGGTCAAAGTAATATTTACTAAAATTAAAAAACTTGGTAACATCCAAGCTGTTCCAAAGTTAGGTAGGCTTCCTACTATAAAAAGTAGCATTGGATTTGTGAAGGTGATGTACGATCTCACCATCAAAGCTCCAATCCATAAACACGTTCCTGCTAACAAAAATATTGCCGCTTGTTGAGCTTGATTTTTCATAGTTACACGTCCCTCTCCTTGTTTAGTCTAGCAAGATTCATGGAAAATACAAGAAAAACAACAAAAGAAAAATTTTCTTTTGTTGTTTTTCTCTAACTTAACTCTTAATTGGTTGAATTCAAGACTTGTCCAATTTCAGCTCTTTCATCATTTTATACAAATCATCTCGGTTTAAAAGTATGACCCCAGTTTTATTAGCTAATTCTATTGCAGGTTTTGTAAAATAACTATTTGTAACAACGTATACTTCATCCAATCCATAATAGCTTTTTCCAGCATGGGCTTCCTGCACAGCTTTATTTCCAACATTTTTCTTATAACGTTTACACTGATAACCGATATTTCTGCTATCTTTACTAGCTAAAATATCTATTCCTTGATCGCCTTGGTACTGTGTAACTTTAACTTTTTTATAATCAGATTTTCTAAGTATATTTGCAAAGCAATATTCAAAGTCTTGACCACTCATTAAATCAATTTCTTTCAGCTCATAATTTTTATTTCTTTCTATAAAAAAACGAACTATTTTAAGTACATATGAAATGAGTAAAATGGCTATTAATACCCATACTAGTTTATTTTCAAGTAATGTCTCTATAAGCATTTTAAATGGTTCAATAATTTCCATACATTCCTCCATATTTTAATTATAATTTACATTTTAACATATACACTGTATTTTTATAAGCATAAAAAAATCTTCAGCCTGATTAAACTGAAGATTTGTACTTTTCAACTTGTTAATGACTATTCCCAGTTTCAGCAAACTCACTGCCAACTGTACTTGTTTCTAAATCCACCTTACCACGCTCTTTTTTATTGAATAAAACATTTAAAATGATTGAGGTCAAGCTTGCTACAACAATCCCATTACTTGTAAACAATTGAACTGTTTCTGGTAGGCCCGCAAATAGCTCTGGAACGACCGTTACACCTAATCCTAAACCAACGGACATAGCAACTACTAAAAGGTTACTTTCATTTGTAAAATCGACATGAGCCAGCATTCTTATGCCTTGTGTTGCAACCATGCCAAACATCACTAGCATAGCACCACCTAAAACAGGGTCTGGAATAATCGTTGCAACTGCACCAATTTTAGGTAGTAATCCTAAAAGAATTAAAAAACCAGCCGAAAAATAAATAGGCTTACGATTTTTAATTCCAGATAACTGGACAAGTCCTACATTTTGCGAAAATCCAGTATAGGGAAATGTATTGAAAATCCCACCAAGCAATACCGCTAAACCTTCTGCTCGATACCCACGTTTCAAATCGTCTTCTTGAATTTTTTTATCTGTAATTTCACCTAAAGCAAAGTAAACACCTGTTGATTCTACCATGCTCACTAATGAAATTAAAATCATGGTTAAAATAGATGACCATTCAAAGGTTGGTCGACCAAAGTAAAAAGGTTGAGGCATATGGAACCATGTTGCTTCTGCAACTGGAGCTAAATTTACCATGCCTAAAAATGCCGCTAAACCTGTTCCAACTAATAAACCAATCAAAACAGCAATCGAGCGCATAAATCCAATACCATAAATCTGAACGATTAGAATCGTTGCGATTGTAACGAAAGCCAACACTAAAAACTTAGTGGAGCCAAAATCTGTCATTATTTTACTGCCGCCACCCATTTTTTCTAAAGCAACTGGAATTAGCGTTAAACCGATAACGGTAATAACCGTTCCTGTCACGACTGGTGGAAAAAAACGTTTAATCTTAGAAAAGACCCCTGAAATTAAAATAATAAAAATTCCTGCAACAATAATTGAGCCATACATAGCACCAATACCTTGATTAGATCCAATCAAAATTAGAGGGGATACCGCTTGAATAGCACAACCTAGTACGACTGGTAAGCCAATTCCAAAAAATTTATTGACGGTTAATTGTAATAATGTGGCTACTCCACACATAAAAATATCAATTGATACTAAATAAGTCATTTCTTCCGGAGTGAAATTTAATGCTCCACCAATTAAAAGTGGAACAATAACGGCACCTGCATACATAGCTAAAACATGTTGCAAGCCTAAAGCAGCTGATTTTCCATTTGATAACATAGGCTTATTTATCCTCCTGAGGAACAAACTTCACAATACCGTCTTCAAAAGCAGCTATTCTAGCTAATGAAGCAATTTCAATTCCGCTCTCTTCAACAATTTGGCGGCCTTTTTGAAATGATTTCTCGATAACAATCCCCATACCGCTTACTTTTGCCCCTGCTTTTTCACAAATTTCCAATAACCCGATGGCTGCTTGACCATTTGCTAAAAAATCATCAATTAGTAACACATTATCAGAAGAATCTAAAAAACTTTTAGAAACAGCAATTTCATTGGTTACATTTTTAGTAAAGGAATAGACACTTGCACTATACATATTATCAACTAAAGTTAAGCTTTTATGTTTTCTGGCAAAAATAACTGGAACACCCATAGCTAACCCTGCGAACACTGCTGGCGCAATCCCTGACGATTCAATCGTGATAATCTTATTAATGCCACGTCCTTTAAAAAGCTCTGCAAATTCATTTCCAATTGCTTGCATTAAAACTGGATCAATTTGATGATTTAAAAAATTATCCACCTTTAAAACATTATCCCCTAGTACCACTCCATCTTTCAAAATGCGCTCTTCCAATAGTTTCATTGCTTTTCAAAAACTCCTTCGATTTATATTTTCGTTATTTAATTAATCCTTGAATAAAGAGGAATTTGGTTCATTCTGTTCCTTTTATATTATGAAACAAAAAAACTGCAACTCTTTTCCTTCGCTAAATGAAACAGCAAAGAAAAAGGGCTACAGTCTCAAACGTGTATCCTTGTATTCTTCACTTATAGTCCAGCCATTTACGGTGCTGGGTAGATACTCGTCGACCTTATCTCGACTATTATATGAGTGAATTAATTTAGATTAATATACCGTCAAAAGCAGCTCTTGTCAATCATTATTAAAAATAGTTCATAAAATGCAGATTGGTATAAAGTCGATATATGAGCTATTTCTTCTAATTAGACAAATAACCAACTTTTTAGGATCACAGTCCATCTTTGATGGATGTGTATCATGGTTCTAAGTTGCTAAAGCAACAAGAACCATGATAAAAACACCACAGTTGGAGAGACTGTGGTGAAAGGAGTTGGTTGATTAAAGTTTCTTTTAAAAAAAGCCTTTAATCTTCTTATTTCTTTACTTTGGAGGAGTAAAAGAAAAATAAAAAAAGTTTATTGTTTTGGACATTAGTTGGAAGCTAATGTCTTTCTTACTACTTCTACAGTATACCTAGCAAATATGAAGAAAGTATGATGATTTTTTTATAATTCATAGACTATTTATCTAGACCTTAAACGCTATTAATCGTTACAACTAAAATATCCCCTTGATCATATCGATGCCTTGTCTGTGAATATTCAAAAGGAACGCCATCGGTTAAATAAACAACTTGATCGATTTCTAAAACCGGATCATCTTGAGCACATTTCAAGTATTTCTGATCCAATTCATTCGGTTTATCTGCTCGAATATGTTGGTTTGCTCCACCAAATTTCAACCCTAATTCACCTTTTATATAATGATAAATTGAATTCAATAAAATCTCTTTCGTTATATTTGGAATCACCTCGACAGGCATAATTGTATGTTCAATTAAAAAAGGCTCACCAGAAAGTAAACGTAAACGATCAATAGCGTACACTGGTTGTGTTTTAGTCAGCATTAATTTTTCAGCTTCTATATCAGTTGGAAAGCGAACATCAAAATGTAGAATTTGGCTTGTAATTGTACTTCGATCCGCTAGTTGATGTGTCACACCAACATATTCGTCCATTTTACTATCTAATTTTGACATCTCCAAAGCATTCTTTCGAACATAGGTCCCTGAACCTTGACGGCTGTATACTAGTCCCTCAACAACTAAAAGTTCAATTGCTTTTTTTATAGTTATCCGGCTTGTCTCAAATTCAGCTGCTAGTTTTCCTTGATCAGGTAAAGCATGATCCACTGCATAACGCCCTGCCAAAATTCTCTTTCTAATTTCGTCTGCTATTTGACTGTATTTTGCCATTTTCCCCACTCCAATTTCCACTTTTTCAAGGCTTTGACATCTATGTAAATCTCTTTCTATTATATCTGTATCTAAATAAAAACAAAAGGATAAGTTGAAAAACCTTTTTAAAACAATGGTTTTCCAACTTATCTATGCTTTATATATATTTGGAGCCTTCACGGACTGCTAAAGTGCTTAAGCCTGGATTTTCAGTAATAAATTTTGTGACCCATTCAGGATTTGTTTTACTATAATCCCGTAAAGCCCAGCCAATTGCCTTTTGAATAAAAAATTCATCAGTTGCTAAATCTTGTAAAATACTTTGTTTTAAATAGGCTTGATCGGTTTGCTCTTTAAAACCTAATTGTAAATTTAATGCTACTCGGCGATCCCAAAAGCTTTCACTCCTAGTAAAATAGGTAAAGATTTCATGAAAATAAGCTGGATTTAACAGGCACCATTTAGAAAATGAACTTCTTAGAACATCAACCGTATCCCACCAAGCTTTTTGATTAATCAAAGGAAAGAGCGATTTTAATTCAGGATAAGACATGCGCTTATAATTTTTTAATAAGAGGTCAGCCGCGATATATTGATATTCTCGTGCTTCTTCTTGATAGTAACTTTCAATTTCTTTTAAGACTCTTTCCATCGGCCATTTTTGGCTTTCTTTAAGCAACTCTTTCTCTAATAAACGGCGTTCTGGTGCTTTAATCCCCTTAAATATAAATCTATTTTTCATATATGCTTCCATCGCTTGGCGGTTATCTTTATTTTCTGGTAAGACAAGAGGCATCATTATTTCTACCTTTCTAAATTAAAGTCTTTTATTGACCCGCATAAATACTTTCTAAAACTGGCTTCATTTTTTCAATGACAACATGACTACTTTTACCTTCAATCATGGCCACCATCAAATAGCTAGCATTATCTGCATCAATTGCTAGTAAGAAGCCATTTTCATCGCCTTTAGTATCTTGTTCTTGTTTTAATTCTGCTGTACCCGTTTTAGCAGCAATTTTGTGTCCTTGAATTGCTAAAGTTCGTGCTGTCCCATTTGGATCATCAACTACTTGAATCAGAGCGTTTTTGACAATAGCTGCAGACTCAGGTGTGATGGCTTGTTTACTTTTTGCTGTTTTTTGATCAGCTGTTAGTTTCGGATACATAATCATTCCGTCATCGGCAAATGGTGAATAAGAAACAGCCTGTTGAATTGGATTTAATAATAATTGTCCCTGACCATATGCTGTATCCGCTAATAAAATATCCGTATTCAGACCTTTTTTATTGGCAATTTGAGCTGGGTCCATAGCTAGTGGTAAATCAAATTTTTCTCCAAAGATGAACTTATTTAAGCCAGCTTCAAAGGTCTTTTTACCCATTTCTAGCCCTTCTTGCGCAAAATAGATATTGTCTGAATAAATCAGTGCTTGGTCCATATTTACTGGTGATACATCTGAGACTCGAGTGACAAAATAATTGCCCCAAGAACTATTTTTTTGCCATTTCAAACCAGAAATCTCTCGTTCTTTATTTTCTTTCGTCACACCTGCATCTAAGCCGATTCCAGCCGTAATCGCCTTAAAGGTTGATCCTGGCGCATAACCACTTGCATAACGGACTAAGAATGGTAAATTAGGATCATTGGCATATGCATCGTACTCTTTGCTGGAAATTCCTGTAGCCATTAAATTGGCATCATAGGATGGCGTACTAACTAAAGCTAACAAGCTGCCATCTTGAGGGTTCATAATAACAGCAGAAGATTTTTCACCATTTAATTGATCAAAGGCTTGTTGTTGTAATTTACTATCAATGGTTAAAGAAATTGTTTCTCCATCTGTTTTTTCAGATTCTTGAAGAACTTTTTTCAAGTTGCCATCTTGATCGTTCATCACAATTCGCCCACCATTTTTCCCACGTAAACGTTTCTCAAAAGTTGCTTCTAAACCAGCCTTTCCAATTGTATCCCCTACATTTAAGTTCGGATCTTTCTCAATATCTTCTGCTGAAACTTCGCCAACATATCCAATTAAGTGCGCAGCCGCTTGATTTAACGGGTAAGAGCGCATATCTTTAGAAGCATATTGGATTCCCGTCATAACCGGAGTTTCACCATTTGGTAAAACTTTGATAGGCACAAATATATTGGGTTTGACCCATTCCGCTGTTAAACTATTTTCTAAGCTTTCAACTGAAACATCAAATTGTTCACTAATTGCCTTTAAATTTGCGGCCTTATCTGCTCCTGAACCCAATTCACCTGGAATCATTCCAACTTCAGGGTATTGGGCTAAATAAGCTAATGGGTTTCCATTACGATCGACTATTGAACCTCTTTTTCCAAATGTTGAAGTGATATTTATTTTATCAGTTGCTTCCATTTCGGGAAAGATTAACTGAGCAGTCCATTCAACTAAAAAGTTTTCACCATTAGGAACTAAGATTGCTTCATATTTTTCCTCATCAAATTTACCTAAATTCGTCTGCATATTTAGAGTATACGTTAATTTAAATTCAGGTTTATTTTCAATTGGAGTGACTGACAAATCACTAATTTTCAATTTGCTCGCATTAATGCCATCAAATATAACTGTATATTTATCAACCAATGATTCTTTTGTATAATCAACTTTTTTTAATGATTCAGAAGTAACTAATTGACTAAGTTTTTTAAAGTCTTGTTTTTCAAGTGCTTTTGTAAAATTCTTACCTGTCTCCAACGCTGCTCGATCACTTTTTTGACTATTATTCCACTTATAATAAAACGTACCGCCAACCATCGCAATGACTAATAAAATAGATGCAACAATCATTAGCACTGTTTTATTTTTTTCCTTTTTTACTTGTCTCAAGTCCTCGTCCTCCTAATAAAACTAATTGCTTAAAGATTAACTATATTTTGCTTCTTCTTGATCACGATATTTTTCCATTTTCCGACTAAATAAAACACCATTGGTTGGAGATGTATACGTAATTGTATTTGCACCTGCTTCAATTGTTTCGCTAATGGATTCAGGTGTAGGGCCACCGGTTGCCATAATTGCTACATCAGGAAAATCCTGTCTAATTTTGCGGACAATCCGAGCGGTGTCGGCTCCACCGCTAACATTTAAAATAGACACACCTGCATCCAACTTTTCTTTAATATTCGTATATTCAGAAACAATTGTTCCTACAATTGGAATATCAATGTTATCACTAATTTCTTTAATTGTACTGATAGGCGTTGGTGCGTTGACAACGACGCCGAGTGACCCTTGAGCTTCCGCAAATAAACTAATATTGGCAGAACGTGTCCCATGAGTTAAGCCACCACCTACACCTGAAAAAACAGGGATATTGGCAACCATTGTAATACTTTGAATAATAGCCGGGTGAGGAGTAAATGGATACACTGCAATCACAGCATCCGCATCTGTATTCGCAATAATAGAAATATCTGTTGTAAAAATAATAGACTTAATCAATTTTCCAAAAACACGCATGCCACTAGCTGCTTCAATCTCTTTTGGAACTTCAATAATATCTTTTCTTAAATCCGTTGTTATAATAGGAATATTCTTTTTCTCAGACATAAGTTTATTTACCACCTTTAATATAAATATAAAATTTAAATTTAATTTTTCTGTATATAGCTATTTTACTCAATTTACGATCTTAATACCATCATTACTTTAAAGATTTACTATAAACAAAAAAATTAGCTGATAGAACGAAAGTCCAAGCTAATTTTTCACTCAATATAAATACATGTATTCATGAAATTATTTATCAAACTGATCTAATTTATATTGCTGAATCAATTCAATCAATTTTTCAGGATAAGTTGGATCTGTGGCATAACCACTAGCTTGCAATGCAAATGCAGCATCTCTGTAATTATCAGCAGCTAAAACAGCCGCATACTGTTGCGGATTCCAAGTTGTTCCTTCAACAAAGAGTTTGGTATGTGCATTCATCGAATCTTGCCAACTTTCATAAATTCGAAAACGCCCATTTATTTCAATCCACTCTTCATCAACAAATTCTTTGGTATTCATCAAAACAGTATTTGCCTCTTCACTCCCCTTAATTCCATAAAAGTTATTATACTTTTCAGATAGTTCGCTATTTCCCCAATTAGATTCCAGAATAGCCTGAGCAATACTAATACTTGGCAACACACCATATTCAGATTGAAGAACTTTTGCATAAGCTGAAATTTTATCAATAAAAGCTTGCTCTTGATCAATCTCAACAGCAACTTGAGCTTGTTGCGCATTCTCACGACTTGAAAGGAAAGAAAGTGTCCCAAAAAATACTAAGCAACTAATAAAAATACTAGCGACTAGATAGCTGGGAATGATTTTAATTGATTTTAACTTTTTTAAATTTTTATTCCCTTTTTTCAGTACCACTTATCTCACTCCTTTATAAAAAGTTTGTTGAGCCGTTTAACTCTGGCAAGAAAATAGGAAAAATTGATATGGCGCTTTTTGCCATCTCGAATTTTTATCTTTTTCTCGAAGAGTTGGCTCATAAGAACTAGCCTAATTAGTATGTTGAACTCGCAGCTTTAACTACGTCAGAAAAATAGGAAATTCCAAGAAAAGTGTCTCTTTACTTTTTTGGGAATTTATCTTTTTTCTCGAGTAGTTTGCGAGTGAAACTAGCCTAGTAAAAAGTTTGTTGAGTCGTTTAGGCCTGGCAGAAAAATAGAGAAATTTGATATGGCGCTTTTTTGCCATCTCGAAATTTCATCTTTTTTCCAAAGGACTGACTCAAAAGAACTAGTCTAAAGAAAAGTTTGTTGAATCGTTTAGATCTACCAAAATACCATAAGAACTAACATGGAAAAAGCTCCTTGAGTTTAATAAACTATTTACCAGCTGCTTTTAATCTTTCAATATACTCTTCTAAACTTAAATGATTATCAACAATATATTTAGCATTCTCTTTTCCTACATATCTAAAATGCCATGACTCGTAACTGATTTTTGTAAAGCTTTCTTTATCCTTTGGGAAACGAAGAATAAAACCATAATCTTGCATTGTTTTGACTAACCATTTTTGTGAGTCTGTTTGATCATACTCTGGGATTAAACCTTTACCTGTTGCAAGCCACTGGTCATCTACAATATCAATCGCCAAAGCCGAGTGGTGTTCACTTGCTCCTGGAAATGCTACATATTCTTTGGTTTCTTTTAAGGCTTCCTCTTGGCTCATGCCTTTTGCTACGTTATCTTGAATCGATTGATCGTATACCGTTTGCTGTAAATCAATTGAACGATACGCTGAAATTAATTCCATATTAAAACCTGCATTTCTAGCAGCTTCCATCCAAGCCTGATAATCGGCTTCCATCCTTTGATCAATCTGTAAACCATTATCTACAACTGCTAAAGGAATCTCCCTTGTCGGATCCATTGGAAAATCAGAATTCACTAATAATAAGTTCCAATCGGCTGTTGAGACGTTTGGTAATGGTGCTATTGCAACTTTTTCCTCAGTTGCTTTGTCTTTTTCAGTAGTACTCGTTTTTGTAGTTTTATTTGTATTGTCAGTCGAATCTTTTGCTGTATTCTCACCTATAAACTGACATCCGCTAAGCAAAGTTAGAGAAAATAAAGAGATGATTATTTTTTTATTCATATAAGTTGACTCCAATTCTTTTTTATCGGTTCGCTTTTTAAGCAATAACTATCACGCTAGGAGTATGCTTAAATTTGTTTATTTTAATTTCTCCTTATAAAAGTACCTTCCCTATCATACCATTTATTTTTTAATTTTTTAATAAGGAGTTCGTCTTTTTTATCTGTATGTATGGAAAGTTACATAAAAAGACGGAAAAACTCTTCTTACTCAAAAAAAGAACCATCCCAAAATGGATAGTTCTTTTCCTTTATTTAGTCATTGGCGGAAATTTTTCACCTATATTTTCATTAAACCATTCCAACAAGTCTTGTTTTTCTCGCTCAATTTGTTGTTGAATAATACCTGGTAAACGTAACTCAATGCTATCTTTATAACTCCAAAATTCATAATTAACCGAGACCCGTAATGTTGTTACTGCTGGTTTACGGTAGCTATTTTCTGTTTCTTCTTTTGAATCATTTCGTTTAAAATCTAAATCTGCTATACCACTATTCACCCATTTTTTTGCTACATAAAATTTCATGTGTTGAAATTCTGAGACTGGATTTTCAGCGACTTCCGGTAAAATAAGTGCATTTCGGCAAACTTTTTGTACAAGCATCCATTCATAATCAGTAAATAATAACGCTATTTTCTGCATGTTTTCAGCTTTTAATCCTTGTTCACCTTTTTTCCAACGATCCCAACTTTGTGGAGTAATCCCCAGTTGGTCTTTATAAAATGCTTTCTCACTAATAAATTGTTCTTTAATTGCCATTAAAACGATTTTTACCAAGGCTTGATTCATACAAATTCCTCCTCGTTCACAATCTAATTTCAAGTGCTTTATACTTTTATTTTACACTTAATACGTGAACTTTCAACTAATATCCCTTAGTATCTCTAACTAAAAAAAGTACCTACTGATTAAAAGCTAGGTACTTCGTTTTTAACTCATATTGTTGGGGATGTTTTTTCCTCTTTTTTTGTTCCAATTTTTTTTCGAATCGCTTTAACATCTAGTAGGTCTAGCAGAAAAACAAAAATTGGAATTCCCACAATTAGTCCCCAAACTCCGAAAAAGCGTTCTGAAAACAACAAAATTACAAATGTGAAAAAAACAGGTAACTCTGTTTTACTCGACATTAATTTTGGATTCAGTACATAAGATTCTAATGCATGGACAATCGCTATCATCCCTAAAATATAAACAACATCTGTAAATCCACCAATGCTATACCCGATTAAAGCTAATGGAATACACGATATAATTACACCCGCAACTGGAATTAAGCTTAAAATAAAAATCATAATTGATAAACTTACTAACTGAGGTAAACCTAGGAAATAAAGTCCAATTGTTGTAATCACGGTATTTGCTAAAGCAATTAAAAATTGTGCTTCTAGAACAACACCAAATGTTTCGACAAATTTCCCACCTAAATAGGCAACATCTTGCGAAAACCAACCAATCTTGCTGGTGAAAAATAAACGGCTAAATTCTCTGACACGTTTTTCTTCTATTGAAAAAAAGAAACTTAAAATAAAAGAAAGTAAAAAAGTCGCTCCCATTGATCCGATGCTAGTTAAGTAAGTTAACGCTAAACTTAAACCATTTTTCAGTTGATCTTTAATCTCTGTAGCATCTATATTTTGACCAATCCATTCAACAATCATACTACTCCGTGCTGGTGATTGATAAAAACGATAAACGGATTCAATCATCTGCCCGGTTTGATAAATTAATTTCGGAACATAATGGGTCAATGTAAAATAAAACAAAGAGACAATCACAGCGTATGTCACGATTACAATTAACGTTTGGGGGATTTTCACCCATCGTTGGACCGATTTTACTAGTCTTAAAATTAAAAATGTAAATATAAATGTTAATAAAATCATACTTATTGCTTCACGAATAAAATAAAGCGCTAAACATATAACTAAAAAGACACTAAAACGTCTTAATGAGTCGTTTCGTTTAAAATTCTCCCACATAACCATTTTCTATCTCATCCCTCTCTCCTCACTCATTTCCATTTTACCCTAACTACACTCTAATTAGAACACCTATAAATTCCAATTTCTCTTTCTTTTTAAATAATGCTCTAAAACAACTGCTATTCCTATCGATTTCGACATATTTTTGCTACAATTAGACTATTAACAGCATTTATTTTTGCAAGTAAATCTCGAATTAGGAGGAATTTTATGAAAACTATTAATTGGGCCATTATTGGCTTAGGAGCAATTGCAGACAGTTTTGCTCGCTCTTTTAATGTTAACGGTGGGACTTTATATGCAGCTGGTTCTCGTTCATTGGATAAAGCTCTTACTTTTACTCAAAAACATGCCATCGAAAAAGCTTATGGGGATTACGATCAATTAGTTCAAGATCCTAAAGTTGATGTTGTCTACATTGCAACACCACATAGTCATCATTTTGATTTAATTATTAAATGCCTAGAGCATGGGAAACATGTCTTATGTGAAAAAGCAATTACAATGAATGCGACACAATTGCAAGAAGCGATGGATTTAGCAGAAAATAAAGGCTTAATCTTAGCAGAGGCCATGACTATTTTTCATATGCCGCTATTTCACAAGCTTAAAGCGCTTATTGAAGGAGGAACTCTGGGCAAATTAAAAATGCTCCAAGTTTCTTTTGGAAGCTTAAAAGAAACCGACCCGACAAATCGGTTTTATAACAAAAATTTAGCTGGTGGAGCATTATTAGATATTGGTACGTATGCGTTATCTTTCGCTCGCTTTTTCTTAAACAGTCAACCAAATGAAATCTTAACAACCATGAATTTATTTGAAACTGGAGTGGATGAACAATCAGCTATTATTCTAAAAAACGAGCTAAATGAAATGGCGATTGTTGCGCTAACCTTTAGAGCTAAAATGCCTAAACGCGGAATTATAGCTTGTGAAGATGGCTATATTACTGTTGACGAATACCCTAGAGCTACACGTGCAACAATCACGCGCCCAGACGGAACAACTGAAATCGTTGAGGCCGGAGTTGAAGCCGAAGCTTTAAATTATGAAGCGCAAAATATGACAAATTTAATTTTAGAAGGACAAGGTGAAAATTACCTTACTCTCTCCCACGATGTTCTTAAAATGATGGATTCAGCTAGAAAACAATGGGGATTACATTACGATTTTGAATAGCAAAAAAAACAGCAAAACTTGGATTTCTTAGCAAGTCTTGCTGTTTTTACTATTACTTTTTGGCTTGTTTTTCATTAACCAGTTGGATCGTTATACCAAAAGGATCTTCAACAATTCCATATGCATTACCAAAAATATTAGGTTCCAAAGGAATCACTATCTTAACATTAGGATGAGTATTTAATTTTGCATACATTTTCTTGATTTCTTCCACTTCTCCAGTAATGCAAAGTGAGAAATTAGTCCCGATAATCTCTTTTTTATTGGCACTCATAATTTCATCGGCCACCATTAACATCCCTCCGCCTATTTCTAAAACAGAGTGAGCAATATAGTTCGCTTCTGCTTCAATAAATTCAAAAGTCGGATCCATCTCTTTTAATTCTACATAATTTTTTATAAATAAAACCTTAGCCTCTAAATATTCTTGATAAAATGAAATTGCTTCTTTTGCTCTCCCATTCATTGAAAGAAATGTTGTTAATTGTACTGTCATTTTTATTCATCCCTTCTTTGATAAAATCTAAGCTCTAGTATTCACTTACAAGTTCTATTATACTATCAATAGGTACCAAAACATGACACCGATTGGAGATTCTATGAAAAAAGATATACGGCTGACAAAAGAACTTTATTTTATTAATAACAGAGTAAAGTTTAACTTACGTGATTTAATGGATGAATTTTCAATTTCAAAAAGTACGGCGTTACGAGATATTTCTTCACTAGAAGAAATAGGTGTTCCACTGTATGCTGAGTATGGAAAAAATGGAGGATATCAAGTGATTAACCAACACTTCCTCCCTCCTGTTTATTTTTCAGATGACGAAGTTTTCTCTATTTTTTTTGCTATGCAAATGCTAGCTTTCTTTATTACAACGCCTTTTCAATCTGAATATGATTTTATCACTAAAAAGTTAATTGAAAGCTTGCCTGATAATCAAAAAAATGCACTGAACATCATGAAAAAAAGGCTCTCATTTAATGGTTCACCTCAACATTATCCAACCTTTTTTCTAAAAGAATTACTTCTTTACTCAATGAACCAAAATGTTGTTCAAATTAGCTATCAAAAAAAAGACTTAACGCTAACTAAGCGTTGGATTCAACCTTTAGGACTTGAAGCGATGGATGGAAAATGGTATTGTAACGCTTTTGATTTTGAAAAAAATGACTATCGAATTTTTCGTTGTGACTTAATTCTAGAACTTACAGAATCTAAACGATATGTAGCAAAAGATTTTGCGGATTTTGATATTCGCCAAAATCATTTAAAAAAGAATAAAAGCCAAGCTGCTACTGAATTCACAGTACAACTGACTACTTTTGGAGTAGAGCGTTTTAATCAACGACACTATCCTAATATGAGTTTAGTTGAGGAAAAAGGTGATTTTTATATACAAGGTTGGTTCGAACCCCATGAGTTAAACTTTATGGTAGACTATTTGATTACTTTTGGAGATTCAGCTAAAATTATTGCTCCTCAAAGCCTTATTGCTCTCTATAAAGATAAACTTAAAATAATGTTATCTCATTATCAATAAACAAAGCTAGACTTTTCTTTAACCCTAAAAGGTTTAGAAAAGACTAGCTTTTTAGTTATCCTTCTTTTAAACTACATGAACTAACTGTATATCCATTATCCATTAATTTTTGTTTTATTTTAGCAACTTCAACACTTGCAACTTGAATCACAACCTGAGTTAGACCAGATTGACGATAAACAGCAATTTGATCGATATTCATTTGCTCTTCTGTAAACAGATGTGTTAGTTTTTCTAAAATCCCTGTATGATCATCCTTAATGTCAACAACAACCCGCGTTCCTTGGTTATAGTAACCTAATAAATCTAAAAAGGCAGCAAAAATATCTTTTTCTGTTATAATTCCGACTAATTTATGATCTGTTCCAATAACTGGAAGAACGCTCACTTGATTTTTGCGCATTGTATCTGCAGCTTCTTCTAACAATGCATCAGGGGCAATTGTAATCACATTCTTTAACATGATATCTCCGACGGCTGTCTTAGTTAATAGATAATTCATTTCATGGATACTTAAACTAGTAGCTGTTGAAGGGGAATTTTCTTGAATAATCCCTTCTGTGACTAAGCCTTTAATTTGTCCATCTTTTGTGACTGGTAATCGATGAATTTGATGATCTTTCATCAAATCTAAAGCTTCTAAAATTTTAGTTTCTTCGGAAATTGTGATGACTTCAGCAGTCATATAATTTTTTACATACATGTTTTATCCTCCTAAATAGGCTTTTTGAACTTCATCACTAGCTAATAATTCCTCGCCAGTTCCACTTAGTACAACTTTTCCAGTTTCTAAAACATACCCTCGATTTGAAATAGATAGCGCTACTTTCGCATTTTGTTCAATCAATAAAACCGTTGTTCCTTGCTGATTAATGTCTTTAATAATGCTAAAAATTTCTTTAATAAAGATAGGTGCGAGCCCCATTGAGGGTTCATCAAGCAATAGAAGTTTAGGCCTTGACATCATGGCTCTCCCCATTGCAACCATTTGTTGCTCTCCGCCTGAAAGTGTCGCTGTATCTTGTTTTTTCCGTTCTGCTAAAACTGGAAAACGTTCATAGATGTTTTCTAGGTCTTGCTTAATTCCATCTTTATCTTTACGTAGATAGGCACCTAATTCAAGATTTTCTAAAACTGTCATACCACTAAAAACATGGCGCCCTTCTGGAACTAAAGAGATGCCGGATTCCACAATTTTTTTAGTGGATGCTTTTTGAATCGGCGTATCTTTAAAAAGGATTTCCCCTTCACTAGGACGATATAAACCTGAAATTGCTTTTAATATTGTTGATTTTCCCGCACCATTTGCACCGATTAGCGAAACAATTTCACCTTCATGAACTTCAAAATTTATTTTATTTATGGCTTGAATCACACCATAATGAACAGATAAGTCTTTTACTTTTAACATCTCTTAGTCACCACCTAAATAAGCTTTGATTACGGCTTGATTATTTTTAATTTCTTCTGGTGTTCCATGTGCAATCATCCGACCGTATTCTAATACATAAATTCGTTCGCAAACATTCATTACTAATGACATATCATGTTCAATTAAAAGAATCGTTATTTTGAAATCTTTTTGAATTTGACGAATTAGTGCTGTTAATTCAGCTGTTTCTTGTGGATTCATTCCGGCAGCTGGTTCATCTAAAAATAGAATTTTAGGCTTTGTTGCTAAAGCTCTTACGATTTCCAAACGACGTTGTTCACCATAAGGTAAATTCTTAGCTAAATGGTCTAATTTATTCTCAAGCTGAAAAATAGCTAGTAAGTCAATCGCTTCTTGGCGCATTTTCGCTTCAGAACGATAAAACCCTGGTGTTCTCATTACGCTAGCTAATCCGCCAACTTTATTTTTTGCATGCATGGCAATTAAGACATTTTCTAATACGCTTAATTCTTTAAATAAACGAATATTTTGAAACGTACGAGCTAAACCTAAATCAGTAATTTTGTAAGGTTTTTGTCCATTTAACACATTTTTTTTACCGTTGGTATTTAATTCTACTGTTCCTTCTGTTGGAACATAGACACCCGTTAAAAGATTAAATAAAGTCGTTTTACCTGCTCCATTTGGACCAATTAATCCGATTAATTCATTTTCTCCTAGTTCCAAACTTACCATTGAAACTGCTGCTAAACCACCGAAATTTTTAGTTAATTTTTTTACTTCTAATAAACTCATTTATTTTTCCTCCTTTTTTGTAGGAGTTTTTTTACTAAATTTCGCTATTAAACCACTGATTGTGAATTCTTTTGTTCCTAGCAAGCCTGATGGTTTAAAAACCATAATTGCAATTAAGGCTACAGCATAGATGATCATTCTTACAGCACCGAAATCCTGTAAAAGAACATTGATAATACCTAAAACTACGGCAGCAATAAATGTTCCTGTAATACTACCTAATCCACCAAATACAACAATAATTAAAATATCGACAGATTTCATAAAGCCAAAATCAGACGGAGTAATGACACTAAAATAACTCGCATACAAAGCTCCACCAACACTAGCTGTTGCTGCTCCAATCATAAATGCAATGGTTTTATATTTAGTTGTATTAATCCCCATAGATTCCGCCGCTATCTCATCTTCTCGAATAGCAACAGTTGCTCGTCCAGAACTACTGCGAATATAGTTCACAATGACAATCGTCACTAATACGATAAAAATGAATAAAACTGGCCATGTTGTAAACATCGGTATTCCGCTTAATCCGGCTGCCCCATTCGTTAAATCTCCCATATTCAAGATCGCAATTCGAATAATTTCACTGACTCCTAAAGTTGCAATCGCTAAATAATCGCCCTTTAAACGCAAGGTTGGAATCCCAACAATCAACGCCACAATACTAGCCATAATAATTCCTAAAATAATACCAGCAAAGAAGCCTGTCCAATTTGGCATTTTTAAAGTCATAATTCCACAACAATAGGCACCAATTGACATAAATCCAGCATGCCCCAACGAAAATTGACCTGAAAAACCGATAATTAAATTCAAACCTAAAGCTAAAATAATATTAATTCCAATCGTAATCAACGTAATCTCATAGAAAGCGTCAATAATACCTAAGTAGACGCCTGCTCCAATTATGCCATAAATAGCGGCAATAAAAATGAGCCAGCCAAGATTTGTTTTATTGAATTGTTTCATTTTTATCACCTACACTTTTTCTTTAGTATTTTTGCCTAATAAACCAGATGGCTTAACAATTAAAATCACAATTAAGATTCCATATACAACAGCATCTTTAATCATTGAATTTCCGTAGCCACTGATCAATGTTTCAATAATCCCAATCGTAAATCCACCAAACATGGCACCTGGGATTAGGCCAATGCCACCTAAAACAGCCGCAATAAATGCTTTTAGCCCTGGAGCAGTTCCCATCATTGGTGAAATTGAATTGTAATAAATTCCTACTAAAACTCCTGCCGCACCAGCTAAAGCTGAACCTAAAGCAAAAGTGAATGAAATCGTGTTATCTACATTAATCCCCATTAATTTTGCAGCATCTGCATCAACACTAACAGCACGCATTGCTTTCCCCATTTTGGTTTTTTTCACAATGAATTGTAAAGCTAACATCAACACAATTGTTACGACAAAAATAGTAATTTGTTGCTCATCAATTGTAATACCACCTAATGAATAACTTTTATTTTGTAATGTTTCGGGAAAAGCCTTCACTTCAGGTCCCATAATAAACAGTACAATATATTGTAATAAGAAAGAAACCCCTATTGCTGTAATTAAAGCAGCTACTCGCGTGGCTTTACGCAAAGGTTTGTATGCTACTCGTTCAACGACTACTCCCAAAATAGCACAAAATACCATTGAAAAAAGTAATGCTGGAATAAGTCCTAAATTAAAATTACGAATCACTGTATATCCAACGTACGATCCCACCATATAAACTTCTCCGTGGGCAAAGTTAATTAACTTGATAATCCCATAAACCATTGTGTAACCTAGGGCAATCAATGCATAAATACTGCCTAATGACAGACCATTAATCAATTGCTGAATAAAATTTTCCATAAAAGCACCTCTTTTTAATAAACGAATTTAAATACGAAAAGCTGAAGGGAATTCCTTCAGCTCGATAAAGCTAGTATTTTATTTTTAAGGCTCTACAACCGTATTGCTAACTTCTTTACCATCTTCTAATTTGATAACTAAGGTTGATTTTACTGGGTTGTGTTCTTTATCCATTGTAATTTTACCTGTTACGCCATCAAAGTCTTTAATTTTAGCTAATTCATCTTTTACTTTTTCTGGATCTGCTTCGCCAGCATTTTCAATTGCTTTTGCAATCATATAAACTGAATCATAAGCTAATGCTGAGAAAGCATCTGGTGTCTTGTCATTTTCTTTTTTAAAGGCTGCAACAAAGTCAGTAACTTTAGGGTTCTCACTCTTATCTGAATAATGTGCTGTATAATAAACATCATTTAGATTTTTAGCTTGAGCCAAATCAACTAATTTTTCATTGCCAAAACCATCAGCTCCCAAGATAGGTTGTGTAATACCTAATTCTCTTGCTTGTTTAATGATTAAACCAGCTTCTTCATAATAAGAAGGCATATACAAAACATCGAAGTTTTTGTCTTTAATTTTAGTTAAGACCGCTTTAAAATCTTTATCTCCAGTTGTAAAATTGACTTCATCTACGATGTCACCTTTAAAGCTATCTTTAAAGCTTTTTGTTAACCCTTTTGCGTAATCACTTGAACTATCGCCAATGATAACCGCTTTTTTCGCATTCAAATTCTTGGTTGCAAAGTTCGCCAGTGCCACACCTTGGAATGAATCTTGGAAACAAACACGATAAACATAGTCCCAAACTTTTCCGTTTTCAACAGTTACAGAATCGTCTGTTCCTGATGGTGTCACCATTGGTACTTTTGCTTTTGTTACACTTGGAGTAGCAGCTTTAACTGCTCCAGATGTTGCTGGTCCAACAATTGCCACTACATTCTCTTTTGTTGCTAATTTTGTTGCTACACTAGCTGACTCAGCCTTGTCTGATTTATTATCTAATTTAACTAATTCCAAATCTTTGCCTAAGACACCGCCATTTTTATTGATTTCCTCAACAGCTAACTTAGCTCCTTCATATTCAGCTGTTCCATAAGCCGAAACTGGACCTGATAATTCTAAATTCGCACCAATTTTAATTGTTTTAGAATCTTTTGCTGCTCCTCCACCTGCTCCACATCCTGTGGCCATAATTGCCAAAACTGCCAAACTCGCGACTATTTTCTTCATGTATTTTCCCCCTTGTATTATCCTGCTAAATAATTGCTATTTTATGTATTCATTTGTTCTAAATTTTCTGAACATTCAATGAATATAAATGTAAGTATAGAATATTCTGACAATTTAATCAATAGCTTATTGTCTAAATATTAAAAAAAAATGAGGAAGTGACATTTTAATGACACTTCCTCATACGAACTAGACACTTATTTTCTTTTCTGAAGCAAATTCTTTATAGAAAACTTGTTTGATTTCAATAAAATGCATAAAATCATTTAACATTTTAAATAACATCGCTCGATTTTCAAATTCAGCCCGTGTTTCAGGTAATGGACTATTTCTAAAATGTTCAAAAAGCTTTTGAATATCTGCCATTAACTGATCAGCAGAATTATTTTCATGTAACCCTTCCGCTGTTCGAATCAACATCTCAGCTAATTTTTCATTTTCCATTGTAGGTAAATGACACTGACTTAGATCTTCTTTGATTTGATGCAAGACATAGGTTTGCATTTGCCGCATATCAAAATATTTTATATAGTAATAACTTTGTCCAAAAAATTGATTATTATGTTGATTCTTAGCTAGATTCACAGCTTCATTTAAAAGTTGATTTAGTTTAATTAAAAGCGGATTTTCTTCACTGTGAAAATGGCCATTTCGTAATGTGCCTGAAAAGTCTAATAAAATTAGTTTCATTTGATTTTCACATTCCATTTGTAACTCCTGCAATCTGCCTTCACTAGATGGCATATATAAATTAGCTAAAATCGCAATACTTAAACCAATGAGCATTAAACCAAAAGAATTGGTCCACCAGTCTACTGAGGTGCTTTCTTCGATTAAAAAATGAGTAACTAAAACAGAACTAACAACAATTCCATCGGTTAAACTTAAACGCACAGCTAACGGGATAAATACAACTAAATATAAACCAAATGCGAGTGGATTAAAGCCGACTAAATTAAAGAAAATCGAAGAAATTCCCAAGGCTAGTAAGGTTGATAGAATCCTTTGCCCAGCTAATGTAATTGATTTTTTTTTCGTATTTTGGACACTTAAAATAGTGATAATTCCTGCTGATACAGCATAATTCAACTGAAATTTCTCAGCAATAAAAATCGCAATTGCTGCTCCAACTGCCGTTTTAATGGTCCTTAAACCAATTCTCATATTCTCACCTTTTCTTTTTTCTTCTATCATAGCATGTATTCTAAAAAAACATGCAACTATTTTCTGAAATTTTAATGATTAAGTTCTGGGATTATCACATGTAGTTCTTGCAATTCTTCAATTTTCCTTTATCATAGTTTAAGTAGCACTACACACAATGATTCAATTTATAAGAAGGAGTGTTCTATTTGAATTTTAAGTTACTAAACAAAAAAGTCTATTTCGTTTTATTGCCGCTATTGTTCTTAGTATTAGCTAGTTGTGGTAACACTGAGGAACGCGCTGGAGCTAAAAAAATTGCCGAAGAAAATAATGAGAGAATTGAAAATATCAATACTCATTTAGAAAAATATGAAGCTTTAGAAGAAGATATGATGACAGCTTTAAGTAACGATTTAAAAGATAAAAATGCTGAAAAAATCATTAGAAAGAAAACAGGTGAAGTTGGCGAAAACTTTAAAGCTCGTAAAAAAGAACTTGCAAGTATTCAAAAAAATATGACTAAACTTAAAGAAAATCAAGATACTTTACTTGATTATCAAGCAAAAAAAGCAGTCGATATGCCTGAAACTGAATTAGAAAATGCGATTCAAACTCTTAAACAACTTAGTATCACCTATGATTTATTTTATAGCTATTATGAAAAAACAGTGGATGCCGAATCTGAATTTTATCAAAATTTTTCTTCTGATATGAAGAAAGAGGAATTAGCAGAAGCAATTAGTTTGATTAATATCAGTCATGGTGCCGCTTTTCAACAATTGGAAGTTCTAAGTGCTGATCTCAGCTCAACTGCCTTCGCAATGACAAATTTAGCTGATGCAATTAAGGAAAAAGATAAAAAAACTCAATAAAAATCAGGGTGATGATAATAATGGAACTTGGACAATTTAGACTTGGTATGAGAACAGTAAAAACAGGAATTGCAGTTGCAATTTGTATTCTAATCTTCCATTATAGTGGACGTGGAACTCCGATGATTGCTTCTTTATCTGCCGTTTTCGCCTTAAGAGAAGATGTTGAAACAACTGTTAAGTTTGGAAAATCTAGGATTTTGGGCAACTCAATCGGAGCTTTAATTGCTGCCTTATTTATTTTTATTCAAGGACAACTAGGCTCTTCTTTCCTAATTGAATTAATTGGTATCCCTTTTTGTATTATGTTCATTATTATCATTTGTGATGGTATTAATTACAACTCTGGAATTATTGGAGCGATTGCGACTTTATTAATTATTTATTTTTCAATTCCTAATAATGAAACTTTTATTTATGCATTAGAACGTGTTGGAGATACATTTATTGGCACCTTTATCGCTATTACCATTAACCATTTAATTCGAACTCCTGCTCATGAAGAGGTCAAAGAGATTAAAGCAGATTTGAAAACTTTAGATGAAGAGAAAGCAGAGCTTGAAGAACTTTTAAACGATACAAAACCTAAAAACAGCAAAAAAAAATAACCTAAAACTCATTTTAGAGCTTTAGGTTATTTTTTATTTATCTTGGTGAATGTCTTGATGAATCGTTTGAGGCGCTTTTGTTACAAATTTTTCAATCAAATCTTTAACATCTAAGCCAGTTGTTTCTTTTAAAGTTTCTTGTGAAGTCGCTAATAAATTCGTTGCATAATTGGCGACTCGATTTGCGCCACTTCCACTACCTTCACCTTGACCATTATCAATAACTGTAATTTTTTCAATATTCCCCATTGGTTGAGCCGCTTCTTTTACCATATTTGGTAACATTTCAACTACCATAGATAGAATAGCTGCTTCACCATATTGTTTAAAGGCTTCAGCAATCTTGGCTTTTGCCTCAGCATCTGCCTGTCCTTTTGCTAAAATAGCATCAGCGATTGCTTGTCCTTCTAAACGAACTTGGTTAGCATTGGCTGTTGCCATAGCTTCAACCCGGAATTGATCCGCTTCAGCTTCAGCAACTTCTCTAGCTTTGTTAGCTAAGGCTTCCTGTTCTTTCGCATAACGATCAGCATCGGCTTTTTTCTTCACTTCTGAATCGTATTGTTTCTCACGACGCGTAATTTCTTTTTCTTCTAATTCAATTTGTTTTTGACGCTCAATAATTTTAACCGTCATTTCTTCTTCTGTAACTTTTTGTTGAGCTTTAGCACTTTCTAAACCGTAAGCTTGATCTGCTTGGGCCTTCGCAATATCTTGCTCTTGCTTGTAAGCTGCTAGTTTCAATTCTTTTTCTTTTAAGGCCTCTGCTACTTCTGTTTCACGTTCTAATTCTGATTTTTTCGAGTTCTTTTCAGCTTCGGCACGTTTAATTCTAGTTTCTTTGTCTGCTTCAGCAATTGCAATATCAGCATCACGCTTCACTTGAGCAATCCGAGGTTTACCTAATGAATCTAAGTAGCCATTTTTATCTTTTACTTCTTTAATTGTAAAGGAAACAATAATTAAACCCATTTTTGCCAAATCAACACTGGCAACTTCTTGAACACTTTGGCTAAATTTATCTCGATTTTGATAGATTTCTTCAACTGTCATTGAGCCTAAGATTGACCGCAGATGACCTTCTAAAACCTCACGAGCTTCATTTTCTAATTCGTCTCTGGTTTTACTTAAAAATTGTTCAGCTGCTGTTGCAATTTCTTCAACAGAAGAGCCAATTTTAATAATGGATGTTCCATCAGCCATAACCGGAACACCTTGCTCTGTATAAACTTCTGGTGTTGATACATCTAACTTGCTTGATAATAAACTTAAACGATTAGAACGTTGGAAAACAGGTAACACAAAGGCTCCCCCACCACGAACAATTTTAATTTTATTACCAGAATCATCTTTAAATACATTTTTTACACCTAAATAACTTCCACTGATAATTAAAGCTTCATCAGGATTAGCTGTTTGATACTTTGAAATAAAAATTACTAAACACATTAATACAACAAAAACACACAAACCAATTACCAAATACGACATTTTCCCCCAACCTCTCTTTTTTTAAAATGCTTCTTCGTAAGGAACTACATACGCAACACGTTCCTTAATCTCAATCACTAAAACTTTTTCTCCCGCTTTGATTGCCTGGCCTGCCTGATAACGACTAGCTGGTCTGGTACTTGAACCGGTCACACTCTTTAAACTAATTTCTCCCATACCTTTTTCCGGGATTGGTGTTACAACAATTCCAATTCGTCCTTCCATATCTTTTTCAGATGTGGATAAGGTGGATTCGGCATCTCGCATTGGCACAACTAAATAAAAATTCAATAAAAAAATAATTATTGTTGAAATTACTAGACTCACTAATAAAATCCAAGCGCTTCCAAATCCAGTATGAGCTTCCCCTAAGTAACCGAACAATGAAGTAAAGGCAAAGAAGGGCACAATTAAAACTGGATCAATGGGTCCATCAAAATCAATAATATCACCAATAAAAAAAGTGATTACCGCCAAAATAGCCGTCACAATTAAAATATAGAAGTAAACCGTTTCATAGGTCGTTCCCCATAGCATCTTCTTCACTTCCTCTCATTAACTATATTGTAGCAATAATCCTTTATAATTGGTATCCTTTTCGTAAGTAAATTTGTTTGTCCAGCTTTTAAATAACGAAAACAATCTCATTTATTTATCAAAAAAATTTGCCTATTGTCTATGTTTTATCACTTTTAGAACTAGGTAAATTTTCAATAAAAAAGTTCACTTCTTTTTTCGAACGAAGGACAATTAAAGTTTGTTCTGGCTTCAAACCTTTTAATTTTTCAATTAAACTAGGACGAACTTTTTTAGAAAATGTCCAAACAAACTTGAGAAATTCCGTATCCAGTTGCTCTACACATCCAGGACTCATATCCACTCGAACTCGACCATAATTTTGAAAATAGCGTTTAAAAATGCGTGGAAAATAAAGACGGCGTGGAACGTCTAAGAAAATAATCGCATCTGCTTTTTCTATCCGGATTTCTAAAGAATGATTAAAATTCCCATCAATAATCCATTCCTCTTTTTTTACAATTTCTTGTAGTTTTTCAGTAAATGCTTCTTGAGAAATAGATTTCCACCCTGCCTGCCAAAAAAGCTGATCCAAATGATACAAAGGCAGATTTAGAATAGGAGCAATTTTTCTTGCTAGGGTTGATTTCCCTGAACCAGATGGTCCTATGACAATAATTTTTTTCATTACAATCCTCCTCTTAAACACACTAAATAGATATTTTATCAAAAACTCTACTATTCTACTAGCGTCAAAAAGTCTCTAAAACCAATTTTAATGGTTTTAGAGACTTTTTAAGTTAGAATTAATCCACTGATTTTAATGCTTCAATCATGTCGATTTTCTTCAATTTAACATGCATAGCAATCATCACAATACCTGAGAAAAGTAACGTAAGTATCGCTGAATACAAGTAACTTAGGGTCTTAATAGTTGGACTAAACATCATGATATCTACCTCAGCTGTTGCTAAGACAAAGCCATGTAAAACAACACCTAAGCCTAAACCGACAACAATTCCCATCAAGGTTAAAATAATATTCTCACGATAAATATAAAGACTGACTTCCCCATCATAAAAACCTAATACTTTAATAGTTGATAGCTCACGAATTCGTTCTGAAACATTGATATTGGTTAAATTATATAATACAACAAAGGCCAATAGCGCCGCTGAAATAATCAAGACAAGTGTCACAATATTTAAACTAGACATTGTGTCTTCAAAATTATCTCCAACTCGATTTACAAAAATCGTACTGGCAACTCTAGGATTAGCTGTTAATTTCTCACCAAAACTATTCTCCCACTTGCTGCTTTCATTAAATGTTAAAAGCTGTGAATTAAAGACTACGGGTGTCTTAAAAATCTCTTCATAATAAGTCGGATTCATATAAATACTGTGACCCGCATAGTTTTCGGTAATCCCTTTAACGACTAATTTATACTTTTGATTGTCAGTATTTGTAATTTCAAAGGTTTTCCCTGGTTCCAAATCAAACAGCTTGGCTAATTTTTCAGTAACTAAAACTCCATTAGCCGGAATGGTATATTTTTCACCTGTTTTACGGTTCTGTAATCCTACAAATTTATCAAAATCTTTTGTAGTTTCAGGAACAAAGATAGCGGCTTCTTGTGTATTTACACCTTTTTTAGCCACTTTAAAATTTTCTTGTCTCACATTCAATGTTCCAGTTATTTCTGGTGTGCCTTGAATTAATTTAGCATAACTTTCCTCATCCGCTTTGGAAGCTTCTGGATTGAAAGCAACTACTGCTTGATAGCGCATAATTTTACCATACTGTAATCCAGCAATATCTGCAATTGAATTTTTCAAGCCAAAACCAGTTAAAATTAATGCTGTACACCCAGCCACTCCTAAAACCGTCATTAACATCCGCTGTTTATAACGAAATAAGTTTCTAGCTGTCACTTTTTGATTAAATCCAAATCGATTCCAAATAAACGGAATTCGTTCTAATAAAATTCTTTTTCCACTTTTCGGTGCTTTTGGACGCATCAGTTCGGCAGCATTACTTTTTAGTTCAACCCACGTAACAACGATCGCTGAAATGACCGTACATAGTAAGGCTACAACTAATGAAATCAGCGCATAACTTACATAGTAGGTAATTCGGATATCTGGTAAATTATACAACGCACCGTATGCATTAAAGATAATCGTTGGGAATAATTGATAACCAATAAATAATCCTACAATAGTTGCACTAACGCTCGCCAACAAAGCATAAATGATAAATTTCATCGCTATATTGCCATTTGTATAACCTAAGGCTTTTAATGTCCCGATTTGTAATCGTTGCTCTTCCACCATTCTTGTCATAGTTGTTAAACTAACAAGCGCAGCAATTAAGAAAAAGAAGACGGGAAATACTTGAGCAATGGCCGAGATTCTCGTTGCATTATCGCTAAATTCTTCATAGCCAGGATTCGTGGTTCGATCTAGAACAAAGTACTCTGGCTCTTTTAAATCAGCTAATTGTTTTTTTGCATCCGCTATTTCTTGTTCGCCTTTAGCAATTTCTTTTTCACCATCGGCTTTTTTAGTTGCAAATTCTGTTGTTGCATCTTTAAAACTAGCTTGACCAGCATCTAATTCACTACGAGAACTTGCGAGTTGTGCCTCACCATTAACTCTTTCTGTCTCTAATTGAGCTTTCCCACTAGCTAGAGCTTCTTCGCCAGCCACTAAGTCCGATTTTGCTGCTTCTAAGGTGCTTCTACCATTTGCTAGTTCTTGTTCTTTTTGCTGCAACTGACTTTCGGCAGCAACTAATTCAGCAGATGAGGCAGCTAGTTTTTGATTCAATCCGTTAATTGCTCCTTGAACTTGTTCAATCGGTACGACTCCTGCAAAATAGCCTGTCAGAACTTGCCCCATAGCTGGATCAATTGTATTGCCAGCTTGAATGAGACTCTGTTGAGTTGTTGTAGGAACCTGTTGAATTGGTACTCCCATGGCTTGGTTCACAGCAGCAACAAAATCGCGACCTTGATTGATCCCAGTTTCAGCCGCAACTTTTTTTGTTTGAAATTCTTCTTTGGCTGCATTAAGTTGTGCTTCGCCATCTGAAAGAGTCGCTTCATTTCTAGCTATCTCACTTTTTCCTGTATCAATCTTTGTTTGATTCTCATCAATGCTCGCTTGAGCTTTAGCTAATTCTGTTTGTAGTTGGTTCACACCTGCAGTATAAGCAGCTTCGCCATCAGCTAGCTTTTGTTCAGCCGTAGCTAATTGCTGTTCACCATCACTAATAGCTGCCTTAGCATCAGCTATTTTCTTTTCACCTTCAGCTATTTTTTCTTCGCCTTTGGTTTTGATTTCAGCTAACCGTTTTTCTGGTTGATTTGCTAAAGCCTTTTCGACTATTTTGTTATTTTTCTCAATCGTATCTTCATATTCTGTTGAATAGGCCTGTAATTTTTTTGTATTTTGGAAGGTTAAATACGCTTCTGTATAATAGTCCAATGAAAAATCATTCTCTGGAATAACGGCAAAACCATCAGCTGTGCCTTTTCCAATTGAGCTAGTACCTCGCGTCAACGTTTCAATATACATCGGGCTATTAACAAATCCAGTAACTTTATACGTCAATTCTTTGAAACTGTCCTTTAAATCAGTTGTTGTCCCCTCTGAAGTAAAGGTAATTTCATCACCTATTTTAAAATTATTTTTTAATTTCGCTACATTATCTAAGGCAATTTCACCAGATTTTTCAGGTAATCTACCTTCGATAACTCGATACTGGTTTAGTGAATTTTGTTCAGGCAGTGACATTACTTTTGCGACAATTCCTGAATTTCCTAGAAAAACATCCTGTGTATAACTTGGCAGGATTTCAGTTCCTTTAAGCTTTTTTAAGATGCTTATATCCTCTTTATCTAGGCCGTAAGTGGAAAGAACTTTGCTGTCCATCAACGATTTCTCTTTAAAATAGTGGTCCGCTGTATCAATCATATTTGGACCTGTCGCTTTGATTCCTGAGAAGAACCCGACTCCTAATGTAATAATCGCAAAAATAGATAAGAAACGTGCTTTAGTCCGCCAAATTTCTCTAAATATATCTTTGTAAAGTGCTCCTTTTTTCATCTTAATTTCTCAGCTCCTTTACCATTCAATCTCACTAACCGAGAGTGGATTTTCATTTAGTGTCACTTTTCGTACTTTGGCATTATTAATCTCAATCACACGGTTTGCCATTGGAGCAATCGCTGAATTATGGGTAATTACAATGACTGTTGTGCCTGTATTTAAACAAGTATCTTGTAACAGTTTTAAGACTTGCTTCCCAGTTTCATAATCGAGTGCCCCAGTTGGTTCATCACACAATAATAATTTAGGTTGTTTCGCCAATGCACGAGCAATTGCTACCCGTTGCTGCTCTCCGCCAGATAATTGCGCTGGAAAATTATTTAAACGCTCGCCTAAGCCAACTTCTCTAAGCACCATTTCAGCATCTAGCGCATGAGGTGAGATTTGAGCGGCTAGCTCAACATTTTCTTTGGTCGTTAAATTAGGAACTAAGTTATAAAATTGAAAAACAAAGCCAACATCATTACGACGATAACCTGTTAATTGTTTTTTTGTAAATTTTGCAATATCAATATTATCGACTAAGACTTGCCCTTCATCAGCATTATCCATCCCACCTAAAATATTTAAAACAGTGGATTTACCTGCTCCACTAGGTCCAATAATGACAGCAAATTCCCCTTTTTCAATATCAAAGCTGATGCCATCATTGGCGATAATTTCTGAATCTCCCATTTGGTATCGTTTATATTCATCTTTTATACTGACATATGCCATTTTATACACCTTACTTTCTAAATCCCCTAAGAATTTTTATATCTATCTATTTTACCATAAAAAAAGAAGCTGGGGCGTTTTTTATTGGTTATCTGATTCAGACTAGCTAGTTATTTCTACAGATTTTAAAGAAGCAGAAACGAAAAACAAGGACCTGTTCAGTATAACTGACAAGTCCTTGTTTTTATTACTTGGTTAAGCAAATAGCTTATTTAGCGTTTCTGTATGAGTAAAATAAAGCAGATAGAAAAGAAATAATCTACAAATCTTTTTATCTATCTTAATCTTCACCAGTTTTGCATGACTAAAATCCCCGAATAAGTAGCCACATATCTTCCATTTGAATAGGATATAGTCCTCAAACTCAAATTGCCAGCATACCAACGCTTTACACTATTATTATATTGAGAATAGTAAGTTTCTGTTGGAAAGTTGCTATTATTTCTCGCTAAGGTAATTGTCTTAAAATCCGTTAATGCTCTGGTACTTACATTCCTATCGACAGTTGAATATTCTGTTCCTTCTGTATATTTTTTATCAAGTTTTAAAATACTATTATCGTTTAATTTAATTTCAATAGTTCCCACTTTTTCTTGTTCTTCTATTTTTTTAGATTCTATTTTTTCTGGTCCTAAGTTGGAGTAAAAGACAGTTTCTTTTTTGATATTACCTGGACCAAGATTTGAATATTCTGCTGCTTTTGCACTTACCGGGATAAATAATAAAACCAATATAGCCAGAGTGACTCCTGATATTCTTTTCATTTTAACAACCCCTTATTATATTTTTTTTATCAAATGCATCTGATGGTTTTATTATATATTAAATAAATTTAAAACACAACTGTTTTTATATAATAACAACTAAAAAAAGAAAACGTTCACATTTTTGTACGAAAAACAAGGACCTGTGCAGCATAACTGACAAATCCTTGTTTTTATTACTTTGTTAAGCAGATAACTTAAATTCTAAAGGCTATTTACTGCTTCTGCTAACAATTTAGACAACAAATCAAAATCAACTTTTTGACCTTCACTTATTTTAATCCATCTTCGTTCTTTAGGTCCTGCAAACTCTTTAGGAAACTCAATATTTTCAGTGTTCATAATCATAAAAGTAATTGCATCTTTACTTGGAGATATGACTGCTGCATAATGACCATCTTTTAAAAAGTGAGGTTTTTTGTATTGAATTCTCTCTTCAATATCAGGAACTGTTGAGTGAACGAGCTCTCTTAACTCATTTACTAAAGTAATTTTCCAAGGACTATCCAGCTCATTAATAAAATTAGTTACTTCTGGGTTCAACTTAATTCCTCTTTTCTAAATGCTGAATTTTAAGGTTTTCTATCTCCAAATTTACAGTTATCACTGTTATTTGTCAATAAATAAGCACTTATTCTAACTATAAATAACAGTATTTTGATAAAAAACACGCTAGAATTCTATTTACTAGATTCTAACGTGTTTTTTAAACCCTATTATTCTTTATTTTTCCCTAATTCACTATTCCGATATCCATATAAGAAATAAATAGCTAAACCTAAAACTAACCAAATTCCAAAGACAATCCAAGTCGATAATTCAAGCTGAATCATTAAATAGAAACAAACGAGCATTGAAACAATTGGAAACACTGGTACAAATGGAACTTTAAATTCATTGATCTTTGGATCTCCAAAATCTTTCCTTAACTTAATAATTCCTGCTGCAATAATCGCAAAGGCCATCAAGGTCACAATATTGGTTAGTTGAGCTAAATTTTCTAAAGGCACAAGACCTGACAGAATAGCTGAAGTTATCCCAATCACTAAAGTCGCATTTTTTGGTGTCTTGGTTTTTGAATCGACTTTACTTAGCCCTTTAGGCAACAAACCATCTCTACCAATCGCATAAATCATTCGAGTTAACCCATACATCATTGAAATTAAAACGGTTAGTAATGTTAAAATAGCCCCGACTGAAATCAAACCTGCTACAAAATTTTGATCGATAAAACGCATAGCAAACGCAACTGGATCTTTGACATTTAAGTTACTAAAAGGCACCATGCCAGTTAAAACTAAGGTAACTCCGATATATAAAATCGTCGCGATAGCTAATGAACCTATAATTCCCCGTGGAATATCGCGCTGCGGGTTTTCAACTTCTTCGGCGGCCATACTCACGGCATCAAAACCTAAGAAGGCAAAGAAAACAATTGCGGCCCCAGTTGTAATCCCAGCCATGCCAAATGGCGCAAATGGCGTCCAATTATCTGGTTTCACATAAAACACACCCACAACTAAAAATAAAATAACTAACGCAAATTTAATAATAACCATAATATTATTTAGTCTTAATGCTTTTTTTGCTCCTTGCATTACAACAAACATCACAATAAACGTGATACAAATTGCAATAACATCCACATAAGTTCCATTTTCGGCATTGTATGAAGCTCGTAGTGCATTTGGAAAGGGGATTCCTAAGCCATCTAAAAATCCATGTACATATCCTGACCAACCAGATGCTACAGATGCATTGGCTAACAAATATTCACAAACAACTAACCAACCTGTTATCCAACCAATCAGTTCACCAAAAATAGTATAAGCATAAGAGTATGCACCACCTGCAATTGGTACCCGTGAAGCAAACTCAGCATAACAAAGTGCTGAGAGTACGCATGAAAACGCGGCTATCGCAAACGATATAATTAAAGACGGTCCAGCATATTTAGCTGCTGCAGTTCCGGTAATTACAAAAATACCCGTTCCAACCATTGCTCCTAAACCTAATAAAATTAAATCCATTGTTTTTAATTCTTTTTTTAATTTTGACGAATGATGCGCTGTCGGGTCGAGCGGTTTTTTCCTCATATAATCCATTTTTATTCCTACCTTATTTTTAATTTAAACACTATCAATTCCATGGGTTTATCTACGAAAACCATGATAAGTTTACCATAAAAAACAAGGGAGATTCAGATTGTTAAAAAATCCTAATCTTTATTTTTAGGATTTAAGATATCCTAATAGTACACCACCAATAATAACCAAAATACAGCCCATTACTACATAACGAAATTCTCGTTTCGTTTTCTTTTCTCCTAATAACCAAATACTTCCTAGTGTCGAAATAATAATTCCTGTTTGTGACAAAGAAAAACTAACTGCAAGTCCGACATTCTTCATTGAAATCAACATAAATATATTTCCAACTGCCCATAATAAACCCGTAATTAAATTTCTCACAGTATATTTATTTAACACATCTTGCTTGACGGAGAATAAAATTCCACCTATTAGCATGCCTGCAGATTGCGGTAAAATAACTGCTAGCGCATCCACTCCTGCAGCGTTGACAATAATTGTATACAAAGCATAACCAACTGTTGAGATTGCAATTGCACGGTAGCCTTTATTTTTTTCGCCACTACCGTTACTCTCTCCACCATCACTTACAGCGGTAAATCTTGCCCCAACAATTAAAATCACTAATGCTAGAACACCTAAGGTTACATCACGACCCGATTTCCATTCATGAAAAAGTAACGCACCCGCCAATGTATTAGCAATTAATTGGCAGCCTGTTGAAATCGGTAAAGCACCAGAAACACCCATAAATTTCATACTTTGGAACTGTTGTTGTTGGCCTAATACCCAAAACAAACCAGAAAGTAAACCAGTAATCATAATCTTCATATCTATAACTGGCTGATAAAAAAGGTAGATGCCTATTGAAAAAATAAACGCACCAATTGTCATACCTAAAGTTTGATTATAGGCAGTACCGCCTACTTTATTACTAACTAACCCAATACTACCCCAGGCAATTGCCGGAATAAGTGCAATGATTATCTCCATGATACTCCTCTTTTCTATAAACAAGTTTTTACTTTCCTCATCCTAACAAAGAGAGCGTTCCCACTTCAAGCAGTATCCTCTAGAATGAACAAATTCTCATTAAAAATAAATCTCTTAGATTGCTTTTCCCATTTTTTATGATACATTATTAGAAGCAGTGATTCATTAATGGAAATGAGGATTTATTATGAAAACCTATACAGTTATTGTCATCGGTGGCGGTACAAGCGGTATGATGGCAGCTATTGCAGCAGCTGAAGAAGGCGCCAAAGTTTTGGTGATTGAAAAAAACAAAAAATTAGGACGAAAATTATTGGTGACTGGCGGCGGACGTTGTAATGTGACGAATAACCGCGATGCAGATGAAATCATTGCCCATATTCCTGGAAATGGTCGATTTTTATATAGCGCTTTTCATCAATTTGATAACTACGATATTATAAACTTTTTTGAATCGAACGGGGTGCGCTTGAAAGAGGAAGATCACGGGCGCATGTTTCCTGTAACAGATAAGTCTAAGACTATTTTAGAGGCCCTTATGGCCAAAATGGAACAATTGAATGTCACTATTTTAACGGATAATCCTGTTGCAACGGTTCTTTATGAGGATGGAGCAGTTAAAGGGGTTATTTTAGAAGACGGCGAGGAGATTCATGGCTCGGCGATTATTTTGTCGACTGGCGGGCGTGCAATGCCTCGAACGGGATCAACTGGTGATGGGTATAAATGGGCTAAGAAAGCTGGGCATACGTTAAAACCTCTTTACCCAACTGAAGCTCCGATTCTCTCTGATGAACCTTTTATTTTGGATAAAACATTACAAGGTCTCTCTTTAAGAGATGTTGCTTTGAGTGTTTTAAATAAGAAAGAAAAGAAAGTAATTACGCATCAAATGGATATGATTTTTACTCATTTTGGCGTGTCAGGTCCGGCTGCATTACGCTGTTCAATGTTTGTACACCAAACGATGGGTCGTGATAAATCGGATTTTGTTACGATGACTTTAGATGTTTTGCCAACGTTTAGTAGCGGTCAGCTTAATCAAAAGTTTCAGCAGTTGATTAAGAATGAGGGCGATAAAAGTCTTAAAAATGCCTTAAAAGGGCTGGTTCCAGAGCGTTATTTACTTTTTGCTTTTGATCGTCTAGGGCTTTTAGAAACGATGCCTTTAAAACAATGTACACCGGATCAAATTCAAGCATTGGCTGAATTTTTTAAGGATTTCCGCTTTACTGCTAATGGAACTCAACCTTTGGAAAAAGCTTTTGTTACTGGCGGTGGAATCAATACAAAGGAAATTAATCCTAAAACAATGGAAAGTAAATTAGCAAAAGGGTTGTATTTTACTGGTGAAATTTTAGATATTAACGGTTATACTGGTGGATACAATATCACAGCGGCATTTGTCACTGGAAGAATTGCTGGTATGCATGCAGGGAAACAAACAGATTGATATACATTTTTATCCAAAACGTAAGAAATTCAGGTTTATTGGGTTTCTTACATTTTTTTCATCTATTTTCTTGTATTGGCCAGTTCTTTTGTGCCAACTCCTCGAGAAAAAGATAAAAATTCGAGAGGACAAAAAACGTCCTATCAATTTTTCCTATTTTCTTGACGGAGCTAAACGGCACAACGAACTTTTTATTAAAGGAGTGATTAATTATGATGTTCAAAAGTTTTAATGAAGTTTCGCCAACTGCTAGAACTAAAGTTTGGAATAATGGTTTCTCAGATTATTTAGTTCCTATCAATATGACTGAGGTACAGTTAGATAACCGATTATCTAGTCTGTCGATTTCTGAAGAATTATCTAAAGTCTTCTTTATAGATAATCAACCTGCTGGGATTTATCTTCATGCTGAAGGAACTTTTTCTGATCAAAAAATAGCCTGGTTAGGTGGGATGGCTGTCGATTCAGCTTTTCGTAATCAGCAAGTTTCAGTTAAAATGTTAAGGGAATTTGAGCGCGTTGCTGTTGAACGTGGTACTTCTATTTTGTATCTTGAAGCGATTGACGGAAATGAACGGGCGATTTCTATTTATAAGAAATTTGGGTTCGCGCCTGTAAAAAAAGTTTTATTTCTAGAAAGCTCTACGAATTTCACTTCTGAAACTGATTATCAGCTGAAAAAAGTGGTGAGTCTAAAATCGATTGGTGTGAATCAGAGCTCAGATATTTTATGGCAAAATAAAGCCATTCATGGCTATGATTCTATAGGTATTTATGATCAGACAAAATTAATCGGTTATACGGTTGTTAGTTTACAAGGGAATCAATTAGTTATTCATCAACTAGAGTTAGATTCACCAAAATTACAAATAAAAGCTGCTTTAGCCTCACTACAAAAGCTTTATACTCCTAATAAGTGGATTGGAAGTAATCTAGTTGCTGATTCTCCCATAACAAAACTTTTAGTACAAAATGGCTTTAGTGAGAAGCTCTCACAACATCAGTATAGTAAGCAGCTCTAAATAGGCAATAAAAAGGCTGAGTAAACTAGAATGTTCTAGTTTACTCAGCCTTTTTACTCCCTCTTAAACATCCTACTCACACCTTATTTTCAGTAATATCCATAATTTTTAAATTAACGACCTTGGTTAAGTCTGCTGGATTAAGTGCTACCTGCATGCCACGTTTTCCCGCTGAAATGATGATTTCGTTTCTTTCTTGAGCTTCGCTTGCCAAAAAGGTTGGATAATTTTTCTTCATACCGATTGGAGAACAGCCTCCTCTAATATAACCAGTTGTTTCTTCAAGCTCTTTCATGGGCAACATCTCAATTTTTTTATTTCCACTTGCCTTGGCTAAAGCTTTTAAATTTAATTCTTCAGTACCTGGTAAACAAGCTATTGTAACTCCAGTTTTATCACCGATTGTGACAATTGTTTTATAAATACTCTCATTTGGTATGCCTAGCTCTTTAGCAACTGTTTTGGCATCTACATGATCTTCACTCCAAGGAAACTCATAAATTTCATAAGGTATCTTAGCTTTATCTAAAATACGGCAAGCATTTGTTTTGTGGATTTTTTTAGCTTTCATGTTCATTCCTTCTTTTCTTTAGTAGTCTTTCTTATAGTTTATCATAACTCTTTCTTTGGTAAAGGTTTTGTTTATCTAGCGTTTCATTTGTCTTTTAGAAATAGGAGGACTACAATTAATGAAACTGATATTGGAGGGATTTTTCATGACAAAGAAAAGAATTTCAAGAGGCAAGTTTGAAAAAATGCAACAATTATCTAACTCAAATGGCGTGATTGCTGCATTAGCAATTGATCAACGTGGTTCTATGAAAAAAATGATGGAACAAGCTGTGGGTTCAGAAAATTATACTATTGAAATGGTCTATGAATTCAAAGGGCTCGTTTCACAAGAACTAACTAAATATGTCAGTGCTATTTTGCTTGATGAAGAACTCGGTTTTAAAGGAATATCTGATAAAAATGAGCAAGCTGGTTTAATCTTATCTTATGAAAAAACAGGCTATGATGTGCATACACCTGGTCGCTTACCTGAGTTAATTCCTGAAATGTCAGCACAACGTTTAATTGCTAAAGGTGCTGATGCAGCGAAAGTTCTAGTCTACTTTAACCCCGATGAAGAGGATGAAATTATTCAAAAAAAATTGGGATTTCTAGAAAGACTTGGTGATGAAGCTCGGGCTGCTGATATTCCTGTTTTCGTTGAGCCTATCGTTTATGATAATGATATTACCGATGATCACAGTCCTGAGTTTGCAAAAATCAAACCGAAAAAAGTTATCGATACAATCAAAGAATTAACTAAAGATAAATATCATATCGATGTACTAAAAGTAGAAGTGCCTGTCCTTTTCAAGTATGTTGAAGGCTATACAGAAAATGGTGATCCGCAAGTTTATTCTCGAGATGAAGCGTTGGCTTACTTTAAAGAGGCTAGCGATGCAGCAACTCGGCCTTTTATCTATTTAAGCGCTGGCGTCCCTACCAAAACTTTTCAAACAGAACTAAGATTTGCTAAAGAGGCCGGTGCACAATATAGTGGAATTCTAGGTGGGAGAGCCACTTGGTTTGATGGGGTTTCAGCATATGCTCAAGGTGGGAAAACCGGTTTAATCCAATGGTTAGATACCACTGGGAAAAATAACGTTGAGACTTTGAATCGCATTTTAGCGGATGGTGCTGTTCCCTGGTATGACATCTATGGTGGTTTAGACAACATTGATGTCTTTGATTTAAATGTTGCTGATTAGCTTAGATGATGTAAAAGGCGTTCTCAATTTATCTGAGAACGCCTTTTTGGTACTTAAATAATAGTTGTGAATTCCTTATTTTTTAATTGGATGCACACGTCGCTTTCATTCGCTACTTCTTTTTCATGCGTCACCAAAATAATGCATTTATTTTCTTTATGAGCCAACTCTTGAAATAAATGGATGATATCACGAGAAGTTTCCTCGTCTAAGTTTCCTGTCGGTTCATCTGCAACAATCAATTCTGTGTCCGTGCACATCGCCCGCACGATTGCAATTCGTTGTTGCTGTCCACCTGAGAGTTTCATCACATTTTTATTTGCTAAATCTTCAGATATACCGACCTTTTTCAACATTTTTAGCGCATAAGCTTTTTTATCCGTTTCTTTGGAACGGGTGATTTCCATTGCTGTTACAATATTTTGTAAAGCAGTCATATAGGGTAATAAATTATAGGCTTGGAAAACAATCGAAACTTTTTGATTGCGAAATTTAGTCAAACCCATTTTACTAATGGATGTACCTTCATAAAGTATGTCCCCTTCTTTAGGCTTTTCTAATCCTGCTAGTAAAGATAAAAAAGTCGTTTTACCAGATCCACTACTGCCTAAAATACTGTATAAAACGCCTTTTTCAAACGTTAAATTCACATGTTGATAAAGAGGTATATTCCCTTTATCGTACCAATACCCGACATTTTTTGCTGTTATCATTTAAACATCCCCTATCTTTTTACATTGTCAAAATTTTCTTTGGTTCTAAACGAATAACTCCTATTGATGAAATCATGATGGACAAGAAACAAATTCCTAATCCAATTCCCCCTAGTTTAACCAAGTCATTTGTTGAAACAGTTACGTTCAGCTCATCTATTTGTTTCGCTGCTGTGGAACTTTCTGCACCAAAATTTCTAAATCCGCCCATATTTCCGCCACGTGGTTCACTATTGCCACCACCTGGTCCTGTATTTTCAGTCGTTTCTGTTGTTGTCGCTGTTTGTTGATCTAGTAATTGTTGGCCAACGATTGTTCCAACATATTTCCCACTAATTCCAGCTACACACATCGCAACTAAGAAAATCATCAAAATCTCAGTGAAAAATTGGGCAATTAATTTCCAACGTTTTTCGCCTAAAGAGAGTAAAACGCCCATTTCATACTTGCGTTCACGAATTGTCATCATAATAATTAGTGATAAGATGACAACACCAGCTATCGCTACTAATAAAACAACTTTTTTAGCAAAGCTTGAGACATTTTCAATCGGTTTAATCATTTGCTCATAAACGGCTGTATCTGTTTGTAAGCTATAGGTCTCAGTATCTAAACCGGTTGCCTCTGCAGCTTTCACAAAACTTTCGACATTTTCTGGATCATCTAAATTAAAGATAACTGAGTCAACCCCATTATCATATGTTGCGCCTTTTAAAGTATTGGCAAAGGTGTAAGGGACATAGATTTGATTCGAAGGATTTAAGAAATTAAAATTAGCCGCCATTGCATTGTCACTTGTTGTTGTCTCATAAATTCCTTGAATCGTTAGCTCATATGTGACTGTGTCATCTGTTGGATTAGAAATAGTAATTGTATCGCCAACAGCCAGGTCATTGGCTTCAGCTAAACTTTTTTCGATTAAAACAACATTTTTATTTACGTCCTCTTTAGTCAAGGCTGTTCCAGTTGTCAATGTACTTGTTCCGTCTGTAAAAGCCGCTAAGTTTTCTGTCGATAGAACACCTTGAACATTTAAATCACCCTGGGCTGCCCCTGGTCCAAAATTTGAGCCTCTTTCGCTCTCACTACCTTCACCTCCTGGTCCCCCAGTTGGTTGTTGGGTTTCAGTCGTTGTTTCCGTTGAATCGCTACTTGAAATGGGTTCGAAAGACTCCGCTCCTGCTGAAGTCGTTGAAATAAAGTTATAACTAGCAACATGATCTAACGCCGCTAATTTAGTGGCAATCGTCAAATCAACAGGCGTTGATTCATAGGAACCAGGAGTTGGTCTTTGAGTTTCTGTGGTTTCTGAACTACTCGTTTCTTCAGTTGATTTTTTTAATGTATTTTCACGATTGACTCCTAAAGTTACAGAACCTCCCATTGATTTTCTAGCTTCAGATGTAGCTACATTGGCAGCACTTTGGATTGTTAACCCTGCTAACACAAAAATTAAGATGGCAGAAAAAATGAATAACAATAAAAATGAACGTCCTTTTTTTACTTTAGTACTTAATAATGCTCGTTTGATAAAATTCATACTACTTTCCCCCTGCTTCCTTTCAATATAGAAACACTTTACTTGTGCTCTGCATTAGTTATACCTTTCCAAGCTTAAATCAAACTTAAAAAAGTCGAAAAAAATAGACAAACAAGTATGACTCGTTTGTCTAATCAATCGAAATCTATTTATTTTTTACGTAAAATCCAGACTTTTAAATAGTCGCCTTCAGGAAAATGAGTATTTATTTTAAAATCATTCGGCAGTTGATACTTTTCAAGCCAATCAAATTGGCAATTTTTATTTGCAAAAGCTTTCTTAATGAATCCTTCAAATTTCTCCATTGTTACATTGGCTGCATTTGTTGAAGCAACAATTACACCATTTTTATTCGTTATCTCAATCACTTCTTCTAGTAATTTTGAATAATCTTTTGCCACACTAAAAGTTCGCTTCTTAGATCTGGCAAAACTTGGTGGGTCTATTATAACTGTGTCAAAAGATAATTCTTTTTTAGATGCATATTTAAAATAATCAAAAACATCCATCACAATAATTTTTTGTGTTTCTGGATCAATTCCATTAACTTCAAATTGTTCTTTAGTTTTAGGTAAACTACGATTAGCTAAATCTACACTGGTTGTCTCTAAAGCACCACCCATGGCTGCAGCTACTGAAAAAGCACCTGTATAGCTGAATGTATTTAAAATGGTTTTACCCACAGCATATTTTTCCCTAATGGCTTCACGAACTTCTCGTTGATCTAGGAAAATTCCAGTCATCAAACCATCATTCATATAAGTTGCGTATTGGATGCCATTTTCTTGTACCAACAAGGGTTCTGGAGCCTTTTCACCAAATACATGACTCTCATCATTTTGGCCTTTTGTATCATATCTAAATTTTTGATAAATACCTTTTATAGCTGGAACTGCTGACTTAAAAGCTTCTATAATCATTTTTTGATGTGTATAAATACCTTCACTGTACCATGAAAAAACATAGTAATCTGCATAAAAATCAATTGTCAATCCGCCTAAACCGTCTCCTTCACCATTAAAAAAGCGATAAGCCGTCGTATCACCATTGGCTTCTAAAAATGTCCGGTTGCTTCCAGCTAAATGAAATAACTTTTCAAAAAACTTTTGATTTATTTTTTCTTGAGGATTTAGAGATAAGATCCAACCGTCGCCTTTATTTTGTTTAGCTAAATAGGCACTAGCAACAAATTTCTTTTGTTGGTCAATTAGTTCAACCAAGGTACCTTCTGTAACACTTGGTTCTTTAACAAAATCACCCTTCACAAGCAGTGGATAGCCACTTTTAATTTTATTTGTTGCTTGCATTTTCACCATTATTTTTTCCATTTTACCTAAAACCCCTTTATCTCTCTTTACTCAAATTACTTATTTGATTGAATTTTTTTAATATTTTTAGTATTACGCTGTACTAAAAAGAAATTACTTATAATAAATAGCGGTGTAATTAAAAAGACTCCACTAAATCCTAAACTAGCTGAAATAACCGATCCGAGCAGCGGACCCATCACATTTCCCATTGCTTGAAATGATTGATTATAACTAAAAATCCTACCAGCCACAGCATGTGGGGTATTTTTTGTTAGAATAGCTTGAACTGCTGGAATTAAAGCTGCATCTGATACCCCTAACAAGAACCGTAAAACAGCTAATTGCCAAACTTGGGTCACAAAAGCCATCGGAATTAAAATAATGACTGAAAATAGTAACCCAGCTTTCAACACTCGTTCACTTCCGATTCGATCACCAAGCGCACCTAAACGAGGTGCTGCCAGTAAGGTGGCAATTCCTGGAACAGATGCAACAATGCCACTAATAAAGGCTACATTGGAGGATTCACCGGCTAATTGTTTCACATATAAACTTAAAATCGGACTGATTGAATTAGCGGCAACTTGAATCATCATTGTTGTAACGAACATGCCAATAATGACTCGTGGAAATTTCAACTCTGCTAAAACGGCTTTACCAGATAACTCGTCTTCTTTTAAAACAGGTTCAAAATTTTCTTTTACAAAGAACAAGCACAATAAGAAAACTAAAAATAATAAAAAGCCAGTAATAAAAAAAGTAATTCGAAAACCAAAAAATTCAGCAATCGTTCCACCAGCTAGTGGTCCCATTAATGTTCCTGTCACACTTCCAGTTGTAAGTGTCCCTAATGTTGCACCACTTTTTTCCCTTGGTACTTGAGTGGCAATCAAAGCTGTCGCATTAGAAATAAAACCTGAAAAAAAACCTTGTAACAAACGCAATCCGATTAATTGATAGACATTTTGGACCGTACCCATTAAGGCAATCACAATTGCCATTCCAAGTGCTGTTCGTAAAAGCATGAGCTTTCGCCCTTTTCGATCTGCTAGTTTCCCCCAAAAAGGCGCTACTATTGCCGTCACAAAAAAAGTTGAACTAAAAGTAATTCCGCTCCACATACTCACTTCTTTAGATGTAAAATCACCTAAAGTATCAATATAAAGAGCCATAAAAGGCATGACTAAACTGAATCCAACTCCAGCTAAAAAACAACCAAACCACAAAATTTTAAGGTTCACTTGCCAGATTTCTCTTTTCATCGATGCATCCACTCTTTTCTGATTCCTTTGTTTCCTATTATAGCACAGCTTTTAGAAAAAATTAAAAGTGGTTATTTTCTCAAAAAAAAAACGAAAAAAACAGTCAGACTGCCTCTTTTCGTCTTTTTTGTTTGGAAAATAATTTTTTTAGCAAGAAATAAACTTCATATAATACAAAACCGATTAGCGCTCCTGTGGTATTGAACATTACATCATCTACATCTGCGATACCTGTCCTAAATAAGAACTGCATTGTTTCAATAGCAATTGAACAAAATAAACCGATAAAAAATGTGCGTAAAAACGGATGATTATTTTGTGAAAGATAAGCCACACAGAAACCTAACGGAATAAACCAAAAGATATTTCCATATAAATTATAGTAAAAATCAAACAAAGATGTTCCTTGTGTTAGTTTAAATGTTTCGGTAAATGGTTGCCAATTCACTTCACTTAAGGGGCGTAGTTCAATATAGACATTTGTAATACTATATTCCCCACGAAACACAGTTAGTTGAAATAACAAAATTACATAGAACACGAAAAACTGAACAACAAATTCTCTTGCAACTCTGATTTTAGTTCCCTTCAGATGTTTGTATAGTAGGTAAATACCTCTAATTAAAAGCCAGACTAAAAAATAACGAAGTGTACGATCAACACTATAGAAAATAAGTTTAATTAAAGGAAAGTGATTAATAGTGTCCCCAAAATTTGACTCTGTAAACTCATATAAATTTTGTAAAAAAAACATATTTTTGGGAACCTCCTTCTTTTTTGTTACCACTATTATAACTGAATTTGATAAAAAAAGATAAAAATGAAGGTTAAGATTTCTTTAAAATGAAAACACCCTTTAAAAAGCTTTTAAAACAGCCTTTCATTCTCTTGTTAATCAGATAGAAAAATTGACTTTCTCTGGTCAAAAAGGTAAAATATAAAGTGATATATTTATTGACAGTTAGAAAGAAGACGTGACTATTTAGACATGGAACTTCTTTTTTTAATGTAACCTACAAACTTGTCTACTTTCTAAGGAGGACGCTAGAATTGAAATTGATAAAGAAAACACAAGCTATACTGAATACAAGATTAGGATTTTTCACACTCGCTGTTTTACTATTTTGGGCTAAAACTTATTATAGCTATCAAACAGCCTTCTCATTAGGGGTGACTGGACCCTTACAACAATTTATTTTGTTCATTAATCCAGTTGCAACCACATTGTTCATTTTTTCAATTGCGTTGTATTTTAAAAAACCACGTCGGGCCTATATTGCACTGTTTGTTTTGTACTTATTAGCAACAGCCTTACTTTACTCAAACGTAATTTACTATCGTGAGTTTACAGACTTTTTAACTGTAAATACCATGTTAGGGGCTAAAAGTGTTGCTGGTGGCTTAAATACAAGTGCTTTTGCCTTAACTTCATTTGCTGATATTTTTTACATCTTAGATTTTATTATCTTATTAGGATTACTTTTATCTAAACAAGTGAAAATGGACCCTCGCCCATTCAAAAAACGCTATGCATTTGCTATGACAGTTTTATCTGTTGCTATTTTTGGAGCAAATCTTAGCATTGCTGAAAGCAATCGTCCACAACTATTAACTCGTACTTTTGACCGTAACTATATTGTCAAATATCTAGGTTTAAATGTCTTTACTGTTTATGACGGAATCAAAACCGCTCAAGCCAATCAGGTGAAAGCAAATGCTGATAGTTCAGATATGGATGAAGTTATCTCATATCTAAATGAACATCGCGCAGCTGCTAACCCCGCTACTTTTGGTTCAGCAAAAGGAAAAAATGTAATTTATATCCATTTAGAGAGTTTCCAACAATTTTTAATTGATTATAAATTAAAAGATGAAAATGGTGTTGAACATGAAGTTACACCTTTCTTAAACAGCTTATACCATGATCAAAGTACTACATCTTACGAGAACTTTTTCCATCAAGTTGGACAAGGTAAAACGAGTGATGCAGAAACACTATTAGAAAATTCATTATTTGGATTGCCACAAGGTTCAGCATTTACTCAAGCTGGTTCAAGTAATGTGTTCCAAGCTGCTCCACAAATTTTACGTGATAACGGCAACTATACAAGTGCTGTTTTCCATGGAAATGTCGGCTCTTTCTGGAATCGTGATAACACATACAAATCTTTTGGATTTAATTACTTCTTTGATGCAAGTTATTATGATGTTTCTGATGGGAACACATTGGAGTATGGATTAAAAGATAAATTATTATTCCAAGAATCTACTCAGTATTTAGAACAGTTGCCGCAACCTTTCTATGCTAAATTCTTAACTGTAACGAATCATTTCCCGTATCCACTAGATGATGATAATGTTGAGTTTCCAAGAGCAACTACGGGTGATAGCACTATTGATGGCTATTTTGCCACTGCTCATTATTTAGATCAATCCGTTAAAGAATTCTTTGATTATTTAAAAGCTTCAGGCTTATATGATAATTCAATGATTGTCCTTTACGGAGATCATTATGGTATTTCTAATTCAAGAAATCCTTCATTAGCACCCCTACTTGGGAAAACTTCTGAAGAATGGACAGATTACGACAATGCCTTAGTCCAACGTGTACCATTTATGTACCATATCCCTGGTCAAACCAACGGTGGTATTAAAAGTGAATTTGGTGGACAAATTGATGTCTTGCCTACCCTATTACATTTATTAGGTGTTGATACGACAAATGAAGATGGATTTATCCAGTTTGGGACAGATTTAACTTCTCCTGAACACGATCAAACTGTCGCTTTCCGTAACGGAAGCTTTGTTACACCAAAATATACGGTTATGGGAACTAAAATTTACGATACTAAAACAGGAGCTTTAATCACTGATCCTAGCGAAGAAGTTTTAGCTGAAGTTGAAGTATTACGAACTGGAGTCGAAAAACAATTAAATCTCTCAGATAGTATTATCAATAGTGATTTATTACGTTATTACACCCCTGCTAACTTCACTCCTGTTGATCCAACTGTCTTTAATTATAAAAATCAAGTTGATCAATTGAAAGAAGCTGCTAAAAAACTTGGCGATGAAAATACTAGCTTAATCAATCAAAAAGATGGACAATCTACTGTTGAACTTTATAAAACAGATGCTCCTGAATTAATGACCGATGCTGAAAAAGCAGCTAAAGCTGCTGCAGATTCCGCTGCAGAAGCTGCAAAGGAAGACGCTACAAAATAACTAGTTTAAAAGAAGGTAAACGGGTTGATACATTACCTGGTTTACCTTCTTTTTTTGTCTTTTATTTTTCTTAAATAAATGCTAAAAATGCATTAACTGTTCACACTTTTTTCATACTCTTTTATTATACTTAGATAATAGACTAACAATGAGGGAGGAATATACACAATGACTATTTTCGAACGGGCTGTTTTACGTATTCGACATACGCCTATGAGAAGCATTCTTGTTTTCTTTCTGTATGTTGCGTTCAGTTTAATTTTAGTTTTCTTATTCTCAATGTTAACTCAACTTAATTTTTCTTTAGATACTATAAATGAAACCTTAAATTTAAAGCAAAGCGATTTAACAATTAATACAGATTTTTTTCAGTCATTAGCTGAAACAATTAAGCATAAACAAGATATAGTCGGCCAACTCCTTTTATTTACCATTGTATTTGGTGCAATTGGCTTTACTGCTCTCCATGGACTATTACTTTTCTTTAGAAGAAAAGAGCTTTTAAATTTTCGTTTAATTGGCGAAAAGAAAAGAAAAATCTTTTTTCAACTCGTGCTAGAAAATCTAATTTTATTAAATGTTTTTTTATTGTTTTTATTTGTTACAAGCGTCTTTTTCCGGCAACCTGTGGCACAACAACTCAATCAAATTGAGCAAAATTTTGTTGGAAAGACTGAAAAACATTTCCTTATTCAAACGAATTCAACTATTATATCTGCTACGCAGGATGATAAATTACCAAGTGAGAATCCGCAACCCTATAAAGAAGGTGTCTCAAAGTTTAATACAGTCACCTTAACAGATGCTAACCAAACTATTGGAACAAACCCTCAGAGGTTCGTTCAGTTTGCCTTAGGAATGAATTTATTCACACTATTGTGTATGTCACCAGCAGCCTTATGGTTTCTTAATCGAAATACTTTGAAATACGGATGACCATGCATACTTAAAGAGCTTTTTATCAGACCAGCTCTTTTTTGCCAACTCCTCGAGAAAAAGATAAAATCTAGAGAGGACAAAAAGCGTCCTATCAGATTTTCCTATTTTCTTGCCAGGCCTAACCAGTCCAACAAACTTTTTATTTTCATACAGGAGGTTACGTTAAATCATGATGACTCATTTAAAATCAAAGAACACTACTTTTCCATTTACTGAACAGTCTCTTTATACCATTGCTATTGGAAATGATAAAGAAGAAAAAAAAGTGATTCAATCGTTAACTAGGTTATTCAGTTCTTCTGAACGGGAAAAGATTGGATATATTCTAAAAGAACCTGCGTTTATTCATTACTTTACGATTTTACAGAATATTTTATTAACTGTAAAATTAGCGAAACCTAAACTCCGTTCTCCTGAATTGCTTATATTAGATGCTTTGGAAGAAAGTTATATCTCTCCTGACTTAGCAAATAAAAAAATCGATTCTCTAACAGATGAACAAAAAAAGGAAGTTCAATTAATTGCAAGTTTGTGTGCTGAAAAAAAAATAATTTTAGTTGATGATTGGCTAAAGAATGAAAATGGACCCCAATTAAAAAATTGGATTATGATTTTTAAAAGCTTAATTAAACAAAAAGGTCTCTCAATTATTGTTCTTACATCGGATGATAATATTGCTAATCTTGGTGATATCCAACTATCTCCAGCAGATCTTTAATTAGTTATTACCTGTTAAAATGAATAAAATCCGATTAAATATAGGAGAAATTCTCCTATATTTAATCGGATTTTTCTATATCTATAAAAATTTAACTGCCAAATGCACTCTTACTTAAGCTTTTAAATCAGGATTCTCTAACTTTTCAGTAGTTCCTTCTTCAATCACTTCTTTTGGAAAACTTAATCTAAATGTAGTACCTTGATCTGGAACACTTTCAACTGTTACTTTCCCATCATGCAAATTCATTAATTGTTGCACGATAGCCAAGCCTAAACCAGACTCACCAAATTTTGTGTTCTTTCTAGAAACATCTGCTTTATAGTAACGTTCCCAGATATTTTTGACTTCCTCAGCAGTCATTCCAATCCCTGTATCTGTAATTTCAATCACAGTTTCTTTTAAACCTGCTAATCCAATAACTGAAATTTGACCATCCTTTGTAAATTGAATCGCATTTTGAACAATATTCACTATCACTTGGACGAAACGGTCATAATCAGCGTACACAGTCAATTCTCGAGGACAATCAAGTGTAAGTTTGTTACCTGATTCTTCAGCCTTTCCGCTCAATTGTTGGACGATGCTTTCCAAGGCATCATGGACGTTAAATGTATAACGGCTTAAAGTGATTTGATTGGAACGAATTTTTTCATAATCTAAATTTTCATTAACTAAACGAATGAGGCGTCTAGTTTCATTTTGCATCAATGTAATACTCCGCTTTTTTTGCTCTTCTGGAAAAACGTCGTATTCTAGACCCTCTAAAAGCCCGTTAATGGTTGTTAACGGCGTTCTCATCTCATGAGCCGCATCTGCCATAAACTGCCTTCTCCGGTTCTCCTGACGCTCTATTTCTTCATTTGATTCTTTTAATGAGCTAGCCATCGTATTGAAATCTTCTGCTAAATCATCAAATTCATCACGATCTTTACTTTCTAAATGGACATCAAAATCACCTTTTGAAATTCGGTGCGTAGCACTACGCAAGCGATTAATCCGTTTGACTTGATATTGTGCTAAAACAAAGCTGAGTATTAACGCACAGATCGTTGAAATAACTAACGCAAAATAAAGATTTTTTTTCAGCTCGGATATACTTCCCTTAATATTGCTCATGGGCGCATCCACATACACAATTCCCGCAAATTCTTGCGTCTCTGTATAGACAAAGGACACTAAAACCCATAATTGCTTATTTTTATTCCCTAATAAATCAATGGGAGAATCACCTTTTGAGCTAACCTCGTTCCCTTTAGTTAATTCCTTCAAATCTGCATCTGATATATTTAAATATTTGCCTTTATCTCGCTTTGGCGAAATAATTTGCTTATTAGTGTCCGTAACATAAATCCTAACACCCTGGTTGTGTAATAATAATTCCGCCCATTCGGCATTCTCAACTAAACGATTTTCAATAATAGTGTTGGCATAACTACTTAATTGGCTCTCCAAATTTTCTTGAACAGTATCTGTTGTAAATTTAAGAAAAGAAAACCCTAAAATAACTAAGACCGTCATGATTACTGCAAAAAAGGCTAACATTTGCTGATAAAGATATTTCATAGCTATTCAACTCCGCTGTCGTCAAATTTATAGCCCACTCCCCAAACTGTTTGAATCACTTGCGGACCTGTTTTTTCAATTTTTTGGCGTAATTTTTTAATATGAGCATCAACTGTTCGTTCATCCCCATAATATTGATAATCCCAAACTAATGTTAGTAACTGCTCTCGAGAAAAAACTTGCTTTGGACTTTTAGCTAATGTATAAAGCAATTCAAATTCTTTTGGTGTTAATCCTTCAATCGGCTTTTCAAATAAGAAAGCTTCTCGTGTTTTTGTGTTAATTTTCAAATGATCTGTTGCCACTTCAAAATCTTCATCCAACTTATGCTTTGGTACTTCTTCATGGCTAGTTAAATCTGCTCTACGGTGTAACGCCTTCAGTCTGGCAATTAGTGTTAGTGGACTAAAAGGCTTCGTTACATAGTCATCTGCGCCCATTTCCAAGCCAATCACTTGATCGCTCTCTGAATCTTTAGCTGTTAACATGATAATCGGCACTGTCTCCGATACTTTACGAATTTCACGGCAGATTTGAATTCCATCCATTGTTGGTAAATTTAAATCTAGTGTCACAATATCCCAAGAATCTGGCTGCTCTAAAAAAGCATCTAAGCCCTCTTTTCCGTCTTGTTTAAACGTAGCATCCCAATTTTCCTTCAAAAAAAACATTTCCATCATTTCACAAACAGATTGGTTATCTTCTATCATTAATATTTTCATTGCTATCCCTCTTTTCGATTCGATTCACCTTCACTCTTTTCATTATACTATTTTTATCGGTTGAAACAAAGTAACTCGTTAAAGAATCAAGTTTTCTTCATAAAGTATTCATATCCAGCAAATGACTTTGCTATACGGCATCTACTACTATTTCATAGCAAAATAAAAAGCTGCACCCTTTTATTTGGGTACAGCTTTGATTATTTAATCTAAAATAGTAACTTGGACTGAACGTACACCCCACTGATAACATGCATCAACTGTTGCAAAATGAACATCAATTTTATTTCCAACAATCGCTCCACCTGTATCACCAGCAATGGCTTCACCATATCCTTCTACGAATACACGGCTTCCTAATGGAATTACATTAGGGTCAACAGCAATTACATTTGACGTTTGTCTTAAATCAATGCCAAGTGCTGTAAACGAGGACATTCCTGGTTCGCTTGTGCTATATGCTGTAGCTGAAACAGTTACGACACGCCCACTTGGTGCCGCTGCAGTTGGAGTTGTTTCAACAGTTGGTGCTGGTGCTACTTCTGCAACTGCCTCTACTGGTTGAGTAACAGGTGCTTCTGCAACTACTGCTGGTTCTGGTGCTACTTCAACAACTGGTGCTGGTGCTTCCCAAGATAATTTTGAAGTTTCAATAGTAGTTGGATCTTTTTCAGTTTGAATTTTTATTGTTTGACCAACTTGAATGATTGAATCAATCGTTAATCCGGCATTCCATTTCATTAAATCTTCTAATGAAACTTCAAATGCTTTAGCAATATTTTCAATAGTGTCTCCTGCTTCTACAGTATAATTTGCAACTGTAGATGTTTTTTCTACTTTAGTTACTTTTGACATACTTGGTGTTTGATCTTTTAAAGTTTGAGCTGCTAATAGCTCTTGTACAATAGTCTTTGAATCATTATTAGAGTTTTTTTGAGTAGTTAAGTTAGCTAACACAGTTTGTCCAGATAGTGTTGCTACATTTTTAGGTACCACCTGTTCTGAGTTATCATCTAATGTTGCTGCTAAGGCAGAAGATACTCCTGCTATACCTACAAATAATGTAGATGCTATAGCAATCGATAGAATTCTTTTTTTCATATGTTTATTTTCCTCCTGTTCGCTATGAAGAAAATAATACCATTTCTATCTAAGCCCTAGGTTACTCATTGATTAAGCCTATGTGACGGCCCACCCCTATTCAAAGAAAAACCCGTTATACTTGTAAATTTTCTGACAATTCATTTTTTTTAATTTATTTTAGTTTTTTTGAAACTAAAATTTGAAATCGAAACCATTCCTAATTCTATCACTTTTTTGTTATCTATTATTTTTCAAAAAATTTCACATTTTGTTTTCTAATTATTTTTATACGTCAAAAAAACCCTTTTTAATATTACATTTTTTTAGTAATCATCACAAATTATAACGTTATTTTATTTATAAACAAGAAAAGAAAAAGCCAGAACCTGTCTCTATTACAGTTCGTTAACAAGTAAGGCAGAGCTTTTTAAGGTTCAACTATCGCTATTGTCTCTTCCGTTCGTTTATTTTGTAAAAATTGAATTTCTTCAACACGCATTTCTACAACAAATATAGTAATATTTTCACTATTGATGTAGCTTCGTGATTGCATCTTTCCATTAATACCAATTAAATCCCCTTTCTCGCAATATAAATCTAATAATTTTGCAACTTTCCCCCAAGCAACAAGTGGAATAAAATCAGCTTGCTGTTGTTGTTCGGTTTTAAAAATACGTTGTACAGCAATTGTATTATTAACAACTGACTTACTTTCCCCTACCTCTTGTAATTGAATCTCTCTAACTAAACGGCCAACCAAAGTAACTTGATTCATTTATTCTCACACCTTTCTATAGTAGACTCTATGCAAAAACAACTCTTTAATTTTTATTTTAACTATACTATACAAAAAAAGTGCTAAATTAGATAAACTAATTTAGCACTTTTTTTAATTTTTTGGTCCTTTTGTAAAAAAGCTAAAGATATGTTCCCAAGTATTTTGGCTAAAAACAGCAAAAGGATTGCCATCACCTAATAGTCCAAATCCAATCATTGCTCCAATTAAAAACGTTAGAATAATCACAACAATGACAATTAATACCTTGAGAGGTGTTGGAATTGCTCCCATTTTTTCTTTCTTATTTGGCATTATTTCCACCTCATTCAATTAACTAAGCATTATTCCTACATATAGGATATAAGTCGCTATCAGAGATAAAATAATTAACGACGTTTTTTGCTAATATTTTCCAATAAGATACCTGTACCTAATGCGACTGCATCTAATGGACGCTCCGCAACAAAAACTGGAACTTTTAGTTCTTCCGCAAATAATTGATCAATTCCATCTAACAAGGCACCACCACCTGTTAAAATAATCCCGCGATCAATAATATCCGCTGATAATTCTGGTGGAGTTTGTTCTAAAACATCTTTTGCTTGTTGTACAATTAGCATCATTGATTCATTTAGTGCTTCTTGAACTTCATCAGAAGTAATCGTAATTGTTCTTGGTAAACCACTGACCATATCGCGACCACGAACATCCATTGAATCAGAACGATTTTTAGGGAAAACTGTTCCAATTTCAATTTTAATTGATTCAGCAGTTCTTTCACCAATCAATAATTTATATTTTTTCTTCACATACTGTGTGATTTCACTATCTAATTTGTCACCAGCTAATTTTAATGAACGACTAGTTACGATATCTCCCATTGATAAAACAGCGATATCACTAGTTCCTCCACCTATATCAATTACCATGTTTCCACTTGGTTGAAAAATATCCATTCCAGCACCAATTGCGGCAACTTTTGGTTCTTCTTCGAGATAGACGTTTTTCCCACCACTTTTTTCAGCAGCTTGAATAATGGCTTTTTGCTCAATAGAGGTAATATTTGTTGGACAGCAAATTAAAATATTCGGTTTTGACAAGAATCCTTTCACATTCAACTTATTAATGAAATAAGAAAGCATAGCTTCCGTAATATCAAAATCAGCAATAACACCATCCTCTAAAGGACGAATTGCCCGGATATTTCCTGGAGTACGCCCTACCATTCGATAAGCTTCTTCTCCTACTGCCAATACTTGACCATTTGTTGTGTCAATAGCTACTACCGCAGGCTCATTTAAAACAATCCCTTTTCCTTTTACATGAATTAATACATTTGCTGTACCTAAATCGATACCTATATCTTTCGCCATTATTATTGTTCTCCTCTCAAAGCTCTTCGTTCAATTTTAGGCTACATAAATAAACATAGCCATCTAATTTTCTATTATAGCATAACTAACCTTAATCCGAAACCGAGATTTTCTTAAAAATTTAATAAAAAATGATTGTTTTTTGATAGTTGAGTTATTAACTCATTAAAAAGCTGTTTGGCTTTGCTCAGGATTGAATAAAGAAGAGGTAAATTTGGTAGGTCGCTGCTATTACCTACTTCTATGACTTAAATCAAAAAGTGCCGATCAAAACTATTAAAAGTTTCGATCAGCACTTAGGTTGATTTTTAGTTAAACATTTTTTCTAATTCTGCTTCAGTTAGCTGATTTTCTTCTTCATTCACACGTTCAACATCCGCACCAAGTGCTTGCAGTTTTTTATGGAATTCAAAGTACCCACGATCTAAATATTCTAAATGCGTCACACGAGTATAACCTTCTGCGCATAATCCACTTAAAATAAGGGCAGCAGCAGCTCTAAGATCTGTAGCGGCAACTTCAGCACCTTGCAGTTTAGTTGGGCCATACATAACTAATGATGGACCTTCAACTTTGAAATTCGCATTCATACGACGTAATTCTTCCATATGCATATAGCGATTCTCAAAAACGGTCTCAGTCATTGTGCTAGTACCTTCTGCTAATAATTGAACAGCAGTCATTTGTGCTTGCATATCCGTTGGGAAACCGGGATGTGGCATCGTTTTTACATCAGTTGCTTTCAACTTTTCAGGTCCAATAACACGCATGCCATTTTCTTCTTCAGTAATTGAAACATTCATTTCTTTTAATTTTGAAATTAAAGGTTTATTATGTTCTGCAACAGCATCTTCAATAAAAATATTTCCCTTAGTCATTGCTGCAGCGACCATAAACGTGCCCGCTTCAATTCTATCAGGAATAATACCATGTTCTGTACCAGTTAAAACTTCGACACCTTCGATTCGAATTGTCTCAGTTCCTGCTCCAATAACTTTTGCACCCATGCGATTTAAAAAGTTAGCTAAATCGACAATTTCAGGTTCACGGGCTACGTTTTCAATGACTGTTGTACCTTTAGCTAACGTTGCAGCCATCATAATATTTTGTGTTGCACCTACGCTAGGGAAGTCAAGGTAAATTCTTGCGCCTTTTAATTCATCAGCGAACGCTTCTATAAAGCCATTTTCGATATGTACTCTCGCACCCATCGCTTCAAAGCCTTTTAAATGTAAATCAATTGGTCTTGTTCCGATTGCACAACCACCTGGAAGCGCAACTTTAGCATGACCTAAACGAGCCAATAATGGACCCATTACAACAATTGACGCACGCATTTTACTTACGTATTCAAAAGGTGCTTCAAAATTCAATTCATGGGTTGCATTGACAACAACCTCTTTATTTTTTTCACTAAAGTTAATATCTAAGTTTAAATGGTGTAACACTTCATTGATTGTAAATACATCAGACAATGTTGGTACATTTGTTAATTTACTTTCCCCAACACTTGCTAAGATAGTTGCTGCTAAAATTGGTAATACTGCATTTTTAGCACCTTCTACTTTAACTGTTCCTTCCAGACGTTTGCCGCCACGAACAATTATTTTTTCCATGTTTAAACCCCTCCGAAACTCTTAAGTGCTTCATTGGATATTTACTAACCAATGACCGCTTCTAGCATTATAGCATGAAATGATTTCATGAAACAATCATTTCACCTGTTTTCTGAAAAAATTACCGCTTTTTCATCTTATTTTAACAAATAAGGCAAACTCTTAGAAAGACTGATAAATTCTAAAAAGAAGCTACTTACTGTATAACCAATGACTATTGATAAAAAAATATACAAAACTCTTGCTTGCCTTTCATACCCTTTTTTGATCCAATTCTCAATGCGAATTCCACGAAGAGCCCAAAAAGACATCATGATAAAAATGATATGTGACACGATTCCTAATAAAGATTGTACGCCTAAAAATGACATATATCTGGTCTCCTTTTTTATGGATTATATTTTTAATGCTAACATAATTTTATAAATAAATAAACAAATCTCACTCTAAAAGAATGAGTATGTAAAAATCCTCAGAAATTTCCTGAGGATTTATTTTTATCTAGGCTAGCTCTTTTGAACCAGCTCCTCGAGAAAAAGATAAAAATTCGAGAGGACAAATAGCGTCCTATCAATTTTCCCTATTTTCTTATCGGATCTAAACGGCTCAACGAACTTTTTATCTACCATGTCTTGAAACAGATATCCGGTTAATTGCTTTGTGTAAAGCAACAGTAGCGCGGTCGATTTCATCACGATCTTCATGCTCTTTCGCTTCTTCAATTCGTTTCTCTGCACGTTCTTTCGCACGTTCAGCACGACTTAAATCGATATCTCGCTCTCTTTCAGCACTATCTGCAATAATTGTACAGATATTATCGCGGACTTCCATCACGCCACCATTAACGGCAACAGCATCTTCATGCTCTGGGTTATCTGTTCGTTTCACACGAACTTCATTAATTTGTAAAGGCACAATAATGGGAGCATGCTGAGGTAGAATCCCAATTTCACCATCAAGTGTTTTAGCAACTACCATATTAGCATTGTGATCATAAACAAGACCATTTGGTGTTACGATATTGACTCTTAAAACAGACATGAGTACCCTCCTCGATTAGTATCCTTGTGCTTCTGCTTTTGCTACAACTTCTTCAATTCGTCCAACACTTCTAAAGGCGTCTTCTGGAAGATCGTCGTACTTACCATCTAAAATGTCTTTGAATCCACGAATCGTTTCTTTTACAGGAACATATGAACCTGGTTGTCCAGTAAAGGCTTCTGCCACATGGAAATTTTGTGATAGGAAAAATTGAATTCGACGAGCTCGAGAGACAAGAATCTTCTCGCTATCTGACAACTCATCCATTCCTAAAATCGCAATAATATCTTGCAATTCACGGTAACGTTGTAATGTTTGTTGGACTTCCATCGCAACTTTATAATGCTCTTTTCCAACAATTTCAGGTGCTAACGCACTTGAAGATGAAGCCAACGGATCAACTGCAGGATAAATCCCTTGTTCCGTTAATTTACGCTCTAAGTTTGTCGTTGCATCTAAATGGGCAAAGGCAGTTGCTGGAGCTGGATCCGTATAATCATCGGCTGGTACATAAATCGCTTGGATTGATGTAATTGAACCTTTTCTAGTTGAAGTAATCCGTTCTTGTAACTGACCCATTTCGGTAGCTAATGTTGGTTGATACCCAACCGCAGAAGGCATACGTCCTAGTAAGGCTGAAACCTCAGAACCCGCTTGAGTGAAACGGAAAATATTATCAATAAATAAAAGCACATCTTGGCCTTCATCATCACGGAAATACTCCGCAATTGTTAAACCTGTTAACGCAACACGCATCCGAGCACCTGGTGGTTCATTCATTTGTCCGAACACCATTGCCGTCTTCTCAATAACACCAGATTCCTTCATTTCGAAGTACAAATCATTTCCTTCACGAGTTCGTTCACCAACACCTGTAAAGACAGATATTCCACCATGCTCTTCAGCAATATTATGGATTAATTCTTGAATAAGAACAGTTTTACCAACACCGGCACCACCAAATAGACCAATTTTACCACCTTTTAAATAAGGCGCTAATAAATCGATTACTTTAATACCAGTTTCTAAAATTTCTGTACTACTGCTTAATTCATCAAAAGTTGGAGCTGCTCTATGAATTACATCACGTCTTGCATCTGCTGGAAAAGGTTCTTTTAAATCAATTGTTTCACCTAAAACATTAAATACACGGCCTAATGTTTCTGAACCAACAGGTACTGAAATAGCTTTACCTGTATCTTCAACATCCATACCACGTTGTAAACCATCAGTTGATTCCATTGCGATTGTCCGAATAATTCCGTCGCCTAATTCTAAAGCAACTTCCAGCACAACTGTTTCTGGAACTTCATTTGTATCTTTATTTTTGTTTTTAATTTTTTTGACAATGAGGGCATTGTTAATATCAGGTAACGATCCATCTAATGGGAATTCCACATCAACAACGGGTCCAATTACTTGAACAATTTGACCTATACTCATTCATTTTCCCTCCCATTTAATAAAAAGTTTGTTGAGCTTGTTCAGGCTCGGCAGAAAAATAGCGGAATTTGATGTAACGTTTCTTGTCACCTCGAAATTCCATCTTTTTCCGAGAGGCTGACTCATAAAAACTAGTCTGAATAAACTATTCAAGATTAATAGGTTATTCAAGTGCTGAAGCACCACCGACAATTTCAGTGATTTCTTGCGTAATTGCAGCTTGACGTGCTCGATTATAGTGGATTGTTAAATCATCAATAATTGAGTGAGCATTATCTGTTGCACTTTTCATAGCACTCATTCTAGCTGCAAATTCTGCTGCTTTAGCATCTAAAATAGCTCCATAAATTAAGCTTTCAGCATACTGTGGTAATAAAATATCTAGAATAGCTTCTTTCGAAGGTTCAAATAGGTACTCAACTTCATAGTCAACTGATTCACTTGCATCTAAATCACTTAAAGGCAACATTTTTTCAGCCCGATATTGGAATGAAAGTGAGTTAACATGGTGATTATAGCAAACGTATAGCTCATCAAAAACTTCATTTTTATACATTTCTGTTGCCGTTCTAGCAATTTCACGAATTTCTTCAAATGAAGGTTGGTCACTAATTCCTCGTAGTTCATAGGCTAAATTCATGCCTCGACTTTTAAAAAAGTTAGCAGCTGACGAACCAACAGCCATAAATACATACTCATCGGATGATTTATGGTCACGGGTAATCATATCAACGGTCGATTTAATCACTGAACTATTGTAATTACCTGCCAATCCCTTATCAGAACTAATGACAATATAGCCCGTTTTTTTAACCGGTCTTTCAATTAGCATATCGTGAAAATCAACGTTAGATGGTGAATTTGTACCTATCAAATTCCCATCTTCTATTAAAGCTAGTTGAGTAGCCGCAATATGCGTTACTACTCCTCTAACTTTTGATGCGTAAATTTGGAAATTCTTAGCTGTCGCTTCGGCTTTTCCTAATTTTGCCCCAGCAACCATTTGCATGGCACTAGTAATTTGACTTGTTTTTTTGGTTGAAGCAATTCTTTTTTTAATATCAATTAAAGAGCCACCCATTCAGCTCACCGCCTTTAGTTTGTTTCTCTATTTATGCTAGATTGATGATTTCACAGGAATAAACATTTCTTTGAAATTAGTTATTGCTGCATCTAACTCTTCAGAATCTGGTAAATCTTTCGTCTCAACAATGGTTTTTAAAATTTCTGGTCTTTGGCTATCTAAATAATCAAAGAATTCTCCTTCAAATCTTAAAATTTCATCAACTGGAACACTATCTAAGAAACCATGTGTAAGAGCATATAAAATCATAACTTGTTTCGCAACTGGTAATGGCGAATGTAAATCTTGTTTTAAGATTTCAACTGTTCTACGACCACGATTTAATTTAGCTTGTGTTGCTGCATCTAAATCTGAACCAAATTGCGTAAAGGCTTCTAATTCACGGAAACTAGCTAAATCTAAACGTAAAGTTCCAGCAACTTTTTTCATGGCTTTAATTTGTGCTGCACCACCAACCCGTGATACAGATAATCCTGCAGCCACAGCTGGTCTAGTTCCGCCATAAAATAAATCACTCTCTAAGAAGATTTGACCATCAGTGATAGAGATGACATTTGTTGGAATATATGCTGAGATGTCCCCAGCTTGTGTTTCAACAAATGGCAAAGCAGTCATAGAACCGCCACCTAATTCTTGGTTCAATTTAGCAGCACGTTCTAATAAACGTGAGTGCAAATAGAAAACATCTCCTGGGTACGCTTCACGACCTGGCGGACGACGAAGTAATAAGGATATTTCACGATAAGCAGCTGCTTGTTTTGATAAATCATCGAAGACAATCAAGACATGTTTGCCATTGTACATAAATTCCTCACCCATAGCCGTTCCCGCATACGGTGCAATAAATAACATTGGGGCCGGTTGAGAGGCACTCGCTGTAACAACAATAGTATAATCCATTGCGCCATAACGTTTTAGGGTTTCAACTTGATTTCGTACAGTTGATTCTTTTTGTCCAATTGCAACATAAATACAAATCATATCTTGATCTTTTTGATTGATAATTGTATCAATGGCAATACTTGTTTTACCGGTTTTACGATCCCCAATAACAAGTTCGCGTTGACCTCGACCAATTGGTACCAATGCGTCAATAGCTTTTAAGCCTGTTTGTAAAGGTTCTCCTACTGATTGACGTTGCATAACGCCTGGTGCTAAAGTTTCAACTGGGCGTGTTTTAGTTGTTACGATTTCGCCTAAACCATCAACTGGTTGTCCAAGTGAGTTTACTACTCGACCAATTAAGGCTTCCCCAACAGGAACTTCCATAATACGACCAGTTCTTCTCACTTTATCGCCTTCACGAATTTCTTCGAAAGGTCCTAAAATAATAATACCTACATCATTTGATTCTAAATTTTGAGCCATTCCAAAAACACCATTAGAAAATTCTAGTAACTCTCCCGACATGGCATTTTCTAGTCCGTATGCACGAGCAATCCCGTCTCCGATATAAGTTACAGTTCCAACTTCATCGATGAGTAGCTCGTTACGGTACCCTTCTACTTGTTGCTTAATTAGAGCACTGATTTCTTCAGCTTTAATGCCCATTACACCTTCACCTCTTCAACCATTTCAATTTATTTCATGATTTGTTTTTTCAATGTTTCTAAATTCAAACGAATACTACCATCGAAGATTTGATGTTCTGCTTCAATAATCACGCCACCTAAAATAGCTGAATCAACTACTTCTTCAAACATGACTTTTTTACCGTCCATTTTTTTAGCAAAAGAAACAGCCAAACGTTCTTTTTGTACGTCTGTTAAAGGAACTGCTGTCGTTACTTTCGCTAGAATCGTCCGATTTTTGTAATCATAAAGTTTTTCAAATTCATCAACAATTAATTCCATATCATTCATACGATCATAATCAAAAATCATTTGAACAAAATTTTGCATCAGTTCTGGAAAGTTTTTCATTAAATTTTCAACGATTGGACGTTTTTGATTTAATGTTAAGCGAGCATCTGACAACACCAAGCCAAGACCTGGGTTATCAGCAAATATTTGACGAATATCCATCATGTTGTCAAAGGCTTCTTCAACGGTATCATGTTCTTCGGCTAACTTGTAATATGCTTTTGCATAACGACTAGCTACTGTATGTTTGTCTAATTTCATTCGTCATCAGCCAACCCTTCAATATACTTATCGATTAAAGCGGCATGATCCTCACTTGTTAATTCTTTTCCAATCAGTTTAGTGGCAATGTCAATTGATAAATGACTGACATCATTTTTGACACTCTCAATTGCTTTTTGTTTTTCTAATTCAATATCTTTTTTAGCATCTACTATGATACGCTCAGCTTCTGCTTTCGCTTTTACTAGCATCTCATCCTGAATATTTTCACCATTTTCACGAGCTTTCGCAATAATAGCTGACGCTTCGATTCTTGTCGCTTCAAGACTATCTTTACTTTCAACGGCTAAACGATTGGCCTCAATCCGAGAATTTTCTGCACTGTCGATATTTTTTGCAATTTGCTTTTCACGATCTTCCATAATATTCATCAAAGGTTTCCAAGCAAATTTCTTTAGAACTAACAATAGCAATAAGAAGGACACTAAGACAAAAATTGTATCTCCAGCACTGGTGGATTCTCCTAATACTAAACCGTACATTTCCGACACTCCTTCTAAATCACTTTTAAACTTCATTTACCTAAGCAAAAAGGCAGAGGCAATCTCTGCCAAAATTTTATTATTTAAACACTAAAATAAAGGCAATTACTACAGCCATAATTGGAACAGCTTCAATCAAACCTACTCCGATAAACATCATCATTTGTAGTCTGCTTTGTAGCTCAGGTTGACGTGCCACTGACTCAATTGTTTTTGAAATAACTTTCCCATTTCCTAATGATGCTCCGATTGCTGCGCCTGCTACTGCGATTGCTGCTCCGATTAAACCCATTCCGTTCATAATAAATTTCCTCCTTGATAATAATTACTTTTAAATCATTTTTGTACAAGTTCTTTTAGTGTTCTACCTGTACTTTGTGCGCCATGTATACCATCGTTAATGTGGTAAATACAAAAGCTTGAATACTTCCGATAAAGATTGAGAATCCTTGCCAAACCATTTCCAATGGGAGACCTACGATCCAGGTCCATGGTCCGTGACTAAGTCCTAAACTTGCAATCAAACCTAGCAAAATTTCCCCTGCATAAACGTTACCATACAAACGTAAAGCTAACGTTAAAGCATTTGTAAATTCTTCTAATAATTTAATTGGCAATAAAAACGAAACTGGTCTAATATAGCTATTCATAAAATAGTTTTTAAACCCTTGTTCACGTACTCCAAAATAATGAGTAAGTAAAATAACCATTAATGCTAAAGCTAAACACACTACTGGGTCCGCAGTTGGACTCTTCCAGTACCCTTTTCCTCCGATTGTAATAACCAGTGGCAATCCCATCATATTAGATACAAACACAAATAATAATAATGTAAAACCTAATAAATGAAACTGTTGGCCTTCTTTCCAAGACATTGGTCCAGAAATAATGGTCCGCACAAAATCAACAACCCATTCAATAAAGTTTTGACCGCCTGTTGGTTTAATTTGTAACTTTCTAGTACAGAAAAAAGTGACTAAAAAGACAATTAAGCATGCTGCTACAACCGTAATCATATTAGCTACATTAAACGCTAGGCCAAATAAATGAATTATTGGAGCTTCATGATCCACAACTTTCACCTCTTTTCTAAAATTGAACTTTCATTCAACGAAGTCAGGTAAAATTAAACTGAGTGATCTGAAAGAACAAAATGATGACATTACTTATTTAATCTTTCGAATCCATTCGTTGATACCTTTATATTCTAACACAAATGACCTAGCATTTCCTATCTAAATCACCTTTTTAGATATCCGAAGAAAGATAAACTGAATCTTATCAAAACATTATTTTTTTCAAGCTCACTCTTTAACATTTGATATCATACCACCATTTATTCAAAAATACAAAAGCTTTTTGAAAAACAGTTCTATTTTTCAAAAAAAGACTATAAAATAGGGTTTACATATCGATAATTAATGGCAATCATCGCTTTATATAATGGCAAAATCCCCGCTTAACTGAAGAAAAAGCCACTAATTTTTTTTCACATTTAACTGTTTTTCATAATTTTTTCATAAAGAAATGCTTTTAAAATTTAAAGCGCTTTAAAAAATAAACAAAAAAAGTATTTTCCTATTTCAATAGGAAAATACTTTTTTACTTATTTAGTTCCGAATAAACGGTCTCCTGCATCGCCAAGACCTGGAACGATATAGCCATTTTCATCTAATTTTTCATCAAGTGCTGCAACATAAATATCTACATCAGGGTGAGCATCTTGCAATGCTTGAACTCCTTCTGGAGCTGCTACTAAACAAACAAATTTAATCGTTGTTGCGCCACGGCGTTTTAAAGCGTCAATCGCCATAATTGCCGAACCACCTGTTGCTAACATTGGATCAACAACAAACATTTGACGTTCTTGAATATCACTTGGTAATTTAACAAAATATTCAACTGGTTCTAGTGATTCATGATCACGGTACAAGCCGATGTGTCCAACTTTAGCAGCTGGAATCATTTCTAACATTCCATCAACCATTCCTAAACCTGCTCTCAAGATTGGAACAATTGCTACTTTTTTCCCAGATAATTGTTTTTGTACTGTTTTAACTAAAGGCGTTTCAATCTCAACATCTTCTAGTGGCATGTCTCTTGAGACTTCATAAGCCATCAACATAGCGATTTCATTAACAACTTCTCTAAAAACCTTTGTCCCACATTTTGACTCGCGAATCATTGTTAATTTGTGTTGGATTAACGGATGATCTAATACTTGAAATTTACCCATTATTTCAGCCCTCATTTTCTATAAAATTTTTCCTAAACAATTCCATTGTAAAGGAAAATAGAACAAATGGCTAGTGATTACTTGATTTTTTTTAAAATAAACCAATTTAGATGAATAGAGGTATAACTATAACTAGTTATAGTATCAGAATCCATTTCTCTATTTAATTTTTTTCTCATGAAGCGTGCTAATAAAATGCTGACAAATGATTTTTTTCATTGCTAAATCTACCCAGACTTCTATACTTATGTCGTTCAAATAAGACAAATAAAAATACAGCAAAAACTAGAAGGACTATTCCTTCAGTTTTTGCTGCGTTTTATTTATATAATTAAAACAACTGATTAGTCATTTTCATCATAAAGTGGATGTTTAATTGTTAAAGAACGAACGTCTTGGCTAATTGATTTCAACTGTTCAGCATCATCTTTGGCTGTTAATGCTGCAACAATTAGTCTAGCAACTTCTTCTGCATCTTCTTCTTTAAATCCTCGAGTTGTAATCGCTGGAGTACCAATTCGAATACCACTCGTTTTAAATGGACTAAGTTTTTCAAATGGAATTGTATTTTTATTAACTGTAATCCCAACGCTATCTAAAATAGCTTCTGCTTCTTTACCATTTAAACCAAAATTTGTTACATCTAATAGAAGTAAATGGTTGTCTGTTCCTTCACTAATCAAATGACCAACAGACTCATTGAAAACTGATTGCATTGCTTGTGCATTTTTTATGACTTGTTCAGAATAGGTTTTAAATTCTGGTGTCATTGCTTCTTTAAAAGCCACAGCTTTTCCAGCAATGACATGCTCTAATGGACCACCTTGGATTCCAGGGAAAATAGCACTATTTAATGCTTTTCCATATTTTTCTTTCGCTAAAATTAACCCTCCACGAGGACCACGTAATGTTTTATGAGTCGTTGATGTTACAATGTCTGCATATAAAACTGGATTTTGATGTGCTCCTGCAGCTACTAAACCAGCAATGTGAGCCATATCTACTAAGAAGTAGGCACCAACTTCATCGGCAATTTCTTTAAATTTAGCAAAATCAATTGCGCGTGAATATGCACTAGCTCCAGCAATAATTAATTTAGGTTGACCTTCAATCGCAATGCGACGAACTTCATCATAATCAATCTTCTCTGTTGTTGGATCAACACCATAAGCAATAAAGTTATAGGTTTTCCCACTAAAATTCACTGGTGAACCATGAGTTAAATGACCACCATGTGTTAAGTCCATTCCGAGAACAGTATCACCTGGTTCAATTAAAGCATTAAAAGCAGCCATGTTGGCTTGTGAACCTGAATGTGGTTGAACGTTGGCATATTCTGCTCCGAATAACTCTTTAACCCGATCAATAGCAAGATTCTCAACGATATCTATGTATTCACAGCCACCGTAATATCTTTTTCCAGGGTACCCTTCTGCATATTTGTTTGTTAGGATACTGCCTTGTGCTTCACGTACTGCTTTAGATACAAAGTTTTCTGAAGCAATTAATTCAATATTGTGCTCCTGGCGCTCTTTTTCTTGGTCAATTGCTGCCCATAATTCTGGATCAAAATCTTTAAAAGTCAAATTCAACACTCCATTCTCCATTTAATGAATTTAGTATAGCATTATTTCAACTAAATTTCTTCCTTTTTGCTTAGAAAGTTCGTTAAAAATATTTTCCACCAGCAGATTTTTCTAATCTATTCATATATGCTCGTGTATTATCATTGATTTCACAAGCTTCTGCTAAAATCAATGTTACTTTCGTCTTTTCAAAAAAACGTAAACCCGCATATAAAGAATGAGAAGCCTCGTTAACGTTCGCTTTTAACCCTAAAGAAAAAACATCTTCAACTTCAGACTTAACTTTCGAAATAATTTCTTCATTTGCTAAAATTCCGATGGTTTCACCTTGCTCCAAGTAATGAGTTATTGCTTTTCGCCAAAGATTATAGTCAGTGCCTTTAACTAGAATAACAGGCTCTTCTGGTGCATAATGTGTGTACTTCATCCCAGGTGCTTTAGGTGCTTCCTCTTTTCCAATTAAATGGTGATCGTACATAACGTCTTTACCAAGTACTTCTTTTAAGTCTTGTTGAGTAATTGCTCCAGGTCTTAATATAAGTGGATTCTCGGGGGAAGTCAGATCTAAAACCGTTGACTCCAAGCCAATACCAGTTGCACCTCCATCAATAATTCCCGCAATTTTGCCTTCTAAGTCATGATACACATGTTCAGCTGAAGTCGGGCTTGGGCGTCCTGATGTATTCGCACTTGGTCCAACTAAGGGTCTCTCCGCCAATTGAATTAGCTTTAATGTCAAACTGTTATCCGGCATACGAATGGCGACACTCTCTAAGCCAGCAGTAACACTTGTTGAAAAAAAACCTGGTTTCGCCTTAAAGATTAAGGTTAATGGCCCCGGCCAGAATTTTTTGATTAATGGTTCTGCAATAGCTGGAATTTCAGCAACTAGAGATTCAAGCTCCTCACGTCTGGCAATATGAACAATTAAAGGATTGTCACTAGGGCGCCCCTTTGCCGCGTAAACTTTTTTTACAGCCTCTTCATTCAACGCATCTGCACCTAAGCCATAGACTGTTTCTGTGGGGAAAGCCACTAGCTCTCCAGCTTGAATGAGTTTCGCCGCCTCAGATAAATTGTTTTCTTTAAAAAAGCTTGTTTCCATTACATGTTCCTTCTTTCTTAAAATCTTAGCCAGCTAACCAGAGCTAGCTTTATTTCTTCATTAAGGTAACTGAACGTATATCATTCTGTCTAAGCCAGACATATCTTTTTCTACTGTAACTTTAGCGAATGGAAAGGCCGTCGTAAATAGTTTTTTTACAGCCACTCCCTGTTGAAAACCAATTTCCAAAATAATTTGACCGGCTGGTTTCATTAAATATGGTAACTCTTTAGCTAATCGTTCGTAGATAAACAAGCCGTCATGTTTAGCAAATAAAGCTAGATGGGGTTCATTGAAAAAGACGATGTCATCAACTAATGGACGCTCTGCTTCAGAAATATAAGGTGGGTTTGATAGCACTACATCAAATTTCTCATGACTAACAGGTGCAGATAGATCCCCTTCTAAAAAACGAATATCTGCATCTAATTTTAGTGCATTTTCCTTGGCAACACTCAAAGCTTCTGATGAAATATCGATAGCTGTCACTAGATCCATCGGACGTTCTTTTTTTACTGTAATCGCAATTGCCCCAGTTCCTGTACCAACATCTAACACAGTCAAACCATCTTGTTTCTGCCCATTTCTCGCCAAAAATTTCGCTACAATTTCCTCAGTTTCAGGACGCGGAATTAAGGTATCTGCCGTAACTTTAAATGGGCGATCATAAAACCATTCGTAGCCTAAAATGTGTTGCACAGGTTTTCCTTTACTATGTTCGATTACATCTGATTCCAATTGTTCTTTGACTTTTTCTGGGATTTCAGTAGCTAAATTTAGGATTAAATCTGTTTTAGTCCACTCCATCCGCTCTAATAAAAAACGTTCAGCTGCATATCCTTCTAGTCCATGACTCTCTAAAAAAGAGGAAGCCCAGTTAAGGACTTCCTTATAAGATGAATTAGTTGCCATTTTTCATTTGCTCCAATTTTTCGGTTTGATCGTATACGATTAATGCATCGACAATCTCATCTAATTTACCAGCTAAAATCTGATCTAACTTTTGGATGGTTAAACCAATTCGGTGATCCGTCACGCGGTTTTGCGGAAAGTTATACGTTCTAATGCGTTCAGAACGATCACCAGTCCCGATAGCTGATTTACGGTTTGCATCGTACTCACTTTGAGCTTCATTGCGAATTTGATCATAGACACGCGCACGTAAAATTTTCATTGCTTTCTCTCTATTTTTAATTTGAGAACGTTCATCTTGCATCGCAACAGCAATTCCAGTTGGTAAATGGGTTAAACGAACAGCAGATGCAGTCTTATTAACGTGCTGTCCACCAGCTCCACTGGCATGATAGATATCCGTACGAATATCTTTATCTGCAATGTTAATTTCAACTTCTTCTGCTTCTGGCATTACAACAACTGTTGCAGTTGAAGTGTGGATACGTCCTTGCGATTCAGTTGACGGAACGCGTTGAACACGGTGAGCGCCACTTTCGTATTTTAGTTTTGAGAAAACATTATTCCCAGTAATCATAAAGATAATTTCTTTATAACCACCAATCCCAGTAATATTTGCTTCTAATACTTCAGTCTTCCAGCCTTGACCTTCTGCGTATTTCTGATACATACCAAATAAATCGCCAGCAAATAAAGCTGCCTCATCGCCACCAGCAGCTCCCCGAATTTCCATAATGATATTCTTATCATCATTTTCATCCTTAGGAAGAAGCAAGATTTTAATTGTTTCTTCAAGCGCTTCTTTTTCTTTTTTCAATGCTGAAAGTTCTTCTTTAGCCATTTCTGCCATATCAGAATCTAAATTTTCTCCTAGCATTTCTTCCGTATCGGCAATATCATCTACAACAACTTTATACCGACGATAGACACTAACCGTCTCTCTTAAATTAGCCTCTTCTTTCGTCAAAGCCATTAAACGCTTCGTATCACTAATAACTTCCGGATCGCTAAGTAGCTCTCCTAATTCTTCATATCGGCCTTCAACGCCTTGTAATTTATCATACATTTAGCTTATTCACTCCTTTGTTTTTTTAGTTACCTTCCTGTCCAATACTCCATAGCAAAAAAGCTAATGATGTGGAGGATGATGGTAGTGTTTACGACAAACAGGCAAATAAGACTCATTTCCACCAATCTGAATTTGTTCTCCGGTATAAACAGGTTGACCGTCTACTAAGCGCATATTCATAATCGCTTTTTTATGACAGTACCAACAAATGGTTTTCATTTCTTCAATTTTATCTGCATAAATCAATAAATAATGTGAACCTTCAAATAATTCATTTCTGAAATCATTTTTCAAGCCAAATGCCATCACTGGAATATCTAAATCGTCTACAATATGTGCCAACTGATAGACATGTTCTTTTGTTAAAAATTGTGATTCATCAATTAAAATACACGCTGGCTTAATGGCCATTTCGTCAATTATATGATAAATATTGGTTTCATCAAATACAGGTACCGCTTCACGCCGTAATCCGATACGACTAGAAACAAAGCCAACTTCATCTCGATCATCAATCCCACTAGTCATAATGACAACAGGTTTATTTTGCTCTTCATAGTTATGAGCAACTTTTAAGATTTCAATTGTTTTACCACTATTCATTGCGCCATACTTAAAAAAAAGTTGTGCCATGCTGAAATTCACCTTTTCTTTCTATAGGAATCCAACTAGAATTATACTTTAAAATACCGAACTTTTCACCTATTTTTTACTAAAATACGATTTATCTAGCCTTTTCTATCTTTAAAATGGGGCTAAGTTAAAATTTACCTGTATTTTGGACTATTGTTAGGCTCAACTTTAAATGATACTCGAAGAAGAGACATGTGAACACATGCCTCTCCTTTAAGTCTTTTAAGCTTGCTCTCTAGCTTTTACCGTCATTTGTTTATTCATGTAATCTATTAATTCATACTGTCTCGCTTTTTTTTCTAATAACTCATAATCAGCATTGCTTAAAATCACACGATCTTTGGCAAATGGTCGATTATTTTTAAAGGTAACTCGTTCTCGAAGATTAGCTGCCTCACCATTTAAAATAAAGTTCTCAATCTCAACTTGATTAATTTCATTTTTTAGCTTTTCTTCAATCATTTCTTGTTCTTGGTTTTCGTCAAAATCTTGATTTTCTTGGTTTATTTTTTTTGATAGGTCCCTATTAATCATCCAAGCATGTTCCAAGTACTGAACTTTACGAAATTGTTCGTTAAATTCAGCTGCTTCCATTTTTTTAGTTTTAAGCCAATTGGAAGTTTTTTTTGACTGCTTTTCCAATAAATTTAGTTCTGTTTCTAGGCTTTCATTCTCAACTAACTGTCCCTCATTTGTATTCACAAATTCCACTATGTCATTGTTTCCATGTCCTAATTCTGTTTTTTCTTGTACTGCTTGAGATTCATTATTTTCATTAACTTTGATAGTTAATAAATTTAGTTCTTTTGATGGACTCTCATCAACCATTTCGTTGCTTATTTTTTTAGTATTATCCAATTTAGATAACTCTAATTGACGAATTGTTCCTTCTAAACGTTGGCGCTCTGCTTCATGTTTTTGATTTTGTTGTGAAATAATTAAATTTAATTTTTTGACTTGTTGCTTTAATGTCGTTTCATTTTCAGTTATCCCTATCAAACGCTTATTCATTTCTACAAGCTCTTTTTTCAATGGCGATTCTATTTGTGTCTGTTTCGCTATCCTTGCAATAGAGTCTGTAACTAATTGGTCAACTTCTTCATTTGCTTTTTCCAACTTTGTTATTTTCTCCCTTAATTCTTGCAGTTCATTTTGCTCTTCTTGTTGTTTCACTTGATTACTTTTTTCATTTTGAAGTTCCATATTTGGTAGGAGCTGCTCCATTTTTACCTTTAATAATTCGACTTGTTGCTCTAGACTACTCAAAAAACTAGCAATCTCTTTAGATTGCTTATCTAATTTTATTTTTTTATCTTTAGCATTGGTTAATTGCTCACTGACTTGATCCACTTCAGATTGACAAGTATTCACTCTTTCTTCTAATTTCGAAACACTTGGTAAAGAATCCGCTAATTGACGTATTTCTTGATCAATATTAACAACCGTTTCAGCTAATTTTATGGAACTTTCTTGATCTACAACAGGGATAGTCATCTCACTTAATTCTTGAAGTTGTAGCAGTTTTTTTGTAATTTTTTTTATTTCACTGTTCTTCCAATTGATTAATATATTCCCTTTTTGATCCACATTTTGTTGCATCAACGCTTTCCGAATACCACTGTCTAAAAACTCTCCATCTTGATAAATAAAGCGAGTCACAAAGTTTAAAACTAAGACTACTTTATCGACTTCTTCCTTTAAAAATATTTGATAGACAATTAATTCAGGATTTTCTTCATTAAATGTTCGGCTGTAATCATCTAAGACTTTCATTAATGACAATTTATTGGGTAATGGATGACATTCAATGACTATTTGTTTCACTAAATCATTTATACTTGATACCCATTCAGAATTACGACCTAACTTACTTTTTCCAAAAAAACTTTTATTTTTCACTTCTGGTGCTAATTCTAAAATTACTTCTGGTAAAAAATCATTTTTATAAAAATAAACATTTTTATCTTCCGCGTTTACTTTAATTTTTTCCTGGCTAAATACTTTTATTTGAATATTTATTGCTTCCAATTTATTTTGGCTCCTTCTATAATTACCCTAATTTTTAAAATACTTATTTGGTACATATTTTTTATGTAGCTCTATTTCAACCACTAACAAAATGCTATTCTATATAACCCTATCTATTTTACTTCAAAAACAATGGTTGTTTTTTTCTATTTTTTCCACACAAAAAGAAATTTTCAAGATTAACCGACACTAATTTTTGATTTTTAGTTAAATTTAGCATTTAGTTAACCTTTTTTAATTAATTTTCAAAAAATTTATGCTATGATGTGAGAGACGATTTTTTAGATTATAGTATTTATTTGAATTTAATTTGGAGGTAGACAGTGTGAGTATACGTAGTTCATTTGCAATTATGGTTGGTAAAACGACAAGATGGGGGCTTCATACTTTTTTTAAAGGTGGCAGCAGTTTGCCTGGTATGATTACTCAAAAAATAGATCCTAATGTTTTGGGGGCCTTAGCTAAAGATTATGAAGTTGTTATTGTTACTGGGACAAACGGAAAGACTTTAACAACAGCACTAACCTTTCAAGTTTTAAAGCAAAAATATCCAAACATTATTACAAATCCAACTGGTGCAAATATGCAACAAGGGATTATTTCAACCTTTTTAATGCATGATTCAGCGAATCAAAAGGATCAGAAAAAAATTGCTGTACTAGAAGTTGATGAAGCTAGTTTAGTTCATGTGACTAAGTATATTAAACCTAAAGCTATTCTTTTTACAAATGTTTTCCGAGACCAAATGGATCGTTTTGGAGAAATTTATACGATTTATCAAATGATGGTCGATGGCGCAGCTTTGGCACCAACTGCTAAAATTATTAGCAATGGTGATGCCCCTATTTTTAATTCATTAGACACTGTTAATGAACGTATTTACTTTGGCTTTGACGACCAACCTGATGGAGAGTTGATGGCCCATTATAATACTGATGGAATTTTATGTCCACACTGTCAAAATATTCTTCATTATAAATTTATTACTTATAGTAATTTAGGGAAATACTACTGCCCTAATTGCGATTTCAAACGACCTGAGTTAACTTATCGCTTAACAAAAATGCTGAAAATGGACCACCAAAGTTCTAAATTTGAAATTGATGGCGAAGCTTTTCAAATTAATGTTGGAGGGTTATATAATGTTTATAATGCACTATCAGCCTATTCAATTGGACGCCTATTTGATGTTTCCCCTGCTGAAATTAGAGCTGGTTTTAATTTAGCTGAAAAAGTATTTGGACGCCAAGAAGTAATTAAAATTGGCGAAAAAGAAATTACTATTAATTTAGTCAAAAACCCAGTTGGATTGAACCAAATTTTAGAAATGATTGCTTTAGATCCAAGACCTTTTTCACTTGTTTCTATTTTAAATGCAAATTATGCTGATGGAATTGATGTTAGTTGGATTTGGGATGCAAATTATGAAAAAATAATGGAAATGGATATTAAACAATTTACAGTTAGTGGCGAACGCGTCAACGATATCGCTACGCGTTTGGAAGTAGCGGGTGTACCAAAAGATGAATTACAAGTTTTGCCTAATTTAAGTGATGTCATTAAAAGCTTTGAAAAAGCTCCAACTGAGCATATATACGTGTTGGCAACTTATACCGCCGTCCTACAACTGCGTAAAGAGTTAGCAGCTGCAGGCTACGTTAAGGAGGGAATGTAACGATGGAAGAATTAGCAGTTTGCCATCTTTATGGTAATTTATTAAACACATATGGTGATAATGGCAACTTATTAATGTTAAATCATCGTGCCAAACAAATGGGCATCCATTTAAATACTGAAATTATTAGTTTGAAGGATGATTTTGATCCGAAAAAATACGATCTTGTCTTCTTCGGTGGAGGTCAAGATTACGAGCAACTAATTGTCTCTCGTGATATTCAATCAAAAAAAGCAGCTTTAACTGAGTATATTGAAGCTGGTGGAGTTACTTTAGCAATTTGTGGTGGTTACCAATTGTTAGGTCACTATTATATGGACGCTAGTGGCAATAAAATTGATGGAATCGGCGCCCTAGATCACTATACACTAAGCCAAGATAACAGTCGCTTTATTGGCGATATCATTATTAAGAATGAAGAGTTTGGCGAAACTTATGTTGGATTTGAAAACCATAATGGCATGACCTTTTTAGGTAAAGGCGAAAAACCTTTAGGGGTTGTTCAACAAGGAAAAGGCAATAATGGTGAAGATAAAACAGAGGGTGCTATCTATAAACAAACCTACTGTTCATACTTCCATGGTCCTTTACTTGTAAAAAATACGATTTTAGCTGATCGTTTGTTACATGCAGCAATGGATCGAAAAAAACAAAAAAATTAACAAAAAACCAGACATTGAGTAAATTCAATGTCTGGCTTTTTATTTCAGGATTAATCAAAGTATTTTTGTAGCAATTTATCCGCTTTTAAAAATCGTTCTTCAGAATTATTGGTGCCTAAGACAATGACTAGTAAGCGTTGCTCACCTTTACTGGCCGTTCCTATATAACAGTAGCCTGCATCTTCTGTATAGCCTGTTTTAAGACCATCAACTTCAAAATCATGCTGGTTGCTGGTTAGCAAACCATTCGTTGAATCAATTATTCCTCCTGTACTTAAAGTCCAACTTGCCGCGCGAGTCTGCTCTAAAACCTGTGGATAATCTGTCACTAGCGCTTTTGCTAAAATAGCCAAATCTTTTGCTGTTGCCACGGATTCTCCTTTTTCAGTCGGAAGACCGCTAGAACTAGTAAAATTAGTTTTCTTTGAAAGTTTTAACTCTTGGGCTTTTTGGTTCATTTGTTGAATGAATTCATTTTCTCCTCCCAAACGATTTCCTAAGGCCTCTGCTGCATCGTTAGCTGACATAACCATTGCAGCAGCCATTAAGTCAGCGACTGACCATTGACTCTTTTCATCAGCTGTTATACTTCGTAAGCTAACAGCCTGGCTATCGTTTAAGTAAGGCAATTCCAATTCCTCTGATGAATTCAACTGATTATTTTCTAGCGCTTCATATGTTAAATAAATCGTCATTAACTTAGTTAAACTGGCTAAAGGTCTAGCTTTATTTGGATTTTTTTGATATAAAACTTTTTGATTATTAAGGTCAACTACAAGTTCACTGGTTTCTCCTATTTTGGTTTTACTTCCTTGATTTAATTGTTTTCCATATATACCTAGTAAATAAAAACTCAAACTAATAATTGCGACTAATATAGCTAACACATACAGAATTCGTTTCTTATTTTTTATCAATTCCTTCACCTCAGACATAGCTTAACGCAATTATCTGAACTTTAAGAACATCCTTTCTTAATAAAACAAGTTATAAAACGATTTTTTTTCTTAATAATCAGTTTTTCCAAATTAAAAATAGCTAAAAATCTAAGACACTTGCCTCTTGATTTCCAGCTATTTATTAGTTAATTTAATTTAGCGATTCGCTTTACCTGGAGTTGATGCAATAATTTGCAAATGACCATCAATTTCCCAAGCTTTAATATCATTTGGCAAAATAAAATGAGTGCCTTTACTAATTTCATAACTTGCGCCATCAGCTAGATTTAGAAAACCACTGCCTTCTAAAACACTTACCAAAGTATACGGAGCCGTCGCCATAAATTCAGCTCTACCTTTAATATCCCATTGATACACATCAAAGAAATCCGTTTCAACATATGTTGTAATCTCCACATTGCCTTTATTGATTGTTTCAACATGTAGTACTGGATCAATATGTGGTACTGTTGTAACATCAACAGATTGTTGAATATGAAGTTCACGAGGTTGACCACTATCATCTTTACGATCATAATCATAAACTCGGTAGGTTGTATCACTACTTTGCTGAGTTTCTAAAATCATAATACCAGCACCAATTGCATGAATCGTTCCACTTGGTACATGGAAAAAGTCGCCTTTATTGACTTTAATACGACGTAATAAATGATCCCACTGACCCTCACGAATCATTGTTTCCAATTCTGCTTTTGTTTTCGCATGATGACCATAAATAATCTCAGCACCTTCATCAGCTTCAATCACATACCAACATTCCGTTTTACCTAATTCTCCCTCATGAGCTAGTCCATAAGCATCATCTGGATGCACTTGAACTGATAAATCATCGGCAGCATCTAAAATTTTGGTTAAAAGAGGAAATACATCACCTGCAACATTTCCAAAAACCTCACGATGCTGTTCCCAGACCTCAGCCAATGTCAGACCTTTTAAAGGACCATTTTTAACTACACTAGGGCCATTAGGATGAGCACTAATTGCCCAACATTCCCCCACCTTATCACTTGGAATTGCGTAGCCAAAAACATCCTTTAATTTTGTTCCACCCCAGATTTTTTCTTGTAAAACTGCTTCTAAAAATAACGGTTCAGTCATTGTTTTCCTCCTAAATAAAAAGTTTGTTGAGTCGGGTAGCTCCGGCAAGAAAATAGGGAAAATTGATGTGGCGCTTTTTGCCACCTCGAATTTTCATCTTTTTCTCGAGGAGTTGACTCATAAGAACTAGCCTTAATAAAAAGTTTGTTGAGTCACCTAATTCTATCAAAAGCTCATTGCCTTCATTAAAATTCGCATGTTCAGCTTTCCTCTAACACGCTATCTATTTTACCATATCTGAAAGCGATTCACGCAAAAAAACAAAAAAACTATAATTTGTCTTATTTTTAATTAGTTTGTCCTTCTTCTAGCTCTCGAATATAGACATCTAATAACTCGTTTCTACGTTTCAAATAGTGCGGAGTATCATTTTGCAAATGCAATCGGTTAGATAAAAAAACAAAACCTTCTTTTTTGATCATATCCAAAAAGATAAATGTTCCTGTAAAACCACTATGAAATAAATAACGTTTAGGATGACTTTTATCACCTGAGCTAAGGAAATCCCAGCCCAATGAACGATTCAAGTTACCTGTTGGAGTCCAATCTTGCTTTAATTTCTCGACGGTCTCTTTTTTTAGTAATCTGACTCCATCTAATTCTCCGTCATTTAATAGCATTTGGCTAAAGCGACTAACATCTTCAATAGTTGAAAAAAGTCCTGCACTCCCACAGTTAGGACGAAGAGTAAAAGCTTTAGGATCATGAACAACACCTCGAATTATTCCACGAGTTGGATGGTTCTCGGTCGGAGCACAGCTTAGGGGATCTGTAGGTTCAAAAACCGTATTGCTCAATTTTAATGGCCCCGAAACTCTTTCTTGAAATACTAAAGCTAAATTTTTTTTTGTACATTCTTCAACAATAAAACCTAATAAAATCATACTTGTATCTGTATAAACGACTTTCTTTCCAAAATCAGGACCAATGGATAGATGTAACATAGCCTCTTTTAATTCTCCCGCTGTTAACTGATCTCGATTTTCAATAAACCCATTTAAGGCAGAGGTATGAGTTAATAAATGTTGAATTGTTACACTTGGTTCACTAAAGGTTGGTAAATACAAAGAGACACTATCTGTTAAGTTTAATTTTCCAGCTTCCCATAATTGTAAAATTAGCGTTGTTGTCATCAACACCTTGGTCACTGAAGCTAAATCATAAAGTTGATTGTCTCTAATTTGTTCTTTTACAGGATAAACAGCTACATTTCCAGTTCGATAACTATTTTTTTCTATTGGGTTTATAAAAGCAAAACTTGCTCCTGGAAATATTTCTTCCTGAATAAACTCAGAAATTAAGGCTTGTGTTTTTGGATACATAAGACTACACTCTCTTTCTATTCTATCTTAATTAGTATACCAAAATTTTTGTTCTTTCCAACATTTTTCCAGTCATTTATTGGTTAATTATTTGTTAAATTCCACAGTTTTTCATAGTCTCTTTTATCGCAGCAACAGAATGCTTTAAAGCTTCTGTTTCAATTTTATCTAGCGGCAATTCTAATTGTTCTTCAATCCCATTTTTCCCTATTATACAAGGCAAACTAAAGGCAACATCTCTTTGATACCCGTATGCATTAGTAACGGTTGTAGAAACTGGATAAATACTTCGTTCGTTTAATACTACAGCTCGCACTAATGCAACTGTAGCTTGAGCAATCCCTGCATTTGTCCAACCTTTAGCGTTTAGAACATCATAAGCTGTTTTAACAACTGCCCCTTGAATATTTTTATAACTTAATGAATTACTCCCTTTAAACGCAAGTTCATCAGCTTTAAAGCCTTCAATTGATACGCGACTTAAAACTGGAAAGGCTGTTAACCCATGCTCGCCCATCATGATTCCCGATATACTTTTTGGATCCACTTGATAATTTTCAGCAAGTATTTGTCTAAAACGAGCAGAATCAAGCATCGTACCTGTTCCAAAAATCCGACCTTTAGCATAGTTGAATTCGTTTTCAGCTAAATATACCATTGAATCTAAAGGATTAGTGATAAGTATGAGTACAGCTTCTTTTGTATATTCAGTAACTCGCGTCATAATCTCTCTTAAAACAGTTGCGTTTTGCATAGCCAATTGGCTACGATCAGGCATCAATTCGCCAGTATTTGGTACAATACTCGGTCCAGCCGCACAGATAATAACGGTTGCATCTTGACAATCCTCATAACTGCCAGCATAGATTTCTGGATTTGCTTGTGAATGAAACGCTGCTGCATGTCGATGATCCAACGCTTCGCCTTCTGCTACTTTGTCTTGGCTATCAATTAAAGCAATTTTAGCAAAAAGTTGCAAATGTAAAACTTCTGTCAAAACTTGCGAGCCTACATGTCCGACTCCAATGATAACTAACTTATTTTGGTTCATTCATATCCCTCCAATTTTACTTTCTATCTTACCACTAATTAGTCTTAAATCAACAAAAGTTCAGTAAAAAAGAATCACCTAAATTAAGGTTTACGAGTATAGGTACGCTAAATCGTATGGTATAATAATATGCAGTTGTTTTATGATTTAAGCAAATACTTCTTTTATGAGTCAGACACATTACTCTATACTTTAAACGCTTTTCAATATACAGATATAAGTACATTAACTTTTAAGGAGTGTCAAAATGGTTACATTAAAATCTCAAAGAGAAATTGAACAAATGAAGGAATCTGGAAAAATTTTAGCCGGTATTCATCAACAATTAAGAACCTTTATCAAACCTGGTATTACAACAAATCAAATCAATCAATTTGTTCAAAATAAAATTGAAGATAAAGGAGCAATAGCAGCACAAATTGGTTTTGAAAATTATGAATATGCGACATGTATTAGTGTAAATGATGAAATTTGCCACGGTTTTCCTTCTGATTATGTCCTGAAATCTGGTGATCTTGTCAAGGTTGATTTTTGCGTTGATCTATTAGGCGCTATTTCTGACAGTTGTTGGACATATGCTGTCGGGGAATTATCAAACGAACACCTAGAATTAATGGCAGTGACTCAAGAAGCTTTGAGATTAGGGATTGAGCAAGCCAAAATTGGTAATCGCGTCGGTGACATTAGCCATGCCATTCAAAGTTATGCGGAATCTAAAGGATATGGTGTCGTTCGAGACTTTCTTGCTCATGGTATTGGTCCAACAATTCATGAAGAACCTTTCTTTTCACACTATGGTCAAGCGGGTAAAGGCTTACGCTTAAAAGAAGGTATGACGATTACCATTGAGCCTATGATTACTACAGGAACATGGAAGATGGACATAGATTCAAATAGCTGGACTGCTCGAACAATTGATGGAAGCTATTGTGCTCAATATGAGCATTCTCTCGCAATTACGAAAGAAGGACCCGTTATTTTGACAAAACAAGAGAGTTAGAGAAAATTTCTCTAACTCTCTTGTTTTTCTATTTACTTTATTTTACAGTTATTTCTAAATTAATGCCATTTGGATCAACTATTTGTAGTAGTGAAAGCTCTTTTCCATATGTGTAAGGATAGCTCTTTTCATCTAAATTAGCTTTAACTTCTATTAATGCCTCTAATGATGGAACTTCCATTGTAAAGTAAGCCAAACCTTTTGTATTTTTTTCCATTGGTGGGATATTTCTACCCGACCATACATTTGTCCCAATATGATGATGATAATTTCCAGCTGCAATAAATTTAGCTTGGCCAGGAAAATCTGTCTGTAAATTCATTTTTAATGTATCAATATAAAATTTTTCAGTTGCGTCTAAATCAGCCACTGTCAGATGAATATGTCCAACAGTTGTTCCTTTTGGTAATCCTGTAAAGCTTCCAGTTGCAGCTCCCAAAACACCTTCTGCATCCATCGCAATTGTGATTCCATTAATCGTACCATCTGGATTAATATCCCAAACTTCTCTTGCTTTATCGTGGTAAATTTCAATACCATTTCCTTCAGGATCATCTAAATAAATAGCCTCACTGTAGCCATGATCACTTGCCCCAGTAATAGGATACTCTGTTTTAACTAAATGATAAAGAACATCACCTAAAGCACTTCGACTCGGTAATAGAAAAGCAGTATGATACAATCCTGTTCTACGTCCAACTTTTGCTGTAATCGGTACTCGTTTTAATTGTAACAATGTGGTTTGACTTTCATCTACTGCGCCTAAAGAAACTTCATTTTCAGTTTCACTTTTTATTTCAAGTCCGATTTTGTCTTGATAGAAAGTTTTCATCGCTTCCAGATTTTCAACATTTAATACTACTTTTCCAATGCTTGTTTCACTATTCATTTTTTTCATTTATAAGACTCCCTTTATCTTTACTTTATATATAACTATTAAATCACATTATTTTAATTACTTCAAGTAATATACTTACTTTAAGGAAGTTTTGTATAAAATTATTATTGACTTATCTTTTAAATACAGTTATTATATATATTGTGTAATTAAATTTCAGGAGGAAGTAAGTTGGGAAAAATGAAAAAAGTCTTACCGTTGTTGGCAGTAGTTTGTTCATTATTTATTTTGGTTGGATGTGGAGGAAACAAAGAGGAAACAAAAACATTTGAAACGAATGAAAATGGAGTTGAAATGTCCTTAACGTATACTTATAAAGGTGATATCGTATCAAAACAAACTGCAACTAGTAAAATTCCTTATAGCTCATTAGGGGTTTCTACTAAAGAAGAAGCACAAGCAGTCACTAAAGCTATTGAAGAACAATATCAAGGTGTTAAAGGACTAAAAGAAACGATGGACTTTAAAGAAGATCATGCGATTGAAAAAGTTGAAGTTGACTACGAAAAAGCTGATCTTAAAGAGTTATCAGCTATTCCTGGAATGAATTTTTCGGATACATCAAAAAATGGTATTAGCATGAAAAAAACACAAGAAATGTTAGAAAAAATGAATTTCAAAGAGAAAAAATAATGAGTAAAAAAAGAATCGTTTTTCAACGATTCTTTTTTTATTCTATTTTTCAGTTCATTAAAAATAGTCATATAAGGTTGGACTTCCATCAGGTAATTGAGCAGCTAACGTTTGAACTGCAGCTTCAGATCCTTCAATACGATTAAAGAAATGCAATTCATTTAAAGAACGATAATTCATAAATACTTGAGTCCAAGCACCAATATCACCGGTTAATAGCTGATTTTCTAAGCCTTCTTCAGGTTCATTTGCAACTTCTGTTAAACTAGTTTGTCCCGATTTTATTTCTAATTTCCATAACCCATCATTCCAAGGAGCAACTTCATCTTTTACTTTTAAATAAAGTGGGCTGTCTATCTCAGATATAAAGTTAAATTTCTCAATAAATCGTTTCATATTAACAATTCTCGCCATCATAGAAGGGATAATTTCTTGTTTAATACGTGGATTACTTAACAAATAGGATTGATTTTGATTAATCCCAGCACTGTACTCAAAATAGCTAAAGCTCCCGTTATGTGACGCTATAAATCCCCATAAAGCATCATAAGCATGGTAATCTAAATAAACTAATTCTTTGATTCTAAAGGTTTTGTTTTGACCATCTGTTTCGTAAGTTAAATAGCCATAAGGCTGATTTTCTGGATTATAATAAATAGCTATTTTAAGCTCTTGATTATAGTCATAATTATAGCTCCACCACCAATCCGCTCTGCGAACTGGTCCGATAGAATCTTTCTGGTACATTTGATATAGTTTTTTTAACTCATGACTCCCAGTTTTCCAATCCACTCGCTTCATTGTTCCTTTTTGTTTATGAGCTTTGGGCAATTCATCTGGTGTTAAAGTTAATTTTACTTGGTCAAAGGCATGTTCATAGCCATATTTACGGTAAAAACTATATAAAAATGGAGCTAAATAAGAAAGATCATCTTCTTTTTCATTCATAGTTTTTAGAGCGAGCTTCATTAGAGAAGCAATATCCCCATCTCCACGATATTCTGGGTAGTTGGCCACTAAACCAATACCTCCCATTTTATAAACTTGCTTGTGAAGATAAACTTCATAAGCCGTAATCATCACTTGTCCACTTAAAGTGCCAGTCTCTTGAAATGCGCCAACTGAAATGGAGTTATCAAAAATCAAATTAAATTGATTTTTTAAGTTCTCTGTAATGGGGATGTTAAATGCATATTTAGCTAATTCAAACATTTCTTCTTTATATTCAGGTGTAATTATTCGGTACTCTGTCATTTATTTATTCCTCCTCTACTTTAAAAAAAAGTTTGTTGAGCCGGTTAGGCCTGGCTCACAAAACTAGCCTTTCCTATATTCCTTATTTTAGCACAACCTAAAAAAGCTAGCTAGAATGAATGTCCATTCTAACTAGCTTTCTATTTACTTAACTAACGGCTTCTTCTGAAAATTGACTATTATATAAGTCAGCATAGAAACCGGCTTTTTCCATTAGTTCATCGTGGGTTCCTGTTTCAACAACGGAACCTTTATCCATCACAATGATATTATCTGCATCACGTATGGTAGATAAGCGATGAGCGACTACGAAACTTGTTCGTCCTTGTAATAACTTACGCATTGCTTTTTGAATCAACACTTCAGTCCGAGTATCGACACTTGAAGTCGCTTCATCTAAAATTAATACTTCTGGATCAACTAAGAATGCTCTAGCAATTGTAATTAATTGACGTTGACCTTGAGAAATATTACTTGCATCTTCATTTAAAATTGTATCGTAACCATGTGGTAATTTACGAACAAAATCATCTACATGGGCTGCCACAGCAGCTTCTACAACAAAATCATCTGCTTCTTTTTTCTCATTACCATATTTAATATTGTCATAAATGGATCCATTAAATAGCCAAGTATCTTGTAATACCATGGCAAAATGGCTACGTAACTCTTCTCTTGAAAAATCACGGGTATCTATCCCATTAAATTTAATACTTCCGCCCTTAACATCATAAAAACGTTCCAATAAATTAATTAATGTTGATTTTCCGGCTCCAGTTGGTCCAACAATCGCAACCATTTGACCTTCTTTCACATCTAAATTGAAATCTTTCATTAATAAATCATCCGTACCTTCGCCATATCCAAATTGAACATGATCAAAACTGATTTTATAAGGTGAATTTGGAATTGGTTCAATACCAGAAGGAGAATTGTCCATATCTTTTTCATCTAAGACTTCAAAAACACGTTCAGCCGAAGCCACTGTTGATTGAATTGTATTCATTAAGTTCGCTAATTGTGTAATTGGTTGTGAAAATTGATTGGTATATTGTAGGAACGCTTGTACATTCCCTAAAGTCATTGAACCATCAGCTACCTTAATCCCACCAAGAACAGCAACAAATATATAACCTAAATTTTTGATAAAATTCATTAAAGGCATGATTAAACCTGAAATAAATTGGGCTTTCCAAGAAGATTTGAATAGTACTTCATTTTCTTTTTCAAAAGTTTCAATAGATGCTGCTTCACGATTAAAACTTTTCACGACAACATGGCCACTATAGGTTTCTTCAATTTGATTATTTAACAAACCTAAGCTTTTTTGTTGTGAAGCAAAGAATCGTTGTGATTTTGGTGCGACAATTCCAACTACAATTAAGCTTAATGGAACAGTTGCCACAGCAACTAATGTTAACTGCCAGCTAATCGTTAACATCATATATAAAACACCGAAAAAGGTGACAATACTTGTTACTAACTGGGTCAAACTTTGTTGCAGTGTATTGGAAATATTATCCATATCATTAACCGCACGAGACATTACATCTCCGTTAGAATGAGTGTCAAAATATTCCATTGGTACAGTATTCATTTTTCCTTTTAAATCACGACGCAACTCATAAACTGTTCTTTGTGAGACACGAGTCATTATAAATTGTTGCAAAAAGCTGAAGAGAGCTGATGCTACATACATAATCCCAACAACTAAAAGAATCGAAGCAATTTTATCATAGTCAATCGGTAATTTATCCACTTCTATCCCTGCTTGGCGTTGGATAAATCCTTTTTGAACTCCTTCAAAAATTAAAGTTGTTGCTTCACCTAAGATTTTAGGTGTTCTAATTTGAAAAACAGTTGCGGTAATAGCTAAGACGAAAACAGCAATAATCGCAATGGAACGTTTCGACATATAACCGAATAAACGTTTAATGGTAGGCCAAAAATTCTTAGCTTTTTGAACTGGCATTCGCGCACCTGGTCCGCCGCCCATTGGACCTCTTCCTTGTCCGCCTTTTGGTTGACTTACATTTTTATCACTCATCTTAGATTTCCTCCCCTCTCAATTGAGAATTAATAATCTCTTGATAGGTTTCATTTGTAGCTTTTAAATCTTCATGAGTTCCTTGTCCAACTAATTGGCCCTCATCTAATACTAAAATAATGTCCGCATCAATTACAGTACTAATTCGTTGTGCAACTAAAACAACCACAGATTCTCTAGTTTCTGGTTTTAATGCTTTTCTTAAAGCAGCATCAGTCTTGAAATCTAACGCTGAGAATGAATCATCAAAGACATAAATATCTGCTTTTTTGACTAATGCTCTAGCAATACAGAGACGTTGTTTTTGTCCACCGGAAAAGTTGCCTCCACCCTGTTCTACATATGAATCTAAACCTTCAGGCATCGCAGCAACAAAATTTTTCGATTGCGCAATTTCTAATGCATGCCATAGTTCTTCATCAGTAGCATCTGGGTTTCCGTATTTTAAGTTTTCACGAATTGTTCCAGTGAAAAGCATCGCTTTTTGAGGTACATATCCGACAGCATCTCTTAAGTCCTGTTGTTTCATTTGACGAATATCGACGCCATTAATCTCAATGGATCCATTTTCAACATCATAGAAACGACCTAGTAAATTAGACAATGTTGATTTTCCTGATCCAGTTCCACCAATAATGGCAATAGTTTGTCCGTTCTTGCCATGGAAATCAATATCTTTCAAAGCTAGATTTTCAGCACCTGTATATCTGAAATCAACATGATTAAAGTCTAATGTACCTTGTTTTTCAGCTGGTAATTTAGCTGGATTTTCAGGATCTTTAATTTTACTATCCATATTTAAGACTTCATTAATCCGTACTGCTGAAGCTTGTCCTCTTGGAATAAAGATAAATACCATTGACAACATCATAAAGCTCATTAAAATTTGCATTGCGTAGGTCATAAAGGCAAGTAAATTACCAACCTCTAAGGTCCCATTTCCAATATATTGACCACCAAACCAAATGATGGCAATATTAGTCCCACTCATGATAAAGGTCATAACTGGTAACATCAGACTCATAATTGTATTTACTTTAATTGATGTATCCATAAAATCTTTATTGGCTTCTGCAAAGCGCTCAGTTTCAGATTTACTGCGATTAAACGCACGAATCACCCGAATACCTGTTAAACCTTCACGGAAAACCAAGTTTAGTTTATCGGTTTTCTTTTGAATTGCTTTAAACAGTGGTACAGCAAAGAACATTACCACACCAATAAAAATAGCTAAGATTGGTAAAACATATAAGAAAATTTGTGTTAATTGACCATCTTTACTGTAAGCTAAAAAACTAGCTCCTATTAACATAATTGGTGCCATAATCATCATGCGTAAAAACATCATGACTACATTTTGGATTTGAATGACATCATTGGTTGTCCGAGTAATTAAAGAAGCTGTTCCAATTTCGTCAATTTCATCATTTGAAAAATTTGTTACTTTAGTATAAATTTCGCTTCGTAATGTTTTCCCTAATTTTTGTGATTGTCTGGCAGCTAAAAATACATTTCCAGTTGCGGCAGCAATACTAATTAATGAGAAACCAAGCATTTTAAAACCAACAGACCAAATATAATCTGTATCTCCTTTAGCAACTCCATTATTAATAATATCTGCCGTTAAGGTTGGTAAGTATAAATCACTAACCACTTGAATAATCATAAATACAACGGCCCCAGCTACTGCCCAGAAAGACATTCGTTTGGCTAATTTTAACATTCTTTTCATTCCTTTCTTTCTTGTTCATCTTCATTATTCATTTAAATTTCTACTTCTCTCCCTCGCTTTTTACGTAGACACCATCACGTAACCAAAACAATTTTTTATTAAAACTAGCAATTACTTCATCCCTTGGTAATTCTTTTGCAAAAGCATCGCCAATTGTTTGAAATAAAAAGGTCATCATCACTTTAAACAGTGAATGAAAATCTTCATCTGAATCAATTTTCAGTAAATCCGCATTAACAAAATCAGCAAAATGATTATGATGTCGATCTTTTTTGTGTTCGCACTCTCTTTTCTTCATAGCTTCAGGCGTAACTTCGCGACTTGTCCGATAGTCCATATGCAAAAACATATGTTTAAAAAATGACGCTTGTTTGTCTTCAGTAATCATCGTTAGCATCTTAGGAAAATAATTTTGGTATCCTAAAAACAAGTCACCATTAGCTTCTTTTAAACAGTCTTCCAACATTTTTTTACTGTCTTGTTTTAAAGTCGCAAAAAAATAATAATACAAATCTTCTTTATCTTTAAAATATTGATAAAAGCTGCCTCTCGAAATCTCTGCTAGCTTAATAATATTGTTAATTGATGCTTCTGTTAATGGAACTCTAGAAAATTCTGTTGACGCTGCATCTAGTAATCGCTTTTGCTTATCAATGGGTAAGTTAAAAAATGTTTGAGTTGGCATCTTACGTTCTCCTTTCATTGTTAATCTTTTAAGTTATTCAATCTATAAGTTTCTATTTAAAGATTGGAAATGACTAGAGTACCATGCTTTCTCCATAAGTGACACTCCGTCATATGACACTTTGTCATTATATATGACGCACTGTCACATTGCAAGAGAAAAACAACATATTTTTCACCTGATTTCTAGAAAAAAAGCACCTGTTTTTAACGATTAGCTGTATAAAGCGAATGAAAACTATTACATTTTTTTAGATAGCTCAGTAAAATAATTTATTTTTTTAGATTTAATCTTGTTTTCAATACTTACTTTTGGTAAGATAGTTCTTGTAATTATTTAAAATATGAAAGAGGTTTTTATAAAATGAGTAAAGTATTAGTTATTAAAGCACATCCATTAACAGGAGAAGTATCACGTTCTATGCAAGTTGTTGATACATTTATCACAGCTTATAAAGAAAAAAATCACTTTGACCACATCAATGAAATCAATTTGTATACATCATTCATTCCAGAAATTGATTTAGACATACTAGCAGCTTGGGATGCATTACGTACAGGTACTGAATTTGAAACGTTGTCTCAAGAACAACAAGATAAAGTTTCACGTTTTAATGAACTTACTGAATTATTCTTAGACGCTGATAAAGTCATTATTGCTAATCCACTATGGAATTTAAATGTTCCAACTCGTTTGAAAGCCTGGATTGACACTGTCAATGTAGCAGGAAAAACTTTCAAATATACTGCTGAAGGCCCTGTTGGCTTAGTGACGGATAAAAAAGTCTTACACATCCAATCAAGTGGCGGTGTTTATAAAGGCCAAGATCCTGCTAGCCAATATTTAAAAATGATTTTCAACTTTATTGGAGTTACTGACTATCACCAACTTGCTGTTGAGGGAATGGATCATGATCCAGAACATGCACCAGCTATTATGGCTGAAGGTTTCGCAGCAGCGAAAGATCTAGCTCAAACATTCTAATAAATAAAAAAATGAACGGCTCACAATATAGTGAACCGTTCATTTTTTTATTTAACTTTCAGATTTTTCATTTTTGACTCCACTGTCAGGCAATGGGGCGGGGTTATAATCATGGTGATACAATCCAGAAACTTCTTTATACCAGTTGAAAATATACGTTAACAACACTTTCAAGACAGCATAACCTGGTATACCTAGAATAACTCCAGGAATTCCAAATAATTTTCCTGCTGTTAGTAAAACGATAATAATCGTAACTGGATGAACCTCTAAGTTGCTTCCTAGAACTTGCGGTGAAATAACTCGACCTTCTATCGTTTGTTCAATAACAAAAATAATCATGACTTTAATCAGCATTTCTGGTGAATCGACTAAGGCAATAATCACAGCTGGAACCATTGCTAAAAATGAACCTAAATAAGGAACTAGATTTAAGAATCCAGCTAAAATACCTAATGTCACTGCATACTCTAAACCAACAATAGCATATCCAGCCATGAACATAATTGCTACAAAAAAAGCAACAATTAGTTGACCACGAATGTATTGGCTAATTTGAGTATTCATATCTGTCAATAATCTAAATGTTGTATCACGTAATTTAGTAGGAACAAATTTCATTAAATGATGAGGCAAGTTCTTCCCATCTTTTAAAAGATAAAATAAAATAAATGGCATTGTAACCACGGCAATAACAACGTTAGTAACAGCACCTACCACACTACCTAAACCATTTACAGTTGAATTAAGCATTGAATTTAATTGTCCAGTTACAGACTTAACAATGTCTCCATTTGTGCTAGATAATTGATCTTGCAACTGAGAAAACAAGTCACTTCTCAGCAAGTTGTCAAGTTCGCTATTGGCTCTTTCCCAGTATGAGGGCCAGTTTGTAATAAAACTCATGGTTTGTTTTTGCATCAATGGAATTAAAATAGCTACTCCCCAAACAATTAAACCTAAGATAATAATAAAGACAATCGTGATTCCAAAAACTCTAGGAATTTTTTTGCTTTCGAGCCAGTCAACCAATGGATTAATCAAATAATACAATATTCCAGCCATAATAATGGGCAACCCAATCACACTAAAAAAACTACCGATTGGTTGAAATAGATAACCCATTTTGGATAAAACAAAAATATTTAATAGAATTAATAAATTTACCAACAGAACTGTAACAAATTTATTGTTTAAAAACCAACGCCAAAACCAAGAGAAGTTCTTGCGTTTTTCAGTCTTCTGATCTAAATCTTCCATCTTAAACTCCTCCTTGAATAAAAAGTTTGTTGAGCCGGTTAACTCTGGCAAGAAAATAGGAAAAATTGATAGGACGTTTTTTGTCCTCTCGAATTTTTATCTTTTTCTCGAAGAGTTGACTCATAAGAACTGGCCTAATAAAAAGTTTGTTGAGCCGGTTAGCTCTGGCAAGAAAATAGGAAAAATTGATAGGACGCTTTTTGTCTTCTCGAATTTTTATCTTTTTCTTGAAGAGTTGGCTCATAAGAACTGGCCTAATAAAAAGTTTATTGAGCCGTTTAGGCCTGGCAGAAAAATAGAGAATTCCAAGAAAAGTGGCTTTTTACTTTTTTGGGAATTTATCTTTTTTCCGAAGGCCTGGCTCATAAGAACTGGCCTTGATAAAAAGTTTATTGATTCGCAAAAGTAGTTTACGCTTCGTAACTGATTTTTGTACCAACTGAAATCGTTGGAAGTTCTTGTGGACTCAGGTAAATTCCATTCCCTAACATATCCTCTGCTGGAACTTCAGTAAAACTTAACGTAATATGCCCGATGCTATTTAAATTATCTACGGCCAAAGAACCTACCGCTTCAATTGTATAAGACTGATTATCAAACTTAATGGTTTGTCCTTTTTTTAATTCAATCATTTCTCTTCCATCCTCAAAAGCTTGGATGACAGAAACCTGACGGATATCCTCTGTTGCTTCTTCACCAAATAAAATAATGATTGGATCTTGTTCACTGATTGCTTGTGGTCCAATACTTGTTACTGTTCCAATTGTCATTTCGTGCTTACCCTCTTTCTCCTGCCTATTTGTTTCATTTCCTATTTTATCATAGAATGATTTCCATTTGTTAGTAGAACTCACTATTCTACATAAGTTCAACTAAAAGAGTAACAACTATTCGTCTTTTTTAGATTACAATTCCTTTACAAATGTAGCAATTCATTGCAACGCTATCATGCGACTGCTATGATAAGTTTGAGTTATTCTACTAAGAGCTATCTATCGGAGGAAACTATTATGTCATTGAGATCATCTATTAAAGATTCTCATTTATTTTTAAATCGACACAAAACTGAATTAATTTTGAAACATCCAAGCTTTTCAATCCGTACACAAGGCGATCAAATTGTTACAACTGTAACTTTGAACAAAGATCATCCTGTTTACTTTAAAGGCTTCTTTATTTTGCATCGTGAAACTGGAGAAAAATACGATTTTTCTACAACTGAAATTGATCCAACAAACTTTTCTTTTCAATTTAATCTAACTGATTTTATTCATCAGATTGTTCCTCAAGGTGGCCGTGAACATTTTGAATTTTATTTTGGAATCAGTTACTTTGTTGATAACCAATGGGTAGATAAGGAAGAACCTCTTTCTTTAGATTTATTTGAGCACTTTGATTCATACGGGTTAACCCAATTTAAAGATCGAGAAGACGATATTTATCCCTACTTCAGCCGTAAAACAAATGGTTTTTGTTTTACTGTAAACGTTCCAGTTCGTAGCCTACGCTACATTAAAGGGAGCTATATCACAGATATAAAAACCAAACAACAAAAAATAAATATCCATGGAAAAATCAGTTCAAAAGCAATTGCGATTAATCGAATTGATACCATTATGGTTGGTAAACGATCTGGGCTAAAACGGACCATTCATTCAAATATCATGTTAGATAATTTAGAATCTGGTACACATTTATACCACTATGACTACCATATTTTAATTGATACAAAAGATTTTGCGCAAGAACTACTATTAATTGAATTTCCAGATGATGATTTTGATTTGTATTTTGAAGTCTATTTAAACGGGCTGTTTGAACCCACCGTTGTTCGAGTTGGAAATCCAAAAGCGTTAAAATCAAAAGGAATCTATAAAAATGCTTTTTATTCTTACGCAACAACTAGTTATACGTTTGCGCCAAACTTTACGTCTCAATCTCAAAGCTTGTCTATTTGTGTGACACGTTTTGAAAAAGCTGTTTTTTCTTATTTTAGAGAAATGTTGGTGTTGTTTTGGTTTATCCGACCTTTTTACTTAAAAAATAAAATTTGGGTAATTGGTGAAAAACCTCATACTGCTAATAATAATGGCTTTGCTTTTTATCGTTACATGCGTGAAAACCATCCCGAACGTAATGTTTTTTATGTTATTGATCCTGCTTCACCTGATTATCAAAAATTAGAAAAATACGGTTCTGATCATATTTTACCTTTTAAATCTAAAAAACATATTTGGCACTTATTTATGGCAAGAGTCATTTTAACCGCCTATCATCCGCATGAAATCTATCCAACTCGCACACAGCAATTATTGAATTTTATTCGTGGGAAAAAGATTTATTTACAAAATGAAGTGATCGGCTTACAAAACGAAATCGAAACTTTAGGACATTCTTCTTTGCAGTTTGAAACTGATTTATTTTTAGTTAGTTCAAAAAATGAACTACGTCTAGTTACTGATGTTTTACACTATGCTAAAGAACAAGTTGCTATTACTGGGTTGGCGCGCTTTGACGAACTATTTGACCCTGCTAAACCGATGATTATCGAAAATCAATTACTATTTTTCCCGGTGGATCATGAAACGGGTTTACACTTTCAAACAGAATTTATTGATATTTTAGCTGCTAATTATTTAACATTCCTAGCTAGCTCAGATTTTACTGAGTATTTGAAACAGAACCAATTAAATTTAGTCATTGCTTTGCCTCCAGCCTTTAATAAGTATGCTACAGAATTTCAAAAACTGGCTACAAAGCTTGTTTATCAAGAGGATGGGAATTTAATTGAGTTGTTAAAAGCGAGTAAAATTATGATTACAGATTACGCCTCTGAGGCTTTTGATTTTAGCTTTTTAGATAAACCTGTTTTATTCTATCAAATAGAAGCACAGTTTCAACAAGTCGATTCGGATGAAGCTGTTCACTTGCATCATAGCTACCAAAATGAATTACCTGGTGAAATCGCGACAGATGCAGATAGTTTAATGCATTTATTGGAAGTTGCACAAATAACCCATTTTGAAATTAGTAAACAAAACAAACAAAAAGCGAATTTTTTAATTGAATATCGCGATACAAACGCATGTCAACGGATTTTTGAAACTGTTACTCGTTTTACTAAAGGCTAATAAACTAAATTCAATTCAAAACAATCAGGTAATTGAACCTGATTGTTTTTTTAAATGACCGATTATTTTATTATCCTTCTTAACTTTTATGGTATACTAAATAGTGAATTGAATACGCAAACATAAGGGGGAAAACAACAATGAAAGAAACATTATTTTTAGGAACCTATACAAAACGTGAAAGTGAAGGGGTTTACACAATTACATTAGATACAGAAAAAAAACAATTGGAGAACTTAACTTTGATTGCTAAAGTTGACAGTCCAACTTATCTTGGCTTATCAAAAAATCAAGATTTTTTATATGCTGTAGCTAAAGTTGATGGTGATGGTGGCATGTCTTCTTATAAAAAAGATGCTTCTGGTACTTATCAATTAGTGAACTCTGTTACTGCCGCTGGTGCTCCACCATGTTATGTAGGTGTTGATGATGCTAGAGGGTTCCTTTATACAGCAAACTACCATAAGGGTGAAATTGGCGTCTTAAAAGTTGCAGAAGATGGAACATTAACATTAGTTGACACTGTAGCTCATACAGGTTCTAGCGTTCATGAAAATCAAACGAGCCCACATGCTCATTATTCTGATTTAACACCGGATCATAACTATGTAGTCGCATGCGATTTAGGAACAGACAGTGTTTATTCTTATTCTGTTTCAACTGAAGGCAAATTAACAGAAGTAAGTCGTTATAATGCAGCACCTGGTACTGGTCCACGTCATCTTGTTTTTAACCCAAATGGAAAAATTGCTTATTTATTTGGTGAATTATCTAGTGTTGTCATTGTTTTAGGATATGATGCAACGACTGGTGCTTTTACTGAAATCCAAACCATTTCAACAATTCCAAATAACTTTACTGATTTTAATGGAGGAGCAGCTATTCGTGTTTCATCAGATGGTAAATTTTTATACGCTTCAAATCGTGGTCATGATTCAATTGTTGTTTACTCGATTTCAAATGAAGGAAAAACACTTGAACAAATTCAATTAATTGCTTCGGAAGGTCAAATTCCGCGTGATTTCAATCTAGATTCAACAGAAGATTTTGTGATTGTTGCACACCAAGATTCAGATAATTTAACTCTTTTTTCAAGAGATCGTGAAACAGGCTTGCTAAATATGATTCAAAAAGATGTTTATGCACCAGAATGTGTCTGTGTATTGCGATAAAAAGGTAATAATATACTACTCTATAAAAAGTCCAAATCGTTTTTTGATAAACGATTTGGACTTTTTTATGTTAGATTAGAGTCCCCCTTGCTAAATAATTCAATTGATGATATACTTACTTTAACAAAGTTACTTCTATTTAGAAAGTATTATAATTTCATAAAGTTACTAAATTATTTAGTATCATGAAATAAAAAATTGATTAAAAAAAGCTCACCAAACTTTTTATCAGGCTAGTTTTTATATTAGGAGGTGTATTCATGGTTCACAATATCCATCATATCTCAGGTTTTACAAAATCTGCTAAAGAGTCAATCTATTTTTATACAGAAATTTTAGGTTTACGTTTGGTTAAAAATACTGTTAATCAGGAAAATACAAAAATGCGTCACTTGTTTTTTGGAGATTATCAGGGTACTCCTGGAACTCTACTCACTTTTTTTGAAATTTCAAAATTGGGCCAACGAAGGGATTTTAACAATTATTTTTCAACAAACTATTTAGCTATCCCAAAAGGTAGTTTACAATTTTGGAAGGAACGATTGCTTCAATTTAATGTTGAGAGTCATCAGGATGATGAAGGTCTTGAATTTACAGATTTTGATGATTTTAAACTTAAATTAATTGAAACTGACGAACAAATCCAATCTGAAAAAGCTACTCAGCACTCTACAGTTCCTGCTCACTATCAAATTATTCGAATTGCTGGAACTAGTTTAGTCGTAGAAAACCCCACTTTAACAAATCAGTTTTTACACACTTATTTAGGGATTAAGTCAACTGAGACCCTTCCACTAAATAATAGGACTAGCTTTACGATTGTCAAAAAAAGTTCTGAGTTGGCCAAGTCAAGAATTGGCCGTGGATCTATTGATCATATTGCCTATAGTGCCGCAACAGCTGCTGATTTAGAGGAACTTTATCAAACGGCTTTAGCAAATCAATTTAAGATTGAGGAGTATGTTGATCGTGGCTATTTCAAAAGCTTATATGTTAAAGAGCCAAATGGCCTTCGCATTGAAATTGCTACTGAACTACCTGGTTTTCTGATTGATGAAGATCTCGCCACATTAGGTGAAAATTTAGCTCTACCTGCTTTTTTAGAAACAAAACGAACAACTATTACAAAAACATTGGAGGAACTATAAATGAATAATTTAAAAGGAATACACCATGTAACAGCAATGACAAGTAGTGCAGAACGTAATTATCAATTTTTCACTGAAGTATTAGGAATGCGCTTAGTCAAAAAAACAGTCAATCAAGATGATATTCAAACTTACCACACTTTTTTTGCAGATGATAAAGGCAGTGCTGGTACTGATATGACATTCTTTGACTTCCCGAATATTCAAAAAGGGATCAAAGGAACAAATTCTATTTCTCGAACTTCATTCCGTGTCCCAACTGATGCCGCTATTGATTTTTGGTTAAAACGCTTTGATGAATTTTCTGTTGAACATGGCGAAATTGAGACTAAATTTGGTAAAAAAATCTTAACCTTTTCTGATTTCGATGATCAACATTATCAACTGATTTCAGATGAATTCAATCATGGAGTTCCAGCTGGTATTCCATGGCAAAAAGGTCCTGTCCCTTACGAGTTTGCGATTGTTGGTTTAGGTCCAATTTTCTTAACAGTTGCTGATTTAGAGCCAATGAAATTAATGCTTGAAGAAGTTATGGGATTTAAACAAATTGAAACAGAGGCTGGGTTCCATTTATTTGAAGTTGGTGAAGGAGGAAATGGTGCTCAAGTTATTGTTGAAGAGCGAACTGATTTATTACCTGCTAGAGAAGGGTTTGGAAATGTTCACCACGTTGCCTTCAGAGTTGAAAATCGTCAAGTTTTAGACGAATGGATTGAACGCATTCATAGTTTTGGCTTGCCTCAATCAGGCTATGTGAATCGTTTTTATTTTGAATCTTTATATGTTCGAGTAGGCCCAATTTTGTTTGAATTTGCAACTGATGGTCCTGGATTTATGCAAGATGAACCTTACGAAACAGTTGGTGAATCTTTATCACTTCCGCCATTCTTGGAAGAACAACGCGAGTATATAGAAAGTGCTGTCCGACCTTTTAATACAAAAAGGAGTGAATAATTGATGGAACATTATTTTAAAGCTGGCTTAACTACTGCCCCACCTTTATTACTTTTACATGGTACTGGTGGAGATGAACACTCATTGCTTAAAATCGCAGAAGAGTTATCACCAAATTCTACTATCCTTTCTTTAAGAGGAACTGTTTCTGAACAAGGAGCTAATCGCTTTTTTAAACGCTTTGCTGAAGGACAGTTTGATTTAGAAAATTTGGAGTTAAAAACAGATGAACTACTAGCTACGGTTAAAGAACTTTCAAAAAAATATCAGATTTCTTTTGATCAGTGGGTCCTTGTTGGGTATTCAAACGGGGCCAATATTGCCGGTCATCTGCTTTTAGAACGAGAAAATAGTTTTAAAAGAGGCCTTTTATTTCATGCAATGTCCTTAGGCAAACATGAAGCAACATTTGATTTAAGTACTAGCAGTATTTGGCTTTCAGCTGGTATAAATGATCCAATTGTACCAAAATCAGCTTCTGAAACATTAAGGGATAGCTTTCTCCAACGTGATGGAAATGTTGATATGGTCTGGACAAATGCCGGTCATCAACTCACTTATCCAGAGTTAGAAAAAGCAAAAGAATGGTTAAAAAAAGAATTTCCTAAGGATGAATTCGTATGATTCATTTTACAAGTGATAAACTGTCAAAAAAGCAACAATATAAGTTTTTAAGTGGTAGCATCATTCCTAGGCCAATTGCCTGGATTACAACATTAACCGCTGATGGTAAAACAGTTAATTTAGCACCTTTTAGTTTTTTCAGCGGAGTTTCAAACGAACTTCCATTACTTTCTATTGCCATTTTACGTCAAAATGGTGAAATGAAAGATTCTGCTCGAAATCTTCTTGCAACAAAAGAAGCTGTCATTCATATTGTTGATGAAAGTTTGATTCATGTTATGAACCAAACCTCTCGTTCTTTAGCTCCTGACCAAAGTGAAGTAGAGCTAACAAACTTAACACTTGAACCAAGCCTTTCTGTTCAAGTACCTGGTATTTCAGAAGCAAAAATTCGTTTTGAAACCACATTACACCAGTATGTTCCAATAAAAAATCAGCAAGATCAAATAGTTACTGATTTATTTATTTTAGCCGTGAGTGATTTTCATTTTTCTGAATCTGTCTTTGATCAAAAAAATGACTATATTTTAACAGAAAAACTATTACCTGTCGCTCGACTAGCTGGTAATAAATATGCGACTTTAGCTGATGAATATACCGTAAAACGTCCTAAATAAAAAAAGTGAAATCCTCTTGATTCAATGAGGATTTCACTTTTTTATTCTCAAACATTTATTATTGAAGGAATGGCAACCACGTTTCTTGAAATACAGCGTACGGAACTGGAGAACCAAAATAGAATCCTTGATAAGTGTCACAACCCATTTGATCCATAAACTCAACTTGTTGCTTTGTTTCCATACCTTCCGCCAATACTAAAATGTCTAAGTCATGGGCTAATTGAATCACTGCTTTAACAATCATTTGAACTTTCTTATCCGTTAATACTTCATTCATAAAGGCACGATCAATTTTCAAGACATCTATAGGCAACATGCGTAAATAGGCTAACGAATTAAACCCTCTACCAAAATCATCTAAGCTGACCTTAATCCCAGTTTCTTTTAGTTTTTCTAAATAGCTAACGGCTAAATCAAAATCAGGAAATTCTCTTCTTTCCGTAATCTCAATTTCTAGTTTATTGGGGTTTATTAACTCATTTTTAAAAAACAATAAAACTTCATCCATATGTTCTTTATGCACAAATTCGCTAGAGTTCATATTAAGTGAAATTGAAAAATCATAATTGACTAACTCTTCTGAATTTAATTTCGTTACAACTTCATGAATTAAAAAATTTTGCATCGTTTCCATTTGTTCCATTTCATTGACAATTGGCATAAAGTCATCTGGTCTTAACACTTTTTCATTAACTTTTAATCGCATAAGTGCTTCAGCACCAATTAATTTCTTCTCTACACTTTCAAATTTGGGCTGATAATAGAGTTCATAATTTTGTGCAGTTATCGCTACACGAATGTCTGCTTCTTTCACAAAAAACGCTCTCCTCTCGCCTTCTATCTTTTACTAGCCTTATAATGTTTCTATAATAACATATAGCTTATTTAAAAAGAACAAAAACCTTGAGCAAAAAAATATTTCTATCTATTTTTAACAAAATATAGACACATCTATTAATAACTAATAAAATCGATTTAAATAACAATTTAAAATTTCTAACTATGTAAAAAGCCTCTGATTTCCCATAGGCTTTGATTGTATTTAAGTCAAATAAGGACTATCTACAGCATAAAATTTAGATGGGCGTCCAACTCCAGTCGGTCTTTCATCCACTTCTTTGACAAATTTCAATAAATCTTTTTTAAAATTAGAATGGTCGATCTTTTTATAATCTAGACCTAAAAATTTAGCAAAGACTTTTCTAGCCTCTGTAATTGTAAAACTCTCACCTAAAATCGTTAATACACGAGGCTGGGAGTACATTTTTCCACGTATGCGTTTAAAGGCTGTACTAATAATTTCTCCGTGATCAAAAGCCAAACGTTCTTGACTAGAGACAAGAGTTGCTTCTTTTTGGATATCTAATTGAATCACAATATCCCCTTCAGTTAGCATGACTAGATCACCTTCAATATCAATATTAAACCATTTAACATCGCTAGCATAGTCCCCCGCTGTCAGTACTTCTTGATTTAAAAAAGCAATATAGCTCGTTGTAATCACCCATCCTCGTGGATCACGATTAGGCGTACTAAAAGTATATAATTGTTCAATATTTAACTCGGTTAGCTTGACGCCGGTTTCTTCTTGAGTTTCTCTTAAACAACTTTCATTTGTTGATTCTGTAGGATTGACAAAACCTCCTGGTAACCTGTATTCCCGGATAGTCGTAACTAGGTCGGATAAAACCTTGATATAAAAGCATTTCTCCCTAGTTATGCGTTTAACACATAACTAGGTGAATCGAACCTCAAAATACTGTCCAAACCTTGATTTGACGGGTTTTGCATTTGTTCCTAGTTAGGTGTCTCCGGGAATCCAGGTGGTAAAGCCCAAGAATCTTTAAATGGATGCGCTTTACGCTTGATTAACAACATTTTAAGTTGATCTTCTTCACGATTATAACAAAACATTACGTTATCCACAGTTACAGATGGCGTTTCGTATTTAGGCAAATCTTGAGCCTTATACCATTTTAAAAATTCTTCTTCACTCGCAACTGTTTCATAATATTTTTTCTCTTCTTTTTTATTTTCAAATTTCATTAAATTCACCTCTTCAATTTTAAATTTTATTTTTCGTTTCATTAAAAATGCTTTCTTATTTCTATTTTATAAGAAATAAGAAAAATGTAAAGAGGCTTCGATATAAAGATGCTACATATAAGCAAACCAACATTTATGGATCACAGTTCATCTTTGATGGATGTGTATCATGGTTCTAAGTTGCTAAAGCAACAAGAACCATGACAAAGCAACAAGAACCTTAGTGAACCAACATTTATGGATCACAGTCCATCTTCGATGGATGTGTATCATGGTTCTAAGTTGCTAAAGCAACAAGAACCATGATAAAGCAACAAAAACCATGACACAACATGATACAACTATCCATTAAGTTAATTGGTGCTCCACAAAGCTACGATACAATTCGTGATTAGCCACCAGCTCACTATGAGTTCCCATACCTGTAATGCGACCATGTTCAATAAAAATAATTTTATCTGCATGGACTATCGTCGATAAGCGATGGGCAATGACGAATGTTGTTCTGCCTTCCATCAGATTACTTAAGGCCTGTTGAACAACTCCTTCCGATTGACTATCCAAACTTGCAGTCGCTTCATCTAGCATTAATATTTTAGGATCACGTAAGAAAGCTCTGGCAATTGAAATTCGTTGCCGTTGCCCCCCAGATAATTTCATTCCTCGTTCGCCAACCTCTGTGTCTAACCCCTTAGGCAACTCGCGAATGAAGGTTTCGGCATATGCTAGTTTAGCGACTTTCCAAAGCTCATCTTCAGAAAATTCTTGTTCCAATCCATAAGTTAAATTATCTCGAATGCTGCCAGATAACATCGCACTTTCTTGCGAAACATAACCAATCTGACGACGCCAAGAATGTAATGAAATTGATTCTAATGGTGTCGACCCAACTTCAATACTGCCTTCTTTAACAGAGTAGTACCTTTCTAGTAAAGAAAATAAAGTCGTTTTTCCAGACCCACTAGGTCCTGCAAAGGCAATAACTTCCCCAGGATTCGTTTCGAAATTGATATCGGCTAAAATCGGTTCGTTTGGATTGTACTCAAATGAAACATCCTTCATTTGAATCATTTTTCCAGCTACATCAAAATCCAAGCCTTTTTCTAAGTCTTCACTTTCCATACTTAAAATCTCAGTAATTCGCTCAGTTGCACCTTTGGCTTTTTGCAATTGGGTAAAGAAAGTTACAAATGAAGTTACAGGGAAAATAATTTGAAATAAATAGAGTAAGAAAGCAATTAATGTTCCTGTTGTTAGTGTACCTTCTTGAACTCTAATCCCGCCATAAACAATAATCGCAACAATAATCGCCATCATAACTAAAAATATAATTGGGCCAATAATTGAAAATAGTTTGGCTTCTTTTAATCCAAATTTAAATAAGCGATTAATTCCAGCTTCACCATTTTTAATTTCAGTTTCTTCACCGCTTGATGATTTCATCAAACGAATTTCAGCCAATGTTTGACTAACAATTCCAGTGAAATCAGCTGTTTCATTTTGGGTTGCTTTGGATATTTTTGCCATTTTTGATCCTAATGGTGTGATAAATAACGCTGTTATCGGAATTGCGATTAACATCATTAACGTCATTTTCCAATCCATAATCATTAAAATAGTGACTGCACCAATAATAGAAATGATTCCACTGACAAACTGTGGGAAATGCTGCGTAATTAAATCTTTAACTAAGGTTGTGTCGTTAATTAAGCGACTGACAATCTCTCCTGTTTTGGTTTCATCAAAATAAGAAACTGGCAGATGGACAAGCTTCTTCCACACTTTTTCACGTAAGCGAGCAACCATTTGTTGTCCCATGTAGCTTAGCATATACATTGAAACACCATCTGTAATCGCCTGAAAAATAAAAGCTAATACGATTCCAACAATAACCATCCAACTTAGAGATTCTATCGAAAAATTATCAATTAAATTTTTAGTAAATAGTGGTACAACCAGACCAATCAATGTTGTAATCAAACTAAAGAATAAACCAAAGAAAATCAATATTTTTCTGGGCTTCGTGTCATTCAGTAAAGTAAAGAAATTTTTCCATGAACCTATTTTGGGCGTAGCACGTTCTTCCATCCTATTATTCTCCCCCTCCAAATAAAAGCTGCTCTTGATTATAGCTTGTTTTTATTTTTTTCACTACTATTTTGATCATAAATCATCCTTAAGTCTTAGTTGAATAACTTTCGTTTTAAATTATGAAACTAGCTAGCTATATTCCTTGACTTCATTTTAACAATTTGTTATTATTTTAGTTCGTGACTTTAAGCCCTTTCTAAAAATAAAAAATTTGCTCGTGAACATGCTGTTGCTAAGCCTCATTAACTTAGTGCTGTAATTCAGGTTCAATAGATTTTAAAAGCACTTACGCGTTCTTTTTGAACAATCTGCTCGTCTATTAGACCCGTTACTTACCTCAACAGCCTATTTACTGTGTCTTCATATGCCTATTTTTTTATTTGAAAGAAAGATATAGTTACTAAAAAAAGTATTGGGGGAGTTTAATTGACACAAGAATACATTTATTTAAATGGGGCTAGAGAAAATAATTTAAAAAATATCTCTTTAGCTATTCCTAAGCGAAAAATCACCATCTTTACTGGTGTTTCTGGATCTGGAAAATCATCAATCGTCTTTGGGACTATTGCAACAGAATCTCAACGCCAATTAAATGAAACCTACAGTGCTTATTTACGAAATTTTTTACCAAAATACCAACAACCTGATGCTGATTCGATTGAAAATCTTTCAACTTCCGTTATTATTGATCAAAAACGGTTAGGCGGAAACTCCCGTTCTACATTAGGAACAATTACTGATATTAATCCTCTATTAAGACTTCTATTTTCTCGAGTCGGAACCCCTTACGTTGGAACTGCCAATTATTTTTCATTTAATGATCCACAAGGTATGTGTCCAGAGTGCCAAGGTGTCGGCAAACAGATTACCGTTAATCTCGATAAATTATTAGATCGTACGAAATCATTGAATGATGGAGCTATTCTGTTTCCAACATTTTCTGTTGATTCTTGGTATTGGAAAATCTATGCTCTTTCAGGATTTTTTGACAATGACAAACCAATCAACGACTATACAGCTGAAGAATTAAATCTGCTACTTTATGGAAAAGATATAAAAATAACGCTCGGTAGTGATTTTGGTGCGTTAAACTCAAATTATGAAGCTTTAGTTGAAAAATTCAATCGCCTGTATTTAAAAAAAGAAGGCGAAATGGCTGAATCAACTAAAAAAAGAGTCGCTCCTTTTACTCATGAAGCTGGTTGTACATTGTGCCATGGAGCCCGATTTTCTCAAGCGACCTTAAACTGCCGCATCAATAACTATTCGATTGCTGATTATCTGGCAATGCAAATGGATGAACTATTAAACGCACTGGCAGAAATTACCGATCCTATTGCTAAACCTTTAATTACTAGCTTACTAGAACGCATTCAACATCTGGTTGATATCGGTTTAGATTATGTCAGCTTAGATCGTGAAACTACCACTCTATCTGGTGGAGAATCTCAACGTGTTAAAATGGTCCGTCACTTAAGTAGTAGCTTAACGGATTTACTTTATATTTTTGATGAACCTAGTGTGGGTCTGCACCCTAAAGATGTTCACCGTTTAAACGAACTACTTGTTAAATTACGAGACAAAGGCAATACCGTTTTAGTGGTGGAACATGATCCTGACGTCATTAAAATTGCAGATCATATCGTTGATGTTGGACCTTTAGCTGGTAAAAAAGGTGGCGAAATTATGTTTGAAGGTAGTTATGCTGATTTATTAACTTCTGATACATTAACAGGGAACTATTTGCAAAAAAATCTCGCACTAAAAAGTAATCCGCGTAAAGCTACTGGTGGATTTTCAGTTGCACATGCCAATCTCCATAATCTTAAGAATATTGATGTCACAATTCCAAAAGGTATTTTAACTGTTGTAACTGGGGTAGCTGGTTCTGGTAAAAGTACGCTAATTGAAGATATTTTCTTAAAAGAACATCCAGATAGTATTGTCATTGACCAATCGGCTGCCCATGCTAGTAGTCGCTCAAACCCTGCTACTTATTGCGGGATTATGGATACGATTCGTAAAGAATTTGGAACTGCTAATCAAGTTAGCCCTTCTCTATTCAGCTTCAATTCAAAAGGAGCTTGTGAAGATTGTAAAGGTTTAGGTTTTACAACTATGGATTTAGCTTTTATGGATTCTATTCGTACGGTATGTGAAACATGCCAAGGGAAAAGATTTCAAGAAACGGTTCTAACCTACCATTTACAAGGAAAGTCAATTAGTGATGTTTTAGAAATGACGGTTACTGAAGCCTTAGATTTCTTTACTACTCCAAAGATAACTAAGAAATTACAAGCGCTTGAAGAAGTTGGAATTGGTTATTTAACACTGGGACAGTCGCTTAATACTCTTTCTGGTGGAGAATGCCAACGGTTAAAACTAGCTAATGAGTTGCATAAAAAAGGCAGTATTTATATTATGGATGAACCATCAACAGGTTTACACATGTCTGATATTGAAAAAATTATTGATATCATGAATACCCTTGTTGAAAAAGGCAACACGGTAATTGTTATCGAACATAATTTAGATATTATTAGAAGTGCGGATTGGATTATTGATCTTGGTCCTGCTGGCGGAAGTAAAGGCGGACAACTAATTTATTCTGGTCCACCTGCACAAATCAAAGAACAAGCGAACTCTGTAACTGGAAAATATGTATAAATAAAAAAACTTGCCAGTAGACTAGTTCTACTGGCAAGTTTTTTTATTGTTCTAACTTAGTAGTTTCAAACCAATTGTTGAAAGTAAGATTAAGGCAATAAAAAATAACCTTGGCCAACTTTTTGAATCTTTATAGACTACTATACCAACAATTGTCGTACCTACCGTGCCAATTCCAGTCCAAATTCCATATCCTGTACCCATTGGGATTGATTGTAATGCAAAAGAAAGTAACAACAAACTAATTCCCATTAAAACAATGGCAAAAAAAAGAGCGCTCTTTTTTCCATCTGCCAAGCGTTTAATATTCATGACACCAATAATTTCAATTAAACCTGCTACGAATAATGCACCCCATGCTAACGTCATTCAATGTCCTCCTTTTTTACTTGCCTTTTGCTTCTACTAGCTTTAATCCGATAATTCCGATTAATAAAGTCATCATTAAAAAAGCTTTCAATGGATAAATGGATTCATTAAACAACCAAATACCTACAAGTATCGTTCCAACTGTTCCTAATCCTGTATAGACTGCATATAGTGTTCCCACTGGCAGATTTTTGGCAGCTAACGTAAACAAACCATAACTAATCGTCACACTAATAATCGTCGCTATCCATTGCCAGATTGTGGTTGAATGAGCCAAACCAGTTACCCAAGCAACTTCTAAAATAGCGCCTATAATGACATATACCCAACTTCTGTTCATTCTACACTTCCTTACTCAATCATGATTACTTTTTAAAGTCCTTGTTTATTTTAACATAAGTATTTTTTATTGTAAGCCCGTTTTCAGCGGATTTTAATTAAAAAAATACTAGTCCATTAAGAGTTAACTCTTAATTGACTAGTATTTTCTTTTCGGTTCCAAACCAACATTAGCTTACTGCTTCATAGACCCAATTCACATTGTCATTTTCACATGTTTGGAAGGTCACCCGTTCACCTCCGCCAGTACCAATCATTTGATCCCAATAATCAACACCATCCCGAACACCGACAGCATTATCATTGACTTCATAGACTCGATTAATTGTATAGTTTGTTGGTGTTCCATTTCCATCTGTAATCGTTACTTGGCTACCAATTCCAACATTAAATAGAGCGCTAAAGACACCCGGGTTATGACCGATAATATGTGTATTTAAACCATCGCTTCCTGATTGAATAGCCGCACCTCCCCAAGTTGAAGCAACTGGAGCGTTATCGATGATTGACTGTCCAGTTCCTTGACCGCCATTTTGATAAGGTATAGCAGAGCCTCCAACATAGATAGTCATTGGAGCGTAACTTGGTGCTGGTGGAGCTATTGGATCTGGATTTGAAATAGGTGCAGGCGTTACAGCTTCTGCTTCAGAATTCACATCACTAGAAGTATCAGTCTCTGGATTAGTTTCATTTGCATTTTCATTGGTTGCTTCTGGCTCAACATTATCTGCAACTGGAGCAGCTTCCACAATGACATTCCGTTCTTTTTCTACTTTGTTACCTGATTTATCAGAGACCGTATATAGTAAGGTATAAGTTCCAGCTGTATTAGGGTCAACTGTACCGGTAACTTGCATTTCAGAAGTTAAATTTCCATCAATCAAGTCCGTAGCACTACTATTTTCCATTGCATTAAATTTTGCTCCAAAATTGATTTTTTCATCTGTTACATTCAGAGTTGGTTTTGTTGTGTCTATAACAGATAGAATAATTTTTTATTGGTTTTATTTCCAGAATAGTCCGTACTAGCTATTTCTAACTTTTGTTCTCCTAGATCTTTGGTATCAACTGGTTTATACGTGATAATTCCGGTTAAATCACCATCAGCATTATCAATTACATCCACATAATCCGTTAGATTAAAATTAGATCCTGCCTCAATCTCAACCTTTTTCACTGTTATTTCTGGAGGGACTTCATCTGTAACATCAATTTTAACGACTTTTTCAAAAATTTCATTATCCTCTTTAGTTAATTGCAAAGTTAGAGAGTATTCACCAATTTTTTCAGGTTCAATTTTACCTTTAATAATTTTAACATCTTTAATTCCTTGCTTTTCTAATTGTTTTTCAATGACTGCTGCATTGATGTTTTTTCCATAAGGTATTTCAATGGGTTTAATAACAATTTCTTCTTCTTTTGCTTGCACTAAAATTGCCGTTCCCGCTCCAATAATAATGGTTCCAATAATAGTTAAAAACAAGACATTTCCAGACCGCATTTCAATCCCCTACTTCCTTAATTATATTGGTATTAATCGGTTATTAAAAAGAATAAAAGACCTTTTCACACTCATGAATAACATGAATAAATAACATCTTAATTTCTCAACCAAATCATACAATAAAATAACAAAAAACAAAAGATACACGACTTATTTATAGACTTTTTTTTCAACTAAAATAACATTGTGAAAATTAATTTTTCACAATGATTAACACCTATATGATGCAACTATCTTTGAATAAAGTTTTTTTGTAAGTGAAAAAAAAAACTAATGAGCAACTTAATAACAATAAAAATAAATAACAAAAAAATAGTTTTCATTTTATTAGTTATCTCAAAAAAATTCTATCAAGCATAATAGGATTAGAAGTTATTTTTTAATTTTAAAAGAATAACCAAACCGTTAATTAGAACGAGAGAAAATATAATGAGTAAAATAATAGTTAAAAGCTTTATAGTTTATTGCTACTCATGCTATAATTGGGGCTTAATGATTGGATTTTTATACTGCATTTTATTTTTAGCCACTTTTTTAATTTTATAAGTCTTAAAACTAATTCTTTTGAACCAGCTCTTCGAGAAAAAGATGAAATTCCGAGGTGACAAAAAACGTTACATCAACTTTCCCTATTTTCTTGCCAGAGCTAAATGGCTCAACAAACTTTTTATTAGGACAGTTCTTTTGAGCCAGTCCTTCGGAAAAAAGATGAAATTTCGAGATGGCAAAAAACGCCATATCAAATTTCCCTATTTTCTTGCCAAAGCTAAACGGCTCAACAAACTTTTTATCAAGGCTAGTTCTTTTGAGCCAGTCCTTCGGAAAAAAGATGAAATTTCGAGATGGCAAAAAACGCCATATCAAATTTCCCTATTTTTCTGCCAGGCCTATACGGCTCAACAAACTTTTTATACGAGGAGAGATATACATGCAAAAAAAAGTTTTAGTTGTTCATGATTTATCTGGAGTCGGAAAGGTTGCCCTAACTGTCACTTTGCCGATTCTTGCTACTTTAGGGTTTGAATCTTGCGTCTTGCCAACTGCGTTACTTTCAACTCACACTGGAGGGCTTGGAGCTAATACTTACTTAGATTTAACAGAAGAAATGAAAAAAATCATTGCTCATTGGAAATCTTTAGATTTAAAATTTGATGCTATTTATACAGGTTACTTAGGCAACCCGAAACAGATTGATCTTGTGATAGATACTATTGATACGATGACAGCCTCACAATGTCCTGTCATCATTGATCCTGTTATGGCTGATTCAGGTAAACTTTATCGTGGCTTTCAACCAGATTATCCAGCAAAAATGCGTAAATTATGTGAAAAAGCCACAGTCATTATCCCAAATTTGACTGAAGCTGCATTACTTTTAGAAGAACCTTTTCAAACAGGTCCTTACACAAAAGACTATATTGAAGATTTATTAAAACGTTTGGGACAACTAGGTCCAAAAAAAATTATTTTAACTGGCGTTTATTTTGACGAATTTGAAATTGGGGCTGCTTCTTTTGATGTTGAAACAAATAGAATCAATTATGCTTTAGATAAAAAGATGATTGGACATTATTTTGGAACTGGGGATATTTTTGCTAGTATAGTAACTGGCTCGGTATTATCTGGTAAAGACATTCATACAGCAAGCGAAATTGCTGTTCGTTTTATTCACGATGCCATTTCAAAAACTCTTCAGCAAAAACAAGATCCTAAATTTGGTGTTTGTTTTGAAACGGAATTACCCAAACTACTAAAAATAATTATCTAGGCTAGCTCTTTTGAGCCAACTCCTCGGAAAAAAGATGAATTCCCAAAAAAGTAAACTGACACTTTTCTTGCAATTCTCTATTTTTCTGCCGGAGCTGACCGGCTCAACGAGCTTTTTATCTAGGCTAGCTCTTTTGAGCCAACTCCTCGGAAAAAAGATGAATTTCCAAAAAAAGAAACTGACACTTTTCTTGCAATTCTCTATTTTTCTGCCGGAGCTGACCGTCTCAACGAGTTTTTTATCGATTAAAGGAGGAATTTTATGCTAAATTCAAACAAAAACAAAACATATATGATTGTGTTAACAGGGCTATTCGCTGCGATTACATTTCTAGGCGTCCAAGTTTTTAGAATTCCTTTACCAGCTGCAGTAGGGGCCCCATTTATTCATTTTGGAAATGCACTTGTTGTTCTTTCTGTGCTACTTTTAGGTTTCAAATACGGAGCTGCCGCTGGTGCAATCGGTCTTGGGATTTTTGATTTATTAAACGGATATGCTAGTTTTGCAGTATTCACAATGATTGAAGCAATTATTGTAGCCGCAGTTGTTGCAACTATTTTCCGCTTATTTAAACATGATGATTCTAAATTTTATGTAATTTTACTGATTGCAATTGCAGCTGGAATAACAAAAATTATTGAGTCTTATGTACAGGGAGTGATTGTTTCTTTAATTGCGGGTACGACTTTACAAGTTGCCTCAATTGCCTCATTTGTAAGTTTATATGCAACTGTGATTAATTCGATTTCAACTGTAATTTTAGTCTCTCTTTTATATTATCCATTGAAAAAAATCATGCTTAAAAATAGTCATTAATTGATGTGTAAACTAGAATAAAACAGCCTGCATTCCACAAAAAATACTTTGTGGAATGCAGGCTGTTTTATTTTGGAAAAGTCAATAGAATGTTATCCTTATGCTATTTTTCCTGATAAAATGTTGGCTATCTTTAAGAAGCATTACTAATAAAATCCTATGTATCCGTCTTTAACTTTCACGCTTTTTCGAAGAGTATATCCATTGTATGTTTTTGCCGACTTACCTGTCGAGAAGATTTTATACTTATATAAAATCTTCTGTATAAATTCAATTACTACAGTGCCATCCAAATCACTCACTATTTTTTGTGAATTTGCAAAGCTTTGGGTTGGGAAAATTAGAAGTATTAGCAGTGAGAAAAAAATTTTTTTCATATAAAATCACCTTCCAAATTTAATGTTTAATTGAAGTATAAACTAAATTTGGAAGTTATTACCTATCATTCATAAACGAATGGTATGTGTTCATTAATGCAACTTTTTTATGCCTCTGGTAGAAGCATAAATTATGCTCCCATCATTCATCTCAACTTCTAAGGTGTTTTTATTTATTTTTGAGACATTATCTTTATTCACAACAAAAGATCTATGACATCTAGTTAAATTAAATCCATATTTTTCAACATCTTTTATATTTCCATAATACTCTATTTGTTCATTTATTAAATTTAAAACTAAACGATGGGGTTTAGTTGATGTTTCAATAAATAAAATATCCTCTACTTTAAAAGTTCTAAGTTGGTTCCCTATTTTAATTGTAATCATATGTTTATTTTTAAATCGGTCATCTTTGTGTCGCTCGGAAGCCAATTTCATACATTCATATACTCTTAGCCTCATTGCTTCTTCCTCAGACTTGATGATATAATCCAATGCTTCAACCCGATATTGGAAAGCTAGAGGCATCAGTTCAGTATGTGAAGTCAAAAACACTATTTTGCCAAAAGTATCATACTTTCTAATCTCTGATGCCAATTCTATACCATTTAATTCTTGCTGTAAGTCTATATCCAAAAAATATAAACCTATCGGCTCTAGCTTTTTTACTAATTCTAATAGTTCCTTGATATCTCCAGTAGATAAAGTAAATTCCATCTCTAATTCCTCAATCATAATAACGTTCCGGATAATTTTCTCTAATTTTTCACGCTGTATTTTATCATCTTCACAAACAAAAACTGAAAGCATATTATTTCATCCTTTCTTGAATTCTTATTATCTGAGTAAATAAATTATTTTTAACTGATGTTTCTAACACAAAGTCATTTTCATTTATAATTTCTTGCAAATTGCTTAAACCTAATCCCCTATTCATTCCTTTTGATGAAAAGCCTTTTGTTTTAAGAGTTCGGATATTTTCAACAGTTCCACTACATGAATTTGATATAATAATAACAACTTCTTCTTCTTCCTTTGTAAACAGAATGTTTAATTTCCCTCCATTTAATGTTTCCAACTCTTCCAATGCATTATCTAAAATAATACCTAGACCTCTGACTAGTGCTAGTGAGTATTGGTTTTCCACTTCTATTTCCCCAATAACTGTAACATTCAATTCAATTCCATTTTCTTGGACATTTAAAAGTTTTGTTTGTAAAATACTTTTTAACTCAAAGTTTACAAGATTGTTGATTGAAGACAGTGTAAAATTTGTCTTTTGAAGATTTTTTTGAGATTCCTTAATCGTTATTTCATAATATTCTCGTAACTTTCCCCACTCCTTCTGTTCAATAAAATAATCTAACGACAATAAAATATTACGATAGTCATGTTTAAATTTTTTAATTTCATTATTTTGCTTTTCTACTTCTAAATTAAATTGTTCCGCTGCGTGAATCATTTCTTCTTTTTTTATATTTTCTATCCTTTTTTTTACTATCTCATTATAGAAAAAAAACTGCAAAGATAAAACGAATATGGCCACAAGAACTGTTGCAAAAATCGCATATCCAGAAAAATCATTATAATAAGAAATATACACAAATAGCTGATTCATAAGTAAAATGAAATACACAATAAATAATACGATTGTTAGACTTAAAAAGTAATTATTTTTCAACTTAATTTCAACATATAGTTTTCTAACTACTAAAAGTATAGGAATAGCTAACAAAATAAATAGGATATAAGGAATCAAATATGCTATTGGTGCAGAAAGTGTATTTATTGACGTGTTCCAAACTATATAACTTATAATATTTTTACAAAATCTAGGGATTAATAGCGATACAACTGTAATAAAAAGTCCATTTAGAGGAGGTTTTTTTTGACTTATCTCATAAATCAAAAAAAAGCCAAAACATAATAAATCAGCAATACTATCAAAATTGAAATGAACTATCAATATGACTAAAAATGACAACAATAAAATTAAAATTTTTTTCAAACTATTAAATAATTCAAAATAAAGAAAACAAAAATAATAACTGAATATCGCAAAAAATGAATATGTAAATGAATCTACAGTAATCCAATCAAACATCGTGAAACACTCCTTAAAATAAATTTAGAATTCTAAACTGCAAACTATGTCATTGAAAACAAACTCTATTTTATATATTATTATAGCATTTGTGAATCAAAATTAATCACTTATGAACAAAATAGTTTTCTTTATCTGATATATGTAATAATCAATTTATCAAATTTAAGGAGGAAATATCCATGCAAATCAAAAGAAGAGTTTTAATGATTAGCACACTATTACTTTCCTGTGCTTTTCTTGCCCAACCAGTTTATGCGTCAGAAAATACGGTTTATGACAGAACCAATACTTTAGATTTTATTGATTCCCCATTGTTGGATGAAGGAATATTAATTGAAGGTAGTGAGCATTATACTTACTTTCCAAATAAAGTATCTAGAGCTGTTTTTGGAGTATATTTAACCTCTTGGTTTCAAATGAAAGCCCCGGGTTTAAATCGCCGATGGCATGTTTCATATATTAATGGTGGTAAATATCAAGGGTGGTTATATGCAACTGGGAATAAAAAATTGGTTACCATGAATGGAGATGGAACTTTATTTTATAGCTATGAGTTTAGTGGTTTATTAGAAAAAAAATAATTAAGTGAATAGGGGAAAAGTCATGAAAAGAACTATTAAAATAATCTCAATAACCTTAACTGCTATGATACTAGTAAATGCTTTTTTATTCTCACCTATAGTGGTTAATGCTTCTGAAGCCAAAACTATACAAGAAACCATCGATTTAGAGTATTATAAAAATTCTCCATATTTTTCCGTTAGTTCCGATGGGAATAACTTTGAAATAGAATTAACTCGATCCGGATTGGTTCAATATTGTAAAGATAATAATTTGCCATTACCAGCTCCTGATTTAGCGCGAGCAGCTGGTACAACTAAAATAGTCGGTTCTGTTTTTTCTGGTACTTTCAAAATATATATAAAAAAGAGTGATTTGAATTTTATTGCAAATAGAGGTGCACCTGCAGTTGGTATGCTTTTAGGTGGAGTTAAGTATTTTGTCATAGCTAGTATAATATCATATATTACTCCAGGAACTTATAGTCATGTCCGAGTTTTTATCTATCAAAGCTACAGTTATCAATATTGGTATTACCAATAATTTATCATCTTAAAATACAGAAATGAGGGCTGAGTATGAAAAAATGGCTAAAATTAGGATTTTTCGGCATATTTTTAGACAATCATTTGAATCAATTTCATTTTTGGAAAAAAAATATCTATCGATTTATTATTTTTAGTTTTTCATCTCTTATTTTCTTTACACTTATATTTTCTATTATTACCAACTATCCCACTATTAAATTAATTAAGCTTTTATGCATTATTGCCCCAATTTATGGAATTGGAGCAACGATTGCAACTAAACAAGGCTAACATTATATAAAAACAAGCTTTTATGTGTTAGACAACTCATCAAGCTTGTTTATTTACTGGGGAGGATAAAGTTATGAAATGGCTAGGCTTAGGATTGATAGGGACCTTTTTAGACAATAATTTAAAAAGGTTTCCTTTTTGGAAAAAAAATATATATCGATTTATAGTTTTTAGTATTTCTTTTCTTTTGTTCTTTACTTTATTATTTTCTATCATTTCAAAGTATCCCTTGATTAATTTATTTAAGTTAGTATGTATTTTTTCCCCAATATATGGGCTTTGGGCAACTCTCTTAACTAATAAAAATTTTAAAGTAAAATAACTTTTTAATTATAAAAGGAAGCTACTATGAATGAAAATAAAAATAGTTTATAAAATAATTTTAACGATACTATTAACTTTAGCCTTTATACTTGGATGTTACACTATACTATTTACTGATTAAACCCTATTTTAATCGCTACACTTCTGCTTATTGGTCTTCAAACACTCCTAATTGGTTAGATATTTACAAGGTTTATAAAAAAACTTAACTTGCAGGACTTATAGCAGCTATCAATTAATCAAAAAGGCTCCATTCCGATCAGAATTTCCTCTGATTGAAATGGAGTCTTTTTGACTAATTAAATTTTAAACCCACTCGGTAATTTTTTCAATAGGTAAGCGTACAGATGGGAAACCTGCTTCAACCGCTTTTCCAATGGAAACAATCATAATTGGAACATAGCGAGCGGCATCCATATTAAAAGCCTCTGCCAATAATTCTTTTTTAAAACCACCGATTGCATTCGTATCATACCCATGTTCTCTAGCCACTAACATTAATTGCATCGCTACTAATCCTCCATCAATTAATAACGTCTCTTTTAAGTGATCAGGAGAAATGGTTTCATAATGATGTTTTAAATTTTTTAGTTGTCTTTCTTCCACTTCTTTTGGCATCAAGCCTCGTTCAACTGCTACCCCATAAATATCAGCTGAGTAAGCAAAACAATTGCGGTCACCAAATAAAAGAATCATCGCTGCAGATGTATCATTTTGTAGCACATTTGAACCAACTAGTGGACGTAGCTTTGCTTTTCCTTCGCTACTCTCAACGACAACAAAACGCCAAGGCTGCATATTTACAGATGATGGAGCAGATGTTGCTTCAGTTAAAATTTGAGCCATTTCTTCTTGCTGAATTTTAACGGCCTCATCATAGGCTCGAATTGAGCGACGTTCCATCATAATTTTATGAAAATCATTGCTGACCATTCCCATTCTAAATAAACCTCTTTCCATTACTATATATATCACTAAAATCAGCTTAAAGCTGACATAAATTCTTTCTTTACTAAATTCTGTGAATGACCAAATGATACCATACTTTTTCTGATTTTCACACTTGTCTATGCCTAAATTTTAGATTATTTAAGAAAAGCCAGAAATAAAAAAGATGAAAGATTCTCTTGTTAATAAAAAAATGTCATGTTATACTTCTTCTCGAGTTACCAAAACTAAACGGAAAGGAGCAGACATCATGAAAAATGCAGTTACTCAATTACAGATAGTTATTACGAAACAAGCAAGATTTGATTTATGTTTTGAATTTAAAGCCCCACTTATTTGTTTGAGTGGCAATAGTTTTCCCTCTGTTGTCAATGCTCTTAACAAATAGATGCTAGTCTTAATTTTTAGAAACAGTTCGTCAATCTCTTGGTTGATGAACTGTTTTTTTGCGTTTTTAAAGTAATTCTTTTTTAAGATAGAAGAACTAAGAGTAAGGTAGTTCTGAACCTAAAGCTCCAAGTTTACCATTCTAACTATTTTTATGGCCTGAACGGCTCAACGAACATTCTAAGGGAGGACGAAGCAATGAGTAATAAATTAAACCAACTAAGAGGATTTATCCAGCAATAGGAGAAATCGAATCTCTTCATTTCTCCTAAACTCTATAGAAAAGTTGAGGATTTGAAATGTTAACATTAAAAGGAAAATATAATGAAGCTGTTGTTTATACGGATATGCTTGATGATCATACGATCAGTCAAATTATTTCACTTTGTAATCAAGAATTTGCTAAGGATAGTCAAATTCGAATTATGCCTGATACTCATAGTGGCAAAGGTTGTGTGATTGGAACTAGTATGACCATCACAAACCAAGTCGTACCAAATCTTGTTGGAGTCGATATTGGTTGTGGACTTTATGTTGTAAAGTTAAAACCTGGACGTTTAAAATTAAATTTTGATAAGTTAGACCAATTGATTCGCAATCGAATTCCTAGTGGGCAAAGCAACCATGATACCGCAATGCACCAATTTGATTTCACAAAACTACATGCACCCGTCCATGAAGGCTGGGCCATGCGTAGTATCGCGACACTTGGTGGAGGCAACCATTTTATTGAAGTGAACCAAGGTGCAGATGGCATCTATTTGGTCATTCATAGTGGTAGCCGCAGTCTCGGCAAAGAAGTCGCAGAATACCATCAAGAAATAGCCTATCAAACATTAGCTACTAGACGAAAAGAGTTAAAAATAGAATTGAAGCACCAAATGAAAAAAGGTTTGATTGCAGAGGCCAATAGACTAGCAACCCTTCGTGAAACAATTAAGATTCCGTATGAGCTTTCTTATGTAGAAGGAAGCAATTTTGAAAACTATTTGAATGATATGAAAATCGCCCAAGCTTACGCTGCCTTAAATCGTAAATTGATGGCTGAAACGATTTTAAAAGGGATGAAATGGGACAACTTTGTCATCAGTACTTTTGATTGCGCTCATAACTATATCGATACTGAAAACTTAATGCTTCGAAAGGGCGCTACCTCAGCTCAAAAAGGGGAAGCACTTATTGTTCCATTAAATATGCGTGATGGGAGTATTCTTGCGACTGGGTTAGGCAATCCAGCCTGGAATTATTCTGCCCCTCATGGAGCTGGTCGGATTTTAAGTCGTTCCAAAGCTAAAGCTCAAATCAGCCTAGACAGCTATCAAAAAACAATGCGGCATATTTGGAGTACTTCCGTTTCTAAACATACCTTAGACGAAGCACCTAGCGCCTATAAACCAAGTAAACAGTTACAAAAAGATGTGACGGGTACTATGAAGATTCAAGAAATTATTAAACCCTTATATAATTTTAAAGGTTGACCAAAAAAGCGAGCTGAGAAATTCTCAACTCGTTTTTTTATATTTATAGATTCTCAATTTCATGGTCTACTTTAACAAAATAAAGTAAAATTCCTCCGACGACAAATAAAATAATTAAAGAAAATACACCATCTTTAGCATGTCCGGTAATTTGTGTCGTCACTGCGACTAATACAGGACCAATGACGGCAGCAAATTTGCCAAATATATTGTAAAATCCAAAAAATTCATTGGCTCTTTCAACTGGTATTAATTGGGCAAATAAAGAACGGCTCAAGGATTGAATTCCACCTTGGGCAGTTCCAACCAAGATAGCTAACACGATAAATTTAAGTAAACTATCGAGCTGAATCGCAAAAATACAAATTCCTATATACGTTAAAATACCAAAGAAAATCATTTCTTTATTTCCAACGCGCTTTGCTAAAACACCATATAAGATTGAGCACGGAAAAGCCACAATTTGAACAACTAACATAATGACTACAAGGTTATTCGCACTTAAACCAACATCTGTTCCAAAGGTCATTGCCATCGTTATAATCGTCCCTACTCCATCAATATAGACGAAGTAAGCAGCTAAAAATAGAAAAACATTGCGATGCTGGCGAATATGTTTGATTGTTTGCCATAAACGACTAAAGCTTTTAGCAACTATCTTAGGTTGTTTTTCAATATAAGTCGTTTGCTTCACATTTTTCCAATAAGGAATAGTAAAAATGAACCACCACAGCGCCGTCATAATAAAGGAACCTTTAATTAAAGTTCCTGTAGAAATTGGTAAAATTTCAGTTAATTGTAAAACGATAAAAAGTAAAAATGGAATGGTACTTCCGATATATCCCCAACCAAATCCAGCGCTTGAAACACGATCCATCCGCTTATTCGAGGTAACATCCATTAAAGAGGCATCATAAAAAATATTAGAAGCAGAGAAGCCAATTGCAGATAATACATAAAGAAATAATAATAGTTGCCAATTCTCATCAGGAACAAAAGCAAAACTTAGTGTTGCCACGACACCCAATCCTGTTGCAAGAGTAAATAAAGGATTACGATAGCCTTTATAGTCGGCAATTGCACCTAACAACGGAGCTAAAAGAGATACAACTAAAGTGGCTAAAGAATTTGCATAGCCCCAATATGCTGTTGAAGTGGCATCACTTAAGCCACCATTTTCAGAAACTACCTTAAAAAATAAAGGGAATACGACCGTTGTAATCATTACTGAGTATGCTGAGTTGGCCCAATCTTGCATAATCCAACTACGCTCTAATTTAGTGTAACGAAAGCGATCGTTCTCACTTTGTTTAATTTGCTCCATTCCTTCACATCCATTTCAGTTTAATTGACTTCATTAAATAATTCGATTAAAATTCGCCCATCAACTGGTTGAGGGTAACTCAATCCGATTGCATGTAGAAAAGTTGGTCCCTCGTCTATTAAATGTGCGTATGGAATTTTAGCTGCTGAATTGATTCCTGGACCACTAATAAATAAAGTTGTAGTATAATTTTCTTTTTTAGGACTAAATCCATGAGTGCCTTTGAGTAAAGTAGGATTTTCTGCTGTTTTTTCAACTAAAGGTCCGTTTATCCCGCTTTCAAAATAATAGCCACTTTTTGCTTCGATTAAAAATTGACAAGCTGAATCAGCTCCCATAGCAGCCGCTTCTTCACCAGTATAAATATGATCAATTTCTTTTTCTAGTTTACCTAAAGCAGCTTTAACTTCGGATAAATCAATATGTGGTTGAGTGTAAATATAACAAGAACCATCTGCTCCTTTTGCAATAACTTGCCAGTCTTTAATTTTTCCATCTTTATTTAAGGTTATCCATCCTTGCTCCTTAAATAATTGATTTAAGCGAATGACCGTATGGACGTCAATTTGATAATGATCACCTAGAATTGCAATAACCGTATCATCAAAAATACCTTTTTCTTCCATAGCCACAATCATCTGGCCAAGATGCTGATCCATCCGCTGAATAGCAGCCTGAGTTTCTGGCGTATTTACACCATATTTATGGCGTGTACTATCTAAATCAACTAAATGAACTGCAAATAAATCTGGATTTTTTGTTCTTATCGTATCAACCATTGATGCAGTAATAAATTCATCCAATTGAGGTTGTTGAATTCCATTGCGCAATTTTCCAAATTTGTTATTTAAATCGAAGATATACTTAGGACTTGAAGACCATAAAGAAACTCCTATTTGAGTTTTCCATTTACGATTTGGAAATATTTCAACAAAATTCCAATGAATAGATTTACTTCGTCCTGTAACTGGCCAAAGTAAACTTGCAATTTTATATCCAGCTTGATGAGCAACATCAAACAAAGTGGGAACTTTGATATCCTTTGCGTACCAGTGCCAATCTGGCGAATCTAAATGTGGTTGCAAATAGGTATTATTAATGATGCCATGTTTATTGGGATAAACCCCAGTCACAATTGATGTATGCGCCATATAAGTTAATGACGGATAAACTGTTTCAACTTCTGAAACAAGTGCACTGCGAGCTAATAATCGTTTAAAATTAGGTAAGTTTTTTGCATACTCTAAATCTTGGCTACCAAAAGCATCCAAAGAAATAATGTAAAGGCGTTGTTTAGGCATATGATGATAGTCCTTTCTTAATCTTACTCTCATTATTACATAGGTTTTATGGAAGTAAAGCAATTCAATGTATTTTTTTTGTAAATTTTTGATTTCTTACTGGACTTATTCTTTTAAAATAACACTTCAATTAAACACGAAACAAGCCAAAATACCTGTTAATAGCACACTAATAAAGTTGACGACATCATTATTGATAACTGAGTATCCTGATATTCGCTTTAACTTCTGTCCATTTTCAGTTATCTGTTCTGTGATTTTCTTGCCAATTTGATATTTGGCTTGCAAAGTACTGCCTAGAATACTATCAATTAACGTACCACAAAAACCGATTAAACTAATCAATAAAATAATCCTAATCGGATAACTCCCTAGCGCTAAACTACCAATCAATAACGCACCAATCAAGCCACTAATGAGACCTAAAAAACTAACCCCACCAGATAAACCTTTAGCCAAGCGTTTAAATGTTAAAATAGAGATTGGATTTTTCTGACTAAGCATACCAATTTCCGAAGAAAACGTATCTGCATTTGCTGCTGCAAAAGTCGTCAGCGCTGCAAGTTGAAAAGCCTCAACTTGGGTAACAAAATAAATAATTGCAAAGAATAATGCTGGTAAGCCATTGGCTAATACCTGAACTGAGCCTCTAGTTCCTTCCCGCTCATGTAATGCAGCTGCATCAATCTTTTTTTGGCGCCCTATTTTACTAATTCCACTGCCTAAAATAGCAAAGACAATTAAGCCAGCATAAACGAGCCAACCTCCTAATAAATAAAGGGACATTCCTAAGATAAATGATGTCACACAAGATTTAGCTGTTAAAGCTCCGACCACCCAAGCTAAAAATAAAATGCAGATTGTCAGTGTCGTATTTAGAATCAATCCTGTCATCGTTGAACCAATTGTAAACAAATAAAGGAGTGCTCCAATACTCAATGGAACTGACAAATTATCAAAGCCATTAGGCGTCAACAATTCTAAAATCGTCCCGATTGAGCCACAAACTAAGCCTACTAACAGGCTATTCACGGGCAAATAAAGATAAGCAAGAATACTAGTAATTAAAAAAATAAAGATAAAGACCGTCACTGCGCCTTCTAATGATTTTTTTCCGAATTTTTCTGGGTAGGTTACATTCCCCCATTTACTTCCTATAACAGCAGCAAATCCATCACCATAAGCCATTGATAAAATACCACCAATAGCGATAAAAGGCATATTTAAATAAAAAGCCACTACAGTTAAAACAAATAAAGATACAGCATACCAAACAGTCCCTAAAGAATCATCTGCACTGCGTTCCATCGCTTTGAATAATTGCTTCCTATATGAAATATAATTTAAGATAATAAAACACAGTGGAACAAAAGCGGCCCATAAAATTGAATCAAAAAAATAAACAGCAATTAAAATCCAATTTCCGACAGCTATATGAATGGCTTTCCTAGAAAACTCCTCACTTAAATTAGCTTTCTTTTGACTGACTGTTACAAGCGCTAACACGATAAAAATAAAACTAAAAGATAACACGATCCCGATTATATTGGTGTTCATTAACTTGAATCTCCTTTAATAAAAAGTTTGATGAGCTATTTAGGCTCGGCAGAAAAATAGGGGAATTTGATGTGACGCTTTTTGTCACCTCGAAATTCCATCTTTTTTCCGAGAGACTAGCTCATAAGAACTAGCCTGAATAAAAAGTTTGTTGAGCTGTTTAGGCTCGGCAAAAAAAGTAGGAAAATAAATAAAAAAAATTTCCACTTCAGTATGCGTTTACTCTATAAAAATAATTACATGAAAACCGCAACTTCTGCCATTATAGCAACTAATGAAAAGAAAAAACACTTTTTTGCAAGCTATAGTTACATTTCATCGTCATTTTTCTACCATTCACGCTTAATATAAAACGAATCTTACCTTTTCTAGTAGAATAAATGTATCCCAGAGAAAAGAAATTATTACCTGGGAAATAATTTGAAAGTTGAACTAAATTCTCATTTAAACAAATTAAATTGAAAAGGGATGGTACTATGTTGATCAAAAAAATAGGACGAATTTCATTAAAAATAATAATCAGTTTTTTACTAGTAGTTATCATTATAGTTGCAGGAATGTTTGTGACAAATAAAATTTTAAATCGATTAGATGATAAAAAAATTACAGATTATGGACAAAAAATTTCTGTTGATGATAAAAAAATAAATGTGAGTATTCATGGCAATGGTCAAGAAACCATTGTCTTACTTCCTGGTTTTGGAACTGCTGCTCCTGCTTTAGATTTCACACCTTTAGTAAATGAACTAAAAGCCTACTATAAAGTCGTCGTCGTAGAACCTCTTGGGTATGGATTAAGTGACCTTCCAACTTCAGAACGTTCAACTAAAAATATTGTTTCTGAAATTCATGAAACTTTGCAAAAATTAGACATTACATCTTATACACTTATGGGACATTCAATTGCTGGGATTTATGGTTTAGACTATAGCCGAACTTACCCTGATGAAGTTACTGCTTTTGTTGGAATTGATACAAGCTTTCCTACTCAATCAGTTGACCCTTTTCCTGCTAGCAGCTATAAATTATTACGTGATTTAGGTGTTTTTAGATTGTTGCTAAAACCCGATTCCTTGATGGCTCCTGATGTAGATTCCAGAACAAAAAAACAAATTAGATTAATTTCATTAAAAAACACTATGAATGCTGCCATTCTTAGTGAAGGCGAACAAATGGAAGCTAATTTTAATGCTGCTAAAAATATGAACTTTCCTAAAGAACTACCTGTTCTATTTTTCTTGGCAGAAGCAAGTATTAAGGATACTGAAGGATGGGAGCCAAAACATGAAGAGCAAATTAAAGGATTAAACTACGGGAAAGTCGAAATTTTTAAAGGTGAACATTATTTACACTATACTAAGTCAAAAGAAATGGTAAAAAGCTATCGTGATTTTATAAAAAACGCACCTTCAACTAAATAACTATTAGCTTTTACATTAAATAAAAAACAAAGAAAAAAGCACTGACATAAATGTCAGTGCTTTTTCCGGCAGTATTTATTTGCATAAACAAACTCCATGAATTCCACAATACAGAGGGAGCTAAGCATCTACATCCTGTAGTTGTACTCGAAGTACCAACGCCCTGCCTTTGTTCAACCACTAGCCGCCGCAGCGGAATAACCGAAGTTACCTGGTTGAGTCAACTCATCGCATGTAAGTACTATACCATGCCTAAGAATAAGTCGCAAGCTTTCTTTTTCATTTCCTCAATTTTAGTTGTATTTATTTATCACTAACTAGTTGGGCCAATAAATCAACGAATCGCGGATCCTCATTAAAAGGATGAATGTAATAAAATTCTTCGCCACCGTTTTCCATAAAGTACCCACGATTTTCAGATTCAATTTCCTCGATTGTTTCTAAACAATCTGATACAAAACCTGGTGTAATCACCATGATTTTTTTCACGCCTTCATCTATAGGCAACCTTTTTAGAGTCGCATCCGTTGCTGGTATTAACCATTCAGCTGGACCAAATTTTGATTGATAGGTTTCTGAATAAGCTATCTTTTGTTTGAGTTTAGCCATAACGGCTTTGGTCGTTGCTGCACATTGTTCTGGATAAGGATCCCCTTTTTCTGCATATGAAACTGGAATTCCATGATAAGAAAACAGCAAATGATCAACTGGATGTTTAGCAAGTTCAGTTTTTATTTGATCTACTAATAAATCAATGTATAGAGGGTGTTCTGTGAATTCTCGAATAAAATGTAAGCTAGGTATATTTTCTTTTTTTAAATAATAAGTTGCGACAGCATCGTAGATAGACGCTGTTGTCGTTGTAGAATATTGTGGATATAATGGAATAATAGTTAAGTCCGTTACGCCTAAATCATCCATCTCTGTTAAGGATGTCACAATTGAAGGGTGACTATAAGACATGCCGAAGCGAACCACTACATCTGGAAAACGATCTTGTAATTGGCGCGTTTGTTCTTTCGTATAAATCAATAATGGTGAACCTTCTGTGCGCCATATTTCTTTATAAAGTTTAGCAGATTTTTTAGGACGTGTGTTTAAAATAATGCCGTGTAAAATTGGTAACCAAATATACCGAGGCGTATCAATGACACGCTTATCTGCTAAAAATAATTTAAGGAATGCTCGAACTTCTTTCTTTTCAGGCTTATCTGGAGTTCCAAGATTGGCTAATAAAATGCCTTTTTTTTGCTTCATTCACTGAACACCTACTTTTCCTAAATTGTCTTACTCATTTATTCTACACACTTTCTCCTAATTATTCTAGCTGATACTTTAAGAAAAGGAAAAAGACTAAGAAAAATCTTAGCCTTTTTGGGATTAACTTATTATACTTCTCGTAATTCTTTTGCAATACTTGATTCTTTTTTCTTTTGAATTCCAATACCTGTAAAACCACAAAATACTGTAATGACTGGACAAAGTAAACAAAAGAAAGCAAACGGTAAGTAATCAATTGTTGGAATACTTAAAGCACCTGCAATAAACACACCACTGACACTCCAAGGAACTAACGAATTCACAACTGCCCCTGCATCTTCTAACACACGAGACATCGCCAAAGGATGTAAACCAGCCTTGTCAAAAGAATTTTTGAAGGCTTTACCAGGTAAAATAATGGATAAGTATTGTTCTCCTACTAATAAATTAACCCCTATACAAGATAATGCTGTCGCTAAAATTAATTTGCCAGTAGAGTTAAGTGAATTAGAAATTGGGGCCATGACTGAATCAATAATCTTAAATTCAACCAACAATCCCCCTAATGCTAATGCTAAAATAATTAATGAAATTGACCACATCATACTTTGAACACCACCGCGAGATAGTAATGCATCAATATTTTTATCTCCTGTTTGTGCAATAAATCCATCTTGAATAATACTTGAAATTTCGGTAAAGTTAAGTCCTGAATGTTCAATCACCAACATCACAAGTGCTACAATAATACTTAATAATAAAGTCGGAATTGCAGGAATTTTTTTCCAAGAACAGGCAAACATGACAACTATTGGAATAATCGCAAATATATTGACTGAAAAATTAGCGGTTAATGTTTTGACTAATTCATCAATATTGCTTGTACTTGCATGTGTTTCACCGTTACCTAAAATAAAAAATAAAATTAATGAAATGATCAATGCAGGAACTGTTGTCCACATCAAGTTTTTAATGTGACGGAACAAGTCGACGCCTGATACAGCTGCTGACAAATTTGTACTATCTGATAAAGGCGACATTTTATCACCAAAAACTGCTCCCGATACAATTGCACCTGCAACCAAAGCAGGATTAAAGCCCATTGATGTTCCCATACCTAACAAAGCGATTCCAACAGTTGAAACTGTTGTAAAAGCACTCCCAATTGAAGTCCCAACAATCGCACAAATAATAAAAACTGAGGGTACAAAAATACCCGGATTTAAAATTTTAAAACCAAATACCATCATAGATGGGATGATCCCTGCGGCAATCCAAATACCAATTAAGGCTCCAATTAAGATAAAAATAATCATTGGAACTAATCCAGTTGAAATCCCCTCCTGAATCCCTTTATGAATTGAATCCCACGATTTCTTTCTAAATCTCCCCCATAATATTAATAAACCAATGGCAATAATTAAAGGTGTTTGTGGAGCAACTCCAAATTTAATGACACTTACGCCAATAACGACTAATAATAAGATTAATATACCTAACGCTTCTTTAAATGACTGTTGCTTTTCCATATCTATCATCTCTCCTAACTAATTTTTAAGTTGATTTAGTTTGAGCAACGATATCCAATAATTCCTCCTGCTGTACTGATTAACTTTAACATTTTCCATTCCATCTCCTAAATAAAAAGTTTGTTGAGCCGGTTAGGCCTGGCAGAAAAATAGGAAATTCCAAGAAAAGTGTTTTTTTACTTTTTTGGGAATTTATCTTTTTTCCAAAGGACTGGCTCATAAAAACTAGCCTTGATAAAAAGTTTGTTGAGCCGGGTAGCTCTGGCAAGAAAATAGGGAAATTTGATGTGACGCTTTTTGTCACCTCGAAATTTCATCGCTATTTCGATTTGGGCTTTGCAAGTGCAACATCCACAAATCTCTTTGACATCTGTCTTGTCTTTCTTCGGATTACATCCGTCCTTTCAGGCCGATGCATACTGTGGTTCTAAAAATTGAACACAGTCCATCTTTGATGGATGTGTATCATGTTTCTAAGTTGCTAAAGCAACAAGAACCATGACAAAGCAGCAAGAACCATAAAAACCAACATTTTCGGATTACATCCGCCCCTTCAGGTCGATGCATACTGTGGTTCTAAGCTGCTGAAGCAGCAAGAACCACAGCAAAAATCCCTGCTGTAGCGAACTACAACAGGGACGAATTTATTATTTCGCGGTACCACCCTAATTAGAAATAATTACTTATTTCTCTCTCAATTGGAATAACGGCCCAGTTCCGTCTTTATTTTTTAAGTAAAGATGCTCCAAGCCCGTAATTCAATTAATTATCTCGATTGGTTCGCAGCTCCCACCAATTTTCTGAAACTAAGATAGTTAATCTACTTTGACTCTTCAACGCGTTAAAGTATTAATGTATTTGATGTTTAGAATCTTAACACGCTTTTTTTATTGGGTCAATGAGTTTAACTTATTATGATAAAATTCTCATTTTCCTTTGCATTCGTTTTTTTATTCGACAATTTCAATTCCACTCAATGTAATCAATTTATACGCTTGATCATATCCGATTTTCAAGCCTTTTGCTAAGGAAATATCCAAATTTAAAAAATCAAAATGGGCTTTCGAAATATCTAGACCCGTCAACTTAGAACCTACTAAATCTACTCCGTTCGCATCAATCTCTTCAAAGATCACATTTTTTAACTGACAATCTTGAAAATAACTCTCTGTCATTCGCCCTTCAATAAAATGAACACTTTCCATATTGCTACTAGAATAATTTGCATAACTTAACAAACAACCTTGCCATTTAACATTTTTTTGCTTACTATCAATAAAATTTGCTCCACTTAATTGACAATTCTTAAACTCACTTCGGTAAATTAAACCTTCACTAAAATCACCACTCGCTAAATTACAATTGTCAAAAATAACATCTAAAAACTCCATTTGCTTAAAATCTAATCGGTCAAAGGTACAATTTTCAAAAATGACTTCATTTATTTTCTTTATACCAAAATTACTCGTAATTTGACATTTTTTATAGTGTGTATGCGACTCAACCTCTTCAATTTTTACAATTTGATCTTCTACTAAAGCCGTTATTATTTGTTTTGGTTTAACTATTTTCATTTTAAATCATCCTTTCTGTTGGTGACTGCTCCTACTCTACCACACTTCTATTCAGTAAAAAACTTAGCGAGGTTGCTAGCATTTGTCAAGCGCTCTTTCGTCTAATTACAATACAACAGTTAAAAATTTACTAAATTCCTAATCTTTCAAAGCCTTTTCTTAAAAAAAACTGAACTTATTTGGTATAGTATGAATATAGAGTTATAAAAGAAATGAGGGAGAGTATGATACAACTAAAAAAATTAGTGATTATTGGTGGTAGTGGTTTTTTAGGACAAGTTATTTGTCAGACTGCTTTAACTGAAAATTGGACAATTGTAAGTATTTCAAAACATGGGCGCCCCCCTTCAAATAAACTGCTGAAAAGCTTAAGGGATGCACCAATTGAATGGGTTCAAGCAGATATTTTTACTTCACAAGATTGGCAAGCTCACTTACTTCACGCCTTTGCTATTATTGATTTAGTTGGTATTATTAAAGAACGTCCAAAAGAAGGAATTACTTATCAAAAAATGATTGCCGACTCAGCAAAAATAATTGGAACAGTTGCTTCAGATAATGATCGATTACAACATTTTATTTTTTTATCTGCTAATGCTGGTCCTACTAAATATATCGAAGCAAAACGTCAAGCAGAACAGAGTTTGATTTCAATGCCTTTACCTTTAACTATTATCAGACCGGGATTAATAGTAGGCGCGGGAAGACCCTCGTCTATCCGAGCTAAATGGGCTTTAGAATTTTTGTTGAAAATCCCACTTTTGTCTGTCTTTGTCACGCAAATTAAACCTATCTCTGTTGATACAATTGCCAAAAAAATTCTTGCTATTCTTTTATCACCTGAACCCTTAACGACTAGGGTATTAGCTGTTGATGATTTAGATAATTTAGCAGATTAGAAAATACGGTTACACCAAAGAATAATCTTCTTGGTGTAACCGTATTTTTATTTTATTAAAATCTAGATTATATATATGTCACTTGTGTCTTTACTAATTTTAATTGGCTGCTTCGCTCCATAGTAATTTTTCAACTGGCTATTCACAATCCGAACGTCTCGTGCTCGATATTGGATAGCAATCGCTACTTTTTCGTGATTAGTAGTAGGTTCTTCTCGAGCAATAAATTGATTAACCACTACTCGCTGATAAGCAGATACTACTATGCCTCTTGGTTCAGAGGCTTTATATAAATCTGTTTTTTGTGGATAATACGCAGCTAAAAAACTAGCTCGAATGCCGTATGCTGACTGAGATAATAAGTCTTGATCTTTATGATGACCGATATGTCTAAAATTATAAGAACGATTGTCGCGATACGAAAAATGTCCGAAAATTTGTGTATCTGAAGCTGCTGAACTAGTTTCATGGGCTTTTATTTCAACTCCACCAAAACAATAAGCCGTTCGGTTACCTACTAAACTGATATGTTCCGATCCATCATCAATCTCAATCCCATTTGAATTTGAAAAACCTGTTCGATGTGCTAAACCACTTGGATGGTGTAAATAACAATTAGAAATCAAAATATTTTTACTGTGATGAGTTGTGATGCCATCATCACCAAAGCCAAAGGCCTCAATCTGATCCACCCAAATAAACTGACTACCTAGTCTAGAACGTGTCCCGTCGCCAGCATAACTATAGGCAGGCGACGTAATGTCCACCCCATGTAAACCAGGATTTTTAACTACTACATCAACAATTCGTGCGTATTTAACATGAGCTAAGGTGATTCCGCTTGAAGCGATTCCTCCTGTTGCTGTTGTTTCTCCTTTGGTCAAACGCTCAACATTCCAATCCAGTGATATCCCTTTTATTTGTATATGATGATTGCCTTTAAAATGAGATTTATTTGTCAGCAATTGTTCCGACTTTGGTGCTTCTGGATGTAGTTTCAAGCAAGTTTCTGCTGATCCTTCCCCAGCTAAAATTACATTAGATGGAATTTTAAGACCTCTCGTAAGATAGGTTCCAGAGGAGAGAATGACATGACGATAGCCAACAGAAAACGCCCGTTTAAAGGCTTTTGTGCAATCTGTTTTTCCATCTGCAATACCACCAAAATCACTTAAAAATACTTTTTTTGTTCGTTTCTCTAATTTCATTAATTCTTGATCTAACTTATATTTCCACACTGGAACTACTTCATTAATTGACGTAACTTCCAGACTAGGCGCAATTGAATAATCACGTTTTAATTTGATATGGAAAGTATTTTTTTTAAGTTGATAGCGGATTGGATATAGAAAATGTTGTTGCTTAAATTGAGTAAATAATTCTTCAGTTTCTTTAAGAACCTGCGCTTTCCCTTCACTGGTTTGATAGCTTGGAAAAATATGTTCTAAGATCCGCTGATTTTCTTGAATTAAATTCATTTACTCACCTCCACTTAATTTTATTTCTTTTATAATTATACCATTTTATTTTCTTTCGACATTAAATAAAGAACTACATAAGAAAAAGACTAAAGACAATCCTGTCTCTAGCCTCAATTTTATTTTTTACTACTTAATTTAGAATATCGTATAGTTTTTCTAATTCTGCAATTTGGTAAGTAGGGACAATTTCACTTGTATTGCTTTTATTCGTAGGATTGAACCAGCATGTATCCATACCGACATTCTTGCCACCTAAAATATCAGAACCTAAAGTATCTCCAATGATTAAACTATTTTCTCGCTTAAAGTTAGGAATTCGTGCAAAAACATAATCAAAATATTCTTTCATCGGTTTCTGATAACCAGTATCTTCAGAGACAAAGACATCTTTAAATGCTGAATGTAGCCCAGAATCCTGTAAACGTCTGTATTGTGTTTTAGAAACACCGTTTGTTACAATATATAAATCATACTCTTTTTTTAAGTTTTGAATCAGTGACTGCGCTCCATCAATTAACTCATGTCCTTCTTCTAGGTAACCACGATACTTTTGTTCCAATAAAACCCCATCAACCTCTTGACCAAAAGCTTTAAATAATTTTGAAAATCGTGTATTCACTAGCTCGTCACGATCTAATTTCCCCAATTCAAATTCTTGCCACATACCTTTATTCATCTTTTTGTAATAATTTTCAATTTCAACAGTTAAGGAAACTTTTTGTTCCTCAAATAATAAACGTAAGGCATTGTCTTCTGCTGCTCCAAAATCTAATAATGTATCATCTACATCAAATAGTAAAGTTTGATAGTTTTTCATTCTTAGTCCTCCAGTTTTTCTTTTAATCAGTAGCCTCAAGAATAACACTAGAAGATCTACTCTATAAACAAAAAGGCTAAAAACTTTTTAAGTCTTCAACCTTCTTGCTAATTATCCTTTTGTTGTAAAAGTCCCAATTGCTTTACTAGCAGTTGTTTCCCCTAATTCAGTTACTGCAAAACTTGCAATTTTATCCATATTTGTAATTACGACAACCATTGCGTTATCTTTTCCAGCTGTAGCTAGTGCATCTAAATCAACAGTTGCTACTAATGTTTCAGGTGTGACAACTTGCCCTTCTGTAACAGCTATTTCAAATGGAGCGCCTTTTAATTCAACTGTGTCTAATCCCATGTGCAACAATACTTCTGTACCATTATCCATCAATAAACCAATGGCATGTTTAGTTGGAAATACGCTTGTCACTTTTCCATTTACTGGTGCATAAATTTTTCCGTCAGTGGGTACAACAGCATAACCGTCCCCCATCATTTTTTCGCCAAAAACTGGATCTGAAACTTCGCCAATGGCAATAACTTTTCCATTTGCTGGTGAAAATAACGTTCCTTCTATACTAACTGATGTAACTGGAGTTTTAGTCTCTTCTTTTTTAGCTTCTTTTTTCTTAAAAAATCCAAACATTGCTATCCCTACTTTCCAAAAATTTAACTACCATTTTTAACCATCATCCATAGTGCAAAAATAGCAACTAATGATAGTATATATTGTATACCAACTAGTATATAAACGCTAGTCATTTTCATTTGTGAATCTACTCCATCTTGCGAATAGGGCATTTCTCGAAAACTAAAAAAAACTAAAACAGCTCCGACTAAATTCCCCACTAAGAGTTGCTGAACCAACATCGCTTTCAAATAAAAACCAACTGGTTGATTACGTTTCCTATCTTTTTCCGTAGTATTTAATAGAAAATAAGCTGAAAATGGATTTAAAAGAGCTATCAGTAATAAGACTGTTACAGTTAAATTTTGAGTTAACAGTGTTTGAAAATCAATTCCCATCATCAACATTTTCATGGCTAAATAGAAACTGAATAGAATTGGCAAAATCAGCCAATAAGCAATTAAACTTGAATAAAATGACATCTTTCTGACTTTTGTAATGACCTGATTTTTCTCATTCATCTTATCATCTGTCCTCTTTTCTGATTATTTTTTTGGTTACAGTTCTCCACTCTCAATTAGATAGGAAGCATACTCTCTAAATAACGCATCACAAACTAAATTTAAGGTGATGAACGAGACCATCTCGTTCCTTTCTGTTTGATGCATAGGAGAGACTTGATAGTAGAGATTGAATGGTGCTAGTGAGGCTAAATAATTATTTTTAAAGGTGGTAATAGATAAAATTGGCACTCCACGTAAGTTTAATGTTTGAATATTTTGTTCCAAATCTTTCGCATCTCCACTTAATGAGATGATTACGACGAAATCATTTTTAGTAATGATTGGCATATTCAAATCAAATTCAGTTTTCGCGGGAATAGATAACATATATTTACCGCACCCCATAAAATTTCGATTTAGCTCTTTAACTGCATTTTGTTGTCCCCAACCAGTTCCGTAACCAATAATCCGATCTGCTTGATGCATTTTTTGAACAATAGTTGCAACATCTGTTTGCTGCATCAATTTTAATGTAGCTTCCATATCTTCTCTTTGTAAATCTAATAAATTCAACTTAGGAGCTTTTTCTTTGCTTGCTTTTTTTAAACTGTATTTGAATTCACTAAAACCAGAAAATCCTAATTTTTGTGTTAATCTTAAAATAGATGATTTAGATGTATGACAAAGTTTTGCTAAATCAACAATACTCAACGTTTCACATTGTGTTTTATGCATTAATACATAAGAAATAATAGCTAAATCATTTTCGTTTAATTTGTCGTGGTACTGGTTTACCAGCGCTTCTAGTTCCATTTTAAATCTCCCCTTTATATAAGTCGTTTAAATGATAAAAATACTCGCTGAGTTTACTCACTATCGGGAAATTAGGTATGTGTCATTCACCAAATATACCCATCTTTTTACTGAGTAATTTGCTCATCCAAGAACATCATTAATACGACTACAAGTCTTTATACTCAGTATACCATTAAGTTAAGACTCTAAAAAAAAGAAAGGTTGTTTTTCTATAATCGCTGAATATCTCCATCATTGCTTTATTTAATTATAGCGAAATCAGGAATATACCATCACAGTATCTTCCTGATTGCTAGAAATTTAATTTAACTTAATTCTGGCCAAAATTCTTGATTGACTTCAACCAATTCATCCAAAATTTGTTTGGCAACAGTTGCATTTGGGACAATTTTAGACATTGTTATTGCTTGCCATAATTTTTGGTAAGATTTTTCTGCCCACGCTTCAACAACTAATTTTTCAACTGCAACTTGTTGTTCCATCAGACCTTTTTGGAAGCGTGGAATTTTGCCTTGTACAAGTGGTTCTGGACCATTTGTTCCAACGATACAAGGTACTTCTACCATTGCCGTTTCTTCAAAGTTTACAATTGCGCCATTATTTTCGACAATCAATAACATCCGCTCATGGGTATTATAAGCAATAGCACGCGCTAAATCGACAATATAAGAAGCATGTTCATCTATTTCTAAAGTCGAGCCTTCAGTTGAACCTAATTCTGCAATACGGTTACATTCACTAAAAACATGCTTTTCTCGTCCAGCCATCACTTCATTGGCACGCGTGTATTCAGGATTAGCATGAGCTACTTCATCACTAGCGTATAAATAGTATTTTAAATACGTGTTAGGTAATGTTTCTGGATCAAGAGCATAAATGTCTTTAGCCTTACTAAACGTGTGCATCCAGCTAGCATCCGTATGCTGAGAGGCTTCAACTTCTTCTTTCAAGGCATAGCCATGTTCGGCAACATGTGCTTTAATTTGTGGCATTAAGTCATTACCTTTTAGGTCTCTAATGTCGGTCCACCAACCAAAATGGTTCAATCCGTAGTAACGCACAACCATTTCTTTGCGAGATTTCAAACCGATGCTATGAGCCATACGTTCTTCAATCCCGATAGGCATATCACAAATATTTAATATTTTTGCAGTTGGACGAAGTTTTCTAGTTGCCTCGGCTACAATGGCTGCCGGGTTGGAATAATTTAGCATCCAAGCATCTGGAGAATATTTTTCCATAAAATCAACTAATTCTAACACACCACCAATTGAACGCATGCCATAAGCAATTCCACCAGGTCCACAAGTTTCCTGACCAACAACACCATATTTCAAAGGAATTTTTTCGTCTTTTTCGCGCATCGCATATTTTCCAACTCGAATGTGAGCCATCACAAAATCAACATCTGTAAAGGCTGTTTCTGGGTCACTAGTTGCTACAAATTTGATATCCGGTGCTTGTTCCTTAATAATGACCGCACAGGCATCTGCTATTTGTTTTTGTCTTGCTGGATCATTATCAAAAAACTTAATTTGACGAATCGGTAACTTTTCCAAATTTGCTAATAGCATTAAGACAATTCCTGGGGTAAAGGTACTACCGCCTCCTGCGACTACGATTGAATGTTTTTTCATTATTGTCCATCTCCTTCAAGATTTTGATTGAATTTTAGTAAATTTTCAAATTGTTCACGAACTTGTGGAACAGATAAACCTACGATTATTTGAAAAGCCTTACCATTGCGTACGACACCGTGGGCACCGCCTTCTCTAAAGACTTCATCCGGCTGAACAAGAGTTTCATCATGTACTCCAATACGCAAACGAGTAGCACAGTTGTTCACATTAGCAATATTATCCGAACCGCCAAGTCCTTCCAAATAGATTGCTGCCGCTTCTGTATACTGATTTGCCCCCTCTATTGCTGGACCACCAGCACCTGCCATTTTTTCTTTGTACTCTTTCTTACTATATAATTTAACATCCGTCGTATCTGCTTCTCGCCCCGGTGTTGCAAAATTGAATTTTAAAATTAAAAAGCGGAAAACTAAGAAATAGATTGCTGTAAAAGCTAAACCAATGACTAATTGAATCGCATAAGTTTGCCAATGATTTGCTCCTAATGGAATCCAATTTTTCGCCAATAAGTCAATAAATCCACCACCCATATCACCAACGACACCAAAAGCATACATGGTTGCTGCCATTGTTGCTGCCAATAATGCATGAACAACAAATAGTACTGGCGCAATAAATAAGAATGTAAATTCTAAAGGTTCAGTAATTCCGGCTAAGACAGCTGTTAGTGTAACAGGGATCAAGATAGCCAGCACTTTTTTACGTTTTTCAGGTTTAGCAGTGGCATAAAAGGCTGCCGCAATCCCTGGTGCTGCAAATATTTTTGAATTTCCATGAAGAGCGAATCCACCTTCTGGAAAAAGTTTCTTTAAAGGTTCAGTTGATCTAGAAAATTCATTTAGATGATCCATCCAGTATCTGGTAATCCCACCTTCAACAACCGCTGGACCAAAAATAAATGGTGTATAGATGAAATGATGCAGACCTGTTGGTATCAGAATTCGTTCTAAGAAAGTATAGAGCCAAACACCAAAAACACCTGAGGCTGCTAAGAATCCTTGCATAGATCCAATACCTAATTGAATTTTAGGCCAAATCCAGGCTGTTAAAATAGCGATGGGTAACATCATGAAGAATCCAATAATGACAACCAATGAAGATCCTTGAAAAATACCTAAAAATTCTGGTAATTTCACATCAAAATAACGATTATGAATCCAAACGACTATCGCTGAAATTAAGATAGCTCCAACAATACCTGTATCTAATGTTTTGATTCCTGCTATCATCTTAAGACCAGTGCCACTATCAGCACTACCAGCATAATCAACACCAAACGTTTTCCCAAAATGTTCTAATATACTTCCAACAAAGTAATTGAAAGTTAAATATGTGACAACAGCTTCCATCGCTGCTCTAGCATTCGCTTTTTTAGCTAAACCAATCGGCAAGCCAATTACAAATAATAATTCCATTTGATTAAAAACAGTCCAAGCTCCACTTTCAACAACAGACCAAGCGTTGTACCAAAAAGTGCCTTCATTCGCAATACTGCCAACGAGCATTGGATTTTTAAAGATGATAGTTAAAGCCAGCATAATTCCTGAAAAAGAAAAAAGTAATACGGGTGTAAACATCGCGCCACCAAAGCGCTGAATTTTTTCCATCATAAATGCAATCTCCTTTGTAATAAAAAGTTTGTTGAGACGGGTAGCTCCGATAAGAAAATAGGGGAAATTGATATGGCGCTTTTTGCCATCTCGAATTTCCATCTTTTTCTCGAGGAGTTGGTTCATAAGAACTAAAATGATAAAAAAGTTTACTAAACCGGTTTGTTTTAGTAGGCCTAATATAGTTATACCATCTAAAAAAACTTGATACAATCCTTTATCAGACTAAAGGGAAGCGCTTACTTAATATGGACTATTTCTCAAAACACGGGAAGTTTCCCAGAAAACATAAATAAAGAGACTTAACAAAAAATAAGTCTCTTCATCGTTTATTATTTTATTGTTAGTAATCCATTTCCGATCCACTCTTGATACATTGTCTCAATGATCGTAATTGTCGAAACAGTTACAGATTCTGACATCCACGGGCTTTGAATGAAACCTTTTTCTAAACAGTTATTTACATGATCTACCTCATACGCAAACTCGCTTAGCATTGGAAATTTAAAAATTTCTGATTCTTCCCCATTAATAGTTACTGTTAATTCTGTTGCTTTCCAATAATTTGGAATAGTAATCGAGCCCTTCTCACCATAGATAGTCAAGGCACTAGGAGCATCGACTAAGGTTGTAATAAAAATTGTTGCAAGAGTATCTTCGCCTAACTTTAATGATAATGTACACTGTGAGTCAGATTGATTAGGTTTTCCTAAGCAAGTTCCCGTCCAACTTGAAAATTGATTTCCTAAGACAAATTGTAGATATTCTAACGGATACGTTCCACTTCCAAACAATGCACCACCACCTGATTCCAAAGAATCAAACCACTTAATTCGTTCAACACCTAAATGACTACTACTTGCATTTACGTATCGGATTTTACCAATTATGCCAGTCTCAATGAGCTCCTTTACTTTAAGAGTTGCAGGTAAAAAGACAGCCTTCTGAGCTTCCATAATAAACAAATTATGCTCTTTTGCATAGGCAAATAATTCCTTAGCTTCTTTTACAGTTAAACAAAAGGGTTTCTCCAGTAAGACATGTTTTCCATTTTTTAAAGCTAGCATAGCAGCTGAATAATGAGCCTTATTGTATGTAGCAACATAAATAATCTCAATTTCTGAATCTTGGCAAATTGCTTCATAACTTCCATATACATTGGGAATAGCTAACTCCTTGGCTAGCAATTTAGCTTTCTCTATGGAACGCGAAGCAATGCCTTTAACAAAACCATGTTGGCTTGCATTCACACCAGCAACAAATCGTGGCACAATCGATGCTGTGCTTAAAATACCATAATTGATTTTCTTCATATTTTTAGCTCCTCAAATCATATATTTAGTTTTTATTTTAGCAATTTGGTGTGCTTATTGGAAAATTTGATACAATTCTCCAAGTTCAATTAATTTTTCAGTCACTACTTCTTCAACATTTTTAATTTCAGGCTGCCGCTTGAGGATGTAGCCAATTTGAAACGTTTCGTCTTTATCAATCTCAGCTTTTATTGTAGCTTGAATCTCAGAATTTGTTAAGTAATCTGATAAACTATAATAAGAATCATACTCATCACTTTTGGTTGTCCAAATAAAATAATTATCTTGATTGATTTTAGTAGCCCACTCACCTATTTGTTTTAAATTCCGATTGTATTGACTAGCAGACACAGTTGATTGATTTTTTTTATATTTTTGCCACATAATCGTTATCCTGAAATTTTGTCTATTCAGTAAAACGCCGATACAAGTTGCTTCAGATTCTCTACCTTCCATACGATAAGAAGCCCAATAATGCTTTCTAATTTGCCAACCATTTGTCCAACTTTCAATTTTTGGTTTATTATAAGGGATATAACGGATACTCTTTTCATACGCTTTAAGATTCAAACTTTTCCATTTTTGCCAAAGTTCTTTATATTGTTGTTTAATCCATTCTATTTCATCATAATCAAACTGTTGCTTTAGTTTAACAAATAGGACAACTTCTCGATTAAATAGACGAAAATCTTTTTCAACTAAATTCATTTTTTCTGCTCATTTCTATGTAAATTTAAAATCTAAATACAAATAAAGACTAACAAGCTCCTATTTTTCATAAGAATACGATTCTATCTTACTTACAACTAGAATAGTATAATGGATGCTTGTTAGTCTCTATTAAATTGACAAGGATTATACAAAATCCCAACCTCTTTCTGATTGCTTTTGAACGATTAACTTGGCTTTCGTTAATCTAGCATTTATTATGGGATTACTAATCCTTAAGTAAATTATACCACAATAAATATAAAAAGCAAACGTTTTCAACTTTTTTCTTTACTACTTAATTTTGTTAATGAAACGTGGTGTTTCATTACTGATAAAACTACCTACTTTTTTGAAAAGGTTTACATACTCATTTTGAAATACTATGATTAAATTGCTGATAGGAACATTCTATCTGACTACTATTTAAAGGAGCCTAACTATGATACACACAAAATTAGACCCGTTTCCGAAAGACTTTTTATGGGGTTCAGCTTCAGCCGCCTATCAAGTCGAAGGAGCATGGAATCTCGATGGAAAAGGAAAATCTGTTTGGGATGAATTTGTTCGAATTCCAAATAAAACATTTAAAGGCAGTAATGGAGATGTAGCCGTTGACCACTACCATCGCTTTAAAGAAGATATCGCTTTGATGGCTGAACAGGGGTTAAAAACCTATCGCTTCTCAATTGCTTGGACACGAATTTTACCTGATGGACGAGGAGAAATCAATCAAAAAGGGTTAGATTTTTATAGCGACCTAATTAACGAGCTTTTAAAGTACGGAATTGAACCGATTGTTACTCTTTATCATTGGGATTTGCCACAAGCTTTAGAGGATGCTTATGGTGGTTGGGAATCTCGTCAAGTTATTCAAGATTTTACTAACTATGCAAAAATTTTATTTGATGCCTACTCTGATCGGGTTAACTATTGGGTCTCACTAAATGAACAAAATGTCTTTATGATGCACGGCTTTTTAATGGCCTCTCATCCACCCGCTGTAACAGATCCTAAACGTATGTATGCAGCAAATCATATTGCTAATCTTGCTAACGCTTCTGTTATTAAAGCTTTTAGAGATGGAAAATACCCTGGAAAAATCGGTCCTAGTTTTGCTATGAGCCCTGCTTATGCTGTCGATTGTCAGCCGGAAAATGTAATCGCTACCGAAAATATGTTGGATTTATTCACTAATTTTTGGATGGATGTTTACGTCTATGGTCGCTATCCTAAGGTCGCTTTAAAAAATCTAGCAAAAAATGGACTGGCTCCTGTTTTTGAAGCAGGTGATGAAGACTTATTAAAAGCTGGAAAACCTGATTTTATGGGTGTGAATTATTACCAATCTATGACCATTGCCAGTAATCCATTAGATGGTGTGACCATGACTGGTGAAGCAAACTATTCTGGTAAAAAAGGAACAACAAAAGAAGCAGGCCAGCCTGGCATGTATAAAATTGTATCAAATCCTTATTTAGAAAAAACAAATTGGGACTGGACAATTGATCCAGCAGGTTTAAGAATTAGTTTACGTCGCATTTCAAGCCGCTATGATTTACCTATTTTAATTACTGAAAATGGCTTAGGTGATTTTGATACGCTAGAAGCAGATGGTCAGGTTCATGATCAACCTCGGATTGATTACTTAAAAACCCATTGTCTAGCTATCCAAGAAGCCATAACAGATGGCGTTGAAGTCCTTGGCTATTGTACATGGAGTTTTACCGATTTATTAAGCTGGTTAAATGGTTATCAAAAACGCTATGGTTTTGTCTATGTAGATCGCGATGAAACGAATGAAAAAGAGTTAAAACGCTATAAAAAAGATAGTTTTAATTGGTATCGTGATGTCATTCGAACAAATGGAGCAAGTCTTTCAGAATAGATTCAGGCTAATTTCATCTCGCAAGCCTCTTGAAGAAAAAGATAAATGACAAAAATGTAAATAGACACTTTTCCTGAAATTTTCTATTTTCTAGTCGCGCCTACACTGCGGGCTAAATATACTATATAAGGAGTTGTTTTATTATGATGGATAAATTAGAAATTTTTTTAAATAAATTTTTAGGTCCTATTGCCAATTGGATGAATAAAAGCAAATTTTTTAGTGCCCTATCTGAAGCTTTTATGCGGACGACACCCGTCACTCTAGGTGCAGCGGTCTTAATGATTATCGGAAATTTCCCGATACCTGCTTGGGTTGCATTTGTAGAAAGTTCTGGCTTAAAGGTTCATTTTGATTCAGTTATCGGTGCTACTCTCAATGCTATTTCCATTTTTATCGTATTTAACTTTGCTTATGTTTATGCTAAAAAAGAAAATTACAATCCACTTTCTGCTGGTTTACTAGCAGTTGGTAGTTTCTTTATTTTAATGCCGCAACAAGTTGCAGTTCCTACTCTTGAAACTGCAGTCACTAAATTCCCTTCACAAGGAATTGTTACTGGCACGACAAATGTTGAGGCTTTTCAAACTTTATACACTGGCGGAACAGGATTGTTAGTTGCTATTATTGTTGGATATATCGTTGCGCGTTTGTATGTCTTTTTAAATAAAAAAAATCTAGTCGTTAAAATGCCGGACAGTGTCCCACCTAATGTTGCGGAATCTCTAAGTCCTTCTCTTTTAGCAGGTGCGATTTTTATTTTCTTCTTTATTATTCGCTTGTTATTTAGCTTTACACCTTTTGGCAGTGTTTTTGCTTTTGTCTTTGGCTCGATTCAAGCTCCTTTACAAGCATTAACAGGATCCCCAATTACTATTATTATCATCTTTACTATAGCTAATATGCTTTGGTTCTTTGGGATTCATCCTAACATGGTTTATGGAGTCGTGATGCCTATGTTGCTTGCCAATAGTGTTGCCAATATGAATGCCTTTCGTGAAGGTCAACCATTACCATTCTTATTAGCCACAGTAATTGCTCAAGTATGTGGAAATGGCTTTGGTGGGCAAGGAAGCACGTATGGCTTAGTAGTTGCTATGTTTACAGCAAAATCTGAACGGTATAAACAACTCTTAAAATTAGCTGGGCCACCAAGTATTTTTAATGTAAATGAGCCTCTTGTTTTTGGAGCACCATTAATGTTAAATCCTATCTTTTTTATTCCAATGGCTATCACACCTTTAATTATGGGAAGTACGGCTTGGATTTTAGTAAAATTATTAAACTTTACCGAATTAAATCCACTTATTTCCTTACCTTGGACCACTCCTGCTCCAATTTTAATGGGATTACAAGGTGGTTGGAAATATTTAATTATTTTCGCTGTTGTCTTTATCTTAAATTTAATTATTTGGTTCCCATTTTTCCGTATCGCTGACAATCGTGCAGTCGATGAGGAGAAAGCTTTCGCAGAATCAAACTAACTTAAATTTATTCGTTGATTGACTGAATCAGAAAAACTTTATTTCTGATTCAGTTCTTCTTTTTTACCAGAATGCATTAATAAATATAATTTTTTAACTAACGTCTCAATTATAAAAACAACAGGCAATTGAGAAGAAATATCCACATTATACTGTAAACGATCATAAGAAGTATCATAGGACAAATTAATACTCGTTAGACCGGCAAGATGATTCTCAATATGATTGGTAATACTTACCGAGAATGCCTCTGCCTCTTTTAAAAGATTTGCAATATGAAGTATCTCGAACGTTTCACCGGAAACAGAAAAAAGTAACGTAACATCCTTTGGACTGTGCTTCTGACTTTCTTTTAAATAAGGTAAATAAAGGGACGTTGAATGAAAACTACGCAAACCAATTGTGGTAAATTGCTTCGCTGCATACTCTGCCATAACGCCAGATGAACCCATACCTAAGCAATAAATTAAGGGCGCTTCGATTAATTTTGCTGTAATAAGATCAATTTGTTCTTCTAAGTCATTAGAAAAAACATCTAATGGCAAAATTCCTCGGCGCCTTTCTTCATTCTTTAAAATGCTTTTTTGTTGCTCCACATAATTTTTAATTGCTACTTTCATTTCTGGGAAACTAGCAAATCCAGCTTTTTGGGAAAAGCGCATGACGGTTGCCGGCGATACATGTACAGCTTCAGCCAATTCTCGAATACGCATAAAAGCCACTTGCTCTAAATTCCCATTGATATATTTAATTAAAAGTTGATCTAGGTCAGTATAGGTTTCTGTATCAAATAAATCGAACATGCAAAAATCACTCCTTTGTAGTATCATTAACTTTATTCTAGCTTAAAAAAATTTACTCGTAAAGGCGGTTATTCATTTGACAAATTACATTGGAATCGACATTGGCGGAACTGCAGTAAAATATGCGTTATTGGATGAAAAAGGAACCATTACGCAAGCCGGGAAAAAACAAAGTCCGAAAACCCTTGAAGCATTAATTACTTGCCTAAAAAACATTCAAAATGAATTCTCTTCTCTTCCAATTGTTGGTATTGCTCTAAGCATGCCGGGGTTAATTGATTCTAGTACAGGTCATGCAGTTCATGGTGGAGCTTTAACTTTTATTCGTGATTGCAATATTCGGGATATCTTAACCGAAGCTTGTCAAACAACTATTCATATCGAAAATGACGGAAAATGTGCCGCATTGGGCGAGTATTGGCAAGGTCGTTTAGCCGGACATTCAAATGGAGTTGCTTTAGTTTTAGGTACAGGTATTGGCGGCGGAATTATCGTTAATGATCAGTTATTAAAAGGGGCCCATTTATCTGCTGGTGAATTTTCTTTCATTCAAACCTCTCAAGATTTTGGCGAATTAAAAGATCTTTTTGCTTACAGAAACAGTGTACCCCTGCTGGTAAAAAACTATGCCGAAGAAAAAGATATTCCTCTGAAAGATATGGATGGAAAGATTTTCTTTAAAGCCGTTGACGATGAAGAACCTTTAGCAGTTAAGCTCCTAGAAGATTACTGCCAGTCTTTGACACAGCAAATTATGAATTTACAAACCATTCTAGATCCGGAAGTGATTACTATTGGTGGAGGTATTAGTAAACAAGGACGCTTATTTGAATTAATTGACTATTACTTAGATAGCTATCTTAAAAAAGTCCCATATCCGATTGTTCGTCCAACTGTTTGTCAATCAACACTAGGAAATCACGCTAATTTATTAGGTGCTCTAAAGAATTATTTTATTCAAACTGAGTTAAATAGTTAACATAAAAAAAGTCAGCCATTTAGTTAAACTAAATGGCTGACTTTTTTTTATTCACTATATCTACTATTTCTAAATATTAACGACTATAATTTAAAATAATCACCTACTAGTTTAGCAGATTTTGCAATTAATTCATCTTGATAAGCGTCATCCTTGTTGGTTTTATTTGAAAAGATAACTAAGACTATCGGTTTTCTGTCTGGTGGGTATAAGACAGCAATATCATTTCTCGTCCCATATGAAGCGGCACCTGATTTATCGCCAACAAGTATATCTGTCGGAATCCCAGCTCGAATCAAATTTCCGCCTGTTTTATTCTCAACTAACTGCTTTTTATAAAAAGTTAATTTATCAGGAGCTAGAGTCTTGTCTGCAGTCAATTTTTTTAAATCCAGCGCAATCGCTTTTGGAGTGCTTGTATCGCGACAATCACCTGGTATTGCTTCATTTAACTCTGGTTCATAGCGAACCGATTCTGTTGTATGGTCACCTAATTTTTCCAATTCTTTTTGAAATCCTGCTGGTCCGCCTAGTTGATCAAAAAGAATATTTCCTGCTGTGTTATCACTGTATTCCATCGCAGCACCAATAATATCTTTTAAGGGCATACCTATCCCAACATATTTTTCTGTAATTGGGGAATAATCAACTAAATCTTCTTGATTAATCATCATTGTTTGATTCAGCTCATCCCAATTAAATTTATCTAGTACTAACCCACCTGCCAAGGCTTTGTACGTAGAAGCAAATGCAAAACGTTGTTCTCCATTATAATTAATGGTTTTATTCGTTTCTGTATCAATTGCATAAACTCCAAGTGTAGCTTCATATTCCTTTTCTAATTTCTTTAAGTCTGAATCTATCGCTTTATTTGAGATTTTTTGAACGGTTTTCACCTGGGCTCCTACTGGTTTCTGGCTCAATAAATAGCCTCCAACTACTGCTAAACATACACCTACTAAAGCATAACTTTTATAATTCATTTTCATCTTCCCTCTCTTAATTGCATTTACTTTGTTCAACAGTAGTTTATCAATTCATAGTTAATATTCAATTAAGGAACTTTTAAAAATATCTTGGCAAGCAAAAAAGCCCTTCTTCATTAGCTTATAATAAACTAACAAGAACTGGCTCTTATTTATCTTTTTCTAACAAATGTAGTTACAAATAGAATTAATTGGCTAACGAATATTCCTGCTGAATAAAGCACGCTACCAATAATTAAGAGTAAAAAAAGATCACATCTCAAGCTGTTCAGGCAAGATGTAGTTAGAGTTACAATACAAAACTAGAATCATTGAGCCTAGTAAATCTAAACTCAGCATTTGAGGGACATGTTAGCGCATGTCTCTCTTTTCATATCTAGTATACTGCAAAACTCAATTTTCTTCTAGCCTTAAATCCGACTCATTGTTTTTCCAACATCTAACTAAAACATTCATGTTCCTATATCATCTTTTTTTCTTGGTTTATTGTTGAGAAATAGTTGCCTTTATAGTAAAAACCTTCTTCAATAAAATCAATATGCAAGTATTCTTCGACTAAATAAAATTCTTTTTGTAAAAAGGTCACAATTTCTTTCTTTGTTAAGCCTACTGGAATAATGAAAACTCGATTGTATCTTTTTTTTTCGAAGCTGAGAAATTCAATATTTATAATTTCAACGTCTAGCCATTTTTCTTCAAATTTCATTTCTTTTCACCTTCTTTAATACATTTTTTCAGCATCCTACTATCTAAAAATTCTGAGTACTTAGTTAACTAAGTACTCAGAATTATACTAATTTTTTATTTGCTGCCAATTCCTCTATAGGTAAAGTAAATTGTTTCAGGATCTTTATCGCCTAAACTCCAATTTACTGTTACTTTACTTACAGTTCCCAATAAGGTGTATTTCTCAATTACTGGGGCTAAGACTGTCAAGGTTTGACCTGATTGAACTACTTTTACATTCGATTTCAAGATATTTCCATATAAATCAATACAAACGACTTTAACTGGTTTTATGTCTGGATTTGTTGAATTAAATTTATAGGTTAAATTAAGAGTTTGATTGTTTTCAGTAAATCTTTGTCCTTTAAGCTCTTGAAGGCTGCTGCCAATCACAGTATAGCCCAGAATTTCTTTAGCATTATTTTCAGGCCAAATCGAATCTCCTACTAACCCTGTTCGTTTTTCTGGCTCAGCTAATTCAACACCATCTTCATTTACAAAGCGAATGGTCACTTCTCCACCAGTTGCTTTCTCATACTGATAATTCACCGTTTGAGTTGCATTTGTAAAGCTTCCACTTGCATTGCTTGGCATTTCTACAAGTCGATAACCTGGAATTATTTTTGCTTCTGATTGGTAATGCGCACCAACCGTCCCAGTTAGGCTATCCGAGTCAGCAACTTCCACCAATGTATCTTTATCTACATAGTTGATTGTTACAGCGCCTGCCGGAATTTCACCTTTTTCAAATACATAAACAACAATTTGCTTTTTATTTGTAAAAGTTCCAGTTACGTTAGCTGGAATTTCTTTGACTGAATACCCTAATGCAACTGCTTTTTGAATTTCGGTTTGAACCTCTTCATTATTTTCACTTGTTGCATCATATCCAGCACCTAGATTTCCACTCAACGTCAAGGGACTCAATCCTGCTAGTGCTTCACCTGTTTCTTTCACAAATTTCACTTCAACATTTGCTCCAGCTACCGGTTCACGGGTATATACAAAGGAGATAACTGTCTCTTCATTTGCATAAGTAGCCGTTTGACTTTCTGCATTTGCTACGTAGCCTTTAATCTTTTTAGCTTTTGCAGTATACTCTGTTCCAACATTCCCTTTAACTGTTACAGGCAAAGCTAATTGTTTTCCAAATTCATCTTGGTAAGTTACCTTAATTAAACCTTTTTCTATTTTATCTTTTTTGTAAATAAAGGTAACTGTTTTTTCTTCATTGGTTAAGAAGCCTACCTTTGATCCAATAAGTCGATCAAATGTATAACCAACTGTCTCTGTGGATAATAGTGGTAAAAATTCATAGGCATCACCAAACGCTCCCCGTTTATACTCTTCTTTAAAAATAGTTCCATCAGCGCCAATATGTTTTTCTAATACTGGCTTAGCAACTTTACCCGTATAATAAATGACTTTGGTTTGCGGTTGTTTTTCTAGAGAGAACGTTAAATTTTGATTAGGATTAAGCGTATAGTTTTGGAATATACCTTCTGTTGGAGGAGTTAAAGTAACTTCATCTCCCACAGAACCTGTTATTTCTTCTGTTTTCAATATTTTTCCGATTTGGTTTTGATATTCAATGGTCAATTTGCCCGCAAGTTGACCTTTATATTTATAAATAACCTCTTGTGGTTGGTCGTTTAGTCTACCAGTAACCGGCGAACTCGTTGTTTCTCCATTCAGTGTAGCTTGTGAGAAATTATAATCTGGAAAGACTTCTTCAGTTGTTCTAAAATGATCCCCATATCTACCTGTTAATTTGATTGGTTCTGTAATCGTATCATTTGTTAACTGTATACCGTTTTGATCTACATAACGAACAGTTACATCACCTTTACCAGTGACATCCTCACCTGTGTAGGTTAATGCAACGGTTTGAGGTGTTGTCAAGAACGTTCCCGTTTCATTGCCTGGCAGTGAGTCTATTTGGTAATGATCAAATGTTTTTAGTTCAGCAGTATAGTTTGAACCGAAATCACCTTTTAGTGTGATTGGTGCAGCTAAATCATCTCCTGCTTGATTTTTATAGGTAACTGTTACAGTACCAATCTTATTCCCTTTATATTGATAAATAACCGTTTGTGGTTCATCTGTATAAAAACCCGTAGCTGGAGCCCCATTTTCTGCTAATTTAACAAAATCATAATTAGGAATTGTTTTTTGCTCTGTTGTATACGGGCTGCCATATAATTTATCACCATCTGCAGCTTTTTCTTCCGCAATTGCTACGCCTTCTTGATTGATATATCGTGCTACTACAGCGCCTGCTTCATTCCCAACTAACTCACCTGTATACGTAATTACCACTGTTTGTGGCATATCTGTCACAGTACCAACTGAATTTCCTGGCAATTCATTTCTAGTGTAATGGTCAAAATCTTTTAATAATTCACCATTGTTATCTGTTGCTACATTATAAGGTTGACCATAAATCCCCGTAATATAAGCAGTATCTAACAAAGTGCCTGCTTGATTGCGATACTCAATCGTAATTTTCCCTGCTTCTCCAACTTCTTCCCCTTTATAACGATAAATAACCGTTTGAGGTTTATCACTATATAAACCTGTAGCTGATGAACCAGACGGATCAATATCGACAAATTCATAATGAGGAATATCTTTTTGTTCTGTTGTATAAGGACTTCCATACAAACCATTACCACTTGCAGGATTTTCTGGTGAAATCGTTACGCCTTCTTGATTGATATATTTGGCTATAACTTTTCCTCGACTTTCACCAACTTCTTGCCCTTTATAGGTGTAGGTAACTACTTGAGGTTCTGCAGAATAATGTCCTTTTGCAGGAATCTCAGTTGTTACCACTCCATTAACATCTACTGATTCCAAGTCGTAATTAGCAATTGTTTTATTTTTTGTTGTATAGGGACTTCCGTATAAACCATCCCCTTCTGCATCAACTTCTGGAGCAATTGTAGCCCCTTCTTGATTCACATAACGAACCGTTACTCGACCTAATTCATTTCCAACTTGATTCCCCGTGTAAGTTACAATAATAGTTTGCGGAGTATCGGAAATTGTTCCGCTAGCATTTTCTGGTAAAGTATCTCGCGTATAATGCTCAAAAGTCTTTAATAAATTCCCATTTTGGTCTGTTTCTAGATTGTAAGTTTGACCATAATGTCCTGTAATATAGGCTTTATCCAATAATTTACCAATTTGATTTCGGTATTCTATCGTTATTTTGCCTTCTTCACTAACATCTCGCCCTTGATATCGATAGATAACCGTTTGCGGCGTTTCTTTATAAAACCCTGTAGGTGGAGCATTTTCTACATCGTTACCGACAAATTCATAGTTCTCAATCACTTTTTGTTCAGTTGTATAGGGACTACCAAAGAGGCCATCACCATTTGCCTCAACTTCAGGTGAAATCACAACACCTTCTTGATTAAGGTACTTAGCCGTTACTCTCCCGATATTATTCCCAACTTGATCACCAGTATACGTCAGAGTGATTGTTTGTGGCACATCCGTAATCTTTCCAACTGCATTCCCAGGTAATTCATTGCGTGTATAATGCTCAAACTCTTTTAACAATACTCCATTATTATCGGTTGAAAGATTGTATGTCTGACCATATATTCCTGTGAATGACTCCGTTGCTAACATTGTTCCTGCTTGATTTTTATAATTGACTGTAATTTTGCCCGCTTCGCCTACGTCTTCACCTTGATAACGATACGTAACTATTTGTTGAGTTGCAGTATAGAAACCCGCCGCTGAGGCTCCATCTGGATCAACATCGATAAATTGATAATGATCAATTTCTTTTTCCTCGGTTGTATATGGGCTACCAAATAAACCATTTCCCGTCGCAGATACTTCTGGTGAAATATCAGCACCTTCTTGATTTACATAACGAACTTTTACTTGTCCTTTATTTTCACCAACCTGTTGACCTTGATAGTGATACGTGACAAATTGTGGATCCATTGTATAGATTCCACTGACAGGAATCTCTGATACAGCCTGTCCATCTAGTTCTGCTGATTTAAACTCATAATTTTCTATCTCGTGTTTGACCGTAGTAAAATGACTACCAACTAATTCATCTCCAATTGCCTCAACTTCATCAGCTATGGCTACGCCTTCTTGGTTAATATAGGTAACATGTACTTTCCCGTCATCGCCCACAGGGTGACCTTTATACTTAAATTTAACCGTTTGTGGCGTATTTGAATAGGTTCCATTTTGAGTCGCACCTGTTGGATCAACTCCAACAAAATCATAATGAGAAAAATCTTTTTGTACTGTAGAATAAGGACTTCCATAACGGCCATTTCCGGTTGCTGGAATTTCAGTAGTTAACTCATCCTGTGCCTGATTAATGTATTGAGCCGTGACTTTACCCGTAGTTTCACCAACTAAATCACCTAAATACTTAATGACTACTGTTTGAGGTTCATCTGTTACTGTACCGCTTTTATTGCCTGGTAAAGCTTCGATAGTGTAATAGTCAAAATTAGGTAATAAAGTTCCCCCATTATCTGTTTCAACATCATACTCTTCCCCATATTTTTTTCTATCTTAGCAGAAGCTTTTAAGGTTGCCCCTTCTTGATTTTTATATTCAATCGTTACTGGCTGACTCTTTGGGAGAACTAAATCAACAGAAATGGAATCCGAATAGTAGCCATTTGAATCAATCGCATAAATACTAATTTGCTTCGGCATTGCTCCTGTTAATTCTTCTGCTGGTAGTGTTAATTCCCAAGGAAAAGCCGTATTTACAGGATTATTTGGAAGTGTTTTAAATTTTTTTGCTGTATTACCATCTACTTGATAATAAAGATCCAAATTTGTTACTGAAGAATCTTTTGATAAAACTGTCCCATTTAAAGCTAAATCTCCCCCACGATATTCAACTTCTTCTTGTTCAACTGTCACTTCTGGTGCGTCAATATTTTCTGGTGTCACTCCTACAATATACCCGATTTCTCTAGAACTATCTTTAGGAAAATCTTTAGGAGACCACTTCATAAAGATTCCAGAATCTCCATTACTAAAGGCAATATCACCCTCTGGTTTATTTAAAGAAGCTTGACCAAGGTTTGTTGGGTTACTAAAGACAACTGGAACAATTTGTTTATTATATTGATCTGCCGCCCAACCTTCTGGTCCGATTGGCATATGAAAATTATAAGACAATTTAAAATCATCCTGAGCAATATAAAGACCATTATTTGATCCTAAATATTTTACAGGTACAGCATCATTGCCATTCAACTTCGTGTCATAGCTTCTAGCAATCCAGACATTTTCTAAGTCCTTACCAGAAATATTTTTAATAGTATCTGAAACGATAATATTATTTCCTCTTGGCGCTAAGGTTGAAGTGATTTCAAACAGATTTCCAGCATAATCAGCAGTATAAGTTGCCGTAACAGCTGAATTAATTCCACCTCCAGTAATTGAGCTGACAGTAATATTAGTCGGATCTACATAACTATTAGCCCCGTTAAATCCCATCGAAATCGTTCCTTTATTACCTCCGTTTGAATATAGGTGTTCCACTCGTTTCCCTTTAGTTAAAAAATTCACATTAGCTACTTGCACACGATTCGGAGTAATCTCTACATTTCCTGGCTTATTTCCAAAATAATAGGAAAGTTGTAAATCTTCTCCAACATCAATCAATCCCTCCCTTGCAACGGTATCTGCTACCGCCAACTTTGCTCCTGAAAAGCCAAAAATCGAGCTAATCAGAATAAGAAGGGCTAGTTGCCACTTGCTTTTTTTCATCATTAACACCATTCTCCTATTCAATTGAACCAACGACCGAGAATGGTAACTCCTCAATCGTCAGTATTTAAGTTATTTAGTTTTCTGAAAAAATAATATATTGGCTATCTACCCATTGGTTACCACCTAAGTTATAAAAAGTTGTTCCATTCAAGGTCGTCTTTTTAAACGTTCTCCATCTAGTTCCATGTTTTAATTGCTTACCTGTCCATGAAGCCTCTGAACTTAGAGGAGATGAATAAACGTTCACACTATAGCCAGCCACATAGTTAATTGTTGCTATCCCATCAACACTTACTTCTTCGCCTGATGTAACTGGTGATAACGAGATGTACTTGCCATCTACCCATTGGTTTTTCCCAACTCGATACCAGACACTACCGTCTTTAAAGGTTGCTTTTTGATCAATTTTCCAAGCGGAGGCATGAGGCAAGAAATAATCTGTTGCTGTTTGGTTAGGCGCTTCCCAAACGCGAATTCCATAACCTGGCACATAATTCACATATCCAACAGTGGTATAATTTTCGACTTTAGGCGTTTCAGAACTTTTCTCAACAGTGATGATACGTGTTAATTCCGTTTTAGCCCCTTTAATATTTGTCGCAATATAACGTAATGTGTAGACACCTTCTTTGTTTGTATCAATATTTCCTTCAATAGACCAGGTTACATTTTTCCCTGAGTTGGTTGGATTAGCTGCTGCTGCTTGATTTTCAAAAACATTTAAGTTTTTTGTCATATCAAAACTTTCACCAACTTTAATCGTTAGATTTTGTCCCTCAGAAAAACGGATAACTGGCGGAGATACTGCAGTTACTTTAGTTGGAACAGTTATTGTTGAAACAATTTTACTACCAGGTTTTGAATATGTTACTGGAATTTGGTACGTACCAGATTTAAATAAGTTAATTGAAGACGTATCCACACTTAGCGCAGCTGGATTCGTCAATTCTTGGTAACTGGTTGAGGCAATAGCATTTTTATCTGAAATATGGAAATTAGTAATTACATCAGATTTAATTTTTTGTTCCAATTGCTCAGCTGTTACTTGATCTCCTTCAATTGCTAGAAAATCGATTGAATTTGCCACAGTTGAACCATGGTCATATCTGGTACCTTGTCCTGCTTCACCTCTAAAAGAAGGTTGAAATTCACCAATTCCCACAATAATCGTACGCTTAAGATTTGATGCAACAACGGTCCCAGCTACTTTTACTTCTAATTCCTCATTGTAGCTTCCAACGTTAATAAAGTTACCTGTTGCATCTGCTATTCCTGCTTCAATTAAATCAAGAGGAATGCCATTCGCATTGACTGGACCACCACTATGTTTAACTTCAATATCGTCACTTTCAACAGGGATTCCAGCTGGTGTTTTGACACTGATTCCTGTTTCAGCTTGATAGCTTGATTCTATTTTTGTATTAATTGTTGTACTTTTTACTGAATAAGGATTCACATTTACAGTCACCATCTGGCTAGTTGATGGATCAGGTAAGTTGAATTCAAATAATTTAAATTCGATTGTTAAACTTTGAGCCTCTTTAATTTCATTCGCTGTAATCGATGTTTTTCCATTAATAATTAACTGAGCGCTACTAATTTGATTCGTTAATGAATGTAACGTAAACGTGCCATCTTCACTAATTAAAATCGTTTTATATAAACTTTCCATAGCTGCTTTTCTTTCAGGTTCAGCAGAGTAATTCGTTAATATACCTTCATTCGCTTGTTGATTGACAATAGCCGCTAAAGCATCCGCATGTTGGGCTAACACGTCAACTCCGATTGAACTGGTTTGCTTTAATTTATCGTCTAGTAAGCTCCCTACCCCTGCTCTTTGACTCATCTCTTCTGCATGAACGGTTTCAACTGAGGCTAATGTTGTTCCAATTGGTAATAGACCTAGTACCAACACAGCATTCAGTGTAATAAATTTAACTTTATTCATTTTAATCAATCGTCTCCTTTGTTATTAACTTCATTTTAATCTTTTATGAATGTTACATAGTTACTTGCAACCCATTGATTGCCGCCTAAATTATAAAAACCATTTTTTTCGCCATAAACGCGCCATTTAGTTCCATGCTCTAACTGTTTCCCTGTCCAATTTGCTGAACTAGCTTCAGCACCTTTATAAACGTTAATGCTATAACCTGGTACGTAATTAATGGTTCCAACGCCTTTTAATTCATTCATTCCTGGATCATTTGCAACGGGACTAAATTTAATGTAGCTTCCATCAACCCATTGATCTTTTCCAACACGATACCAAATATCGCCATTTTTAAATGTCGCTTTTTGATCAATTTTCCATGCAGTAGCATGAGGCAAGAATTGACTACTTCCGTTGCCTTTAGGTGTACCCCAAACGCGAATACCATACCCCGTAATATAATCAACATAGCCAACCGATTTAAAGTTTGTAATTTCAGGTTTTTCATTTCCTTCATTTGGATCAATCACATTGATTGTGCGAACTAAGGTCGTCGTTAAATGGTTTAAATTAGTTGCTGTATAAGTTATCTTATAAACTCCCACTTTAGAAGTATTCACGCTGCCATTAATAGTGACTCCGCCTAATAAACCAATGCCTTCATTCCCAGCAGCATTTCCATTATTCAAATCATTTGTATTGGGATATACTTTAAAGTCATATAAATTAAAAGCATTTCCAATTGAAATAGTGATATCTTGATTTTGACTAAATTCAAAGACTGGGTTGCCTGGATTTTTCATTTTCAATTGTAAGGATAAGGTCATTTCTTGCCCATTAGGAGTCGTATACTTAAAGGGAACTGTCGCAATCCCTGCTTTTGAAAAATCAATACTGGTTGAGTCCACCGTTAACTTATCAATCTGAATAGGCAATGTTGCAACTGTGCCACTAATTTCATTTGATACTTGGAATAATTCAATAAAACGGTTTTTTAGAACTTCATCTAATTCGCCATAATTAGTTACCTTAGTATCAAAATTAAAGAAAACCGGACTATTTAGAATTAAGTTGTCTTCGAATTTATAAGGACTTGTGGCCGCAACGGTCGCATCCATATTCTCAATAGCTGTTTGAAGCACAGTTGATCCATTCGCATATTCTTTTGCATCAGCCGTTTTCGCGATAAATTTCAAATCAGCAGCGTTGGGAGCCAATACTGAAATAGTAACATCTATAGTTCGTAAAACTTCAGTACCTGTCGTACTTATTAAACTTGCTGTAATTGTTTGAGTATATTCACCAGCTTTAATATAACGCCCTTCTGAATCTAGGATACCATCCCTAACTAGTCTCTCTTTTGTTGGAGTCACTGAAACAACTGTATCAACTGACCAAGAACCATTACTATCATTGTTGGCTACTGTTAATAACTCTGGATTTAATTCAAAGTCAACATAATCTGCTCCAAAAGCTTGAGTCAACGAAAGCATCTCATCATTAACAGCTAATTCAGGAGCATTGGTTTTCAAAAGGACTTCTGCTTCTGCTGTTTTCCCGTTAGTAGCAAAGATTTTTACGGTTAGTGTCAGTTGCGCTTTTGACAAATCAGCTTCTGTTACTTGTGATTTCCCATCAACAAGAATTTGAGCTTTAGCGCTGGCACCAGCAACTCCTAAAATTTGATTTAACGTTTGATTATTAAAAATTTTCGAGCTTAAAATATCTGTATAAAAAGAGTTATTCGTTATTGAACCTGTGTACAATTGATTGGTAGCGCCTGAGTTAACAAGTGTTTTCAATCCTAAAATACGTTCTGCTGTCCAATCTTCTACTGTATAATTAGATTGAATAGCATTCTTTAAAATCCCATCATAGCTTTCATCTGCATAAACAACTGTTGAAGTTGCGCCAATTGCTGGCATTACTACTGGTGATAGAGCTAACAAAACAGCTGCACTCATTCCAATAAATTTCATTCTTTTCTTCATTTCTAGTTCCTCCTAATTAATCCAACGAATAATTTTGACTACTAATCTCTTGATAGTCCGTATCTAAATACGTTATTTTTACATCTGAATCATTCTCTAGTACATATAAAACAGCACCATCTGTCGTTTGCTCTTTTTCTAAAAATCGATTCGCTTTTTTGACTAATTTCCCGTTTTTATTTTCTTTTTCTTCAAACGGAAGTGCTCCTACAGTTAAAGGAATATTGCTGTCTTGAGTTACTCGTACATACCTGTACCAAAATTCACTGGGTCTGTTTTTCTGTTGCGTATTATTTGTTACTTTGTACTGAATAAATGCTAATTTCGTTCCATTTACGCCGTCCAATTTCGAAACTTTTTTGATTGAAAAATCGATGTCTCCAATTGCTACATTTTCTCCAGCAACTTTAATTGAACCCGGTTTTGGTAAATAAGGGGTATCTATTCGTATTTGACTTGATTCATTTGCTTCAGCCGTTTTTGTTTCTGCTGTTTTCTTTTTTTCAGGCGTTCCACAACTTGTTAACACAAAAGCTAAACTTACCAAAACACTATAGACAATCCTTTTTTTCATAAAAAACTCCTTTCATTTTTTTACAGCTTTAAAAAAAACTATCTAATACTAGTTTTCCCCAAAACTTATTTTCAGAATAACAAACCTTATCATTTATTAAAATCTCATTTTTTTCCTCCTGAAGGAACAAATGATGTGAAAAATAAAAATAAAATCTTTTTAAAACTAATTCAATTTGTTCTCGAAACTTATTAAATAACATAAAAATATCTCTAAAAGTAATAAAGCCTTTTTTCACATTCATTTCCTAGCCTAATTAAATAACCAAACTATTTTTTATAATAAAAAATAGTTCGGTTACTATGAAATTTAATTATGTAGATTTACTATTTTCACTATTCTAATATATGCACAATTGTTATTCCTTAATAGTTTATACGCTATGCTAAGTCATAGATAGCTTACATATCTATCAATAAATTAGCTTTAGTAGAAAGGAACATACTTATGAAACATCTATTAAATTCTACTGATTTAAGACGCTTAGAGTTTTTAAAATTACTTTTTGATACAGACGAATGGTTGACGCTTAACGAGCTGGCAACTCAATTAAATTGTTCTGCAAAAAGTCTCAGAAATGATCTTAGAGCAATCAATGAAATTTTTGCACCATTTAGTATTTCAACATCTGTAAAAAGAGGACTACAACTTTCGTATCCTGAAAATTTTACATTTGATTATATTTATTCGGTCATACTAAGTAACAGTCTTGAATTCAATTTTTTAGAATTGATTTTTTTCAATGAACATTTAAAGAAGAGAGACTTAGAAGAATACTTATATGTCAGTACTCCTACAGTGAGCCGCTTAATAAAAAAATGTGCAGATTTTTTTGCTCCATTGGCTATTAAAATCCAGTCTTCTCCCTACCGAATCACCGGAAATGAAATTCAAATTCAAAATTTTTATGTTGCTTACTTTTCAGAAAAGTACTTAGCTACTGATTTCCCTTATTCTAAAAAACATGAATCCATTTTTTTAGAGCTTCTGAATTTTGTGCCTCAACCTTTTAAAAATAAAAGTACGCATTTAAATATAAAACATTTAACCTACCTTTCGATGGTGTGCTTAACACGTTTATCCCATGGAAACTTACTAGAAAGTGAACCTTTGCCTTTCTTGGGAAAAGACTTAGAAAATAAAATTATGACTAATAGCATGTTTATGTGTGATTTTCAAAAAACAATTGGCTTTAAATTAACACCTCTCATTCTTTCGCAATTGTTTTATCTTTATTATAAAAATGACTATCTTCATGCAACTAATTTTCTCCCAAAAAAAATTGTTGCATGCTCGGAAAAGAAAAAAATAAATGATTTAACTACTTTTTTAACTGCCTTTCAAAAAAAAATTGGAGTTAACTTAAATAACAAAGAGGAACTAGTAAATCGTTTATATAAAGTTCAATTTCATTCATTAGATATTAATTTCATTTTGTATGACAAAAGGCAGCATTTCTCTACATTTATTAAAACAGAATACCCTTTTTTAATTGAACTCTTGCTTAATGAACTGCCAGATTATTTAACTTCAAATAGTCGCTATTTTAATGAATTTATTTATACGCTAATTATCTACTGGCCTAATCTATTGGAGGGGCTAGGAAATACACAGACTCCAATATCTATTGGTATTTTTAGTACTTTTGACTATTCTCATACTCTATTTATTTGTGATTTAATTAACTACCATTTTCATAAAAACGTGCTCCTTACAATTATTGAACCCAACACAGCACCAGAATCATTAAACTTAGAAGAAAAATATGATTTAATTATTTCAAATAACTCCTATTCACTAAATATCCCTTTAATCAGTATCAATTCAATTCCAACGAAGCATGATTGGAAAAATATAAAAAAATCAATTAATAGACTACTATCATCTAAAAATAAAATCACAACTAAATATCTAGCAATCTAAAATAAAAAAAGTATCAGATCTTGAATTTCTCAAGTTCTGACACTTTTTTACTTTATTTAGTTTTCGAGTACTGATCAAAATCAGTTACTACTTGATTTGTATGAGCTGCTTCAAAAATCGCTTCAATTAAACGTAAATTACGTAGAACTTCTGAATTTTTAACAATTGGCTCAGCTGTTCCAGCCACAACAGCTGCAAAATTTTCATAAAAACTTTGTGGATTTTTTTGCGCTTCAGGTAATTCAGCAATAATAGTTGCCTCTTCTGAAGGTGGTGCCATTGTTTTTGTTAGCCCAACGCCTGCTTGAATCGGTTTTGGCTCAACCTTTTCGACTGCTTCGTTTCGCTTAACAATCTTGCCTTTCAACGACCAATCTTCAATTAAAGCCGTACCTTTCGTGCCTTTTACGTACCAACGAGGTAAAGGAATATAATTTGTCGTTCCTACCTCGACAATCGCTGTGACACCATTTTCAAATTGCAACGTACTAATAAAACCATCGTCGACTTCATTACCAAGAATAAAACTTAATTGAGCAGAAACGCTTGTCACTTTACTATCAACCATATAAAGCATTTGGTCTAACAAATGTACGCCCCAATCTAGTAACATTCCGCCACCATGTGCCAACTCATGTCGCCAATCGCCTGGAATCCCATTGGCTCCGTGAACGCGTGACTCAAGTTGAAAAATATCTCCAATTGTTTGTTGATCAACCATTTCTTTAACAATCAAGAAATCTTCGTCCCAACGGCGATTTTGGTGCGTCATAAAGACCTTTGCATTTTCTTTAGCAACTGCATCAATTTCAATAAAATCTTGACTAGATAAAGTAACAGGCTTTTCACAAATCACATGTTTTCCAGCTTTCAAAGCAGCAATTGCTAATTCCTTATGAACATCATTTGGTGTAGCAATTAAAACAATATCTACCTCTGGATCATTTAAAACAGCGGAATAATCAGGATACGCCTCATAACCTAAACTAGTTCCATAATCTAAACGATCTTGTTTAGTATCAAAAATCCCTTTAACTTTTAAATTTTGGTCTTTTTCGATTAACGTACTGTGGTAATGGCCCATTCCGCCAAATCCAACAATCACAACGAATAATTTATCTTGCTTCATCTTAGATAATCCTTTCATTTAAGCAATTTTGATCTTATAACTATGCCCACCACATATCTAAGGGCGCATCTTTAATTAAAATAGATTGTAAATTTGTAACAGCTCGATTGAACCCTTCATCAATTGACATTAAAGGATCTTCATGTTCAATACTAACTACATAGTCATATCCATATGTTCTTAAAGCACTCATCATATCAGACCATTCTGACATACTGTGACCACAACCAACTGAGCGGAAAGTCCAAGCACGTGTTTGGACATCACCATATGGTTGCATATCTAAGACACCATACATATTGATATTTTCTTGATCTAAATAGGTATCTTTTGCATGAAAATGATGAATAGCACCAGCTTTACCTAAAATTTTAATGGCCCCAACTGGATCAATTCCTTGCCACCATAAATGGCTTGGATCTAAATTGACCCCAATTGCATCGCACGTTTCTTCACGTAATTTTAAAATAGTGTAAGGGGTGTGACATAAAAATCCACCGTGAAGTTCAATACCAATTTTAATGCCATGCTCTGTAGCAAATTCACCAATTTCCTTCCAATAAGGAATTAATTTATTTTCCCACTGCCACGTCTTAATATCTGAATAAACCGTTGGCCAAGGAATCACAGGCCAATTGGGCGCTTTCGCATCCTCACTATCTCCAGCTGTTCCCGAAAAAGTATTCACGACCGGAACACCCATTAATGCTGCTAGTTGAATGCTTTTACGTAGAATTTCGTCACTTTCACGAGCCTCTGTAGCATCTGGTGAAATTGGATTACTGTGACAACTAAAAGCACTAATCGTTAAACCACGTTTTTCCAATTCAGCTAAATAAGCTTGGCGTTTTTCCGGGCTAGCTAATAGTTCATCTGTTGGGCAATGGTGATTTCCAGGATTTCCTCCTGTTCCAATTTCTACTGCATCTAAACCAGCACTTTTAGCTCGATCTAGCATCTCTTCAAAACTTAAATCCGCAAATAACGGCGTAAATACACCTAATTTCATGATTAAAATCCTCCATTTTCGCTAGTCTTTTTGATTTATTTTGGTTTAATCTCTTCTAATGCCTTTGAATGGCCATAAACTGGATAATTCCGCTTCGTTGGCTCGGCCCATTTCACACCATTAATAATCACTTTTTGAATGTCTTTATTATAGTAAGTTGGATAAGTTTCATGACCTGGTTGGAAATAGAATATCTTACCACTACCACGTTTATAGGTCATCCCACTCCGAAAAACATTGCCACCTTCGTACCAACCAACAAAAATTAATTCATCTGGATTTGGCACATCAAAATGCTCTCCATACATCTCTTCTACATCTAAATCAATATATTCCCCAATTCCATCAGCAATCGGGTGACTTGGATCAATGACCCAAAGTCTTTCTTTCTCTTCAGCTTCGCGCCATTTCAAATCACAACTTGTTCCCATTAACTTCATAAATATTTTCGACATGTGTCCTGAGTGTAAAACAATCAGTCCCATACCTTCTAGAACACGTTTTTGAACCCGATTCACAATTTCATCACTCACTTCTTGGTGTGCAATATGCCCCCACCAAATCAGCACATCTGTTTCTGCTAAAACTGCTTCAGTCAAACCATGCTCTGGTTCATCTAATGTTGCTGTCGTAGTATCAATTCCAGCTTCTGTTAAAAAACTAGCAATTTGACTATGGATGCCTTTTGGATAAACCTTAGCAACAGCCTCGTCCTTTTTTTCATGGCGATATTCATTCCAAACAGTTACTTTAACCATAAAAACCGTCCTTTCTAAATTAACCTTCTGCGATAATTCGTTTTAAGTTTATTAACCCAATTTCAACACTTTTTAGAGTGGGTTGTGTAAAAGCTTCTTGCTCTATAACAAACCAGTCAACTCCATTTTCTTCTGCTTGTTTAACATAACTTGCAATATCGAGAACACCATTTCCAATTTCCGTGCTTTCAATTGGATTTTCTTTTTGATCCTTTAAATGAACTAATTTCATTCTTCCTGCATAGTTTGCCATGTACTCCACCGCATCTACACCAGCAAATTGAACCCAATAGGTATCTAATTCAACGTTTAAGGTGGGAACTTCTTGAAGCAACCATGTCAAAATAGGTTGTCCATTTAGCTCTTCAAATTCATGATTATGATTGTGATAGCTAAAATTAAAACCTGCAGCAGTAACTTTTTCAGCAATAGTTTTCATATTATCTGCAAATAATTGCCATTCTTCGACAGTATCAAAAGCTGCCCAAGGAACAATTAAATTTTTATTCCCCAAAACTTTTTCAAAGGCCAAAACCTCATCCAAATTAGTTAAAAACTGCTCATACTGAATATGAGAACCAGCTACTTTTAGTCCTAATTCTGCTAACTTCACTTGAATTTCATCCGCTGTTTTTCCATAGTAACCAGCAAATTCAACGCCATCATAACCCATCTCAGCTACTTTTTCTAATGTTCCAAAGAAATCTTTTTCAGTTTCATCTTGGACACTCCATAATTGTAACGCAATTGGTTTTGTCATTTTTATGCTCCTCATCAGTTAAGTGATTATTTTTTTAAGCCAAATTTGATCTATACATTGAATACCATTTTCAAAAATTGGCTCTGAATAATGCTCGATAAAGTAATTTTCTTGTCTCTTAAAAATTTTAAAACCTAATGATTGATACAAATGTAGTTGACCTACACTCGAATTTCCCGTGGCAATTTCTACTTGCTGAATTCCTTGCTGTTTCATTTCAATTAAAATCTGTTCTAGCAAATAACGACCTAACCCTTGATTTTGATTCTTTTCGTTAATTGCGATATTCATTATTTCTGCTTTTTTTGACGTTTTTATTTGAACAACACAGACTCCAATTATTTGGTTATTTTTGATTAAACCATAAACTTGGCTATTGCCGAGATACTTGTCTAGCATCTCCTTAGAAGGATCAGCTAGATAAAGTAAATCCATCGGATACTCAGCAGGTGTTACTTTTTTTATTTCCATTCTTTGATCAAACTTTCTCGTTTATTTAGTAAAGAAAACAGGTTCACCTGTTTGACTTGATTGATAGATAGCTTCTAAAATTTGAGTGACAACTAACGCTTGTTCAGGTTTTACAACGGGTTCCGTATCATTTAAAATCGCTTGTAACCATTGACGCGCTTCTAATACAGCAGGATCATCTCCAGCACCATCATAAAAATCAACCCCACCTGATTCTAACTCAATCTTTTTCGTATACATTTGACCGTGAGCTTCACCGTTGATACGCAAGCCATCCTGCATATCAGCACCACCCTCAGTTCCGCATAAAGTTGTTTGAGCTTCTCGGACATCTAATGAATTCAGTGCCCAACTAGCTTCAAGAGCAATTGTTGCGCCATTTTCCATTGTAATAAATCCAAATGCAGAATCTTCCACAGTAAATTTAGTTGGATCCCAAGGGCCCCAAGCGTTGGCTGCATTTTCTTTTTGTGATAATTTGTGATAGCTATTTCCAACAACATATTTTGGTTTGTAATTGTCCATCATCCATAAAGTTAAATCCAAAGCATGAGTACCAATATCAATTAAAGGTCCACCACCTTGTGCTTCCTCATCTAAGAAGACACCCCAAGTTGGCACTGCACGTCTACGAATTGCATGTGCTTTCGCATAGTAAATGTCACCTAATTCGTTATTTTCACAAACAGTATGCAAGTAACTAGAATCTTTTCTAAAACGATTTTGATAACCGATTGTTAATTTTTTTCCAGTTTTTTTAGCAGCTTCCAACATTGCTTCAGCTTCAGCCGTTGTTTTCGCCATTGGTTTTTCACACATAACATGTTTATCAGCTTCCATTGCTGCAATTGAAATCACAGAATGTGAACTATTTGGAGTACATACATGAATCACATCGATTGTAGGATCTTTCAGCATTTCTTTATAATCGGTATAAACTTTTGCATCGCCTGTTCCGAATTCTTCCTTAGCCTTTAAAGCACGCTCTTCAATAATGTCACAAAAAGCTACCATTTCACCTTCTTCAACCGCTTTCAAACTTGGCATATGTTTCCCGTTAGCGATTCCGCCACACCCGATAATTCCAATTTTTAATGTCATTTTACTATTTCCTCCTATGATAAAAAGTTTGTTGAGCCGTTTAGCTCTATCAAAAGCTTGTTGATTTCGCTCAGCTTTGATACAATGCAGAACTAAAAAATCAAGCCTTTTCTTTTTTCTTTATAACCTAACTATAAAGAAAAAAGAAAAGGCTTTCTACCCAGTTTTTTGCTTAATTATTCCCGGATATTGTCTTTTTATATTTTAAAGGAGAAATGCCCATCAAATCTTTAAATTGATGATGAAAAGTTTTAACGCTACTAAATCCTGTTCTTTCAGCAACTTCGGTTACAGTTGCATCTTCATTTAATAAAATCCATTTGGCTTTATTTAAGCGATACTCTGTTAAAAATTGGATAAAGGTTGTCCCAGTATTTTTCTTAAAGAATTTAGTAAAATAAAAGCTACTAAATCCCATATATGCAGAAATATCATTCAAAGTAATTGTATCTTGATAATGCGCTTCAATATACATAAATATTTTATCTAAGCGCTCTAAATTTTCCATTTGTTTTGTACTTGAGATTTCTTCACGAACTTGATCGTTCCAATTTTCATTTTGGGGAACTTCTCGACTGAGGATAGCTAGCATTTCAAACATTTTAGCTTTAATCACATAACGATAGCCACTTTTGCGTTCATTATTTTCTTCATGCACCGTCATTAATAGTTGGCGCATTTGATCTGCTACTTCTTGGGACCACAAACTACTTGCTTGAACAATACTTGAAAATAGATTTCGCATTTCTTTACTCGTTTTTTCAAGTGATGAAATATCTTGAAAAAAGCTGAGATCAAATTGAATCACAATCCGCTCGCTTTCTGGAGAGGCTAAAAAATAATGAACATCTCCGCCATTAATAAAATAAATATCATTACGCTTTAATTGAATCGGCACATCATTTACACCAATATTGACATTGCCTTCTTTCACATAAATAATTTCAATTTCCTTATGCCAATGAGGATACACTAAAATATCCCCTTCATTGACAAAACTACGAAATAAAAAATGTTCATTTAATTCTGGAATTTCTAAATACACTCCCACAGTCACACCCCCACTATCTTGATTTTACGTCTACTTTTATTCTACCTTAAATGGATGATGCGTGATAGTGTTCACCTACGAATTGCCAAAGTTTTTTTATTATTAAATAAAATAAAAATAAATCTATATACTAATAATTTTCTTCAAGCTATACTAGAGTTAATCAATTAAACAAGGAGGGTTATCCAATGAATTATTTAGGTATTAAAATAAAAAATAAACGGTTACTAAAAAATTTAACTCAAGCTGAATTAGCTTATGAAATTTGTACCCAAGCGACTATCAGTAATTTAGAAAGTAATGGTAATGTCCCTACTTTAAATATATTATTAGCAATTGCAAAAAGATTGAGTATTGAGATAAGTGAGCTTTCTGAAATCATAAATATCTCTGATTATATAAAAAAGGAAGAAAAATGGAACACCCAAGTCTTAAATCGTTTAAGAATGCTTTGTAGCAAATTAAAATATCAAGAAGCTTATGATTTACTTCTGAATGAACTAAAATTTGATGAGTTAAAAGATCGTTTTGAATTTAGACAGTATTATTATTACAAAGGAATTACAAGTTTATTAGCTAAAGACAATTTTGCCGATGCTCATTTTAATTTTAACCTTGCTTTATCTACTGGTGAACAAAGAGAACTTGATTTATTTGATGTCCTTTCAACAAATGGTATAGCTATGACTTATTTTTTAGATTCTGAAACCGATAAGGCCCGTACTTATTTTGATAAAGCATTGCTACAATTAAATCAATTAATGGACTATCTAAATTTAAATCAAGAAAGTCTTGAAATCATTAAAATTTACTACAATACTGCTAAATTTCATTCTAGCGTTAAAGAATATCAAAAGGCTATTGAGTTATGTAACTTTGGTATTGCCTTACAAAAGCAACAAAATATGAACTTTGAATTAGATAAGCTTTATTATGAAAAAGGGTTTAATTTATATAAATTAGGTAGAAAAAAAGAAGCAGAAGAGTACTATTACTATGCGGCTGCCTTAGCAAAAATGGACAATCATGATCTTATTTTAGATATAATTAAAATTGATATGCAGGAATTCAATTTAACCGGCTACACATATTGGGAATGACTTGCTTCTGATTTTTATCCGTAGAGCAAGAGTTTTAAACTGCATTCCCTACTATTTTGTAGTAAACTAATAGTGTAACAAAAATTAGATTTAATGAGGTGAGAAACATGAAAAACATTTTTAAGTATTTATTATTGATTAGTGCTATTTTAATGATGGCGATGGGTTTTTGGTTTATTTTCAATCCAACAGCTTCGCTAAAAACAACAACGATTTTAATTGGGTTGCTTCTAGGAGGAAACGGATTAGTCGAAATTTTCTCTTTCTTACAAGAACGCAAAGTTTGGAATATTTCTAAATGGATCTTGTTTGATGGATTTGCTTCTCTGATTGCCGGGATTTTTATTTTATTCAATCCAGGAATTGCCCAAAGTACACTTATCATTGCCTTTGCTATTTGGGTATTGTTCTCAGGCGTTATGCGCTTGTTAACCGCTATTTCAATTAAAGATTTCCCAGGTTGGACTTGGCTGTTAACATTAGGAATTATCGCTATTTTATTCGCGATATTCTCATTCTTCACTCCAATTCTTGTCGGAATTGTACTAGGTTTCATACTAGGATTTTTCTTTATTATCCAAGGCTTCAATATTTTAATGATTTATTTGATGGTTAGAAATAAATCTTAACGAATTAAACTCCCTCTATACTAGACTCGCTAGTATAGAGGGAGTTTTTATATTTTAACCTCGACTATATTGATTAATTTCGCTTATTAGCATTTGAATAAAATCATTCTTGGCCATAGTTCTATTTTCTTTACTTTGATATCTACGACCTGTCAGTGTGTTGTTCAGCATTTCCTCTTCCCCAACAACTACTTGGAATGGCACTTTATTCATCTGAGCAGATCGAATTTTATACCCCAATTTTTCATTGCGATAATCAACCTCAACTCGAATTCCTTTTTCTAGCATTGATTCTTTTAAAGTTTCTGCGTACTCAGCGTGATGCGCAGCACTTACAGGCAGTATCATCACTTGAACTGGAGCTAACCAAGTGGGAAAAGCGCCTTTATAAATTTCAGTTAAATAGGCTACAAAACGCTACATTGTCGATACAATACCACGATGAATAACAATAGCTCGATGTTTTTCACCATCTTCACCTACATAAGTTAAGTCAAATTTTTCAGGTAGAAATCGGTCTAATTGAATAGTGGATAATGTCTCCTCCATTCCCATCGCTGTTTTCACTTGAACATCCAACTTAGGACCATAAAAAGCAGCTTCTCCTTCTGCTTCAAAATAAGTTAAATTTAAATCCTTTAAAGCTTTTCGTAATAAATCGGCTGTTTCACTCCAAACTTTTTGATCGCCATGATATTTTTCTGTATTCAATAAGTCAGGTAAGCTTAGTCTAAAGCGATACTCTGTGATGTTGAAATCTTCATACACAGCCACCATTAAAGCAATAGTTCGCTTGAATTCTTCTAACACTTGATCAGGTCGGACAAAAGTATGTCCATCGTTTAATGTCATCTCACGAACCCGTTGTAAACCTGACACTGCGCCACTCTTTTCATAGCGATGCATCATACCTAATTCAGCAATTCGAATCGGTAGCTCTCGATAGCTATGCACATCATTTTTATACAACATCATATGATGAGGACAATTCATCGGGCGCAACACTAAAAGTTCCCCATCTCCAATATCCATTGGTGGAAACATATCCTCGTGATAATGCTCCCAATGCCCAGAAGTTTTATATATTTCAGTATTTGCCATTATTGGAGTATATACATGTTGATACCCTAAACTAATTTCTTTATCAACAATATAACGCTCAATGATTCTTCTAATCGTTGCACCTTTAGGCAACCAAAAAGGTAACCCTAACCCAACTTCTTGAGACGTCATAAATAAATTCAATTCTTTGCCAATTTTTCTATGATCGCGCTCTTTGGCTTCTTCGCGTTTTTGTAAATAGTCTTTTAATTCTTTTTTACTAAAAAAAGCAACTCCGTAGATCCGTTGCAACATTTTATTTTTGGAGTTACCTTGCCAATAAGCTCCTGATACTGTCAATAATTTAAAATTCTGATTGCGCCCAGTAGTTTGTAGTTGCGGTCCTGAAACTAGGTCGATATGCTCTCCTATTTTAGCTAAACTATAGCTCTCTTGATTTATTGAACCCTTTATCAATTCTAATTTATATGGATTTTCTTTAAATTGTTCTATTGCTTCTTTCTGGGTCATAACTTCCCCATTAATCTTCTCATTCGCTTTAACTAATTCTTTCATCTCATTTTCAACATCACTTAATTGTTCTTCAATAACGGCCTCACTATTTTCAAAATCATAGTAAAAACCAATTTCATCCATTCCGTAAGAAGCAAGCTTTATTTCTGGGTATAATTTAATTAAAGCCATTCCTAACATCAAAATAGCAGAATTTTTTAAAACTATCGGAGCATCTTCCGCTTCGGAGGTCACAATAATCAATGATCCATCTTCACTTATTTTTTGATTCATTTCAATTAACTGCTGATTAAATTTACCAGCTAAAGCTTTTTTTACTAGTTTAGGATAGATTTCTGCGACTATTTGTCTCGTTGTTATGCCAGCCTCAAATTCTTTGCTACTATTATCCTGAAAAGTTAGTTTAATCATTTTCATTTTACTGTTCCTCCTATTTTTTTTATAAAAAAAAAGCCCTAATACTTCTAATGATAAGAAGTATTAGGGCGAATTTAATCACGGTTCCACCTAATTATTTAATGCATAGCATAGCTATCCATTACTCAATATTCGTAACGAGAATAAGTCGGTTTAATTTCAATTAAACATTCAGAAGTGGTCAAAGTTAACAGTAAAATAGGAAATCTCAGCATTTTTCCTTCTCTGGTAAATTACTAGCGCAAACTAAGTTGTCTTCATCTAGGCTCTTTTTATCAGCCAACATTCAAACTATTAAAAACAAATTTAACATAGAATTAAATCAAAAGCAACCTACCAATAAATCAGTTTTTTTCTAGGAACAAATTAAAACAACAAGTTTCTCTGCTAAACAATTGAATAGTCTGAACGGACTTGACCTTAATTTTCATTATCTATCAGCTTTCCGTAATAACTTTTTTATAATAAATAAAATTCATAAAAACATTTTCTCGCTTAAATCTTCCATATGGTATACTTAATTAGATTATATCTAGACCTGTTTCATGTGCAAACCATTCGGGAAAAAGGTGAATTCCACAAAGAGGCAAAAAAATTCCCCTTTAATTTACTATTTTCCTTCCATCACAAGGACTGTACTCTCAACATTTTATGGAGGTGTTTTATGAAAATTATAAAAGGACTTACATTAGTCTTATTCATTGCTTTAGTTGCAACTTGGTTGGGCAGCCTTTTTCCAATTATAGGCAGTGCTGTTTTTGCTATTATTTTTGGTATCTTAATAAAAAATACCGTCGATGTTGCCCCAGAATTTAAACCTGGGATTGCTTTTTCATCAAAAAAAATTTTACAGGCTTCAATTGTGTTACTAGGATTTAGCCTATCGATTCAAGATATTGGGAAAACAGGGTTATCTTCTTTAAAGGTGACACTGGTAACTATCGTAGTTGCTTTTATCATCGCTTTTCTTGTCGGAAAATGGTTAAAAGTTCCAAATAAAATGCAAATTTTAATTGGAGTCGGAACAGCTATTTGCGGAGGTTCAGCTATTGCTGCCGTCTCTCCAATTATTGAAGCCGATGATGATGAAATTGCACTTTCAATTTCAACTATTTTTCTATTCAATATCATTGCCGTTTTTTTATTCCCATTCTTAGGTCATTACTTTCAAATGACTGATGCTGGATTTGGACTTTGGGCTGGTACAGCCATTAATGATACGTCTTCTGTTGTTGCTGCTGGTTATAGTTTTAGCCAACCTGCTGGCGATTTCGCCACAATTGTGAAGTTAACACGTGCCACACTAATTATTCCAATTTCCTTAATCATTGCCGGTATAACCTTTTATCAGAAAAAGAAAACGGCAAAAAAAGTCGCCTTAAAACAAATTTTCCCTTGGTTTATTTTATATTTCTTAATCGCTTCAATCATTAGTTCCACGGGAATTTTACCTGCTATTTTTATTGCGACAACAAGTTGGCTTGCTAAATTTATGATTGCTATGGCCTTAGCTGCTATTGGTTTATCAGCAAACCTAAAAGATATGCTAAAAACTGGGCCAAAACCAATTTTATTGGGTTTAATTACTTGGTTCTTTGTCGCAGGTAGTAGCCTATTAATCCAAATTATAGAAAAACAATGGTAACCGAACTATCTAAATTTTTCTTAAAAAAAGCTAAAAATTGCCTAAAACATTAGGCAATTAATGAAAAAAAGCTTATACTGAAAGTTGTGAGATAAAATCCTTAACTGGAAAATAACTGCATTGAAAGGAAGAAATAATACGTATGATTGATATTTTAAAAGCTATCTTGTTAGGCATTATTGAAGGTATAACGGAATGGCTACCAATTAGTAGTACGGGGCATATGATTTTAGTTGATGAATTTTTAAAATTAAATGTTTCGGCTGAATTTATGAAAATGTTTCTAGTTGTGATTCAACTTGGTGCCATTTTGGCCGTGGTTGTCCTCTATTTCCACAAGTTAAATCCTTTTTCACCGAAGAAAACAAAACAGGAGAATCAAGATACTTTTAGTCTTTGGTTTAAGGTAATCGTAGCTGTTTTACCTGCTGCTGTACTTGGTTTCCTATTCGATGATTATTTAGATGAAAAATTCTATAATTTTCAAACAGTAGCAGCAACTTTAATTATCTACGGGGTACTATTTATTGTGATTGAAACTTGGAATAAAGATCGCAAGCCTTCAATTACTAACTTTAATGAACTAAGCTATAAAATGGCCCTGTTTATTGGCTTCTTCCAAGTCTTAGCTTTAATCCCTGGAACATCTCGTTCTGGAGCTACAATTCTTGGCGCAATTCTTTTAGGAACATCTCGTTTTGTTGCTACTGAATTTTCATTTTTCTTATCTATCCCAGTGATGTTTGGAGCTAGTTTACTAAAATTAGTTAAATTTGGCTTTGTCTTTACAGGTATGGAATATGCAATCTTATTTACAGGTATGATTACTGCTTTTATCGTTTCGATTATAGCGATTAAATTCTTACTTGGCTATATTAAAAATAATGACTTTAAAGCCTTTGGGTACTATCGCATTATCTTAGGAATTATTTTACTAGGCTATCTATTTTTTATTAAGTAAAACTTAAAAGCTCGCAACCAAATGAATTGATTTGGTTGCGAGCTTTTTTATTAGTGGGTGAACCCTTGTGCACCATGTTCTTCTTTACTATGGAAAAGGACGTGTGCTTGATTTAGCTCTTTTAAAGCTTCATTAAAATCTTCCATAAAATCAACTGCAGTATTCATCCCAAAATCGGCGCGAACTACATAACGTTGAACAAGTACATCTTCTAAATCGGCTGGTAATGGATAAGCAGGTACTTGCCACCCTTTCATTAATAGACGATCAGCTAAATCATACAATGTCCATTCAACCTCAGTCTCTACCTTTAGAGCGTAGCAAACAATTGGCAAATTAACACCATCATTATACATTTTAAATAAACCTGTTTTTTCAACTTCCGCCGCTAAATACATTGCTACATCTTTAGTTCTTTGATGAATCGCGCGATAGCCTTCAAAACCAAAACGTAAAAAATTATAATATTGCCCAATAATTTGGCTTGCACTTCTAGAGAAATTAATTGCCATCGTTGGCATTTCCCCACCTAAATAGCTCACATTAAAAACCAGCTCTTCTGGTAAATAGGCTTTATCACGCCACAACACCCAACCAATTCCAGGATAGACTAAGCCGTATTTATGCCCAGAAGTATTAATTGAAGCTACATTTTTCAAGCGGAAATCCCACTGCAATTTCGGCTCAATAAAAGGAGCAAACATCGCGCCAGAAGCACCATCAACATGAATAGAAATTTTATAGTCTGTTTGAGAATTGTAAGTTTCAACCAAAGCATCTAAAGCTTTAATATCATCATATTTACCTGTATAAGTGATCCCTAATATCCCTACAATACCAATTGTATATTCATCAACATAATCCATCACTTTATCCATATCCATACTCATATGCTTTTCGTCCATAGGTACAGTCCGCATCTCAATATCCCAATATACGCAAAACTTCTCCCAACAAACTTGATACCCTGATGAAATAACTAAATTTGGGCTTGCAGCCTGTATATTCAAGCCTAATTTTTTAGCTTGGTTACGCCATCTAAACTTCATTGCCATCCCTGCTAACATACAAGCTTCTGAAGAACCGACTGTTGAGGTTCCTGTATAACTTTTCTCTTTAGGTGCATTCCACAAATCTGCCAAAATATTGACACAACGATTTTCTAATTCTGCTGTCCGAGGATATTCTGATTTATCGATTGCATTTTTCTCTAAAGTTTCAGCCATTAATAGAGCCGCTTCATCCTCCATATAAGTTTGGCAAAATGTAGCCAAATTTTGTCTAGCATTCCCTTCATCTAAAAATTCATCTTTAACTAAACGATAGGCTACTCGAGGTTCAATTGGGTTTTTCCCTAATTTATACTTAGGAATTTCTTGTTCTTCTGCTCCTGTTCCAAAAATAGGTTCTAAATAATCATTCTTTTTCGTTTGATCTTCTTTGCCATACAACATCGCTTTCCCCTCCGCTTATCTGATTTAAAAGCCTTCCTCCATAGCATACAAAACTTTCACATAAAACGAAAGGAATACCCTTTTTTCAAATTGAAGCCTGCACTATTCTCATCTATAAAAAACGACTCCTAAAAGCTAGATTTTTCAATCCACTTTTTTGGAGTCGCACTCAATTTATTCTATTAGTTTACAACTCAGTTGCTTCCATTGCTTCCTTCGGTACTCCAAAGAAGTAAGTTGCTAAGAAACCACCAAGATAAGCTGCCAATAATCCAATTAGATAGCCCAACCATTTACCATTTGCAATCAACGGTAATAAGGCTACTCCACTTGGTCCAATTGCAATAGCTCCAATTCCTCCGAAAGCACCAATCACTGCCCCACCGATACCGCCGCCAATACAAGCAGTCACGAAAGGACGACCTAATGGTAATGTAACACCATAAATCAATGGTTCACCAATACCCAAGATTCCTACAGGTAAAGCGCCTTTAATCATATTTGTTAATTTTTTATTTTTTTGACACTTCATCCATAAAGCAATCGCGGCTCCTACTTGTCCAGCTCCAGCCATTGCTAAAATTGGTAACAATAAGGTCATGCCTGTTGTTGTAATCATTTCAATATGAATCGGAGTTAAAACTTGATGTAGTCCAAACATCACCATTGGTAGGAATGCTGCTCCTAATACGAATCCAGCAAAAGCCCCTCCAACATTCAGCACCCAATTAATAGCTCCTACTAACCCACCTGAAATTAATCCTGCAACCGGCATAATTAAGAAAATTGTTAACATCCCTATCACTAATAAAGAAATAGTTGGGGTAATAATAATATCAATCGCTTCTGGAATCACTTTATGCAGACGTTTTTCAACGATTGCAATCAACCATACAGCAAAAATCACCCCAATGATTCCACCTTGACCAGCTACTAAATCGCCACCTGTAAAAATGTTAGGCAAGGGCATTTCTGGAGTCATCCCTGCTAAATATACAATCCCACCGACAATTCCACCTAAGGCCTCAGTTGCACCAAATTCTTTTGCCGCATTAATCCCAACATAAATTTGTAAATAGACAAACAACCCATTTTTTATAATATTTAGAACGGTTACAATTGTTACCCAGTTATCTCCACTAATATTCCCAGCCAATAATAAATTAGAAATAATAGCCGCTATCCCACCAATAATCCCTGCCCCAACAAAGGCTGGAATCATCGGTACAAATATATTCGCAATTGATTTTAAAGCCCGTTTAACAGGTGTATTGTTTTTCTTTTTTTGTGCTGCTTTAGTAGCTGCAGCAACTCGTTCAGCTTCTTCTAAACCAGAATTCCCTTTCGCTGTCTCGGAACGATTAGAGTCAACTGGAATTGGATCACCTAACTTAACTCCAACCATTTCAACCATTTTATTCGCTACTTTATTAACTGTGCCTGGTCCGACAATAACTTGTAAATTATCATCTTCAACAACACCCATAACCCCATCAATAGCCTTCAAATCTTCCATTTGAACCAATGAATCGTCTCGAATATCCATCCGAACACGAGTCATAAAGTGAATAACCTTGCTGACATTTCCAGTGCCACCAACTTTTTCATAAATTTCTCTTGCTAAGCGATCCTCTTTTAACTCTACCATTTTTATTCCCCCATTCTTTTATAAAGTATCTCGAATAAAACCATTTGCCTTAGCTAATTTTTTTTCTGCCTCAGATTTAGAGCTTTCAGTCAAAATCATGACAATTGCTAATTTGACTTGCTGTTCAGCCTCATCGAATTTTTGACTGGCTAACTCATAGCTACATTCTGTCGCTTCCATAATAATTCGCTTCGACCGCTCTTCTAATTTTTCATTTGTCGGTTTTACATCAACCATTAAATTTTGATAGACTTTGCCAATACCAATCATAGAAACTGTCGATAACATGTTCAAGATGAGCTTTTGCGCAGTTCCTGATTTCAAACGCGTGGAACCTGTTAAAATTTCTGGACCTACATTAACCTCTATTGGAAACGTCGCAAATTGACTGATTTCAGCGTCTTTATTACAAGAAATGGTTGCTGTTGTTGCTCCAATTTGATTGGCATACTCTAATCCACCAATTACATAAGGGGTTCTACCACTGGCTGCAATTCCCACAACAACGTCATTTTTAGTTAACTGAATTTTTTTTAAATCTGCTATCCCTAACTCTTTCGAATCTTCAGCACCTTCAACTGCAATGGTCATGGCCTTCATTCCACCAGCAATTAAACCTTGAACCATGCTTGGCTCTACACCAAATGTTGGTACACATTCAGCTGCATCTAATACACCTAAACGTCCACTAGTTCCGGCACCTAGATAAATCAAACGCCCATTTTGCTTAAATGCGGCAATAATTTGGTCAACGACTGCATGAATACTTTTTAATTCTTTTTCGACAGCATTGGCAACTTTTTTATCTTCATTGTTCATTAAAATCAGCATTTCATTTGTTGATAATTGATCCAATCCCATCGTATCTTTGTTTCTCGCTTCTGTTGTTAATTTCTCTAATTGCATAACCTGTACCTCTTTCATTACTAACTTTGTATTTGTATTCTAAATAGTTGTCCTGCTTGACTGCATTGTTTTAATAAATCAATATCTGCTGGAACTATAACAGCTACAACATTTACTTTTTCATCACTTGGTAAATCTACTAATGAAATTTGAATTTCACCCATATAACGTCCATAGTCTTGATTATCAATCGTGACACTCCCTATTTTTCTCGGGACTGTTTGTTGTGCTTCTACCTTCTTTATCTTTTTAAAACGAGCGTCTGCACTGCGAATGACATCTCTAGCTGGATCAAAACGATTTTGATGGTCTCCTTCAATCAATTCCAGATAACTTTTTGATTCTGTCGGAATGGCATGTAATAAAATCCGTTTCTCTGATTGATATAAGTTAAATTGATTCATTGTTTCTGAGTCAATTTCTGGATCTCCTAGATAAACATCATCAACGTGACACTCTTCTTTCAACTCAATCATTCCACTTAACGGATTACTAAAGCGATGTTTTTCTAAAGTAGGTAGCCCGGAAAATAAAGGTCCTCGCAACTTCTTATTCCCTGGAACAAAAGCCATTACTCTGAAACCTAATTCTTTAAGCCATTGATTCTTAGCTACAAATACTTCTTTTCCTAAACCTGTTTCTGGACGAGGATAATAGTTGTGCCAAGCTTCCATATTATCGAAATTGGCATTAAACTCTTGTAATTCAGCTACATCCTTTTTAGTAATGGTACTGGCATTTAAAGCAACTTTCATATGTTGACTTAATTCTGCCATGATTTTATTTTCAATCGCATAGTCCATCCGTAATCCTGTAATTCCAGTTGCTAAAATCTCGCTAGGTCGCTTAAAAGATAACCCAATTTTGCTTAATGCTGCTCCTGAAATATCCACCGTTAAATCCATTCCAAGTTTTTTGGTAAACCTTCCTAAATCTTCTAAACGCTGCAGATATTGCTTAACATCATCTTCAGGAATGTGAAGTGAAGAAAAAACACCAGTGAATCCGTTCTCATTCATTTCACGAATAAATGCCTTTGTTTCATTGCTTAAATCTTCTCCAAGAAAAACTGATATTCCTAACATAATAGTCTCCTTTACCCATTGAATTCTTTCAGAATTAAATTTTAATTGAGTACTTTTAATAAACTCATCATACATCTAAAGAAATAAAATTTCAACAATTTTATCCAAATTAACGTAATTTTATTTCTTAAGCGTTTGTAAAAAAGCTTAAAACCCTGTTTTTAAAGGACTTTATGTTTTTTGTTATAGAAGATAATGAAATAAAATTTCGAAATGACAGTTATTTACTAAACACTAGCGAATTTAGAACTTATTTACCTACTATCATCCTTTAATTGAGAATCATTATCACTAATAACATTCTGTTTTCACAACACTATGTCCTAAATATGGATACTGAGAGTAATTATCACTATCAACTGATTATAATCATTATCATTTAGAAGGTTTATTTGTTATGCTTATGTCAGATGAAAAACAAAACGGAGGAGATACTGATGAAATTATTGAAAAATAATCCTGCAATGATTGCTACATTAATTAGTGGCCTATTGATTCTTTTAGGTTGGATTTTAAAATTGAATGCACAAGAAACGATTGCTACTTTTATTTTTTTGACATCTTTTATTATTGGTGGATTTAAGCAAGCAAAGGAAGGCTTTATTGATACCTATCAAAATAAAAATTTAAACGTAGATATTTTAATGGTACTAGCGGCTATCGGGGCTTCTATTATCGGATATTGGATGGAAGGTGCACTTTTAATTTTTATCTTTTCTTTGAGCGGTTCATTAGAAGAATATGCAACAAATAAAAGCACTGAAGCTATTGCTAGCCTAATGCATATGCAACCTGAAACAGCTTTAAAAATCCAGAAAGATGGTAGCACTAAAGAAGTTTCAATTAAATCATTAGCTATTGGTGATTCAATCTTTGTGCCAAAAGGAGCGAGTATTCCTATTGATGGAATTATTGAAAAAGGGAATGCAATCATTGATGAAGCAGCTATTTCTGGTGAACCATTACCTGTTGAGAAATCAGTTGGAGATCCTATATTTGGTGGTACTATCAATCTTTATGAAGGTCTGACCTTTACCGTCAGCAAGGATGTACAGGACACTTTATTTTCTAAAATCATTCGACTGGTAGAAGAAGCCCAAAACACCCCTTCGAAAACAGCCACACTGATTAAAAAAATTGAAAGCACATATGTAAAAATTGTATTAACTTTTGTTCCCATTATGATTGCTATTTTTTATTTTGGTTTACATTGGGGTTGGAATGAATCCTTTTATCGTGGGATGGTACTTTTAGTTGTCGCCTCGCCTTGCGCATTAGTCGCTTCCGCTACTCCCGCGACTTTAGCTGCCATTTCAAATGGAGCGAAGCACGGTATTTTATTTAAAGGTGGTGCTCACTTAGAAAATTTCAGCCAAATTAAGGCGATAGCCTTTGATAAAACAGGAACCTTAACCCAAGGTATGCCCGTTGTCACAGATTCGTATTTTACTCCTGAGTGCACTACAAATGAAACAATCAATGCCGTTATTGCGATGGAAAAAACATCTACCCATCCTTTAGCTAAAGCCATTGTCAATTTCCTTGAACCTAAAATGACTGAGTCAATTGATTTACAGTTCATAAAAGATCAGACAGGTCATGGTTTAGCATGTCAGGCTTATGCAGATCAGTGGAAAATTGGGAAAAAAGAATATATTGGGGCAGACATCCAGGGAAATTCAGTTTTATTTCAAGAGGCTGAACTTTTACAAAAACAGGGAAAAACTGTGGTTTATATTACTAGAAATGATCAAACAGTTGGCTATTTAGGATTATTAGATGTTCCAAAAAGCGATGCAAAGGAAATGATTGCCTTCTTTAAAAAGCAGAACATCCAAACAATTATGATTACCGGTGACAACGAAGCTACTGGTCAAACTATCGGTAAACAACTTGGTTTAGATAAAATTTATGCAAATTGTTTACCAGAAACAAAAACGACTATCATAGCGGATTTAAAAGAAGAGTACGGAATGATTGCAATGGTAGGAGATGGAATCAATGATGCTCCGGCTTTAGCATCCGCTGCAATTGGGATTGCAATGGGGGCAGGTACAGATATTGCCATGGATGTCGCAGATGTTGTCTTAATGAAAAATGAACTTAGTAAATTAAATTATAGTTATGAACTTTCAAAAAAATTAAAGAAAATTACCATCCAAAATATGATTTTCTCTATCACGATCATCAGTGTATTGATCTTATCAAATCTTTTTCAACTCATTAATTTACCTCTGGGTGTTATTGGTCACGAAGGAAGTACCATTCTCGTTATCCTTAATGGTTTACGATTGTTGCGACCAATGAAATCTCATCCCACTCGTTCAAAAATGAGAAAGCATTCTAGTAAAGAGACCTTCCTAACTAACAGTTCAACTAAGTAAAAAAACAGAAAAGATCAGCTGAATGACAAAAATCTCAGCTGATTTTTTTTATGATTACCAATAAGGATAATCATCCAGACTATCATTTTTTTGGTTATTCTTAAGTACATCCATTAAACACTGATTTTTACTCTCCTTAGCTGCATAAAAAGCATTGACTAAATAATCTTCTGCTTCACTTAATCGATTTAACTTTTTTAAATTAAAGCCTTTTTCATAATATAAGATACCTAGATAATCCTTTAATTGGTGTTTGTTTTGTAATTTTATGCCTTTTTCACAAAATTCGACAGCTTTTGTATACTCTTTATCCCTTGAATAGTACTTCGCCAACGTATAATAAATTTTGGCTATTTCGCTACTAGCTTGCAACGTAGATACCGTCTTTAAGGACTGCTTAACTAACTGTTCTGATTTTTTAAAATAAGTATGGGCTTTACGAGGCTCGGAGTTTAATAAATAGGCAACTCCCATGCCATTAGTAGCCAATAAATCTAAGTGATCAGCCTGATTCGTTGTTTTAGTTAACAAAGTTAAACTAAAATGATAAAAGGCATCTGAATAAGTATGATATCCTAATAAAGTATTTACACCATAATAATAATGGTATTGCTTAATCTCACTTGGATTTTCTAATTGATCGATTTTAATCTTTTCTGTTAAGAAGGCTAAGCTTTCCTGATAGTGCTGTTGGCTAATCAAAGTTCTGACATGAGCATATATCTTAGTATAACGCGCTTTTGTTGTAATCCCTTCATACAGATTATCTACTTTTAAACCTAACCGTTTATAGATAGCTACAATTAATGCTAACGAAGGTTGCGAATTCCCCTTTTCTAAGTGGCTAATGGTTGCTTGGGCACAAATTCCTTTTGCCAACTCTTTTTGAGTCAAACCATTAGCTAACCTGCTTTTTTTCACTCTCAGACCGATTCTTTTCATCTTTATTCCACTCCTACCTATTTAATTATAGTTTTTCTAAATATAGCCACAAGAATATTACCAAAACTCTAATTCATATTACAACAATTATATCACACTTGGCATTTTAATTGCTAACGAATTTTACTGCAGTAAAATAAGACTACAATAAGCATTGCAGCCTCATTAATTTACTCTATTTATTAATTATAATTTTTTTCACCAATAGCGATACCCTTCAAGCTGATAATTCCCTACTTGTTCTTTAATCAACTTAACCAATGTTGTATTTTGATTAAACTCAGCCATTGCTGCTGAATAGAAAAATTGTTGTTCCGCTTCTTTTTTCTTGCCTAATGCAGCTAAACTACTTCCTTTTTCATAAATTAGAGTATCTAGACAAAAGAAAACTTGCTCATTTTTTTGAATCGCAATCCCTAAATTAATTAGGTTTAAAGCCTTTTTGTATTCTTCAATTTTCCGATAAAATTTGGCTACTCTACAGTAAATAGTTATCATTTCAACATTATCCTGATGTTGATTTTTTAAGCTATCCAATTGATTAAGGCCTCTTTCAAAATACGTTTTTGCTTTACTTTCTTCTGAATTTAACTGGTAAGCTAGGCCTATTCCAGTGGATATTAATACATCAATACTTGTAATATGTTTACCTGTTTCAGTAAATAACGCTAAATTCAAGTTATAAAACGCATCCGAAAAATTATTCTTAGCGAGTAAGCTTGTAATTCCTAAATAATAATAATAGTGCTTTATTTCACTATTTGTTTCTAAGTTTTCAACTTTAATTTCAGTAGTTAAACTTTTGTATGCTTCCTTATATTTTTCCTTTCCACAAAGCATTTTTATTTGCTTAAACACTTCGCTATACCCGTTGCCATTTAATTCTGTGTGCTCATATATTTCACTAAAATCAATATCTAAGCGACTTGCAATGGCAAGTAAGGTTCCGAGTCCTGGAAAACTAGAACCATTTTCCAAGTTACTAATAGTAGCTTGGGTACAAATTCCTTCAGCTAGACCTTTTTGGGTAACGCCTTTAACTATTCTTGTTTCCTTAACTTTTTGACCAAAATGTTCCACTATAAAAGCCCTTCTTTCTAGTTTTTATTTACAAATTTATCCAAAATAAGTTCTAAAAACGCTACACTAAAATTCTATTCTATTTTAATTTTTTTAAATTACGAACTATTTTTATTATAACTAATATCAAAATAAAATAAATATAAAAACATGTTTTATTATTCCTAAAATAAAGTAAAAAATAAAAGTTAAGTACCTGAAACAGTTGTCATTTCGCTTCTAATTAAAATTCAAACTCTGAATTTTTCTTTATTTTATGTGCATCTGATAAAATTCTGTTATACTATAGAATGAAGAATTTCAAATGAAGAGGAAGAAAAAGAAGTATGAAAAATAAAAAAATAAATAAAGGTGCCTTCATTGGAGTTGTTGGATTTAACTCTAGTATTGGACTTGGAGCCTTAATAGTGCTGTACGCTATTCTCGCTTGCCTTTGGGTAATTACATTGTTATGTATCGCTTGTCCAGCAATAATGATTTTTGCTGGAGTGATTCATTTACAAACAGTCACTGCAATTCGAATTTTTATTTCAGTCTTAGTCTGTAGTGGCGGAGTTGAATTAGCACCCATCACACTAAAATTAACACACCATCTCATTAACTTAACAAAACAATACCTAAATTTGAGTAAAAAAATGTTTTATTCCTAAATGTGACTATCACAGAATAAATCAGAAAACTAACCCATTTAAACAGCTGGAAAAATACTTTTCCAGTTGTTTTTTTGTTATTATTAACCCTTGTCCGCAATAAGTTGGAGAAAAAATTCAGCCTTTAGCAGGAGGATAAAGTTGCCCTACTCCGTTATTATTAATTTATAGAAAGTTGCTTTGGAGGGTTATACTATGGGACATAAAAAAATTAATTGGAAAAATTTGGTTGGGATTATTTTATTTAATCTGCTTATCGCAAGCCTAATTGTGCTTTTTTTCTACAGTATTGCGGCTATTTTGTGGGTAAGTATTTTTACTTTAACCGTTTCACCCTTTTTAGTTATTATTGCAGATGTATTGCATTATCTCCCTTTTAGTATGGAAAACCTAATTATTGGAACGTTATTTTATGCACTAGCTATGCTTTTAGTTCCTATAGTTGCAAAATATACGACTAAACTAATTAAATTAACTAAAGATTACATTCTCTATACGATAAAATTCCTCTATTATTAAAGAGTAACGATAAATAAAACCGCCACTAATTTAGTGACGGTTTTTCCTATTTAGTAAAAAATGCTTCATACAAAGCCGTTAACGCTTTTTCTTCATCTGCTTCTGAAACACCAAACATCATACTAACCTCAGAAGAACCTTGGTTAATCATTTCAATATTAATATTATTTTTTGATAAAGCCTCTGAAGCTTTACTCATCGTTCCAATATTGCAGCGCATATCTTCCCCCACAACCATCATCAAAGCAATATGATGTTGAATTGTGACAATATCGGCTCCTAATTCATTCTTTAATTGACTGACTAGCTTCGCTTCTTTTTCTTTCGTTAATTGATCACTACGTAAAATGACTGTCAAATCGTCGATTCCTGATGGCGTGTGTTCATAACTTAAACCATCTAACTCTAATATCTCTAAAACTTTTCGCCCAAAACCAATTTCACGGTTCATTAAATATTTCTCAATATAAATACTACTGAATCCATTTGAACTAGCAATACCAACAACAGCTTGATTGGTTTGTTTACGTTCTGGCGTAATTCTTGTTCCTTCAGCAGTTGGGTTATTTGTATTTTTTATTTGAACTGGAATTCCACCACGAAAGGCAGGATAAAGAGCTTCATCATGAAAAACTGAAAAACCCGCATAGGATAGCTCACGCATTTCTTTATAAGTTAAATTCACGATTTCTGCTGGATCTTTAACAACATTAGGATTGGCCGCATAGATTGCATCCACATCCGTAAAGTTTTCATACAGATCTGCCTTAACTCCATTTGCAACAATGGCTCCAGTAATATCTGAGCCGCCACGAGAAAACGTACTGATTTTACCTGATTTTGTATACCCAAAGAATCCTGGAATAATAACAATTCCGTCTTTTTCACGTAAGTTATATAAATTCGTGTAAGCTTCTGGCAGAACCTGTGCATTTCCTGGCTCATCCGTTACAAACAATCCGGCTTCTAAAGGATTGACATAACTAGCTTTTAATCCTTCACGATTAAAATAAGTAGCAATTAATTTTGCATTATTATTTTCGCCGCTAGCTTTAAATGCATCTAAATAGTACTCTGGTTGAGTCTTATCTCCAGCAATTAACTCTGTTAAATTCTGTTTAATTTCGGTAATAATCTCAGAACCTAAGTCTAATTCTTCTGCAATACTGGCATATCGAGCGATTATTTTTTCTAGAATAGGTTGAACATCTTCATTTATTAATGATTTGGTGGCACAATCAATTAGCAAGTCTGTGACTTTTTCATCCGCTTTTGAGCGTTTGCCTGGCGCTGAAACAACGACAAACTTGCGTGTTGGATCCTCTTTTACAATTTGAAATACTTTCTTTAATTGGACTCCTGAAGCTAATGAGCTTCCACCAAATTTAACGACTTTCATTGTGTCACATCCTTTTTCTCATTTTTTTTTAATATACTTTCCATTTTCGCCTTTTTCCGGTCAAGAAGCAATCTTTTTTTGCACTTTTTTCTAAAAAAACCAAATTTCATCTCTTTTTCTTTAAGAAACCTTAAAGAATTGTCTAAAACGACTTCAAGATTCCCTTTATAGGGTAAAATTAACTAAGTAAAATGACTAATGATTTTAGTAGAAAATTCTGCTAAATCTTTAGAAGGGAGATTAATTGAATGGGTAAAAAAAATGGCTTAAAAGTATTAGTGGGGCTTTCAATGCTCGCCGGGGTAACAGGATCTGTTTTATTTAAGAAACAACAAAGAAAACGGGTGCGTATTGGTAAACCCGTGTTTGAACATTTTCAAGGTCAATGGCGTAAAAAAGATGACGCTGACACACAATTAATTTTCCTATCCATTTCAAGTGAAGGTGAATTCTTTCTAAATCAAAAGGAATTGGCTGGAAAAATCATTCATGCTACAGATCAAAAACTTGTTTTTGAAGATTCATTTGGTTATCAACTTGTTTTAGAGCTGACAGCCCCTGGGGAATTAACCCTTTATGATGATGCAGAGGAACAAGATTATTTCTTAGAAAAAATAGTTGATTCAGAAGAATTCTCTGATTAAATCGAAGACTAAAAGGAGTTGTGTTTAATGAAAGAGAAAAAAACGTTGGCTATTAATGGCTATATTGGCATTATTATTTTAATTCTTATGGCCCTATTGGGAGTTTGGTTGTTTATTTCAGGAACCGGATCACTTGGTGGCTCAGTAAGTGTGCCTTTGTTAGTTTCTGGAGGAGTATTGTTAATTTTATCAGGTATTTTTGCTAGTACCGTTACAATTGTTGCCCCAAATCAAGCCAAAATTATTGTTTTATTTGGTCGTTATTTAGGAACGATTCGCAACAATGGTATGTTTATCACCGTTCCATTTACAAATAAATTGCATATTTCTTTACGCGTGCGTAATTTTAATAGTTCAAAACTAAAAGTTAATGATGTGGATGGCAATCCGATTGAAATCGCTGCTGTAGTCGTTTTTCGCGTGATTGATACAGCGAAAGCTGCTTTTGACGTTGATTTTTATGAAGACTTTATTGAAATCCAAAGTGAAACAGCGATTCGACATGTTGCCACTAAATACCCCTATGACTCTTTTCAAGATACCGATGTAACTTTACGTGGGAATTCAGCTGAAGTCTCACAGGAGTTGACAGAAGAGCTACAACGTCGCTTGGAGGTTGCTGGTGTTGAAATCATTGAGGCTCGCTTAACCCATTTGGCTTATTCAACTGAAATTGCCAGTGCGATGTTGCAACGTCAACAAGCAAAAGCGATTTTAAGTGCTCGCCAAATTATTGTTGAAGGTGCCGTTGGTATGACTCAATTGGCCATTGCTCAATTAGAAGAAGAAGGCGTCCTGAAATTAGATGACGAACGCCGCTTGCAATTGGTGAATAATTTATTAGTATCGATTATTACCGATAAAGGTACTCAGCCTGTGATTAATACTGGCGATGTGAGTTAATAAAACGACTAAGTACTTTTCAGAATACTGGAAAGTACTTAGTCGTTTTTAGTGTTTAGACTGTTACTATTCTTTTATACTGTCATATCCTCAATTTAAGTATGTGGCAATTCTAATAGAAAATATAGTAAAATTTTATATACGTACATTGCTTGTTCGATTTTATGCTAAAATAATAAACAGTTAGCAAAGCTAACCGACTCAACAAACTTTTTACTAAGGCTAGTTCTTTTGAGCCAACTCTTCGGAAAAAAGATAAATCCCCAAAAAAGTTAAGAGACACTTTTCTTGGAATTTCCTATTTTTCTGCCAGAGCTAAACGACTCAACAAACTTTTTATTTACAGGAGGTATCTCAATGGTTCGTCGATTGAAGAAATTAAGAAATGTCGCTACAGTACTCAGCTTCTAAGTCTAGAAATACAATTAAACTTAGAAGCGAGGAATTAGTATGAAAGAATTTACTAACTGGTCAGATACGAAACAATTAAAGGAACTAATCACAAATCCACTGATTGAGGTGGGAGAGGGTTCATATTATTCTGGCTATTACGGAAACCAAAACTTTGAAGATGGCTGTGTTCGTTATCTTTGGGGTGATGAAAAAACAAAGGATTTATTTAATCCAATCGAAGATTTTGGTTGGAAAATGGATAAACTTATTATTGGAAATTATGTCTGTATTGCTGGCGGTGCCACTATTTTAATGGGTGGGAATCATAACCATCATCCTGATTGGATTACGGTCTACCCTTTTGCAGGGCACATCAAAGAATCCTATGCTCCGAAGGGAGATACGGTTATTAAAAGTGATGCATGGATTGGAATGAATGCCATGATTATGCCTGGTGTAACGATTGGTGAAGGTGCGATTGTGGCTTCGGGTTCAATCGTTGTTGGAGATGTTCCACCTTATACCATGGTTGGGGGCAATCCTGCTAAAGCAATAAAAAAAAGATTTACTGATAAAGAAATTAAACAGCTTTTAACGATACGTTGGTTCGATTGGACTGCGGATGAAATAAAAAATGCTGAACCTATTTTGATGAGTCAGTCGATTGATAAATTATATGAGTATTATCAGGAAAATATTTTAAATTAGAGTAAAATAGAAACCTCTTGAAGCAATCCAGTTCTAAAAACTGAGTTGCTCCAAGAGGTTTTTTAGTAAAGGATATCTATTAAGATATATTTTTTCAGCACTTACTTTCTATTAATTCTTATTCCATAGCAACCAACTCCATTTTCATGCCTTCTGGATCATTAAAATAAAGAGCATAATGGTCTGGACCACCTGCATATGGATAGTCCTCTGCATATAAAACTTTGCCACCATGTGCCTGAATTTCCTCTTTCAAGCGATCAACTGTTGCTCGTTTTTCTGTTCCAAAAGCAATATGATTTAGACCAATTCCCCCTTTTTGATAAGGAGCTTGAATCAATTCTTGATCTCCAATTGAGAGTACATAATAAAAATCAGCTTTTTTCCAACTAATTCCTGTTTCCCATTTTTGAAATTCTTGGTAACCTAATTCTCCTAAAAACCAACTCCAAAAATTAGATTGTTTTTCTAAATCTTTCACATAAATATCAATATGATGTAGCATGCCTATCTCCCCCTAATTTCCTTATTCTTACTGACAGTATACGTTATTTAATAGAATAGACCAAAATTTTAGGATTACATCGTCCCTTTTTGATCGATACATACTGTACTTCTAAGTTGCTAAAACAACAAGAATCACAGCAAAAGAAGCCTAGAGTAGCTGCTCCAGACTTACTAAATTTTTAGTTCGTTACTTAAATTTTTTCTCATATAAATTTTCTGCCCATTCACACCATTCTAACTCCGAAAGATCCATATCATAACGACGTTTACAAATGAGGTAGCGCCCAAAAGAAGATTCCCAACCTTCTCCATCTAAATCTGGACCAAATTGAGTTTCAATTTCAGTTAAGGTCTTTTTATGAATTTCAGCTAATTTTTGAAAATAGCTTTTCCGCTCTTCAAACAATTCTTTCACTCGATTTGAATCAATAATTGAAACGGCATATAGCTTGCCTAAAAATTCATCTCTCGTAATCGGCTTCGCAGTCTTTCCTTCAATCCATTCTTGTAAAAAAGCTTTTCCTTCATCTGTGATTGAATATATTTTTTTGTGAACAGGATCATTTTCTGAAATATAGACAACATAACCTGATGCTTCTAATTTCGTGAGTAATGGGTAAATCTGACTATGATGGGCTTGCCAAAATAATTCTAAATAGCCTTTTAATTCATAACCTGAGCAGGGTTTACGGACTAACATACTAAGTAAGGTATAACCTAATGAATTCATAATAGCCTCCTCTAATTTGTTTTTTCTACTTTTTCTAGTATACCACGCTTTTATGAAATCTGTCCCTATATGTCAATATTTATATATATAAATATTGACATATAAGCGAAAGTCTTTTATACTAACTTACGAGATATTTGAACAAATTTTTAAGTTGAAAAGAGGAAAAAAGTTGGAAATAAAGCCAGATTTTGTAGAAGAACTAGATTCACTGCCTGACCAAAAACAGGAAAGTATTTTAAAAGGTTTGTTAAAACAACCTAAACCAGCTTGGGCAGTTGCCTTTGCTTGTGTGATTGCCTTTATGGGAATCGGCTTAGTTGATCCTATTTTAAAATCAATTTCAGAACAATTACATGCAACGCCTGCTGAAACATCGCTATTATTTACAAGTTATATGTTAGTGACAGGAATTGTCATGCTTTTTTCTGGTTACATTTCAAGTCGCATTGGTGCAAAAAAAACAATTTTATATGGACTTGTGATTATCATTATTTTTGCTGTTTTAGGTGGATTTTCTAATTCAGTCGGGGAACTTGTTGGCTTTCGTGCTGGTTGGGGTTTAGGTAATGCCTTATTTATTTCAACAGCTTTATCCGCTATTGTTGGTGTTAGCGTTGGAGGAACCGAACAATCAATTATTATGTATGAAGCGGCTATGGGGTTAGGTATGTCGGTTGGGCCTTTACTCGGCGGATTATTAGGGAGCATTTCATGGCGTGCTCCATTCTTTGGTGTAGCAACCTTAATGGCAGTCGCCTTTATTTCAGTCACAATTCTATTAGAAAAAATCCCTAAACCTACTAAAAAAGTAGCTTTTTGGGATGGATTACGTGCATTAAAACATAAAGGCTTACTTATTATGGGGATTACAGCATTATTTTATAACTTTGGCTTCTTTACACTATTGGCTTATTCACCATTTAGAATGGAAAGTTATAGCGCGATGCAAGTTGGCTTTGTTTTCTTTGGTTGGGGACTTTGCTTAGCTATTTCTTCTGTTTTTCTAGCACCTAAGTTGCAAGAAAAATTCGGAACCAAGAATATGATGTATGCAGCTTTATTATTATTTGCACTTGATTTAATGATTATGGGTTTCGGTGCAAATAATAGTACCATTATTTCTATTTGTATCATTATCGCGGGACTTTTTCAGGGGGTTAACAATACCTTGATAACGACGGCTGTTATGGAAGTTTCACCTGTTGATCGCTCAATTGCTTCTTCGGCTTATAGTTTTATTCGTTTTACTGGTGGGGCTTTAGCTCCTTGGCTTGCTGGAAAGTTAGCAGACTGGTATAACCCGCATGTCACATTTTGGTTTGCTGCAGTTGCAGTAGCCTGTGGAGCTTTGGTTTTATTTATTGGAAAAGCTCATCTGGAACAAATTGAATAGATTGGAGGAAATTATATGCATTTATTAGTACCTATGGATCTGGATAAAACATCAAAATCAGCTTTAAAAGAAGCCATTTTGCTAACTGAAAAATTTAAAGAAACAGGAAAAATAACTATTTTACATGTTGTTAATAGTGAGCTAAGTGCTCCTGTGGTTGATTCTGTTGAAGATTTAGAAACAAAACTTCTGGCTGAAGCTCGTGATTATCTAGCCAAAATAAAAGCAATTGTCGAAAAAAAGAATATTCTTGTAGACCTGAATAATTCATAGCTTTAATTCTTTGGTACATTTTATTGAAATATGTATCACTAATATCCCTATCAACTGATTTTGACTAAAAAGTTACTTCAAACATTCACTGTTCAAAAATATTGAGGAATAAATTTTGGGTGTAAGGCATTTTGAGCATACTTCTCCCTGGATAACTTCCCAGTAAAAAAATCGTTAGATTGTTGGATTAGATCCATTGACTGGCTCGCCTCAGGCGAGCAAAGACCCTGTAGAATTCATTCTGATACACATGATAACTAGATAATTTGAGATAGACTCGTCTACCCGTTTGGACTAATTTCCCAGCAACTTTCAGAAACTTCAATCGAATAGAATGAATGGTCATTCCCTTTTGGACTTCCTCAAAGCCAATCGTTCTTAAGAAGTTGACTAAGTTGTAAGCTATCAAGCTGAGCATCATTCGGACATGATTCTCCAAAAAGCGAGGACTGTCTGTCTTGTCAAAGTAAAAGCCAGCTTTCGCTTCTTTAATGAAGTTCTCCATTGTGCCACGTTTGGCATAGAGAGAAAAGATGGTATCAGGAGAAACATTTTCTGATAGATTCGTCACGATAAACTCATGTCGAAAGAGTAGTTCGCCCGCTTCACGTGTTGAGCGTATACACACGCGACGACTTTGTGACCAGGATTGTGCTTGATAAGTGGTGGAGAAGTACTGAACTTCTCGTTCTTCCCACTTTTGATTATCGCCATAAAGTACTGATTTCTCAGCTATTTGACCTAGTCTACGATTATTCTTCAGTCGAATAACATAATGACTCTTTTTTGATTCACACGAATCATACACACCAGGTGTAGCGAACCCGCTGTCTCCACGAACCAAGATGTCAGTGTTTGGTAGAGAGTGATTATAGTGCTCTAATAAAGGTGTGAGAAACTCCTTTACGCCTTTTGATGTATATTGATTTCCTGAACGTAGTTCAGCTTTTAAGAAGTCACCAGTCAATCCGTCAAAAGCTACCAATGGATGATAACCATAGGTTTGGTAGTGGGTATTATAATCCGTTTGTTCTTGGTGACCAAATGTATCTGAATGGGTCGAATCTAAATCAATGATTAATTCCGTATCATTACGGATGAGGCGTGCTTTATCAATAAGTTCTTGGTTCAAAGCTTGAAGTTCATGGATATTCTCCTCAGATAGTCGATCTAAAAATCGAGAAAGTGAAGATTGAGAAGCGAGTTCTTTCCTATCTAAAACAGCTTTAAACACAGGATCTTGTCTCAGGAGATTAGCTGCAGAATCAGCTGAGTAACCAGCAATTAATTGCATAATGAACTGCTCAAGTATGGATAAGTTGTCATGAGTAAAATATGCTCGTTCGTCTTCAATGTGAATGTGTTGCTTAGCCAGTTCAGAAAAACCGAAGGTGTTCATCAGCTCTTTCACTAGGACGAGACCCGAATCACTCGATAATTGACCACCTGTATGAGAAATAGTGATATTTGAATTGAATTTTACTTGGTTTTTGTGTAAGCTAGTCATTAGAAGAACTCCTTTCTTTTGGTTGGTTTAGTCACTTTAACCATAGCAGAAAGGGGTTCTTTTTTCATCACTTAACGGGTGAAGATGAAAAAGTAATTGTAAGCTGCCGTGAGGCAGTTTCACATGGTTTTAATTAAAAGTATGAATTATTCAGGTGTAGAAGTTGTTATTTTAGAAGGTTTTATCGCAACAAAAATTTTAGATTATGAAAAAGAGCACGCTGTTGACTTAATTGTTATTGGTCATCACAATCGAATAGGTTTCGATCGATTGGTTGTTGGTAGTGTTTCAAAAAAAGTAATTCATGATGCTATTTGCCCTGTAGTTGTTGTTAAATAATAAAATGAATGGTAAAAAAGCTAATTCTATACATTTAGAATTGGCTTTTTTTTGCTAATCAAGAAACACTCTCATTTAACCCTATTTTTTAGTAATTTTAGCTTAACAGTGCTATGCTTATTATAGAAATTATTGACTATAATAAAAATCATTTACAGCAATTAATTACTAAAGAGGTGCACTATGAAAAATGAAAAGAAATTATTTTTAACCTTTGGGATTGCCTTATTGGCCCTAATTTTACAATTTATTTTAAAGCAAGATTTATATGCACAAATTTTAATCACAGTCTCAGGAATTTTTGTTTCAAGCACTATGTTTGTTGGAATGGTCAAGACGATCCGTTCCGGAAATTACGGCGTTGATATCTTAGCCATTACAGCCATTATTGCCACATTAGCCGTCGGAGAGTATTGGGCTAGCTTGATTATACTGATTATGTTAACCGGTGGCGATGCACTTGAGGATTATGCCGCAAAAAAAGCGCGTAGTGAACTTAAAGCTCTATTAGACAATTCTCCTCAAATTGCCCATAAATCAGAAGGCAATAAACTGACCGATATCAAAGTAGAGGATGTTAACATAAATGATATTTTGGTTGTTAAACCTGGTGAAGTCGTGCCAGTTGATGGATCCATTTTAGCTGGTCAATCTTTATTTGATGAAGCTTCTCTAACTGGAGAATCAAAGCCTGTTAATAAAGAAGTTGGGGATAAATTAATGTCTGGAACAATTAATGGAGATGGATCTATCACAATGACTGTTGAAAAGTTAGCTAAGGATAGTCAATTTCAAAATATTATTCGCCTAGTGAAAGAATCCGAAGAGCAACCGGCTCATTTTGTCCGTTTAGCTGACCGTTACGCTGTCCCTTTTACGATTATTGCTTATTTGATTGCTGGATTTGCTTGGTATGTGTCAAAAGATCCAAAACGCTTTGCTGAGGTACTGGTAGTCGCCTCTCCTTGTCCACTTATTTTAGCAGCCCCAATCGCGATGGTCTCAGGTATGAGCCGGTCCAGTCGCAATGGAATTATTATCAAAACAGGAACAATTATTGAAAAATTAGCCAGTGCAAAATCAATTGCTTTTGATAAAACCGGAACCTTAACCAACGGTATTTTAGCTGTTGATACCATCCATTCAACCGCTACATTTTCTAAAGAAGAGTTAGCTATTTTAGCGGCAAGTGTCGAACAACAGTCTAGTCATATCTTAGCAAAATCACTTGTAGCACATGTCGGAACGGAACACTTATTACCTGTTACAGCTAGCAAAGAAACGATTGGAAATGGCATTCAAGGTGAAGTGAACGGAAAAATAGTCAAGGTAGGAAAATACGCCTTTGTCGCTCCTAACAAAGAAATCCTACCATTAAATCAAACTGCCCTCTTTATCGCTATCGACAACAACTATGTTGGCTATATTACCTTTACAGATACAGTTAGGCCTGAAGCTAAACAAACTATTTCTCAACTAAAAAAACAAGGCTTAGAGCACGTTATGATGGTAACAGGAGATAACAACGACATTGCCTCTACGATTGCAAATCAAGTTGGAATTGTGGATATCAAATCAGATTGTTTACCAGAAGATAAAATTAATGTATTGAAAAATAGTGCTGAGGATGCTCGTCCAGTTATTATGGTAGGCGATGGAGTCAATGATGCTCCTTCCTTAGCAGTTGCCGATATTGGGATTGCAATGGGTGCTCATGGTTCAACCGCTGCTAGTGAATCGGCTGATGTCGTTATCTTAACGGATGATTTAAGCAAGGTTAGTACATCTATTCAAATTTCAAAAGACACTATGAGGATTGCCAAGCAATCTGTTTTAATCGGGATTATTATTTGTATCCTTTTGATGCTGATTGCGAGTACTGGCGTGATTCCCGCACTATTAGGTGCTGCTTTACAAGAAGTTGTTGATGTTGTTTCTATTTTTTCATCTCTAAGAGCCAGAAAAAGTAAAGAAGTCATTCACTTGAAGTAACTAATTTTTAAGCATAGATTTAGTACACAAAAAAGCTACAGCTAAGCAAAATATCTTGCTTAGCTGTAGCTTTTATCTTATTACTCTTCGACTGCTTGTAATTTTTGATTATTATCTAATTGTGAAACATCATCTAAATGTCTTTTTTGTAACCAGTTCATTGATACCATTAATAAACCACTAAAGACTACAAAAATTGCCACTAAGATGAAGACACTTTGATTAAATGTTCCTTGACCTAATCCACCAGAAATAGCTTCTCTGAATCCATAGATTGAGTGAGACATTGGTAAGAATGGGTGAATTGCATTGAAGAATCCATTTGTTAATGGCATTGGGAATGTTCCACCAGCACCACCTAATTGAACAATTAGAAGTACCATTGCCACAAATCGACCTGGATTATCAAACGTCATTGCTAAGAACATAATGATAAACATATAGGCTAGTGAAGTCACGATTGCCATTGTAAACATTTGTCCAACAGATTGAACATTTAAACCTAGTACTAACATAATTCCAACTTCAATTACGGCCATAGCGATTGCTACAACAGTACCAATTGAAAATTTACTTAACCACCAAGCACGGCTTGATTGACCTTCCATTGAAATTTTGCGAATTGGGAAAATAAAGTTGAAGACAAGTGAACCAACATATAAAGCTAGTGACATAACATAAGGAGCTAGCGCAGCGCCATAGTTGTCCACATGACTAAATTCTTTATGAGTTAATTTATCTGGACTTGCTAACATATCAAAAGTTTTATCTGTTGCTTTAATGCCATTAACTTCTTTAGCACCATCGCCTAATTTCGTACTTAATTCTTTGGTTCCTGAATTCAACGTTCCAAGTCCATCGCCTAATGTTTTAGAACCATCTGCTAACTGACCTGAACCAGATTGAATTTGTGTTGCTCCACTAGCTAATTGACCGATTCCATCCTTTAATTGAGGAGAATTTTCGGTTAATTTACCTGTTCCAGCTGCTAATTGACTAGAGCCATCATTTAATTGTGTCACACCACTGATTAATTCTGGTAATTTCCCTGAAATTTGACCAATCCCACCATTTAAGGCGTTAGCACCTGCATTTAAGGCACCTGAATTAGCCGTTAACTGTTTAGCTCCTGATTGTAATCGATCAACACCAGCTGTATATTGTTGAATACCTGTGTTTAATGTCGTACTACCATCAGATAAACGTTTTAAACCAGAATTCAATTGAGTTACTCCTGCTAATAAGCCTTTTTCAGGTGCATCAATTTTCGCTTTGATTGTTCCAAGACCTTGAGCAGCTTTAGAAGCTTGAACTAAAGGTTCTTTAGTTCCATCATTTAAAGCATTTACTCCTGTTTTTAAAGCAGCGGACAATTGTGCTAAATTACCTAATTGAGTTTGGATATCTTGCAAACTTGCACCAATTTTAGTAGTATTATTCCCTATACTTGCTATAGAAGCTAATTCCTCATCTTTTTGCTTATTTAATTCATTTTCCAAAGCTGTTTCTATTTCTTTTCTCTGAGGCTCAAGTATTTGATCATAAGCTTCTGTTGACTTTAATGCATTAAGAGTTTTTTCTGGATTTTCATTTGCATTTCCAGCTAGTTTTTGTAATTCTGCTCCATTTGTTTCAAGGTTACTTTGAATAGCTTGCATATCAGCAGTAATTGCCGAAGTAACTGCATCTGATTTGCTTGAATCATTGACTGCTGCAGCTAACTGATTTATATTCTCACCTATTGTTGTTAGACCAACAGATAATTTATTTAAGTCTTCTGGTGAAGCTGTTATACCATCACTCATTTGTTGAACACCAGGTAATAACTCATTTTCAAAAGTTTGTTGAGCTAAAGCAATATTTTTACTTAAATCATTTATTCCTACATTTAACTTACCATTTTTATCAACAAGTTGATTACTACCATCCATTAATTGTGAAACACCGGTAGTATAAGCACCAACGCCATTTGCTAATGTTTGTGAACCATCGCTTAATTGACCAACACCGGCTTGTAATGGACCAACATTTGAAGCTAATTGACCAATACCGTCATTTAATTTCGTTGCGCCATCATTCAATTGTGTTACACCATCTGTATATTGATCTAAACCAACTTCTAATTTATTAGCTCCGTCACTAAATGTAATGGTACTTGTCGCTAATTTTTGTAAGTTTTCAGTGATGGTTTTATTTCCATCGTTTAATTTTGTAGAACCCTCTTGCAATTTTTTTGAACCGTCTGCTGCTTGTGTAAAGCCATCACCGACTTTTTCAATTTGAGCAAAAATGGATTCTGCATAAGCTTTGGTTACATTCGCAGAAACTTCACTTTGTAATTGCTTCGCGGCTGTTTCACCAATAACCTCACCAATATAATTTAATGAACCATTTGTTTCATAGGTAATATTCATTTTTTTAGGATTTTTATCTAAAAGTGTTGAAGCATTTTTAGAAAAGTTCTCTGGCAATGTCACAACCATATAATATTTTTTATCTTTCATTCCTTGTTCTGCTTGTTTTTTAGAGACGAATTGCCAGTCTAAGAGTTCATTTTTTTTCAAATTCTCGACCAACTGATCCCCAACATCTAATGTTTTGCCTTCATAATCAACTGATTTATCCATATTGACAACTGCAACTGGCAACTCGCCGGTTTTACCATATGGATCCCACACTGATTTTAAGAAGAACGCTGCGTATAGGATTGGAATAAATAGGATTACAATAAATGAGATTAATAAAATCTTATTATTGACTAATTTTTTCCATTCATTTTTCATCATTTCCATTGACATTATTCAACACCTTTCGTAATAAACCTTTTTTCTCGGCTAAATCATTCCAATTTAAAACTGGAATTTCATGAAGTCCTAACGTTTCTTGAATTAAATCTTCCACTGTTTGCTGATTAAGGTATTTCGTATAATACGTATCTGCTTTTTGAAAAACATCCGTCAACACTAAATCGCCTTGCGTAGCAACTGGTTGCATATCTTGAAAAACCATATTAATCAATCCTGTATTTGGATAAGTTACAATCGGTCCCTCCAACGCTTCAATGATATCTAGTAAGGTGATATTTTGTGGCCTTTTTGCCAATGTAAAACCACCATTAATTCCTGATACCGAATTGACTAAGTCGTTGACTACCAATTTCCGCATCAATTTTTTGATGTATGTCGGTGAGCCTTGCAATCGTTGATTGATAATAAATGAAGAAACTGGTATTTCTTTTTCTTGTGTCGCCAGTAACGTAATAATACAAACAGCTTGTTCTAATCCTTTCGTTAGTTTCATGATTTCGCCTCTTTTCCGTTTGCTTCGTAAAGAAACTCGTATAAGATACATCTCGTATCCATTAGAGACTTTCTTTATCCACGACTAAATTTACTCCTATTTTAGAAAAAATGCAAGTAAAAGTTTTCATTTTCAGCAAAAAGTTTTCATGAAATTTTCAAAAGCTTGTTACATTAACATTTTAAGCAAAAAAAAAGAACTCAATTAAGAGTTCTCCATTTTCTTAGCTGCTTCATAAATCGATCCAGCTACTTTTAAAATATCAAATTCTGGTTTTTCATTAGCCATAATAATAACAGCATCTTTTGCATCCAAAGAAGTTAAAACTAATACATTGTAGCTACCTAAAACACCATGACTATATTTCGTATCATTGCTCATATACATTCCAAAACCATAACCATTTTTAGAATTTCCAGGTGTTTGAATCTCCGCGAGACTCTCAGGACTAACTAACTTACCAGTAATCAAGGCTTGATTGAATTTGTATAAATCACCTGGTGTCATATACATATTTCCAGCGCCGAATTCTTGTGAAAGACTTGCGTCAGAGATGCTAGCTAGTTGATAGGGATCTGTATTCGCCTTTTGATAGGGATTAGCATGAAATAAAGCTGAATTAAATGTATCATAAAAACCAGTATGGGAAAGTCCTGCTGGAGCTAGAACCGTATCACGAATAAATTCTGAATATCCTTTTCCTGAAACCTGTTCAATAATCCCCGCTAGCAAGCTGTAATTATCATTAGAATAATGCCATTGACCACTATCTTTTAAAACAGTTTGATTCACAATATCCTCGACAACTTGTTGATGCGTCATAGCTACAGTTGGTTTTTTCCGTCCCTGTATACCAGACATATGTGTCAATAACTGGCGAACTGTGATACCTGTCCCACCTTTTAAATTGGGATAGAAGTTGCTAACAGGATCATCAACCTTTAATTTCCCCTCATCTACTAGTTTCATAATCCCAACTGCTGTGACACTTTTCTGTACGGATCCAATGTAAAATAAAGATTGAAATGAATTCCCAATATTTTGACTCTTATCTGCAAATCCATAGCCTTTATTTAGCATAACTTTGCCATCTTTCACGACTAATACCGAACCAATAAAAGTATCTTTATTTAATGCCTTTTCAATTTCTTGGGTTAATTCAGGATACTGACTTCCATCAGTAGGTACGTCTAGGTTAGCCATCATTTCTGCTCCCTGTGTATCTGGAACTACTGGATTTTCTGGCTCTTGGCTACTCTCGGAGGAAGCTTCATTAGAACTTTCTTTACTATTTTCTTCACTGGTTGCCAGCACTTTTTTTATATTTTTTGAATCTGGTTGATTAAACAAGGAGGTGCTATATTTTGCTGAAAAAAATCCAACAGCTCCTACACAGATTAACAGTAGCATTAGGGCTAGTATCGTCCGTATTTTTTTCTTCATTGCCTTTCCCCCACTCATCGAATAAAATTAAATATGCTATTTTCTTTTCAATTCTACTCTATTTTTAAGTCAGTTTAAATAAAGAAAGTGTGAAGATTTTCATAATGTTTTTTTCAACAAAAAAAGGAACTGATTTATTCAACAAAATCAGTTCCTTCTTTTTTCTTATTTCTAGGAATCACATAAAAAGCTAAAATAGCTAATAAAATCCCCGCAAAGTAATACGTCCAACTAATAGATAGAGGACTATAAAAACTAGTCACTGGAATGCAAGCCATTCCTAGCAATCCCGCCAGTGTCTTATTTCTAAAAATAGCGTAGACAAGCAAAGTGACTGCTACTAGAATAACGATAGCGAACGGAAGTATTAATAAAGTCGAAGCTAAGTATACGACAACGCCCATTCCCCCACGAAAACCTAAAAAGACTGGAAAACAGTGTCCTAAAAAGACACCTATAAAAACAATGATTTTGGCCATCGTCCAATCAGGAAAATAATAGTTTATCACTAAATATATTCCAATCGTTTTCAATCCATCGATAAGTATCGTGCCAATAAAGCCATATTTCCCCATCACACGATAGACATTACGAGCCCCCGCATTACCTGAAAATTGTTCCCTAATATCTTGTTTTTTCCGAAATTTAACTAATAAATAGCCACCATTAATTGTTCCTACTAAATAACCAAGTAAAAGAATTAAACTTAGCTGTATTTCTTTTGGCATCAAGCCAACTCCCTTATAATAAAGACTTTTCTTTATTTATTATAGCAAAAAATTAAAAAAAAAGCCTGATAATTTTTCAAGCTTTTGATTTATTTTAAGTTCAATAAAGTCATTTTCCAGACTAAGTTAATTCTACCATACGATACCCAATCCCTATTTCAGTTAAAATAAAATGTGGTTCAGCTGGATTTACTTCTATTTTTCGACGGATATTGGACATATTCACACGTAATGCTTGATTTTCTGAAACATAAGGTCCCCAGACATGTTTAGAAATAAAGTCATGAGTTAAGACTTTTCCAATATTGATTGCCAATAATTGAATAATTTTGTACTCATTTGGTGTTAAATGAATTTTTTCTCCAGCAATTTCAACTTGTCTTTTTTCAAAATCAATAGTTAACTCACCGTTAATTAATTGACTATTTTCTGAATCTTTTTTTGTTGAATGACGTAAAGCCGTTCGAATCCTTGCCAATAATTCAGAAGTTCCAAAAGGTTTAGTAATATAATCATCAGCACCTTCATCTAAAGCCGACACTTTCTCGACTTCATTCCCACGAGCAGAAACAATCAAAATTGGAATTTCAGACCAGCCTCGAATTGTTTGCAACACCTCAATACCATCAATATCTGGTAAACCTAAATCTAAAATCACCACGTCTGGTGACCATGTAGCACACATACTAATTCCCAATTTTCCAGTATCAGCAGTCAAGACTTTATAATCATTTCCAGTTAAAATAGCTGTCATAAAATTAGAAATTGCCGGGTCATCTTCAATCACCAAAACTGTTTTTATACTCATTGATACTCCTCCTCCCATCTAGTAGCCCTAATACAGACCCATAAAAGACTTAATCTATTGGTAAAGTAAATCTAAAGACAGCTCCACCTTGTTGCTTGTTCGTCACTTCTATTGTACCACTATGAGCGGCAACAATGGTTTTACAAATCGACAATCCAATTCCCATTCCTCGAGTTGCATCAATTGGTGTGTCACTTTCTTTTCCAAATTGATCAAACAACGAAGCTAATTTTTTTTCTGGAATACCAATACCATTATCTGTCACTTCAAAAATAGCTTTGTTCCGATTTCGCTTCACAATGACAGATATCGCGCCTTTTGAACCAGAATGCTTAATCGCATTCTCCATTAAATTAATTAAAACTTGTTCAATCAACGTTCCATCCATCGGAACCAATAAAAATTCATCTGGAACTTTAACTATTAATTCTTGTTCCTTAAATCGTTTGCGAATGCGGCGCACAGCACCAGCAACAATTTCTTCAACAGCTTCCGGCATTTTTTTAACTTTCATCGTTCCTTCATCAATTCGGGTAACAGACAATAGATTTTCTACCATGCGGATAAGCCATTCTGAATCTTCTTTAATATCTTTAATTAAACTCAGTTTTAATTCCTCATCAAATTTATCTTTATTTTCAAGAATAGCTGAGCTAGCTCCTAGTATTCCTGTCAAAGGTGTGCGTAAATCATGAGAAATAGCTCTTAATAAATTACTTCGCATTTTCTCTTTTTCAGTTTCCAACATGATTTGTTGTTGCTCTGTAACTAAATATTGTCTTTCTAAAGCTAAAGAAAGTTGAGATGCAATTAATTTTAAAAAGTTTAAATTCTCATGTGTCAATGGATTTTCTTTTGATAACAAGACACCAATAACAGCCAAAACTCGCCCTTGAGAAAGGACGGGTAAATAAAAACCCTTCGCACCCATTAATGTATCAGTTCCGTAACCTGCAACCTTTTGATTATTAAAAACCCAATTAGCAACAGCTTCTTCATCAGATCCCGTTAAAACCTCAATATCCTGCTTGTTTTCGAAGGCTAAAGCTTTGTGATTCAGTAAATTTTTCCCTTGCTCCGTGTAAAATATGACACTATGATTCATAGTGCTTACAAGGTAATCATTGGTTAAATTTATAATACCATTTAGATTTCGAGTAGCTAATAATTTTTTGTTGAAATCGTATAAGACACCCATTTGATGCTCTTTTTTTATTGATTCACGTGCTTGACTTTTGACACGAATCATCATATTACTGGTAAATAAGGCAACCATTAACATGATTAATAACGTAATTGGGTAACCAGCTTTATAAACGGTCAGAGAAAACAATGGATCTACAAAAAACCAATTAAAAAATATAACGCTTATAATAGAAGATAAAACTCCATAAAAATAGCCTGTTGTTACTTGTGAAATAATCAAAATAAAGAGCAAATACACCACGATAACATTTTGATCGCCAATTCCTAGAAAAGAAAAAATTTCTGATAGCAATGTCGCCATTAATAATAACACCATCGTTTTAAGACTATCTGCTATTGTTAAATTTTTAGGAATTAAACGTTCTTTCGAAAAGAAGCGATTCTTAATTCGTGGATATTTTTCAATAAACGGCACAATATGCAACTCAACATTACTTAAATGTTTAATCAAGCGATCTTCAATATCATCCTTTAGCAGACGTTGATAATCCAATTTACGACGATGCTTTCCGATAATAATATCTGTTACGCCTGTCAATTTGGCATATTGAGCAATTGTCGTCACTGGATTATGACCGGATAACGTGACAACTTCTGCTCCTAAGCGCTCAGCCAGTTCATTATTTCGTTTTAACAAAGCCAATTCTGCTTCACTTTTCTCATTATCTCCACTTTCATCCACATGAAGAACAACCCACTCTGCGCGAAAAGCATTGGCTAACCGAGCCGTCCAACGAATACATTTTTCAGCACCTGTTTGATGTTCGCTATCAATACAAGTCAATAATTTAACATGAGCCCGTTTTTCTGTATAAGCCTCTTCAATCCGATTATCCATTCCAATATGATCCGCAGCGCGACGAATCGCAATTTCACGAAGTAATTTAAGATTTTCTTTTGTAAAAAAGTGATTCATAGCTTTCTTAGCATGCTCAGGACGATAGATTTTACCTTCTTTTAAACGACCCAACAATTCATCAGGTTCTACATCAATTAATTTAATAAGAGCCTCATCAAAAAATGAATCTGGCACAGTTTCATGCACACGAACATGCGTGATATCCTCGACAATATCATTTAAGCTTTCAATATGTTGCACATTTACAGTTGTGTAAACATCTATACCGGCTTGTAATAGCTCTTCAATATCTTGGTATCTTTTTTTATTTCTAGAGCCTAGAGCATTAGTATGTGCTAATTCATCAACTAAAATTATTTCTGGCTGTAGCCTAAGTGCTTCATCCAAATCAAATTCCTCTAGCATCATATTTTTATACGGTATCTTTTTAGAAGGCAGTTGATTTAAATGATCTAATAAAGCCATTGTTTCAGGACGTGCATGAGGTTCTACATAACCAGCTAAAACGACTTTACCGGTTTCTTGTTGTTCAATTGCTTCCTTCAGCATCCCGTAAGTTTTCCCTACTCCAGCAGCATACCCAAAAAAAACACGTAATTTCCCCATTGTAGTTTCCTCATCCTGCCCAACTTGTAGTAACAATTGATCTGGATCTGGCCGTATATCCTCTTCCTGCATAAAATCACTCCTTTAATAAAAAGTTTGTTGAGCTGGTTAGCTCCGGCAAGAAAATAGGAAAAATTGATAGGACGTTTTTTGTCCTCTCGAATTTTTATCTTTTTCTCGAGGAGTTGGCTCATAAGAACTAGCCTTAATAAAAAGTTTGTTGAGCCGGTTAGGCCTGGCAGAAAAATAGGAAATTCCAAGAAAAGTGATTCTTTACTTTTTTGGGAATTTATCTTTTTTCCGAAGGACTGGCTCATAAGAACTAGCCTAATAAAAAGTTTGTTGAACTTGTTCAGGCTCGAATGAAAAATAAGGAATGAGAGAAAACAGTTTTATCAACTCCCTCATTCCAACTACTTCCTATTTAATTATTTTCAAACCATCTAACTGCATATTCACGCCTAAAACATTTACTCTTGGTTCCCCTATTTTACCAAAGATTGTTCCGATTGTATTGTTTTTGATTACTTTCTCAACTTCTTTTTCTGAAATTCCTCGTTCATTTGCTATTCGATCAACTTGATACAAAGCAGTTGCCAAAGAAATTTCTGGATCAACTCCACTACCAGAAGCCGTTACAAGTTCCATTGGAATTTCAGCTTTATTCATAGGATCAATTTTTTCTAAATTTGCAATCCGCTCTAAAACCAATTCTTTTTGTTCAGAACTAACTGGTGAAAGTTGGCTAGCACTAGCACCTGTATTTGGACGACCAAGTAAATATTTAGGTTCAGTAAATCCTTGTCCAATCAATTTAGAACCAATTTGCTTTTCGCCTCCTTCAGCTAAAGCAACCGTTACAATACTTCCATTTGCTTCCTCAGGGAAAAACAATTGGGCAATTCCCGTCACAAGTAATGTATAAGCAAAACCACATATCACCGTCATCACCATTAACATTTTAAAACCGGGCATTAAAGCCGCTTTAAAAGTTTTCATTTACTATTCCGCCTTCCTAAAATTAAACTAAACCAACTACTGTTAACGCCATATCAATTAATTTAATTGCGATAAATGGTGCAATTAAGCCACCTAAACCATAAACAAATAAATTGTGACGTAAGATTTGACTGGCTGGTAACTCTTTATAGGCTACACCCTTTAATGACAAAGGAATTAGCGCAATAATAATCACGGCATTATAGATAATCGCCGATAAAATCGCACTTGTTGGGCTTGTTAAATGCATGATGTTTAAGGCATTTAGTTGAGGATAGATTCCATAAAATAACACTGGAATAATCGCAAAATATTTTGCTACATCGTTAGCAATACTAAATGTCGTCAATGCACCTCGAGTCATTAACAGTTGTTTCCCAATTTGAACAATATCTATTAATTTTGTTGGACTAGAATCTAAATCAATCATATTCCCAGCTTCTTTAGCTGCTTGAGTTCCAGTATTCATTGCCACCGCTACATCGGCTTGCGCTAATGCAGGAGCATCATTGGTTCCATCGCCAGTCATCGCAACTAAATGCCCTTCTTCTTGGTACTGACGAATTAACTCTAATTTAGCTTCTGGAGTCGCTTCTGCTAAAAAATCATCCACGCCCGCTTCAGCTGCAATTGCGGCTGCGGTCATTGGATTATCCCCAGTAATCATAATTGTTTTGATGCCCATTTTACGTAAATCATCAAAACGTTCTTTGACACCATTTTTGACTATATCTTTCAAATAAACGACACCAAGGACTTTTTTATTCTTAACAACAACTAAAGGTGTTCCACCTAGACCTGCAATTTTCGCTACAATTTGATCACATTCTTCAGGATATACTTCCCCTGCAGCTACCACAAACTGTTTAACTGTATCCGCAGCACCTTTGCGAATCTCGTTGCCTTGATAATCAATCCCACTCATGCGTGTTTTCGCAGAGAAATCAATAAAAGTTGCATTTAACTCTTGAAAATCACGTCCACGAATCTCAAACCGCTCTTTAGCTAAGATAACAATACTACGTCCTTCAGCAGTTTCATCTGCCAAAGAAGACAATTGAGCTGCATCCGCCAATTCAAATTCCTCGACTCCAGCAACTGGTAAAAATTCACTAGCTTTACGATTTCCCAGTGTAATGGTTCCAGTTTTATCCAACATTAAAATATCGACGTCCCCAGCCGCCTCAATAGCACGACCACTCATAGCTAAGACATTTGCTTTATTTAAACGACTCATACCTGCAATTCCAATTGAAGAAAGCAACGCACCAATCGTTGTTGGAGCTAAACAAACTAATAAAGCAATAATAGTTGTCAAAGAAAGTGCTGATCCATTTCCAGCCAATTGACTCGAAAATTCTGTAAAAGGCAGCAATGTCGCTGAAACAACTAAAAAGATAATGGTCAAAGTCACCAATAGAATTTGTAATGAAATTTCATTGGGTGTCTTTTTACGAGCTGAACCTTCTACCATAGCAATCATCTTATCCAAGAAACTTTCGCCACTTTCAGCAGTTACTTGAATCACTAAAAAATCTGAAACGACGGTTGTTCCACCAGTAACTGCGCTTCGATCACCACCAGATTCTCGAATCACAGGGGCAGATTCACCTGTAATAGCACTCTCATCTACAGAAGCCGCACCATCAACCACATCACCATCCATTGGAATCTGCTCACCGGTGGCAACATAAACAATATCCCCACGTTTTAAATCCGAAGAAACAACTTCCGTAAACTGATCAATAGCCTTAATTGATTTTAATTTTTTAGCCATAACTTCCTTACGAGCACTTTTCAGACTATCCGCTTGTGCACGACCGCGACCTTCCGCGATAGCTTCAGCAAAGTTTGCAAATAAAATTGTCACCCATAAAATTAAAGCAATTGCTAAGATAAAGCCAGCAGGTGCGTCATTAATCCCAGCAAACGATAGAAAATACAAACACGTTGTCAAAACTGCTCCTAAATAAACAACAAACATAACTGGGTTTTTAAGTTGAATCATTGGTGCTAATTTAACAAAAGATTGCTTAAAAGCATCTTGAAAAACCATTTTTCTAGATTGTTCCTCTTGCATCTCCATTCACTCCTATATAAAAAGTTTGTTGAGCCCGTTAGGCCTGGCAGAAAAATAGGGAAATTTGATGTGGCGCTTTTTGCCACCTCGAAATTTCATCTTTTTTCCGAAGGACTGGCTCATAAGAACTGGCCTAATAAAAAGTTTGTTGAGCCGGTTAGACCTGGCAGAAAAATAGGAAAATTTGATGTGGCGCTTTTTGCCACCTCGAAATTTTATCTTTTTTCCGAAGGACTGGCTCATAAGAACTGGCCTAATAAAAAGTTTGTTGAACTACTTTAGCTCTCAACTAAATAATCAGCAGATACTCATTTTAATGCATAAAATACTCTGCAATTGGTCCCAGTGCCATAGCTGGTAAGAAACTCAATGCTCCAATCAACAAGATAACCCCAATCAACATTCCGACAAACGTTCCATTGGTTGTTGATAACGTCCCATCACTAACAGCGACCATTTTTTTCTTCGCTAAATTACCACCTAAAAATAAAGCTGCAAACATTGGAACAAAGCGTACAACTAACATAATCACTCCACCAACGACATTTAAGAATGGTGTATCTGAGGTTAAGCCTGCAAAAGCACTCCCATTATTATTAGCTAGGGAAGAAAAGGCATATAATACTTCTGAAAAACCATGTGGACCCGAATTTGTTAGCCACTCCATTCCATTTGGCAACATGACGAAACTCATTGTACCTAATAATACTAAAAGTGGTGGAGTTAAAATTAGTAGACACACCATTTTCATGTCAAAAGGATCAATTTTCTTCCCTAAATACTCAGGAGTTCGTCCAACTAATAACCCTGCAATAAATACAGTTAAGATGACAAAGGCAATCATGCCATATAATCCACTACCTGCACCTCCGAAGACAATCTCACCAAGTTGCATTAAGAACATTGGAATCATACCACCTAATGGCGTTAAACTATCATGCATGCCATTCACCGATCCATTAGAAGCTGCTGTAGTGCTAACGGCCCAAAGACTCGTCCATCCAACACCAAAACGGGTTTCTTTCCCTTCTAAACTCCCACTTTCAACAACTCCTGGATAACTAGGTCCAGTATAACTTTCGCTCATGGTTACGCCCACTAAAGCCAAACCTAAAAGTACCAATGAAACAATGAAAATAGTTCTTCCTTGTTTCGCATTTTTTACAAATAAACCAAAGGCGACAATTAAAGCTACTGGAATTAATAAAATCGCTAAATTTTCGATAAAGTTACTAAAGACAGTTGGATTTTCAAATGGAAAGGCTGAGTTAGCCCCAAAATATCCACCACCATTTGTCCCTAATTGTTTAATCGCAATTTGACTTGCTGCTGCACCTAACGGAATCAAAATCTTTTGCCCAGTTTCTAAACTAAATACTGGCACATCAGCGCTAAAAGATTGTACAACTCCTTGAGATACTAACAGCAAGGCAATCACGAATGATACCGGAACTAATATATATAAAACAGCTTTCGTTAAATCTTGCCAAAAATTTCCTAAAGTTTCTTTATTACGTGCAATAAATCCACGTAGTAAAGCAAAAAGAACCGCAATTCCCACACCTGCGGAAACAAAATTTTGAACCGTTAATGCGACCATTTGTGTAAAGGGAGATAATGTTACCTCTCCTGAATAAGCTTGCCAGTTTGTGTTCGTCACAAAACTCATGGCTGTATTAAAAGCTAATCCAATACTTGTTCCTGAAAAACCATTTGGGTTGGCAGGTAAAAAGCCTTGACCTAGCATCAATAGAAAAACAGCTAAAAAGCTAAATAAACTAAAGGAAACAATTGCTAAAGCATATTTTTTTGCTGTCATTTCTAATTTAGCTGGCTTTCCAATGAACTTATATACTTGATTTTCAATAGGTTCAATAACTCTACTTAAAAAAACTTTTTTGCCACTCATCACTCGGTAGCTATAAATACCTAATGGAATGCCCAATCCAATTAAAATAACTAAAAAAAGAATTTGATTTACCACGATTGCACTCACTTATGATCCCCCCAAAACAATATATAAAATAAATAGCCTAATAAAACTAAACCGACTAAACCAACAACTAAATAAATCAGTGTCATTATGGTTAACTCCTTTATTTAAGATAGGTTAAGTTTACTAGATTTCATCTAAAGATAGTGTTAAGGAAAAGTCCTATGGTGTTAAGATAGTGTAAAGATAAAAAAACAGGTTTGTTTCTATAGTTCATTCAATTAAATAGTCAAAAATCTGTTCTTTCACACCGTTTTTGTACTGCTATTTTTTAGTACAACCATATAATTCTCAAAGTCTAGTTATGTTTTAATGACCAACAAAAAAATCCAGTTAAAATCAGAACAGTGATCTTAACTGAATTTACTTTAATTTACTCGCCCACAAATGTATACATATCTTGATTAACTGCGACCTTATACACAGTCGGTTGATCAAGATCATCTAGTATTTTTGAGGCTAACTGAACTTGAGGATATGAGTCTTACTTATAATAGTTTAAAGCAATCGTTTATTATTTATCATTCAGTAAAAAGAATAGAATTATTATACGGATAGAATTGAGTAATATCGTCAAAAATGGTGGACAACTATAAAAACTAGTCACCCACCATTTTTAGTCTTATTTAGTATATTACTTCAATTTGTTATTCTAAAACAAATTGATTATGATACAACTCTGAATAGTCTCGAAGTATTTAGATTGTTTAAACACAGCCTGATAAATTTCAATTAGAATAACGTTCCAAAAAAACCTTCAATAGAAAACGTTTACTTAACAAAAACAATATGATACACTTTATTTATATTTAAAAATAGAAATAAATAGATTTTTGAAATAATTGGTTATAATTTAATCTATTTTTCAAACACCTATACAAAAATTAAAAGGAGAACTACTATGACTACTCAAAAAAAGAATTCCTCATTATTATTATTTATCTGTTTGTTCACTATGTTATTATTTCCAACTACCTCTTCTGCTACTTCTGACGAATCTCCGGTGGCTCAAAATACAGAGATTGGCCCTGGATACTATTCTAAATCTTTCTCTAATAGAACGATTCGAGCGACTCCTGATATCTTTTTAAATCAAATAAAACAAGGAGCTATTGATGGGTGGAAGAATTATCAAATTTTACCTTCAATAACCGCAGCACAAGCAATATTAGAGAGTGGTTGGGGAAACTCCTCATTATCTCAATCTGCAAATAATTTATTCGGAATAAAAGGTAGATACAATGGACAATATATTCTTCTCCCTACACAAGAATATATAAATGGTCAATGGATTGTAGTAAATGCAGAATTCAGAAAATATCCAAATTGGTCTGCAAGCGTCGAAGATCATGGGAAATTTTTTCATGATAATTCTAGATATTCGAACTTAATTGGTATAAAAGACTATAAACAAGTTGCTAATTTATTGAAGCAGGATGGATATGCTACAGATCCTGAATACCCAGCTAAATTAATATCATTGATTGAATCAAATAACTTAGCTAGTTGGGATTCTGAGGCATTCAAGCAATCTGACTATCCTCACGTTGCCATTGATGAATCTATCGCAGTCGTTAATTATATACCTGGCTATGGTGTCTTTGGATTTCGAAGCAATGGAGAAACTATTCTAGACTCAAATTTAAACTTAAAACATGGAACTCAATGGAAAACGTATGGATCAAAAATGATTAATGGCGAAGAAATGTTTTCAATTGGTACAGATTATTATTTACCAAGAAGATATACTAACCTAGATGCTTCTATTATTACGATCAACTATAGTCCCGGATATGGGGTCAAGTCCTATCGAAAAGATGGCTCTTGGACTGGTAACTATTTAACAACTGGAACTAGCTTTCAAACTTTTGGTTTTGAAATAATTAATGATAAAATCATGTATCTTGTTGGATCAAATGAGTATGTACCAAAGCAATATACACAATTTGGCAATGGAAAATAATAATTTAAAGGAGAATTGACTTATGAAAAGAATCGGAAAACTCACTATATTCTCACTTGTTATTATTTCTAGTTTCTTTTTTTATACAAATGAAGTTAAAGCAACTGGAAATCGAGATGATATTGTTCGTACTGCAAAAAATTATTTAGGTGTTCCTTATGTCACTGGAGGAACAACTCCTAGTGGGTTTGATTGCTCTGGCTTAGTACAGTACGTCTTTAAACTAAATGGTTATAATCTACCTCGCGTAACTACTCAACAAGAGAATGCAGGAATAATAATTCCCGTTTCAGAAGCTAAACCTGGTGACTTATATTTTTTTGGAAATAAGGGTAATACAACTCACGATGCTATAGCAATAGGAAATGGTGATTTTATTCATGCACCGCAACCTGGACAGAATGTGAAAATAACTAATATAAAATGGTATACACCAAGTTTTGCAGTAAGAATCCTAACAGATGATATCGACTATCCTCACCCTGCTATTGATGAATCTATCGCAACTGTTGCATATATTCCGGGTTATGGTGTTTTTGGATTCCGAAGTAATGGAGAAAATATTCCTGATTCAAATTTAAACTTAAAGCATGGGACTCAGTGGAAAACGTTTGGCTCAAAAATGATTAATGGAGAAGAAATGTTTTCAATTGGGACAGATTATTATTTACCAAGGAGATATACTAATTTAGATGCATCCGTTATTACCATCAACTATATTCCAGATTATGGTATCAAGTCCTATAGGAAAGACGGCTCTTGGACTGGAAAATATTTATCAACTGGTACTAGTTTCCAAACTTTTGGTTTTGAAATAATCAATGATAAAATTATGTATCTAGTTGGTTCAAATGAATATGTGCCAAAACAATATACACAGTTTGGTAATGGAAAGTAGTATACTATTCCTATGTAATTTTAAATAAGTTATCCAGAGAATATCTACATCTCTGAATAACTTATTTTTTAGGGTTATTCTAAAACAAATTGATTATGATACAGCTCTGAATAAAAACCTTTTTGACGAAGTAGTGATTCATGAGTTCCTTCTTCAATCACTTCGCCTTCCTTCAGGACAACAATATAATCAGCATTTAAAATTGTTTTTAAACGATGCGCAATTACAAAGCTTGTTCGGCCAGCAATGATGTTTTCCATCGCTTTTTGAATTTTACTTTCCGTTACCGTATCAACATTACTTGTGGCTTCATCCAAAATCAATAATGACGGATCCGTAATAATCGTTCTAGCAATACTAATCAATTGTTTCTGACCGACACTAAAGACACTGTGTTCATCACTAATTTCAGTTTGATACCCTTTTTCTAATCCCATAATAAATTCATGAATATGCGCCTGCTTAGCAGCATCTTCTACTTCTGCATCTGTCGCTTCTGGTTTCCCAAAGACAATATTGTCTCGAATTGTTCCTGAAAATAGAACAGAATCTTGCAATACGATTCCAACTTGTTTTCTCAACGATGCTAATTGGATATCTCGAATATCTACTCCGTCAATATAAATCCCACCAGAATCTACATTATAAAAACGATTCAACAAGTTCATAATCGTTGTTTTACCTGATCCAGTTGGACCAACTAAAGCGACCATTTGACCTTTTTTAGCAGTAATGTTCACATCTTTTAAAATTGGTTTGTCTGGAACATATGAGAAATCAACATGATCTAAACGAACTTCTTCATGAACACCATCTATTAACTTAACATCTGGACGTTCTGTTTCTGGTTTCTCTTCGAAAATTTCACTCACACGACGCGCACCAGTAATCGCTAATTGCAACATACTATATTGTGATGAAATTTGTGTCAAAGGCATGTAGAATTGTTGTGAATATTGGACAAACATCACAATTAACCCCAAAGCTACACTACGTTCAATCTGACCGTTTAAAGCCATATAACCACCAAAGAAAATCACGATAGCAGTGTTGAATAGTGAAATACCTTGCATCATTGGGAAAAGTAAACCTGAATAAACTTGACCTTTATAGGAAACTTTTTTAACAGCTTCATTATGTTCAATAAAGCCTTCAATGGTTTCCTCTTCTAAACCATTTGTAATCACAATTTTTTGACCAGAAATTTTCTCGTCAATATAGCCATTTAAATCGCCAATATAATCTTGTTGCATATTGACATATTTACGCGCTTTACGAATGACTAAAGTTGCTGCAATCACTGCAACTGGTGAAGCTGCTAAAGTAATCCAAGACAACATTACATTTTGTTGGAACATCATAATAACAACCCCGATCATCAGGGCTAAATTAGACAAAACTTGGGTTAATGCTTGATTTAACGTATTTGAAATATTATCTAAATCACTGGTAAAGCGGCTTAACATTTCACCATCACGATGGCTATCAAAGAAACGAATTGATAGATTTTCCATTCGCTTAAATAAATCTAAACGCATATTATTCGTTGATTTACCTGCTACTCCAGTCATTAAAATACTTTGGATAAAGGTTCCAACGGCTAATAGCACATAAAACATGACTAACAACCAAATAATATGAATGAAATCCGTTTTGTCATCTACACCTGTTGTAAAATAACGAGTTGCGTAATTGGCTAGCTCTTGTATAGCCTCACCTATATATTTAGGTGCTTTAACCTGTAGATAGGTTGAACCGATAATTGCAAGGATAATCACACTTAATTTCCATTTGAACTGTCCTAGATAGTCCCAAAAGAAACGAGTGATTCGTTTAAATTCTGCCATTATTCAGCCACCTCTTTTCCTTTTTGAGTTTCATAAATTTCACGGTAAACCGCACTCTCTTGAACTAATTCTTTATGACTTCCAACATCAACTAACTTTCCTTCATCTAAAACTAAAATTTTATCAGCATGGATGACTGATGAGATTTTTTGGGCAATAATAAAAGTCGTTGTATTTTTTAAATCACGTTCTAAAGCTTCTTTAACTAACTTTTCAGAACGTGCATCAAGTGCACTAGTACTATCATCTAAAATTAAAACTTTTGGATCTCCAATAATGCCTCGTGTAATAGATAGGCGTTGCTTTTGACCACCAGAATAGTTTAATCCACGTTCTTCAACCATTGAATCATAACGTTCTGCCTGTTTTTCAATAAATTCTTTTGCTTGAGCAATTGCTGACGCTTTTTCCATCTCTGGTAAAGTTGCATCTTTCTTTCCTTGGCGTAAATTTTCGGCAATTGTTCCCGAGAATAAAATCGCTCGCTGCGAAACTAAAGCTACTGTCTTGCGTAAGCTTTTTTTACTAACTTTTTTCAAGGATTCATTTCCAATTAAAATTTCACCTTCAGTTGGATCATACAAACGTGGAATTAATTGGGCTAAAGTTGATTTACCAGAACCTGTTGCACCAACAATCCCAACCAGTTCACCTGGTTCTGCTTTGAAGGAAATATCCTTTAAGGTTGGTTGATCGTCTCCATCATATTGAAAACTAACATGTTTAAACTCAACACTTCCAGCTAAAACTTCATCACTTGAGGTATTCTCATATGTAATATCTGGTTCTGTATCTAAAATTTCACTGATTCGTTTTAATGAAATAAAAGCACGAGATGCCATCATCATTAACATACCGCCAATAATAATTGCCATCATAATCTGCATTAAATAACTCATAAATGAAGCAATTGCTCCAATAACAGCTGGATCATCTTTTACCATGTCTCCAACTAAATAAATAGCTGCCACAATGGTTAAATTTGATACTAACATAAAGGCCGGAATCATCACTGAAAAAATAGTTCCTACAATAATAGTATGTTTGGTTAAAAGGTCACTGACCGTCGTAAAACGCTTCAATTCGTTATCTTCTTGCACGAAAGATTTTACAACACGCATACCACCTAAGTTTTCTTTCGCAATTCCATTTACCTTATCTAAATATCCTTGGATTTTACCAAAATGTTTGCCCATGCTACCAAATGAAAACATCACAATTAAAAATACTAAAATAACTAATACAATAATGATCCACCATAATTTCGGTAGCGTGTATAACGCTAAAATAAAACTTCCAATAAATAATAGCGGGATGCGGACTAATGATTGTAAAGCTAACATCACTAAGTTTTGAACTTGAGTCACATCATTGGTTAAACGTACAACTAAATTCCCAGTTGAAAAACGTTCAATATTACTGAAAGAAAAAGTTTGGATTTTACGGAAGCTTTCTTCTCGTAAATTCGCTCCAACTTCTTGTGCAACTTTTGCAGATGTAATTGTGTTTAAGATTCCAGCAACTAAGCCAATTCCTGCCACACTAATTAACATGACACCTATCGAATTGATATTGTCCATGTCATCTTTCATGATTGCTTCTAGTACTTGTTGTAATAATTTGGGTTGCCATAGCTGTGAAAGGACCATAATAGCCGTGAAAAACACAGATAGTAAGGTGTGTAATTTAAACTTCTTCATTTGTTGGAACAAAATTCCCATTAACTAGTTCCCTCCTTTGGGGTTTTTCATAATTAAATTAAGTGTAATGGACTTAATTTATCTAGCTCGTTATTTATATTTACTAAAGACACAACTTAGAAATAAAAGCAACTAACACGAACCTATAGTTTATAATAAACATACGTTCGAAGCAAGCCTTTTATCTTAGATAGTGCATTCTTTTTTTCCAAAAAGTAAGAAAAAAAACAACTATCGACTTAAACTAAAAAAATTAACTCAATAAGGATTAAAACTTACTCAAATCAACTTTTTTTTGCTGATTTAGACACTTCCTCTTCTCTAATTGACAAATATCCGTTAAAATAAGGAAACATAACCTACTAAAGAATTAGGAGAAGAACATGAAACCACTAAAAATTATCAAAACAAGTCTAAAAACGATTTGGTATCATCCAACTGAATACATTAAAAGTATTCTTTTTTTACAAGGCATTCGCTTAATCGTAGCCTTGCCTTTAATTACTTTTTTATTTTATCGCATTTTAGCTGCTTCTAGTCTAAATGGTATTACAGAAACAACTATTTATACTATTTTTAAGCACCCCTGGGCATTATTTTTTCTTTTGTTATTAGCTCTCGTCTCACTATTTTTTATTTATTATGAATTAGGCTACTATTTTCTCTTAGCTCATTTTCAGCAAACAAAGGAAAATTATCGCTTTAGAGACATTATCAAAAAATTAAATCAAAAGGCTAAATACTTTATCAGTTTTCAACTACTGTTTTTCTTTTTTTATTTTATTTTAATTTTACCAATAGCTTCTATTGGTTTAAACGCTGCCTTGACAGAGAATTTAAGAATTCCTAATTTTATTACAGATGAATTAGCTAAATCGACAAGTGGGATGCTTTTATATCTAGGCGTTTTAGTCGTATTATTTTACTTAAGCATGCGCTTAATTTATACGGTTCCTTTTTTTGTGATTGAAACCAACTTAACTATTTGGCAAGCAATAAAAAAAAGCTGGAACTATTCACGTTTGAAACTGTTTAAAGCTTTATTCACTCTGGGACTACTTATTTTGATTCATAGTTTAATAGTTGCTTTCGTTCTCTTTATTTCATTTTTACCATTAATAGTGATTGAAAAAATCCTAAATGGAGCTGCACCCGTAATTGCAGGAATTACTTTAACCTTTATCCAGTGGTTTCTTTTTATATTTTATGGTTTACTTCAAGCCCTGTTAGCAGATGCCTTAACCCATCTCGCTTATCCAATTGCTGAATCTTCTCATTTTGAAATCAACAGAGAACAAAACCCAGCCTTTTTATTTAAACCTAAACGTTTTATGTACTGGGGTGTTTTTGCTGCTTTTTTAGGTATGAGCATTGTGAATACTTTCTCTGTCTCTAAAGTAATCTATCAACCAACTACTGCTATTATTGCTCATAGAGGATATACAGCTGAAGGAGTTGAAAATACAATCAGTTCATTAGATGCGGCGGCTCGTATTGGAGCAGATTATGTAGAAATGGATATTCAAGAAACAAAAGACCATCAGTTTGTTGTTTTTCACGATAGTACACTAAGCCGACTTTCTAATCGTTCCGAACGAATTAGCGACCTAACTTTAGCAGAATTACAAAAAATTGATGTTTCTAGTGGTGGCTTTACTGATAAAATTCCATCCTTTGAAGACTATATTGCCGCCGCTAAAAAAGATAATATCAAATTGCTCGTTGAAATCAAACTACACGGTCGTGAGTCAAAAGATATGGAGAAAAATTTAGTAGCACTCTTACAGAAAGAAAAAGTTACCGAAACTTATTTGGTTCAATCCTTAGATGAAGCCACAATTAAAAAAGTAAAAAAATTGGACCCTGTTATAAAAACAGGCTATCTTGTAGCTTTAAATATTGGAAATCTTCCTCAAATTTCGGCTGATTTTCTGGTCTTAGAAGAATTTTCTTTTAATACCCGCTTGTTAGAACAAGCTCGTCAACAAGATAAAATGGTTTTTGTTTGGACTGTTAACGATGAAGACTTAATGCGTCGTTATCTAGCCTTAGATGTGGATGGATTAATTACCAACTATCCTAGTGATGCAATCGGGATTCGAGATTCTTTTGATGAAAATAAAACCTTTGTCGAACGTATCGAAGACTTACTCAACTAATAAAGCCCTTTAGAAATAACTATAAAAGTTACTTCTAAAGGGTTTCTTTTTTACAATGATAGATGGGCTATTTCATAAATAGAACCTCTTTCGCTTTTTTCTACGGGATTTTCTTCATAAAAATAAAATTCTGTATATTTCCATTTATCAGGATTATAGATTATTACTTTTCCTAAACTTGGCTCATCAGAAAAAGTTAATTCGGGTGTTGCTATATTCTGTGTCTCCTTAATTTCATGCTCAATTTCTAAAACAAATTGAGATTTATCGAATTGATCTGATAAATCGATATAAGAAGAAACCCCTATATTAATCGTTTGCCAACCAAATGAATTTAAAATATTTTTATAAAACCCATCAAAAATAAAACGATTCATTCCTTCAGAATTTTTCCATATATATAAAGGCGCATATTGTTTTTTAGTTGGAGAATTAACAACTAAATATGCTTTAAATAATAAACCCTCAAATCCATCTGTTTTGCTACCGTTTGTTTTCACTCGGTTTTTAATAATTTCCATATCATAATCATTGGGTAACATAATTTTATATTGCATGCCAATCATAGCCTTCGCCTTCTTTCTTTTAATAATGCTATTATACAAAGAAGTTTTGCTGCTGTATAATGATTATAACTACTCATTACCATTCCAATTTAGAATAACTAGGAGGCACTAGTAATGGAAACAAACGATATGAAAATTTTTATAGAAGTAGCACACTCATCTTCTGTTTCTAAAACAGCAACTAAATTGGGCTATGTCCAATCAAATATTAGCAAACGAATTGAAAAAATAGAAACTGAGCTAAATTGCAAATTATTTCTTAGAACAAATAAAGGCATGAAATTGTTACCTGAAGGTGAATTATTTCTGACTTACTGTAATGAAATCCTAGCAATTATGACTAGAGTTAATGCTAGTTTCTCTATGAATAGTAAAATACTTAAGATTGGCGCTACTCAAAATATCTCCCATCATTATTTATCTTCAGCCCTTTTTTCAGAAACTATTTCCGTTTATACAAAACCAATTCCTGATTTAATTTCTTTTCTAAAACAGTCTGTTATTGACTTACTCATTATTAATAGAGAAATAGATGATGATTCATTGAAAGAAAATTTTTCTTTTAATGAAGAAATTTGCTGGGTACAATCAAAAGAAAGTGAATTTAAAATTGAGAATCACCCTATTGTAATCAATAGAGATAGCGAATGCCCTTATAGAAAAGCTACCTTAGCTTATATTAAGGCAAACCAGATGGAATCAACTAGACTAATTCAAGTTGATACGCTAGATGTCCTCATATCTATGCTTGAAAAAGAAAACGTCAGTTCAATTTTACCGAAAAAAATACTGAAAAATAATGACAAATTAAAAAAAGTAAACACCACCACTGAATTGAGTCCAATAAAAATACTAGGGTATACTTTAGTCACAACGAATCAGGTTATTAACCTAGATCAAATCTTAACGATAGAGTAATTATCATTTTTATATAGAAATTCAACTAAAAAAAATCCCCCGTTAAAACCAAATCTGACTTGGTTTTAACGGGGATTCTGCTTATTTTTAATTAAAAATCCAACCACTCATTTTTCTTAGCTTCATATTCTTCATCACTCAATACACCTTGATCATGTAACGAGCTTAGTTTTTCCATATCTTCTTTTAAAGTATGGGAAGTCATAGGTTCTTGTTTAGGTGCTTTTCTAGCTAACATCATAATCCCTGCAATTAACCATAAAATACCGTGTAACGTACTAATTGATAGAATCCCACAAATAAATACAGCAATACCCCATCCACGACTGTCTTTTTTTACTTTGAAAGCTGCAATAAAACCAAAAATAGCTGTTGCAATAAAAATTGCGCTAATAACTGCAAAAGCTCCAATAATAATGCTCGCTTCGCTAGCACTTAGACTGTCTGAATAATTATAGCTATCATAATAATAATCATCACTGGCTGTATAGCTAGTCGCTGAAATTCCAATCCCAATCAAAAAGGTTATACCTATCATTAAAAGTGAAAAGAGCCCACTCAAAATCGCTCCAATCAACGTTAAAATAAATTCGGTTTTTCTTTCCATTTTCCAATTTCCTCCGTTAACTTCCTATTCTTTTTTTTCGTCAAATTCAGAAGTCACTAATTCATTAAATTCTTCTGACTGAGTTACCTGCTCTTTTTCTAACGTGATTTTTCCAGATTCTGCAATTTCTTGCTGAGCTTGATCGACCAACTCTTCAGACTTAACTAAAGATTTCAATTGATTCAATTCAAGTTTTAATAAGTAAAGCTCTCGTTCATATTGGCTTTGATCTTTATTTAAAACAGATTGTTCAATCCCTTTAACAATTGCTTTTTTAATAACAAAATACCAAAGAAAAATACCTCCAACAATGAGTGCCATATAGAAAATGAAAATAAAGATAAAAAAGAAACCAGAAAATAAATAAGCTGCTTCTTCCATTATAATACCACCCTTCTGTATGTACGTTTAGTAACTCATACTATCAATAACCTTTTCATTATACTATCTTTTGCAACATCCGTCATGCTTAATTTTAGGAATGATTCAATTTGGTGTACTTAGTTTGTTGCTTATATTCTTTATAAAAACCTAAGTACACTTGATTTAGCGCATTTTCAAAAAAGAATAGCTTTCCCATTAAGCTCTTCCTTTTTTTCTCACTGAATGACAAAAATATAAAAATTGACTTTAACGCATATATTTTTTTATTTCTGCTTTTGAATCATGAATCATAGCAATATTTTGATCATATTGCTTAGAAGCATAGGTATAAAAAATTACGTCTACTGCAATAAACTGCGTGTGTAATGAACTTGTTGCAGCACTTCTTAATTCAGCTTCGTTTGATCGAACTGTTTGAATTGAATAATCTACTTTGCTAGCAACTGGATTCGTACCAAATTGAGTTAAACCAATTGATTTGATTCCTTGGCTCTTGGCAACTTCAACGAGTTTTAAGACTTCTTTCGTTTCCCCAGAGTTAGAAATCCCGATAAAAACAGCTTCTTTTGGAGCAGCTACTAAAATTGAAATTAAGATATGTGGATCAGATGCACAGATTGTTGGCTTACCAATACGATTCCATTTTTGCGCAATATCCTCAGCGACTAAATGTGAGGCACCGATTCCATACACATAAATAATAGGTGCTTCTAAAAGAACTTCGACAACTTCTTCGACACGTTGGTCATTTAATTGCTCTATAGTCTCCTTCATTGACTGATAAGCATTTCCCAATAGCTTCGACTTAATTTCATGAACAGGTTCATTAGCAGTAATATCTGAGTATCCTTCTGGGACTGGGCTTTCAATTTCTGCTGCTAATTTGACTTTCAATTGTGTAAAACTTGGAATATCAATACTTTTACAAAAGCGAATAACCGTAGCAGGACTTGTTCCCGCGCGAGTAGACAACTCTATAGCCGTCATATTAATAGCTTCAGAAGGAATCTCTAAAATTAGTTCCCCAATTTTCCTTTCAGAATTTGACAACTCATTAATAATGCTTCGAATTCGACCTTGTACATTTTCGCCAATCATTCCGCCAGCCTCCTTGGCTCTATTTTTAAACTCACTCTATTATCTCATGAAAGAAAAAAACAATCATCTTTTTTTCGATGATTGTTTAACTTTTCAAGTAAATGCCATTTTTTAGACTTAATTATAATACGTTATCTTTCCTAAAATAACAGAATTTTTTGCTCCTGTTGCACTAGGGACATTACTTGGTTTGTGGTGCAGGGTTTGATTTCCTAAAATCGTCATAGCAATTGCTTCTTTTGCTTCTGATGAATACCCAATATCTTCTTGAATGACTACATGAACATCTGGCAATTGAGCTTTAAGCATCTGAATCAACGTTCCATTGTAACTTCCACCACCAGCCACAATTAAATCTGTCTCTGAATCAATGAATGGTTTTAAATTCTCCGCTATAGAAGCTGCGGTAAACTCAGTCACTGTGGCAATTAAATCATTTGCAGCCATTGGCCATTTCGCAAGTAGTTGCTTTGTAAATTCATTTCCAAAATCTTCTCTGCCTGTCGTTTTAGGATACGATTTAGAAATGAAAGGATGTGCCATTAACTCAGCTAGCAATTCTTGGTTAACTGTACCTAAAGCTGCATAAGCACCACCATGATCGTATTCTTTTTGATAGAAATACCGACATAATTCATCAATAATCATATTACCAGGACCTGTATCAAAAGCAATCAACTGGTTAAGATTCGCATTTTTTGGGATAACCGTTACATTCCCAATTCCACCAATATTTTGCAATAAACGTGTTCTTTTTTCATCACGATAAAGAACATATTCAGAATATGGAACAATCGGGGCCCCTTGTCCGCCATTCGCCATGTCCCGTTCACGAAAGTTAGAAACTACAGTGGTTTTTGTTTCTTCACAAATAACAGCAGACTCCCCTATTTGTAGGGTCGAAGAAAATTGCTGGTGCCCAGGATTAGGCAAATGATAAATAGTCTGTCCATGGCTTGCAACAAATTCTAGTTCTTCAGTCTCAATCTCAGCCTTTTGACAAATCTGCTTCACAGCATCTGAAAATAAATAACCCAACTCAACATTTAAGCTGCAGATTCGTTCAACATTTGATTCCTCAATAGATAAAACTTGATTGATTCGTTTCAACGTTTCTGCTGGAATCGAATACGTTTCAAAAGCAACTAATTGAACCTTCGTCTTTTCGTTTTCTCCTGAAATGTCCACTAAAGCAGCATCTACTCCGTCTAGTGACGTGCCTGACATTAATCCAACTGCATATCCCATTCAGTCATCAATCCCTCGCTTATTTTTTTAACAGATTAATTTCTTTTTGCATGTCAATCATTTGTAAAATTAGAGTCTGCTCGGCCATAGCTGTCATTAATTGATCTTGCGCATGAATTAACAGTAAACTAATTTTAATTTCATCGCCACGAATTTCATCTTGAACCAATTTCGTTTGGGTATTATGAGCCAATGTCATTTCAGATTTACATTCTGCCAATAATCTTTCAACTTCTTCATATTCCCCTGCTCGTGCTTTTTCTAAAGCCTCATATGCCATTCCTCGTGCATTTCCACCGTGAATAATAATTTCAAAAATACGTTCTTCCATTTTCTAGCACCTCTTCAATCCAATTTAATTAGTTTACTTCTTTAAATTTAAATTTTTGCCATGGTTTAATATAATCTAAAAGCATCTGCTCTTCTTCTACTACATATCCGACAACATTGGTTTTACCTGAATTTTCCATTTCTAATAGAGCCAACTGTAACTCGCCTGCATAGTGAGCATATAGAGAGGTTTCAACAATAATAGCTCCGCGTTTCATATTTGGCGTATGGAAAGGTGGAAATTCATGTCCTTTATATTTCACTCGGCTTTGAGTCGAACGAATCACATAATCAGATACATCTCCACGATTAAAGTGAAATTCTTCCAAAACAATTTTCTTTTCTGTTTCTGGAATAGTTGGAACTAGTTCACAGTTTAGCGTTAACTGATATGCATCAATTTCACTTAAAGCTTTTAATTCTGCTTCAGAAGCAAAAGAATTTGCAATAATCACATCATCAATCAATTCAGTCGCCCATAAATGTTTCGCTTGAACGACAATCGGTAGCTCGCGATGCATTTCTAACGTACATAATCCTTCACTAACTGGCCAAGGACCTACTTTAGCTGTCGGAGAACTGATGAAAGCAGCAGTTGTTAAGCCTTTATCTTTATATTGTTTAGTTGTTTCAATAAAATGTGCATAACTCAAACCTGTGTACCGATGTGGATAAAAGTTATGGCAACCTAATAAGTTATCCACATTTGCTTGATAACTTAAAATATTTTCTAAATACTTCGTACCACTGCTGATGTTTAACTCAATTTTTAAATCTTGGGGATTAAAAGTCATGATGGATTCTTCATTGCCTGTAAATCCCATATCTAAACGAATCCCATCTGCCCCAATTTCTTTAAAGAAAGATAAATCTTTGTAACTAATTCCTAACTCACCAAAGACCTTTGGGCTAACATCCGCAATAACTTCCATCCCATTTTCTTTAGCAAATTCAATGATCTCTGTAAATTCAGCAACTATTTTTTCTTTGCCTTCTTCCACTGACAATAAGCACGTGAAAATTCGCTTAAAATTATATTTTGCAGCCAACACGATGTATTCTTTAATTTCATTTAATTCACTGTGATTTGGATAAACTGAAATACCTAATCTTCTCACTTTATTATTCCTCATTTCCGACAACTTTATTTTTGTAATAATAATATCCACCACTAGCATTCGATTTTGCTTCTGTTATCAAACAAATTTCTATTGGTAGTTGGGCTAATACTTCTGAAAAGCTTCGATACACAATTGGATTCTTTTCTAATACACTACCTGATAGACCAATTGTGACTTGCTGAGTAAAACCTAATTTGGCAATAAGTAACTTTATTTGGTTAGCTAATTCCCTACCAGCCGCTTCCAGCAATTCAATTGCCCATGGATCTTCAGCTATCGCACTTTCAGCAACCAATGTTGCTAATTGGGCAATTTGGTCTTTTTCATGAGTGTAAGTATAACTCACTACATCAAAAACATTTTTCGCCTCTAAAGCAGACATTAATTTTTTTGATAAAGAAGAGTAGCCTTCACTACGGTCCTCTTCTTTAAGAAGCTGCTGAATCATTTTTTTAGCAATCCAATAACCTGATCCTTCATCACCTAAAAGATTTCCCCAACCACCTACACGAGCAGTTTCTTGCCCTTTTTGACCTATACAAATGGAGCCCGTACCCGAAATAACGAGACAACCGTCTTTTTCTTTGACTAAGGCATAATAAGATAACCATGCATCATTTATAAAAACAATATCTGGTTGATAATGACTAAAATAAGTAGTTAATTCTGCTTTAAAGTTCCCACCATCTAAACCGGCTAAACCCACAACGACTATTTGACAATATTTTTCATCTAATTTATCGAATAATATTTTCATTGCTTCTTCAAGATTTGCTAAACCTCTTTTTTTATCAATTAATAAATTTCCAAAACCCGTTTGACAGCGTGCTAATTCACTACCGTTTAAATCATATGCAATAGCTTCCGTCTTTGTACCACCACTATCAATACCAATCATATAGTTCATTTTTTCAATCCTTCTTACTTGGGTATTGCTCACTTCTAACTACACCTCTAAACTCGTTGTTCTCTAATTTCAATCGTGTGGTTTCAAAAAACATAATGGCTAAAATAGATGAAATCAAATAAAAAACAATTGAAATCACCGAGTATACTTGTTGAAAAAAGAAACTAGGAATCAAAATAATCAAAAACGCTCCAAATCCAAAATACCAGCGATTAATAAAAATACCTTTTTTGCGTAGTAAATGGACAAAAGATACCCCTGATAAAACCAAAACAATGAAAAAAACAATCAACCCAATAATTTGCAACATATCCTCACTGATCCTTCCCTATTTTAAATGATGACAAGGAAGATGGCCTGTAAGCCATTCTTCCTTACCACTTACTACTATTAAATCTTATAAAATTGCTTGTTCTTCACTAACTTGATTCAATTCTTCTTCAAGTAATTTTTTATCATACACTTTAACAAATGGATAATAGATTAATCCAGCAATAGCAATATTGATTAAAACTAAAATTGCTGCCTTCCAATCATTACTAGCCGATAAAAAGGCTCCAATTGGTGCTGGCAATGTCCAAGGCACGTTACTAACAAAGCCATTAATCACACCTAGTTTAACTGCAAAATAACTAAGAGTAGTTGTGACCACAGGTGCAATTACAAAAGGAATCGCTAAAATTGGATTCATTACTAATGGTACCCCAAAAATCAGAGGTTCGTTAATATTGAAGATAGATGGAACAATTGAAAAACGTCCAACTTGTTTTAAATAAACAGATTTACAAAATAGTAAAATAATACATAACGCTAATGTTGAACCAGCTCCACCAACCCAAACCAACCATTGATAAAATTGTTCTGGAGCGATGTATGGCAATGCATTAGGTGCAGTACCATCTGCTAAAGCTTGTCCGTTAGCATCTAACATAACTAACCACATTGGACGTGCGATTGATCCAATAACACTCATACCATGAACACCGGCTGCCCATAATAGTGTAATAAAAATAACTGGTACTAAAACGCCAAGTAAATTATTCCCTAAAATATCATTAATTGGTGAGAAAATTGACAGGATAAATTGATTTAAATCAAAATCTAGCAACACACGAATAATCCAAACAACAGTAATCACAAATGCACCTGGAATTAATGCTTCAAAACTACGAGCAACTGAACTAGGGACTTGTTCAGGCATCTTAATCATTAAGTTTCTACTTTTAAAGAATCGCAATGATTCAACGGCAAAGATCATAGCTAAAATAGCTGAAAACATACCTGCTCCACCAAGGTTGTTCATTGGTAAAACCCAACCAATGCCTTGACCTTCAGGTAATAGAGCATCAACATTGACCGGAACCGTTAACATTAGAAATGTCGCTAGTGATAAAACCCCACCAGTTACGCCATCTAATTTATACGATTTAGCCAAACTATAACCCATTCCATAAGCGGCATAAATACTCATTAGCCCCATCGTGATACGGAACGGAATCACAATATTAGCTGTATACGGTGCAATAGCTTCTGCCCATGATGGAATTGGAGGATTAGCGATAATTAAAAAGAAACTTCCAACTAGAATTAATGAGAGCGTTGAGATAACTCCATCACGGATTGCTTTTAAATGCTTTTGTTCAGCTAATTTAGCCATAGGCGGCATAAACTTAGTTTCAATCCAATTTAAAAAATTTGTCATTTTTTATTTCTCCTTTTTTACTTATATTGTTTGACTCTACCCTAATTTCCTCAATCATTTTGTTAAGCGTTCTCATTAAATAAACTGAGGACTAACTTGTCTGAGGCTATTAAACAACCAGCTATTATTTGCTGTATTTTTTGATTTGTAGCAATGTTTTTGGCGCACCAATTGGTGTGTAGCCCATAGGTTCAACTTTATCAATTGGAACACCCGCATTATTTGCATAGCCTTCAAAAGTAGCGTATTGATGTTTTACTTGGGGAGCAACTAAAAGTAATTCATAGCCACCTGTTTTTAATATATCCTCAATTTCACCAGATCCGACTGCAATCATGTCTAAATCAAAATTTTGTTTCTCTGCTTCTTTCAAAATGGCTTTCACCACAATTGCACTTGACATTCCACCTGAACAAACCATTACAACTTTCATTCTATTACCTCCATTTTAGTTAGTTTAACTATTATTTTTTACTAGCTTCAATTGCTTTTCCTACAAAACCAGCATTCTTGATTAATAACTGCTGAGCTTGCTCTTTGTCCAAACCTGATAACAATCGAACAATCGCTAATTTAGGTTGCTTATTCGAGTCATTAAAATAAAAATCTGCCTCTTCGTAAGTACAATCCGTTGCTTCCATAATAATTTTCTTTGAGCGTTCGACTAATTTCTCATTCGTAGGTTGAACATCAACCATTAAATTTTGATAGACTTTCCCAAGTCTGATCATCGTTGCCGTCGAAATCATATTTAACACAAATTTTTGAGCAGTTCCAGATTTCAATCTTGTTGAACCTGTTAATATCTCTGGTCCTACAGGAACTTCAATTATATAGCTAGCGTGTTGACTTATAATAGCTCCTCGATTACATGAAAGTGCTCCAGTAGTCGCACCAATTTTATTCGCATAGTCTAAACCGCCAATAACATAGGGCGTACGTCCACTTGCAGCGATACCTAAAACGAAATCGGTTTCATTTAAATCACGTTCTTTTAAGTCGATTTCAGCCAAGTCTAATGAATCTTCAGCACCTTCAACAGCCACTGTCATTGCTTTAATGCCTCCAGCAATTATTCCTTGTACCATTTCTGGTTTCGTATTAAATGTGGGGATACATTCAGCAGCATCTAACACACCTAATCTACCACTCGTTCCAGCGCCGATATAAAATAAACGACCGCCTTTTTTTTGTGATTGAATAACTGCCTCGACAAGTTCAGTGATACTATCTAATTCACTTTTAACCGCTTTAGCCACCTGTTCATCTTCTTGATTCATTTTATTGATAATCTCTTTAACTGAATACGTATCAAGATTCATTGTCGTTTTATTTCTTTTTTCAGTAGTTAAAGCGTCTAACATTTTTTCTCCTCCTTTCCTTTTTTTGCAATCCCTTACACAAGACAATTATAGCCTTAAAGAAATTTTATTTCAAGTTGTAATTTTAAAAAAAGAAATTTAAATTCTTTTTTTCGTTCAACTTAAAGACGATTTAGTGTTGATATAGCAAGCTTTAACAACCCTATAAATCAATATCGTCATTGAATTTTATTTCACATTTTATAAAAAACACTGGAAATAAAAAAACTATAATGGTATATTGCTTGTAGCATGCTGCAAACGCTTCAAAAGAATAATAGCGCTATCATTAACTAAAAAAAGCACACTTAAAATGAATGGAGGAATACTTTTGAAAAAAATTTTCCAACTAATTATCTTAGGCTTTCTATGTTTTATTTTATTTCCAAGTCCGGTCTTAGCAGAAAATCAACCACTTTATAAATATATAAAAAATCCAGATGGTTCTTATGGCTATAACCAATCTCTACCAGTCCCCCTATATAGCGGATCAAGCGAACTCATCCAAATTCCAACTGAATATCAGCAACCTAAAAACCAATTCAGAAGCTCTTGGGTGGCAACAATTAATAACTTGAATATTGCTAAACCAAGTTCCGAAACAGACTTTAAGGCAAATTATACAAAAATTTTATCTGATTTTTCTGATTGGAATATGAACGCGATGATTTTTCAAGTTCGACCGCTCTTAGACGCTTATTATCCATCAGAATTAAACCCTTGGTCTGAATTTTTAAGCGGGACTCAAGGAGACAATCCTGGTTATGATCCACTAGCTTGGATGATTGAAACAACCCACCAAGCAGGAATGGAGTACCATGCTTGGTTTAACCCTTACCGTGTCACAAATACCAAATTATCGACACAAGCTATTTTAACCAAAACAGGTTTAACTAAAGAAGAAATTTTAAGCTTATCTATTCCTGAGCAAATTGCTGCCTTACACAATGCTGGAATCTTAGCTTCTACAAATTATGCCGTTCAACATCCAGAAAACGTCTTAATTTTTGATGAAAAACTTTTTCTAAATCCAGGAATCCCGGCTGTCCGAGATTACGTTATCGCATCCATTGCTGAAGTTGTTCAAAATTATGATGTCGATGCGATTCACTTTGATGACTATTTTTATCCTTATCGCATTACTGTTGATGGTGTGAATGTCTTATTTGGCGAAAAAGGAGAAGATGATGCAACTTTTGCTGAATTTGGAATGGGCTATGATTCAATTGATGATTGGCGTCGTGATAATATTACTAGCTTAGTTGAAGGAATTAAGCACGTAATTGATGTTCATAATCAGCAAAATCAAAAAGCTGTCCAATTTGGGATTAGCCCATTTGGGATTTGGGAACATAAAGCCAATGACGATCGTGGATCAAATACACCAACGGGTTCTTCCCAATCTTATTCCACCAGCATTTATGCCGACACTTATAAATGGATTAAAGAGGAGACACTAGATTATGTCATTCCTCAAATCTATTGGAGCTTTGACCAATCTGCTGCGCCTTATGGAGAACTAACAAAGTGGTGGAATGATGTCTCAGAAGGCAGCAAGACACAAATTTACATTGGTCATGCTAATTATAAATATGTTAGCAATGGTGGTTGGGACGCCGCTTGGATGAACCCAGAAGAAATCCCTAATCAAATGCGTTTTAATCAAACTTTGCCAAATATTTTAGGGAGTTCCTTATTTAGTTACAATGATATTTCATTATCTAATGTAGAATCACTTCCATCTGATCAACAAGAGCGCCATAAAGCTAAAAATGCTTCCATTGAACAATTGAAAACAACTTACTTTAACTTACCTGCTTTAGTCCCAGCTAAACCATGGTTGGCACAGGGAACTCTTTCTGCTCCAACTTCTATGAATAAAAATATGGACAATCCAGATGCTCCCACTCTAACATGGCAAGATTCTGAAACAAATCCTGCACGTTATTATGTACTCTATCGTGGCATAGGAAGTGCTGTTGAAATAACTTCAACCCCCGCTTCTATCGTAGCTAAAATTTGGCGTACTGCAAGTGAAACCACTTTTTCCTATACAGACACTCGTATGACAAAATATGATGCCACTGAAGAATACTATGTTTCTGCTATTGATGCCGCAGGAAATGAATCTGAACCAACATTATTAACAGCTCCTGAAATCATCGTTGAACCACAGCAAGGAGCTCCAGTCACGGTTCTTTATTTAGATGAAAAGCAAGCTGAAATTGCAGAAAAAGAGCAACTAACTGGGATTCTTAATACTGAATATAACTCTGTCGCCAAAGAAGTAACTGGATATACACTTTTAAAGCAACCAACTAACAATAGCGGTATTTTTACAGAGACTGAACAAACTGTTATCTACCAGTATAAAAAAGATACAGCTATAACTATTATTGAGCCTGAAATAAAACCAGCAGTTCCAGTGCCAGAAGAAAAGCAAGACGTAGCTAACGTCATCCCTGATAAAACCAACTTTATTCCTAAAGAAAAACAAGCAACTAAAGAGCAAGCAGACCTTCCTAGCACTGGCGAAGCTGAACTAGTTACTCGATCATTCCTAGGATTCATAGTAACACTAGGGACACTTTATTGGTTTTTTAAAAGAAAATATCAGAAAGCCGACTAAAATGAACTAAATTAAAAACTAAGGGAGAATTAGATTTTGTAAACCTAACTCTCCCTTAGTTTTATTTTTGCTTAACCATAAAATAAAATATAATAAATGACATAAAACCAACCAAATACACCGTGAATAATTGCCCAAAATATAGATTGCCAGTGAACATAAGAAATAACAATCGCAAGTACTGAGCCAAAAGATACACCTGTTTTTACTGTTTGTTTTACAGTCTCATTTTTCATCAGTGACTTCCTCCTCTATTTAGACCTAAAAACCTTTCAATTGCGTGACTGGCCAATATCTAAAGAAAACTTCACCTTGCATTTCATCTTCACTAACAAAACCAAAAAAGCGGCTATCATTAGAATTCCCACGATTGTCACCCATCACAAAATAAGAATTTGCTGGAACTTTTTCTTTTAGTTGAAATCCTTCAGTGACAATATTCGTGCCCTTTAAAAAAGGCTCTGCAACAGGCTTATCATTAATATAGAGTTGATTGTCTTCAAAACGAACATCATCGCCAGGCATTCCGATAATTCGCTTGATGTATTCTTTTGATTCTGCATCTGGAGCATCTAATACCACCACATCAAATCGTTCAAGTTTACTTAGTTTATTAATAAATACGCGATTATTATTATGGAACGTTGGCTCCATTGACTCACCTGAAACACGGACCCCAGTAATCCAAAAAATACGAACTAATACAATACAGACTAGAACTAAAATAAAATATTTATTATTTGCTAAAAATTTCTTCACAGTATTCCTCCTACACTCTCATTTCTTGATTCTTACATTATAACACCTATTCTATTATTTTCAAAAATTTATCTTTTACAGAATGATTTTTAAAGGTTCTCCTTAAAAGCTTATACCTATATTCTTTCTTGTTATATAAAATTTCATCAGATTGAAAGGAAACGATTAATATAAACAATTTATTTATGTATATAAACAAATACAGCCTAGCAAGTTTGTTTCAAACACTTACTTCGTGGTTCTTATGTCCACACGAATCGTTTAAACTTGCTAGACCGTATTCATTTTGTAAAGAGTACTCAAACTCCCACTTCCTTTTCTTTTTTTGTGCAAATACCCCTATCTTAGGCTTTTTACATTGCACTTTTTTCGACAGCCACCTCACTCAAGGTTTCTTCTAACTGTCCTTTTTGTAGGGAATTTACTAACTCCTTACACTTATAATATACCATATTTCACGAAAAATGCAAGCGTTACCATTTCGAATTATATATGTTCTTAATTTTTTTCTGACTCTATATTCCTCTATTTAAATTACAAATTTTTAATAGCTTCAGTTAAATAAAAAAAGCCAAAAATAATTTGGCTAGCAATTTCTCTAAATATACGGAAATTTATTTAGGGCTATTCAACCCAAATTTGAAGAAGCCTCAAAACCAATGCGGTCAATGGGATTTGAACCCACACAGGGAGATTCCCTACCAGCCCCTCAAGCTGGCGCGTCTGCCATTCCGCCATGACCGCAGAAACTAACTTCTTAAGTATAGTAGCTTCTTATTTTTTTGTCAATTAGAGAATCAGCCTTGCTTAAACTTCAATCCGTTTTTCCAGCAAAATTAATTTACCTTGACAGCCACCACAAACATACTTTTTTGTATCAAAACGTCGTTGTCGATATACATTTTTTTGACAATTTTGACAGCAATACACCCACAATTTTTTCTTCTTATCAGGTTGACGAAGCGATTGAACAAATCGACTACCACCCACTTTTTTCAATAGTCTTTTAAAATCAGCATCCTTATGCTGGTAACCGCGATTAGCCAAGTGCAAATGATAATGACACAGTTCATGCTTAATTACACCGATAAACTCCGACATACCAAAAGTCTCTAACACTTGCAAATTAAAATCTAAATCATGACTCCTTAAATGATAACGACCACCTGTTGTCCTTAAACGTAGATTAAATGTTGCTTGATGTTTAAAAGGCCTATCAAAAAATTCTAATGAAATCTGTTCAACTAATTGCTGTAACACCTTTTGCTCCATCTAGCTTCATCCATTCCTTTTTCTTTTTAAATACTATCACATAATGTATCAAATATTAGGGAAAAAAACAACCTAAGTTTAAACCATTGCATTCAAATTATAAATAGGAGACCACTTAATTAGTAGCCTCTTTCATCATAATTGGAATCCAAATTTCACTTACATAGTTTTCTGCAGTTGGATTTCCTATTGAATACCATTCAACTTCTGGTCCTTCTGCATGAAAATAATCTGAATGTGGCAACCACTCTGAAAAAACAAACTTCCAAGCTGCTTGAATCGCCGTTGGCAAAGGACCGACAACTTCAAAAACTGCCCAAATTTGAGCCTCAATCACGACTTCTTCAAATTCTAAGGGAGTCGCTTCTGTTGTTGCAACCCCAATCCAATAATCCATCCTTTGGTCCCTCATATTTGTACAAATTCCTACTAAGCCACCGAGTTCGCCATGGCTTAAATCACTGATTTTATTAGCTGTTCCATCTAGATTCACTCGTTCCCAAAACTTAGGAATTTCCCACAAATTTGCTCCATCTTTCAAACTAATTTCTTCTTTAACTCCTACTACTTTAAATGTTGGACGTTCCTCAATTCGAACATTCACCTAATGAACCTCCTATCCCAATCGCCAAATTTTTTTTATTTTATTTAGAAAAAAAGTCATGAAATTTACATTTCACAACTTTTTCCACTACTAACTTATTTTTGTTCTTGATTTAACATTGTTAAGGCAATTCGACCTTTTTTCAGATCAATTGAATCCACCCACACTGTTACAACATCTCCAACAGCTACGACATCAGTTGGATGTTTCACATAGCCATTGCTTAATTTAGAAATATGCACCATACCATCTTGCTTCACACCAATATCCACAAATGCACCAAAATCGACGACATTTCGAACCGTACCTTGTAATTCCATACCGGCTTTTAAGTCTTCCATTGTTAAAACATCTTTGCGCAATAATGGAGCTGGTAATTCATCACGCAAATCGCGCCCTGGTCTAGATAAAGCTTCAATCATATCTTTAACGGTTTCTTTCCCTAAGCCAGTTTGGTCTGCAACTTGTTGGAAATTCAATTTAGCTAAAGCCTCTTTAGCCGTAGTACTTCCGACATCTTTTAAATCCAACTCTGCCATTGCTAGAATTTCTTTTGCCTCTTTATACGTTTCTGGATGAATTCCAGTATTATCTAAAATATTTTTCCCATCTACAATTCGCATAAATCCAACCGCTTGCTCGTATGCTTTAGGTCCTAGACGAGGAACTTTTTTCAACGCTGCCCGACTTTCAAAACGACCATTTTCATCTCGATAAGCTACAACATTCGTTGCAGTTGTTTTATTTAAGCCTGCTACATGTTGCAACAAAGGCGCACTAGCTGTATTAACATTAACGCCAACTTGGTTAACCGCTGTTTCCACAACAAACTCTAAACGTTCTTCTAGTCGTTTTTGTGAAACATCATGTTGATATTGACCAACTCCAACTGCCTTTGGATCAATTTTAACTAATTCAGCTAACGGATCTTGCAAACGACGAGCGATACTTACAGCACTTCTTTGCTCAACCTGCAAATCAGGAAACTCTTTACGAGCTAAATCACTAGCAGAATAAACAGAGGCGCCAGCCTCGTTCACAATCACATAATAAACTTCTTGATCAATTTCTTTTAAATTATCCACAACAAATTGCTCAGATTCACGACTAGCTGTACCGTTTCCAATCGCGATCATTTCAATCCCAAAATCTTTAACAATTTTTTTAAACTTCGTTGCTGCTTCACTGCGCGCACTAGCTCCAGCAGGTTTATGGGGGTAAATCACATCAATATCAGTGACTTTTCCTGTTGGGTCTATAACTGCTAACTTACACCCTGTACGGTAAGCTGGATCTAATCCCAAGACCATTTTCCCTTTTAAAGGGGCTTGTAATAACAGATTACGCAAATTCTCGCCAAAGATATTGATTGCTTGTTCATCTGCTTTTTCTGTTAATTCGCCACGGATTTCACGTTCAATTGCTGGGCCGATAAAACGTTTATAACTATCTTCATAAGCTCCCACAATATACGGTGTTGCTGGTGAATCTTCATTTTTGATTAGCTCTCGTGCAAAGTATTTACCGATTCTTTCTTCATCCACTAAAACAGACACTTTCAAGATATCTTCTTTTTCACCACGATTTAGAGCTAGAATACGATGAGAAACTAGCTTGGCAACAGGTTCACTAAACTCATAGTACATTTCATAAACGCCTTTTTCATCTTTTTCGGCATCTTTAACTGCACTCGTCACAATGCCATTTCGCATCGTAAATTCTCTAATCCAAATCCGATACTTAGGCTCATCACTTATACTTTCTGCTAAAATTTCATGAGCGCCAGCCAAAGCTTCTTCTACTGTTGTAACTTCTTTTTCAGCATCTAAATAGTTTTGCGCTTCTTTTTCCACATCAACATTCATTGGAAAAGTCAGCAACCATTTCGCCAACGGTTCTAGCCCTTTTTCTTTAGCAATCGTCGCTTTTGTACGGCGTTTTTGTTTGTATGGACGATATAAATCTTCCACCAACTGCATTTTATCCGCTGTTTCAATCGATTTTTGCAACTCAGGAGTTAATTTACCTTGCTCTTCAATAATGCGTAATACTTCGCCTTTACGTTTTTCTAAATTTTGTAAATACGTATAGCGATCTTCAATCTCACGAATTTGGACTTCATCCAAGGTTCCCGTCATTTCTTTTCGATAACGCGCAATAAAAGGGACTGTGTTCCCTTCCGCTAACAAGTCTAAAACGGTTTTTAATTGTTTATCACTATAAATTTTTAATTCTTTCTTTAATAGTTGTAAAATTGTTGCATCATTATTTTCAGCCATCGTTTTCTTCCTCTCTGAATTCAAGCTACATCCTCTATTTTAGCACAGATACTTGGTTTTTGTAATCTCTCACTATCCTAGTCTTTTATTTTTTCTTCCTTCAATTAAAAAACGACTTGAACAAAATAAGTAAGTTCAAGTCGTTTCCTATTTTTTTACAATCGTAAACTTTCATCTTGCTTAACAATCGTATATTTCAGTAAGAATGGGGCAATCACCGTAGTTGCTATCACTACAACAATTACGGAAGAATAATAGGTTTCTGATAACAAATTAGATTCTAAGCCTATTTTGCCAATAATCAAAGCCATTTCACCTCGTGATACCATTCCAGCACCAATGACTGCAGCAGACTTCCAATTAAAGCCAGTTATTTTAGCACCAATTGCTCCACCAACCAATTTAGTTAATACAGCAATAGCCGTCAATACTAAAATAAATAGCCATTGTTTGCCAATACCGCTGAAATCCATATTCAATCCAATACTCACGAAAAAGACTGGAATGAATACTGCATAGCCGATCGGTTCAATTTTCTCTTCAATTGTATGTTTATATTTCGTTTGAGATAACGCAATTCCTGCAAAAAAGGCACCAATGATACTGCCCATTCCCATCAAGTCGGCGAAATAAGAGAAAGATAAACAAATAATTAACGCCATTGTCACTACTGACTCAATCATCAATAATTTACTTGAAATCTTCATTAAGGTTGGGACTATCCACTTAGATAGTGCAAATACAACTATGAAAAAGATTACTTTTCGGATTAAACTTTCCCCTAAAGGTTCATCAGTTCCACCATTTGTATGGAAGAGACTCACTAAAATTCCTAGTAAAATTACGACAACAATATCATCAACAACTGCTGCACCTAAAATTGTTGCGCCTTCTTTTGTATCAACTTTTTTCAAATCTTTTAACACTTGAACTGAAATACTAACTGACGTTGCACTGAATAGAACGCCTAAAAAAACCGAACTTTGAAAACCTAACTGAAATAAACTCCCAGTCAGAAAACCAAAAGTAGCTGGGAAAATAATACCTAATAAAGCTACTGATAAAGCTGGTTTCCAATATTTTTTCAGTAAATTCAAATCACTTTCCAGACCAGCAATAAACATTAAGATGACCACACCTATTTCTGAAAAATAATGAATAAATTCATCTGGTTGAATCCAACCTAATAATGCTGGACCAAGAATAATACCAACTAAGAGTTCTCCTATTACCGCTGGGACGCCAATCCGATTACAAAAATGTCCAGCAAATTTAGTGAAAACTAATATCAAACACAACGAACCTAAAAAAGCCATTTTACTCCTTCTTTCTTTTCTTCAATTTACTTAATTATCTTTATTACTGTACTTTAAAAGTATAGTATAGCTCTCCTAGAGAGTCAAAGTTTACCCAGAAATAGTTAGACTAATCCATCCCAAACGTAACCAGTATTTTCAAGAATGATATCTTCTTCTAACTTATCTGAACTAAATAAAACACCATGTAAAACACCGCCATAAACGGCTCCACCATCAATCCCTATTTTGTGATCTTTTATCCACAAATCCGTTGTAACATTATCCCCGTTTAAAGATGGTGTAATCGTATGGCCGAATACAATTATTTTTCCCGTTTTATTTGGTGCTATATGGAAGGGTTCGCGAATCCACATAAAATCATGATCGCTCGTATTTCGCCACTCTTTCTTAGACAAATCTACTCCAGCATGAACAAATAAATAGTCCTCCCATTCAAAATACAAGGGTAAATTTTCTAAAAATGCAATTAAATCGGGATAATGACTTTTGACCATCATACTCATTTCAGTTGGAGAATAATCCCCATTTAGCCCAGGATGTAGTAGACTTTCTAGTGTTCGCATCCCACCATTTAAGCAATAGTTTTCATATCTTTCCTCAGGATTTTCCAAAAAACGTAACAATAAGTCTTCATGATTCCCTTTTAAGTAAATTGCCCCATGTTCTTCAACTAATTTTTTTCCTAATAAAAAGCACGCTTTTGGATTTTCACCACGGTCCCCTAAGTCACCAATTAAAACTAATTGTTGTTTTTCAGGATTCCAATTAGTCAGCATTTTTTCAAATAATTGAATTTGCCCATGGATATCTCCAATCGCAAACACTTCTTTTTTCATAGCCCGCACTCCCCTATACTATATTTTAAAACCATCGTTGCCATTCCCTCATTTACTAGTATACTCCTTTTTCTAACATTATTAAAAAAAATTGTTTTCTTACTCACTATTTATTCTGTGAAAACAAGCACATATACTAGACACATTTTATCAAAAAAGCTATAATATGAAACATGACAGACTGTCATTATCTAACTATATAAGAGTCTTTAAATCAGACTAAAGTCCCTTAAGTACTAAGATGATACATGTTATAATGCGAAAGTAGAATTTAGTTAAAGGAAGGATGAATCATATGAACTGGAAAAAAATAATTGGGTGGTTAATTGCTCTTGCTGCCTTAGGATTTATTGGATTTAGTGTTTTTGGACCAAAAGAGAAAGCAAAAGCACCGACAGTAGAAACCACCACTGTCAAAGAGGAAAACATTGTTGAAACACTTTCGACAACTGGAACTTTACAACCCAATGCCACACAAAATGGCTTCGGAACTGGTTTAGTTAGTGAAGTTAATTTTGCCGTTGGCGATAAAGTTGCAAAAGATGATGTCATTGTTCGTTACCTTGATGGAACCACAATCACAGCAACAATTGACGGGACGATTACAGCCTTAAATGTAAAAAAAGATCAAGTTGATTTAAATACTCAAACTGGACAGCCAAGTGTCACAATTGATGATTTAGGCAATTTAAAAGTAGCTATTTTATTATCAAAATCTGATGCTAACTTAGTCAAAGTTGACCAACCAGTAACTCTTACTAGTGGAAATACAACTTATACTGGGAAAGTTAGTGCACTAGATCCAGTTGCAACCACAACCACTGGCGCAACAGGAGCAACAACAGCATTAGGTGGAACCATTACCTTCGATACTCCGCCAACAGGTTTATTTGCTGGATTTGAGATCGATGCTGATATTACAACAAATACTGCTGAAAATGCCTTAACAATGCCTATTGAAACGTTGGTATATGATAAAGAAAATAAACCTTACGTCTACATTGTTAAAAATGATAAAGCTAAAAAAGTTGAAATTGAAACAGGTATTCAATCCGATACTAAAGTTCAAATTATTAAAGGCTTAGAAAAAGGCCAAAAAGTCATTATTTCTCCTGCAGATAGTTTGAAAAATGGCACAGCCGTCACCGTAAAATAGAATGGAGTGAGCAAAATGATTGATTTAAAAGATATTGTTAAAATCTATCGTACCGGTGGCGAAGAACTTGTTGCACTAAAAGAAATCTCTTTGCATATTGCGGAAGGCGAATTCACTTCTATTATGGGACCAAGTGGTTCAGGTAAATCGACGATGATGAACATTCTTGGTTTATTAGACCGCTTTGATAGTGGTACCTATATTTTAAATGGCCAAAACGTAACTGGTTTAAGCGACAATGAAAGTGCTCATGTTAGAAATAAAGAAATTGGCTTTGTTTTCCAATCTTTTAATCTAATGCCACGTATGACGATTTTAGAAAATGTAGAATTACCAATGGTTTATGCTGGAATTCCAGCTAAAGAACGCAAAGAAAGAGCACTGAAAGCTTTAGATCGAGTTGGCTTAAGTGATCGGGTTAAGCATCGTCCAAATGAAATTTCTGGTGGTCAAAAACAACGGGTTGCGATTGCTCGTGCGATTGTAAATACTCCAGCTGTTTTAATGGCTGACGAACCAACAGGAAACTTAGATTCTAAAACAACTCTAGAAATTATGCGTATTTTCCAAGAGTTGAATGCTGAAGGAACAACAATCGTAATGGTTACCCATGAGCCCGAAGTAGCTGCCTACACAAAACGAATTGTCTCCTTTAGAGATGGTGAAATTCAAGATGATCAGCCCCAAATAAATCAAAAACTAGTCTAAGAAAGGAGAGCTTTTATGAATATCAAAGAAAATTTTAAAATGGCTTTGGATAGCATTTTTGCCAATAAAATGCGCTCCTTTCTAACGATGCTAGGAATTATTATTGGGATTGCTTCGGTAATTGCCATCTTAGCTGTCGGAAATGGAGCAACAAGTGAAATTACAGGAACCTTTGATGATTTAGGTGCTTCAACTATTTCATTAAGTGTTGATAACAAAGCAACAAAAGGTGACTACTTAACAAATGCTGATATTCAAGCATTGAAAAATGGAATCCCTAAAATAGAACGGATTTCACCTGATAAAAATCTAACGGGAACCTTGAGTACAGGTGATGAAAATCGAATGGCCATTGCCTTTGGTGGAACTCCCGATATACAATATGTCAACCAGGCTATGGATAAAACAATTGTATATGGTCGTTTCTTTAATCAAAACGAATACCAAGATAGTAAAAATGTTACTGTAATTAGTGAAGATACCGCTGCGGCTCTCTTCAATGGACGCAAAGATGTTGTAGGGGAAACAGTCAACTTAACCACTCAAGGCGGAACAAATCTCAGCTTGAAGGTTATCGGTGTTGTCAAAGGAACTTTCAGTAAAATGCAAGGCTCTTTCGATACTTCTAGCATGCCTGTTTACTTGGCTATGCCAATTACAACTATGGCAAAATTAGATTCTTCAGCAACTAATTTTACAAGTTTAACAATTCAAGTTGCAGATAAAAACGATATTGAATCTGTCTCTAAACAAATGGTTCGTTTACTAGAAACACGCCATGACGCCGTTGGAAAAGACTTATATACAGCTACTAACTTCTTACAAGCACTAGACCAAGTCAATAATGTCTTAGGACTATTTATTAACTTTATCGCTGCTGTTGCTGGTATAGCACTATTAGTCGGTGGAATTGGTGTTATGAATATCATGCTTGTTTCTGTTACAGAACGAACTAGGGAAATTGGAACCCGTAAAGCTCTTGGAGCAACAACTAATACTATTCTTTTCCAATTTCTAATGGAATCAGTTATTCTTTCCTTAATAGGAGGAATCATCGGATTGATTTTAGGTATTCTATTAGCCAATGGTGTTGCTGGAGTATTAAATATTGTCCCAAGGATTACACCAGGTGCCATTTTACTAGTCTTACTCTTCTCAAGTGCTGTCGGTGTATTCTTCGGAATTTACCCAGCTAGAAAAGCTGCTAAACTAGATCCAATCGAAGCTTTACGTTATGAATAAAAATAGCAGAAAAGGGTAAGAAGTTTTTAACTTCTTACCCTTTTCTGCTATTTTAAAAGATAATTTGTACATTTTTCAATTTTGCTTAAACTCTGGAAAGATATCATTGCAACTATATTATCTGATCATAGAACACTTTTAAATTATTAACTGACTAAAAGCTATCAAAACTACCTTGTGTTCTTTCTTTTTTCAAAAGTATATTAAATATTAATATACCTACTACTAGCCATAATGAACATACACAGATATAAATAATAAATAGATAGCTATCAAATACCCCTATTGAAAATAAATTTCTACTTATATCAATCCCTGAAGTAAAAGGTATTATATAGATATAATTAGGTAAATTTAATATAAGTGTATTTGATAAAAACAGTAAAATTGCAGAAACAATCGATACAAATTGTCCGATGCTTTTTTCTTTTAAAGCAAAGCCTGCAAGAATTAACCCAACACCGTACATTCCGATGATAGACGGTATTGTGAGTACTATTGAAAGAAGAATAAATGGAATATGTGTAAATTCTATATATCCAATGACTAATGAGATTAGGCAAGCAAAAAACAATACAATAATACTTTCTATTATAGAAACTAAAACAGAAAAAAATGAAAGTACAGGATAAGGAATAATTCCCTGTAATTTTACCTCTAGCATACCAGATTTAGCATCACCAACTATTATTGATGATGAATAGCTGAGGGCTATATTGGAAACAGTCCAAAAAATGTACCCAATGAGTAATAATATAGGTCCGTCACTAATTTGAACGTTATAGAAATCAGAAAAATTGGAAGCATCATTAAATATTATTATACCAAGGTACAATGCCAAAAATGTAATAATGTCTGATATAATACTTTTTCGGTATCGAAATAAAATTATGACATCTGCTTTCATGGTTCCAATAATTGAATAAAGAAACTTCATAAATTTCCTTCTCCTTTCATTATAATAGTTTTGCTTTTGTTAACATATATTTCTTCTCCCATTAATTTTTTTTTGATGTCTTGATCATGTGAAACCAGAATAATTTTCTGTTTTTTTTCATTATTTATTTTAATTAAAATATCTTCTAACAGGCCTAAATTGTATGTGTCCAATCCAACTGAAGGTTCATCCAGAAGGAGTACTTTACAATTTGAACAAAAGGCTGATAATAAATGAATTTTCCTTTTTTGGCCGGTAGATAATTCCTCTACTCTTTTATCTAAAATTTCTGTTGCATCAAACAAAGTAGCATAATATTTTAGTCTATTTGTAATCACTTCTTTTTTAGAACCTTTTAATGAACATAGATAATAAATATTTTCTCTACCTGTCAATTTGTAGGTCATCCCTCTTTCTGTTGCAGGCATGTAATAGCAATTTTCTTTACTCCACTTAAAATAATTGACATTACTCTCAATTTGAAATTCACCAGAATCTACCATTAATATTCCAGAAATTATTTTCATTAAGGTAGATTTTCCTGTACCATTTTCTCCGGTAATAAATGCAATAAGCTGATTATCAAAATCAATCATTAAATTTTGTTGATAAAAAAATATATTTTTCCTAAAACTTTTTGTTAAGTTAATAATATTTAGTTTCATAAATCCTCCTCTGGTAAAAGATTGTATATATACATTTCTGCTAGTAGATATTTTTTTCATTACAACATAATTAAGTATATTTAGATATGCGACAAATTTATGATAATATTTAAAAGCATCAGTCTCAGTGACTAAACAATATAGTCCAACTATTAGATTTGTTTATTAATTCACAATGTTTCAGCAAGAAGAACTATAAAAATATAGTAGGGTCCTAGATATTCATCCATAATTGAGAACAATTTACTGTTGAATGGTATTATTTTGTAATTACTTTTGATAAGTAATAACTCTCTATTTGAACTATTCTCTAACTCAAGAATAATTGAATTGTTTAATCATCAGCTCTTTTCTAATTAAAATATTTAAATCATTACGAGTTGCAACATCTACAGATTAAATTTCTTCAAAGGAATATTTATGTTCTTCTTCCATTGAACTTAGAAGTAGCATATATTTAAAAATCAAAATTTAAAGGTAAATTAAAATCTACAACTGGCATTGAAAGACTCTTTTCTCATTTATTTTGTATTTTTCAATTAAGCCACCTTTCTTATTGTCTATTTAATATATCTGAAATTTCTAATAGAAAATAGCATTTTGATTTCAAAAAATAATTAAATAAACAAAATCATTTTATAATCAAAAAACCATCAACTGTTAATTAAATTATAATCCTTCTTTTTATTTTGTCAATTAACTTTTTCAAATTTAACTAAATATCTTGGATACATTTTATTAGAGCCCTTAAATTTTTCAAAACATTTGAAAAATAGGAAAATCCCCACAAAGTAAATAGATACTTTGCAGGGATTTTCCTATTTTTCTGCCAGAGTTTAATGGCTCAAAAGAGCTTTTTACACTCTATTCTATATTGAAGATTCGATTACTGCTGCTTCATCATTTAAAACTGTTTCATCAAATTCTTTAATTCTTTTTGATGTTACAATTCCAGCAATCATGCTATCACTAACGTTAACTAGCGTTCTTGCCATATCAATTAATGGCTCTACTGAAATAACTAACCCTACAATAGCAATTGGTAAATTCAATGAACCAAGTACGATTAATGAAGCAAAAGTTGCTCCACCACCAACACCAGCTACACCAAATGAACTAATCGTTACAACAGCAATGATAGTTAAAATATACAGCGGACTGAACACATCAATTCCGACTGTTGGAGCAACAATAGCTGCTAACATAGCTGGATAAACACCAGCACATCCGTTTTGACCAATGGTAGCACCAAAACTTGCAGCGAAGTTAGCACTTGCTTCATCAACACCTAAAGCTTTTGTTTGTGTTTCAATGTTTAAAGGAATTGCTCCAGCACTTGAGCGTGAAGTAAAAGCAAAACCTAAAACTGTTGAAGCTTTTTTAATGTAGCTTAAAGGATTAACTTTAACTACCAACAAAATTAATAAATGCATAATAAAGACTACTGCTAAAGCTGAGTACGAAGCCAAAACAAACTTACCTAAATTCCAAATTGCTCGTACATCACTTGTTGCTGTTACTTTAATCATTAATGCTAAAATTCCATAAGGTGTTAAACGTAAAACTAACGTAACAATACGCATTACAATTTTATATAAACTATTAATCAACTTAGCGAAAAATTCGCCCGTCTCTGGATCTTTTTTATTGACTCCCATATAAGCAATTCCGATAAATGCTGAGAAGATGACAACAGCAATCGTACTTGTTGAACGACTTCCTGATAAATCAGCAAAGACATTTGTTGGAATAAAACTAACTACTTGTTCTGGGATACTTAAATTTTCTACTGCTTCTTGACGCTCACCTAACGCTTCAATTCTAGCCGTTTCAGCCTCGCCTTGGACAAATGTTGCACCATCCAAATTAAATATAAACACACTTAAAATTCCAATGAGTGCTGCTACTGCTGTTGTTGCTAATAATGTTCCAATCACGGTGAAACTAATTTTACCTAAATTCTTCGATACACCCAACTTAGTAAATGCACCTACAATTGAAACAAAAATTAGTGGCATAACTAACATTTGTAGCAATGAAACATATCCATTCCCAACAATGTTAATCCAACTAATAGCTCCAATCGTCACTTCACTTTCTGCACCTAAAATGACTTGGATTATGGCACCTAATACGATCCCTGCTCCTAACGCTGAGAAAACACGTGTCGAAAATTTCACATGTTTCTTTTGCATCCAATAAAAGCCATAAATAGCCGCTGCAAATAAAGCTAAAATAATAATAATGTAAAGATTTGTCATAAATAAATCCTCCCTTTGTTTTGCTTTTCCTATGACGGGAAAAGACTATCATCATAAGAGTAAAGGTCTCAGACAAGTCGCTTTTTCCAACGCTTGTCCTAAAAATGAGGATAAAAAAACATTTTTAGTGATTCAGTAATTTTACATTAAAAAAGTAAGTAACGCAATATAAATGCCTAACTTTCTTTTAATTGATTAAAATAACTCCTATTTTAATCAACTTTTTCACTTTATAAGCTAAATAAGTACCTATTCTTTCCAATAACTAACTTGATTACGTCCTAACTCTTTAGCCTGATAAAGAGCCTTGTCCGCTTTCATATAAAATTCTCTTTGATTCTCTTTTCCTACAGAGCATGCCACACCTAATGAAATTGATACTTTAATTCTTCGACCTTCATAATAAAAAGGATAGTTTGCTACAGCGTCACAAATTTCATTTGCTATTTTTAAAGTTTCTTCTAATGATTCATTTTCAATCAACAATGCAAATTCTTCCCCTCCAATTCTAAATACCCGATTTCCATAGTGTGTTACTGACATTTGTTTTAGCAGACTGGCTAACTCTACTAACACATAATTACCTGCTAAATGTCCATACGTATCATTTACTTGTTTAAAATGATCAATATCAAAAAGAATCAGATTACACTGATACTTATTTTTTTCAACCTGTTGAAAAAGAACTGGATAAAGTTGATTAAATGCTTTTAAATTTCCTAATTTTGTTAGTTCATCTGTTAAATTATCCGCCATTGTTTGAAAAAAATGTTCGGATAAATAAGCTAAATAGCGAACGCTAAAAAAAGTAATACTGCTAATAATAACAAAATTTAGATAGTCGGGTACCATGTAATCCAAAGAATAAACATGAACACCATCAAAATTAATAAAATAAACAGCAAACCAAATTGGAATTACAAAAAGACAACTTAAAAAAAAGAGTTTAATTTGATTTCCCTTAACTAGTTTCTTCGTTATAGCAACGGTCAAAAGAAAGACGCTAAAGGTAACGATATAAGCTACAGATACGAGTGTAATCCCATTAATAAAAAAGCTAAATACTCCTGCAAGAAAAACAGAAATAAAAGAAACACGAGCGCTAATAAAGATTGTTGGAAGCAAAATAATAACTAAGCGTAAATTACTATATAAATAGTAATAATTTTCTTTTTGCGACATGTACAACAAATAAATTGAAAAAATACTCATTATTATCCCAGAGCTCAACTCAAGTAAATAATGATATTTTTTTTCAGTCATTTTTTCTTTCAAAGTAACTCTAAAAATAGTTATCCACATAACTTGGATAAAAAATATGCCTAAAATTGATGTTGTCCCGGTAATATAAGGTTCCATTATTTTTAATAACTCCATTTAAGACACACCTCACATTCGTTTCAACTTTATTTTTTCTCTATTGTACCATTTCTACAATTACTTGTTTATAACAAGATGTAAGAAAATCCGTTTTGCTCAGAATAAACTGAAGGCACTTGTTGAAGTTTAAGACAGAGCAGGTTTTTAGAACCTAATTATAACAAGGTGTAAAAAATCTAAATTGCTCTTACTAGAAAAAAATAAGAACCCTTTTCAATAAAAAGGGTTCTTATTTTTATGCTTTATTCAACAGTTACACTTTTAGCTAGATTTCTTGGTTTATCAACATCATTTCCACGATGTAAGCTCGTATAGTAACTTAATAGTTGCGTTGGAACAACGCTCACTAATGGTGTTAACAATTCGTGTACTTGCGGTAAAACAAATTGATCATCTTCATGTGCTACATTTTCCATCGCTATGACTAAACTATGAGCACCTCTAGAGTTCACCTCTGAAACATTTCCACGAGTATGTCCTGCAATCGATTCTTCAGTAATAATCGCAATGACTGGCGTTCCTTCCTCAATTAAAGCAATTGTACCATGCTTCAATTCCCCAGCAGCAAAACCCTCTGTTTGAACGTAAGATATTTCTTTTAATTTTAATGCTGCTTCCATAGCAACATAATAATCTAATCCTCTACCTATATAGAAAGCATTGCGACTAATACTTAAATAATCTGCCGCCAATTCTTCTAAACGCTCTTTATCCGAGACGATCGCCTCCATCGCAGCTGCTGCAATCCCAATTTCATGGGCCATATCAACTGTTTGAGCCAAACCTTTAGCTTTACCTGCTATATCAGCTAAAATGGCTAAGACAGCAATCTGTGCTGTATATGCCTTCGTTGAAGCCACAGCAATTTCTGGACCAGCATGCAGCAATAAAGTAAATTGCGCTTCTCTTGATAATGTCGATCCAGGTACATTCGTAATAGTCAATGTTGGATATCCCATTTGATTTATTTTCACTAGTACTTGACGGCTATCAGCAGTTTCACCACTTTGTGTTAAAAAGATAAAGAATGGTTTTTTAGTCAGTAAAGGCATATTATACCCAAACTCACTTGATAAATGAACTTCTGTTGGAATTCCAGCCAAATTTTCAATTAATTGTTTTCCAGCCCAACCTGCATTATAGCTAGTACCACAAGCAACAATATAAACTCGATCGCTGTCTAATAACGTTTGAGTAATAGTTGAATCAATGGCCAACTTCCCATCCATTCCTTGATAATGTTGAATGATTTTTCGCATAACTGCAGGCTGTTCATCAATTTCTTTCAACATATAATAAGCATATGTCCCTTTTTCTAAATCATTTAAATCAATTTCAGCTGTATAAGATGCTCTATCTATCTTTTCTCCAGCCAGATTTTCAATTGAAATATCATTCTTAGTCACCGTAACAACTTCGCCATCCATCAGTTCAACAAATTGATTCGTCACTTGAATCATTGCCATGGCGTCACTACATACGGCGTTAAAATTTTCGCCTACTCCAATTAATAATGGACTTTTATTTTTAGCAACATAAATAGCATCTGGATTTTCTAAATCCATTAAAGCTAGAGCATAAGAACCTTTCAATGTAACAATCGCTTTTTTAAATGCATCTAACGTAGCTAAGCCTTCATTTTCAGCAAACCAAGCAATTAATTGAACAATGACCTCAGTATCCGTTTCACTAACAAAATCAACATCTGTCAAATAAGCGTCCCGCACCTCTCTATAATTCTCAATAACCCCGTTATGCACTAATGTAAATCGACCACTAGTTGATTGGTGAGGATGCGCATTATTAACACTAGGAATACCGTGAGTAGCCCATCGTGTATGTCCAATGCCTTTCGTTCCAGCAACATCGTCTGAAACAATTTTACGTAATGCAGCAATTCTGCCCTTTTCTTTAAATAAATGACCTGCTCCACCTTCATCAACTACATAAATCCCAGCTGAATCATATCCTCGATATTCTAATTTTTCTAACCCCTGCAACAATACTTCCTTCGCATCTTGCTCTCCAATAAATCCGACAATCCCACACATAAATTAAAATCCTACTTTCTATTAGTTGTTTTTTCGCTTCTAGATGCATAGAACTATTTTTGTTAGTAAGTTGCCTTACTTTTTTTTTAGTTCTTATAGACTACATTAGCCTAGAGCCATCCGCCGAATCCTTCGATAAGCTCTCTCCTCGTCACCTTCATCTTGTGGAATGTTCCTAACATGAAATAAAGGCCTGGCGCTATCCTTATTAAAATTGGTACACTACTCTCCTTTATATAAAATCACTAACTAGAAGCAAGATTAATATTAAACTATACCGATTTGTTTGTCAATAATAATCAACATCTTAAAAAATTGGTATACCTTCAAAACGAATTATACGTTACATGGAAATGTCCTTAAAATAGTCTGTTTTATGCGAAAAAAAGACGAAGTTATAAAAACTTCGTCTCTCAATTTATTCTATAAAATTTTTATTCTGCTAGACCAATTTCTTGTCTCACAACATCCGAAATTTTATCTACATATAAATTTACTTTTTCTTCTGTTGGTGCTTCGCCCATCACTCGTAAAAGTGGTTCTGTTCCACTTGCACGAACTAGAATTCGTCCATCACCATTCATCTCTTTTTCAACTTCATCAATAATCGCCTTAATTGCTGGCACATCCATTGCGCCATCTTTATCACTTACACGAATATTAACTAGTTTTTGTGGATAGTTTGAAACTTCCGCAGCTAGTTCAGATAATTTTTTACCTGTTTGTTTCATGACATTCAACAACTGAATTCCTGATAGCATCCCATCTCCAGTTGTATTATAGTCTAAGAAAACCATATGACCTGATTGTTCTCCACCAAAATTGTACCCATTTTTGCGCATTTCTTCAACGACATAACGGTCACCAACTTGTGTTTGTAAAGCTGTCATTCCTGCTGATTCAACCGCTTTATGGAAGCCTAAATTACTCATAACAGTCGCCACAATTGTATCTTTCTTTAAACGACCTTTTTCCATTAAATATTTTCCACAAATATACATGATTTTATCGCCATCAACAATTTGTCCTAATTCATCAACCGCAATTACTCGATCGCCATCGCCATCAAATGCTAATCCAGCATCTGCGCCTTTTTCTAAAACAAATTCAGCTAATTTTTCAGGGTGTGTTGATCCAACACCATCATTAATATTAATACCATTTGGTGATGCTCCCATCACATCAAAATCCGTTTCCAAGTCTGCAAATAAGCGATTTAATAACGGAGCTGTTGCTCCATTTGCACCATCTAAACAGACTTGAATTCCAGCCAAATCACTTGGTATTGTTTGTTGTAAAAATTGAGTATATTTTAATGATCCTTCTAAATACTCATCAACTGTTCCCAATCCAACTGCACTTGGTCTTGGCAAATCATCTATCTCATGATCTAATAATGCTTCTATTTCAAGCTCTTGTTCATCCGATAGTTTAAAACCGTCTGATCCGAAAAATTTGATACCATTATCTGGTGCCGGATTATGAGAAGCTGAAATCATAACTCCAGCTGCTGCACCTTGAACTCTAGTCAAGTATGCCACTCCAGGTGTCGAAATTACGCCTAGTTGCATCACTTCAATCCCTACTGAAAGTAACCCTGCAACTAGTGCAGATTCTAGCATTTGTCCTGAAATTCGTGTATCTCTACCAACCAAAACGCGCGGATGTGCTGTCCCTTCTGAATGCTGTGTCAATACATAGCCCCCAAAGCGACCTAATTTAAATGCTAACTCCGGTGTTAATTCAGAATTTGCAACCCCTCTAACACCATCAGTTCCAAAATATTTTCCCATATTTTAATTTCTCCTTTGTCATTTTAATCTGCTTGCGTTTAACCCACTAGAAACTTTTTCTATTTGTTAGAAAAAGGACTTAATCGGTTTCTTTACTAGATACTTGACTAGAATCTTTGCTGCTTGACTCACTCTCAGCAGAACTACTACTACTAGACTCACTACTCGATTCACTACTTGAGCTGCTACTTGACGACCCATTACCAGATTCTGGTGGTGGACTATTGCCTGATCCACCACTACTGCTACCATTGGAAGTATTACTAACTGTAATCACTACTTGAACGGTTTGAGGACTGACTGAACTAATTCCACTTGGTAAAGAAAGAGCAATTTCCTTGGTCGTTGTTTCCGTAATTCCTGTTACATCAACATTCACTACGAAATTAGTAAATTCATCTAAATCTGTACTTTTCCCTGCAACATTAATCGTAGAAATATCATTTTTCAAACTTAAACGATAAGTTTTGCCTGCAACAGGTGTACCTGTTTGATTTAAAGAAATCGGCAAATCTTTATTAGCGGCTATTACCGGAATTGTTACACTCACTTCACTTGGATTCACAACAACATCCAAACTGTTACCATCGGCATCCTCAACTTGAACCGCAACTTTTGTTTTGATATCTTTTTTCACACCATTTTCAACTGAAACGACAGCTTTAACAGTAGCAACTTTATCAACTTCAGATTCAGCACCTGAAATTTCAACAGTATTTTTATCTAAAACAGGTGTACCTGATTCATAGCCTCTAGCTAAAAGTGCATCATTAAATTCAACGTTCACATCAAATGTTTTCACTTTTTTATTTTCAATTGTTATTTTAGCTTCACTAGGAGTAACGGAAACCCCTAATTTGTCACTAAAACCTTCTGGAGTCAGTTGGATTGTATGTTCACCAACACCTAATTTAGTTAAGTTTTTCGCCACCACTTTAAAGTTTTGGGAAGTAACAGTTTGACTAATAATACTTTTTAATCCTTCTAATTTCACAGAAACCGTTTGAGGAACCCCTGAAACATAATATTTGTCGTGATCAACATCCACATACACAGGAACGTTAGAAATTACTTCACTCCCTCTTGGGTTTAAGCTACTTGCAGCATCATTTGTATTTAAAAGTCCATTTTTTTCAAAATTAACATATCCAAAAAGTAGCAATGAAAAGCCTAAGGCAACAATTCTAAGAAACCAAGGACTATTATAAATTTTTTCAATCATTTAGAGTCCTCCTTTTTAGAAAAACCATCAATGAAAACTTGGATAGGATTCTTTTTATGCTCTTCTTCCTTCACAACAATCTCTTTAATCAAATAATTTACGAACTCTTCTTGAGTTAAATCTCTTAAAAGCTCGCTATTGCGGGTGATACTGATTCCGCCCGTTTCTTCTGAGACAATAATCGTTACTGCATCGGTCACTTCACTCAATCCAATAGCAGCACGATGCCTTGTCCCTAATTCTTTAGGAATTAATGAACTTTCAGAAAGCGGTAAATAACCTGCTGCTGCTGCGATTTTATAGTCTTTGATAATCACTGCACCATCATGTAACGGAGTATTTGGAATAAAGATATTGATGAGTAACTCACCTGAAATATCAGCATCTAAAGGAATTCCTGTTTCAATATACTCATCTAGACCAGTTTCCATTTCAATTGAGATTAATGCACCAATACGACGTTTCGCCATATATTGCACTGATTTGTCTAATGCTTCGATTAAACGTTTTGTTGGGTCAACTTGGCGTTTTGTGCGGCCAAAGATAGCTCCTCTACCCAGATGTTCCAATCCACGACGAACCTCTGGCTGAAAAACAATAATAGTCGCAATAACTCCCCAAGATATCACTTGATCCATAAGCCAATCAACTGTTTCTAAATTGAGAAGAAAACTAACCATCTTAATTACAATAATGACAGCAATTCCTTTTAAAAGTTGAATTGCCTTCGTCCCTTTTAATAGTGTGATTAATTTATACACAAAAAACCATACAACTAAAATGTCTATTACATTAAAAAAGTTTCGCCACGTAAATAGTTGTGTCCAATCTATCGACATACATGCACCTCCATGATATTCTACGTGCCATTATTTTTTATTATACCATAATTTCCAATGATTCTTATGGTAAATCTTACTTTATAACCTGATTGCAACTGAATTTAATTAGTTGGCTCTGTTTTTTATTCGTTTTCTTTTTTGATACCAATCAACTAAACTCAAACTAACTAGACCAGCTAATGCACCGTAGCTAATAAAACTACCAATTTGAAATCCTTCTGGTGAATAATTTAATTCAATTTGGTGTTCCCCTTTAGAAACTGGAATCCCAATAAAATTTCCTGCAACTTTCTGGAGTTTAACTTTTTCACCATCTACGCTAGCTTTCCACTTTTCATCATACGGAATTGAAACAAAAAGTAGTTCATGATCTGATTGAACATTTACCTTACCTTCTACTTTGCTAGCTTTCCAATCACTAACTATCAAACGATTTTGCTCAAGAGTCCGAATAGTTTGATAGTAGGTGGAACCATTCATAGTCTGAACATTTTCACCTGTCATTTTTATTGTTTTTGAACTAGAAAAATCAAGTAAGATCTGTGTCCCCTTTTTAAAATCACCCAAGTCGAGCAATGCTTGATTTTTTATATTTACTCTTGGCACTATTTTTTCATGATTAACAAATACTTGAATTTTTTCTAGTCGATTATTTGGTAAATACAAATAAAGCGGACCATCTGCTTTCGCTGTTACAAAATAAGAATTTGGTGCTATACTCTGCATCACTTCCGCCGGTTCAAAAAGTGGCTGGTCGAATGCATATATGCTCTCAGCTAATGCATTTTGATTAGCAAATGGCTGGTTATCCTTCAATTTTACATCGGCAAATGCTAGTGGAACTGTGTAGCCAATACTTGTAGCCATACTCGGATTTTTAGGCACAATTTGTCCAAAATCACTTTTGACAATCGCGAATTCAGCTTCCTCTAGATTTGGCTCATCAAGGCTATACCTAGTATTAAATAAATAATCTAAAAATGGTGTCTGTCCAACATCACTAATCCGCCGTTCATTCCGACTAAATAGACCTAATCTAGCCAAACTTAATCTTAAATTTTCATTCAATGTAGAACTATAATAAGGGGTACTATTGTAGCTATAAAGGAAACTTTCATTGTAGCCATTATCCACTCCATTAATTGCATTTTCAATTCTAAATAAATCTGAATCTTTTGCCTTCATCTCATCGATTAAATAATTATAATTCGTCATATCACTACGGAAACGCGGTTCGTCAGCTAGCGGTGTTTCACCTAACATATTATAAAAATTAAATCCAAGCTCTAAAAATAAAGCTAAAAATAATACCCAATGACGTTTTTTCGAATTTCTAACCCAAACTAAAAGTAGCCCCATTATTAAAAATATACCTACTGAAATAAAAAACAACGACAATTGTAATGGCACAGCTGATTGAAAAGGTAAGTCTTTAAAGAATTGACTTTTCTTCACTAACCAAGGCAAAATTAACCAGCTATAGACATAACCGATAGCTAGTAATCCCACTAAACTCCCTGTAACTTTTAGAATCGTTTTATTCGATAGATCTGATCGTTTTTGCCAACTTTCATAAGCTAGAAAAATAAGGACAAAACTTAACATATAGGTATTTCTATACGGGAAACCTGCAGCTAGTTGAAACATATGCCAGACAGTGTTAAAGCTTTGCAGCCAAAAACTAAAAAAGAAAATAGCAATCAAAGAAAAACTCAACCATTTTTCTTTGCGAGAAATAGTTTTAATAAAAAAGTAACTCAATGCTAAAATCAATACAAAGCTACCAACGAAAATAGTAGGCAGATGATCCAAGCGACTATTAAAACCAGTATTTTCAAGACCTAATTGAACCAAAAAGTCCAAACCAAAACGTGGTATGGGCAGAAAAATATGCCAATCAACAGCGGACTTTCCAGTTTGTAACATACCAAGCGCTGCTGGAACTAAAATAAAGCCACTTAAACCTGCGCCAATCACAGAATAAACAATAAAATTCCGCCACTTTACTTTTGTTTGCTTAAAATACTCTTTAATAGTAGTAAATTCTGTCTTTTTTGCTGTCCAATAAATAAAGTAACATAATGCAAATAGACAAGACATATAGCCTAAATAGTAATTACTCACAATTACTGCAAATAAACTTAAACAATAAAACAATTTTTTATTTTGTTCAACTAAATAATGAATACTTAAGGCGAGTATCGGTAACCAAATCAAAGCATCTAACCACATAATATTATATAGATAAATACCTACAAATCCGCAAAAAGCATACGCTAAAGCAAAAAATAATTGCGCCCATTCAACTTTTCGGTACGTCTGACTCAAATAAAAAAATAAGCTTCCTGAAATAAAACAAATTTTCAGCATAATAACAATCGTAACACTTGTAGCTAAATAGGCGTTTGGAGTCACTAAGAAAAGGACATTGAAAGGACTCATTAAGTAATAAGCCGCTAAAGGTAAAAAATCATCCCCCATTCCACTAGAAAATGAATAAAGCGGACTTCCATCCCCAATAATCATTTCTTTAAAATAGGCAAAGAAAGGAACATATTGTGTGCCCAAATCACTGACTAATAAATTAGAGTCTCCAAACGGTGTCACTTTCATACTAAGAAAAACAGGAACTAAAATCAGCAAAGGTAAAATTAAACTTAATACCTGAAACAATATCTGCTTCCTTCTCGTTTCTTTATTCATCAAAAAACCTCAATTTCTATAAAATATCTTTAAAATTTTATTTTATTCTATCTAATTCATCCAATTGTCACTCACTCTTATTTTCAACCTATCGAATAACGGACGTTTGATACAGAATATAATTATACCATTTAGCTCTTAATATTTCCTAAAGAAACCTATTAAAATTAAAGAATTATTAAAACAAATTGGGAAGTACGCTTCTTCTCATGAAAAATAAAAACATTTTTCCGGTTTATATTCGTCCTTTATGCCCGATGCATACTATGGTTCTAAGCTGCTAAAGCAGCAAGAACCATAGCAAAAAAAAAGCGCCTACGACAATTCTGTCGTAAACACTTAGTGATGAGTCATGTAGGATTCGAACCTACGACCCTCTGATTAAAAGTCAGATGCTCTACCAACTGAGCTAATGACTCTAAATAATATACAAAAGACGGGCAACGTCCTACTCTTGCGGAGGGAAACCCTCAACTACACTCGGCGCTAAGAAGCTTAACTACTGTGTTCGGCATGGGAACAGGTGTATCCTTCTTGCTATCGCCACCAGACAATTTGTATTTATTTAGATTTTATCTTACTAGAATATTCATAAAAATTATGCATTTTTATTCGTATCTATCTACTATCTTAAACAGTAGATTTAAGTAACTGGGCTAGCTGGATTCGAACCAACGCATAACAGAGTCAAAGTCTGTTGCCTTACCGCTTGGCGATAGCCCAATAATGGTGGAGGGGGGCAGATTCGAACTGCCGAACCCGAAGGAGCGGATTTACAGTCCGCCGCGTTTAGCCACTTCGCTACCCCTCCATAATTAAGGAATATAAATTATAATACTACTCAACGAGAGTTATTATAACAGGATTGGTGAAAAATTGTCAATACTTTTTTTAAGTATTTAATGCATATTTATTTCAAAACTGCATAATTTGCAACAACTCCATTAGTATAATACAGATTCGAGTAGTTCGCAAGAGTTATTTTACAAATAATCAATTTTTTTCCAAATAGTTCTAAAAAGCTAAAGAAAAATGGCCAAAATACTGCCGATAAATTTCTTTAGCCTCGTCTTTTTATAATAGATTTTTAAATGCGTCTTCTTGCATAAGTCGAATCGTCGAAACAGATTCATGCATTTTTTGCTTTTATAAATCATTTAATGGAATTTCAATAATAGACTTAATTCCTTCTCGATTTACGACAGCTGGAGAACCAATATATATATCTTTTTCCCCATAAGCCCCATCCAAATAAACTGAGAGTGGTAAAATAGCATTTTCATCATCAAAAATAGCTTTTGTAATTCGAGCTAAAGCTATCGCAATCCCATAGTGAGTTGATCCTTTACGCTGAATAATCTTATAAGCCGCATCTCTGACATCTGTCACTAATTTAATTAAACTTTCCTCAGTCACTTCTGGATGCTCTCTCATCCACTCGTAAATTTGCAAACCACCTATATTAGCATGGGACCAGACAGGAAATTGCGTATCGCCATGCTCACCAATGATATATGCATGCACATCTCGGGCATCCACATCAGTTATCCCTGCTAAGGCTCCTCTAAAACGAGCACTATCTAAGGACGTACCTGATCCGATAACTCTTTGAGTTGGTAATCCAGAAAATTTCCAAACTGCATAAGTTAAAATATCAACAGGATTACTAGCTACTAAAAAGATTCCGTCAAATCCACTAGCCATTACTTGATCTACTATGATTTTAGCTATTTTAAAATTCTTTTTAATTAAGTCTAAGCGGGTTTCATTTTCAGCCTGTGCTGCTCCAGCAGTAATCACAACTAAATCCGCATCTTTACAATCTGCATAAGTTGCTGCATAGATTTTTTTAGGCGATGTAAAAGCTAGACCATCTGATAAATCTAAGGCATCTCCCTCACTTTTACCTGTGTCCAAATCAATAATGCCTAATTCACGACCAATATTTTGTGCAACTAAAGCAAATGCGTAACTAGATCCTACATCACCCGCACCAATCAAAATAATTTTTTCTTGATTTTTATCCGCTTGTTTCATGTTGTTCCTCCATTCTATATACTAGCTCCCATAGTCGTTTACATTCGACTTTACCTTCTATTAATCAGTAAAAATTAAACACTCTATAATTCAAGTTGAGAATACCATTTTTTTTACATGTAAGGCAACAAATTCGATTCCTACTTCCATTAAAGAAAACCCATAAATAAGATAAAAACAGAAAAAATGTCCTATGATTTAAGCCTAGTAGTCTGAAAAATATTTTCTTACGTTTCTAATTTATTTAATCAGCACATGGATCTAGCTCGATATTTATGTAACTTTTTGATCGTGTCGGTGATTTAGATAGTGGTTGAACTGTACATAAAAAACGTTTAAAGTATTCGTAAAGTCTACGATACTCTAAACGCCCTTTTCCATCATTCTTTTAATTGGAACATAATGACTTTTTTAACACCTTGTTAATTTTGTTCTCCATTTTTTTCAATCAACTCTTTAAACCAAAAATAGCTCTTTTTAGGAATACGTCTCAATGTCTTTTCATCATGTTCATCACGGTCTATATAAACCATTCCATAACGTTTTTGATATCCATTCAACCAACTTAATAAATCTGTATAGCTCCACGTACAATACCCTAAAACTTCCACACCATCTGTTAAAGCTTCTTGGATTGCCGATACATGTTGAGATAAATAATCAATTCGATAATCATCGTTAATCTGATCGTCTGACTCTAACGTATCAAAGGCTCCTAGTCCATTCTCTGTAATCAGGATGGGCAAATGATAGCGATTTTCAATTCGGCGTAAAGCTACATGTAAACCTTGTGGATCAATAGTCCAATCCCAATCTGTCGTTTCAGTATAAGGGTTTTGCACCGTTTTATACATTCCTGGAATTCCACTATCTTTTGACGTCCCTTTTTTTCCAGAAAAGTTCATTTCTGCTACTCCTACACCACCAATTAATGGATTGTATTCAACAGTAGTCGTTTGATAATAATTTAACCCCATAAAGTCAGGTTTTCCAGCTTTTAATAACTCCATATCCCCAGGTAAAATGGTTGGTGCTATTCCGTTTTCACTCAAATAGTGCATTGTCGCTTTAGGATATTCTCCCCAAACATAAACATCCATCCAAAAATGTGCCAACAACTCTTCTGCATTCTCACTTGCTAATACATCATTTGGATTAGGCGTTGCTGGATAAACTGGAGAATAAGCAAAACTTGGTCCTATTAATGCTTCTGGAATATTTAAAGCTTTAAAAGATTGAATAACCTTTGCGTTGGCTAAGTTAGCAATATGATTCACTTCATAAAATCGTTTTTCATCTTTAACTGCCGGAGGATGACTTCCATAACGATAGCCAAAACCAACAAATATATTTTGTTCATTTAAACTAACCCAATGCTTCACTCTATCCCCGTAACGTTTAAATAAAGTGACTGCATAGTTATTGAAATCTTCAATAACTTGACGATTTTCCCATCCACCATAAGCATCCATTAAGGCTTGTGGAATATCCCAGTGATACAAAGTCACGACAGGAACAATATTATAGCTCAATAGTTCATCAATTAATCGATCGTAAAAAGCTAAACCTGCCTCATTAATTTCCCCAGTTCCATCAGGAAAAATACGGCTCCAAGCAATTGAGAAACGATAAGCTTTTAGCCCTTGCTCTGCCATTAACTTAACATCTTCCTTATATCGATGATAGTGATCAACTGCAACATCTCCATTTGTACCTTGGAAGGTTGCACCAGGCACTTTAGCGTAGTTGTCCCAAACTGACTTCCCTTTACCATCTACATTCCAAGCCCCTTCTACTTGATAGGCTGCACTTGCGCTTCCCCATAAAAAAGTTGAAGGAAAACTAACTTTTTTTGAATAATCCATTTTAGACTCACTCCTCTATTCTTTATCTAACGTATTTAGCATCTATTTAAAAAACATTACATTCATTTTAGCATAGTTTACTAAAAAACATCAACAAAAGACTAGACAATAAAAAATAAACAAACACTCATTAACATACATCATATAAAAAAAAGACTAACCGTAGTTAATCTTTTTACCTTATTTCACTTCATTCTTCATCATTGATTAATAAATCTGTAATTAATTGGATTTCCATTTCAGCACCAACCGCCAAAGCACCTTCATTAATTTTAAACTTAGGATGATGATTCATATAACCACAGCCTTCCTCAGCTGTACCACCTCCAACAACAAAAAATGAACCTGGCACAACATCTGTATAGGCAGAAAAATCTTCGCCTCCCATCATTTGGGGAGCTGTGATGAGTCCTTTTTCTCCAACAACTTTTAAAGCTGCTTTTCGGACTAATTCAGTCGCTTCTGAATCATTTACAACTGGACTATAACCCATAATATAATTTAATTCATAGCTAGCCCCATACATTTTAGTCACATGTTCAATTATTTCTTCAATACGCTTTCTCACCAATGTGCGGACAGCCGGATCATTCGTTCGAACGGTGCCTTGAATTTTTGCTGTATCAGGAATAACATTCGCGCTATTTCCACTAGTAAATTCACCAATTGAAAGTACCGCATTATCAAAAGCAGCAATATTTCGCGAAATAATATTATTTAAATTTGTGATAATTTCTACACCAACTAAAATAGGATCAATTGCTAATTCTGGAGTTGATCCATGAGAACCGACCCCTTGAATTTTTAATTCGAAAATATCAGCTGCAGCTGTCAAAGCACCTGTACGAATTGCCACAACGCCTACAGGTATTTTAGGGAATATATGAATTCCAAAAACTAAATCAACGTCTTTCATAACTCCTGCTTCGACTAAAAATTTAGCACCTCCAGGGGGAACTTCCTCGGCAGGTTGAAAAATAAATTTGACAGTTCCAGCAATTTTTTCTTGCATGCTTGTTAATACTTTACAAGCCCCTAAAAGCATCGCAGTATGAGTATCATGTCCACATGCGTGCATAACTCCCTCATTTTGAGAAGGAAACGCAACATCTGCTTCTTCAACAATTGGCAATGCATCAATGTCTGCACGTAGAGCAATTGTTTTACCAGGCTTTGCACCCTTCAAAATTGCCACTACACTGTTCTCTGTTGGCGTTGTTAATTCAAGATTAGGAAATGTTTTTAATAGTTGATAAATATACTTAGCAGTTTCAACCTCATGAAAAGAAAGCTCCGGATTTTCATGAAGATGTCGACGCCATTTAACCATATCCTCAATCGGTAAATTTGTTTGACTATTCATTTATAGCTCCTCCTTGTCGATTCATTTTTAAAAATATAATAGCACCAGCAGCACCTATCCCCATTAATATAAAGAAAATAAATGTCGATAAGAAGTTGCCATTTGATACTCGAATTAATTCTCCTATTATTAAAGGAGCAAAGATTCCACCCATGACACCACCTGTCCCAATAGTAGCATAGCTTGGTGAAAAGCGTTCATTTATAAATAACTTTAATGGGATACTCATCAATGTCACAAAAGCGACTAGCATAGAAAAATTCGCTATCCCTAGCAATAGCGTAATCAAAATAATTGAGTCAAATGTATACACACCTAGCATAGAACATCCGCCAACAATACAAAAAATAGCAATAACTATTTTTTCTTTTCCAGCAAAATACCTCCCAACAATATAGCTGCCGCCAAGCGCGCCTATTAACGCAAAAATACCAGCAATTGAATTAATTTTGGCTGCATCGGTTAAACTCATCCCTTTTGCAGAAGTAAAAAAAGTTGGTAACCAATTCGTAAATCCATAAACTAGTGAGTTTATAAAAAAGGCACATACCGTTAGTATCCAGACACGCGAATCTTTCCAAATACTCAGCAATGGAACTTTATTTTTAGACGGAATATCAAGAAGTACCTTATCATTCGTATGTTTTTCTTTTGGTAAAAAAACAAGTAAAACGAGCATAACGAGCGAGGCAAGGCCCGCCATAACAAAGTACGCTTTACGCCAGCCTATAGTCTCTATCATGGGAGAAACCATGACAGGCCCCACAATACCAGCAATTCCAGAAGAAGCTAATAGTATTCCTTGTGCAAATGTTCGTTTATTTAAAGGTAAATTTAGGGATATTTCTTTTCCAGAAGAAGCTGGGTATCCTGAGTGTGCGATTGCACCCGTTAAAAATCGAATCAACATAAAATAAATTAACCCTTTCCCTAGACCAAATAGAAGCATAAAAATCGCTACAAATAAAATAGAAAAAACTAATATTTTTCGCGAACCTATTTTATTATTCAATAAACCCATTGGAATTTGCATTAAAGTATACCCAACAAAAAATGAACTCATAATCCACCCCGTTTGAGTAGTACTTAAACTGAATTCTTTTGCAATAGGCACTAATGCGACCCCTACTCCTAGTTTATCAATATAAATCATAATGTAACCTAAAAAAAGAGTTGCTATCATTAAATTGTTTTTACGATTCAACTGTTCACTTTGTTTTATCGCCATTATCTCACCATTTTCTAATTTTTTAGTTATACTACTTAATATACTGAAGAAAACCAAAAAAAACAACAATTTTTTATTCTTTTTACTTAATAATCATTTAGAATTGTCACAATAGAAAATTAAAGAAATATTTGTAACACAAATGTAAAATAAGTATTGACTTCGTAACTTAAGCTGTTATACTAAAGATATTGAATAACCTATTTTACAATAAGGAGTGTTTAGAAATAAAAAAACAAGTAAAAACATTAGCAATCATAGGAGTATTAATTTGTTCACTAAGTATTTATCTAAGTTTTTCTCAAAGCAATCAAAATCAGGCAACTTCTAAACATAAATCTCCGCAACCTGCTAAAATCCTAACAAAAAATGAAATTACACCAGTAAACAAAACGACTATAGATTCTTCAAGTCCAATTACTATCATTCAACCAGAAGCTGCAGAAGCTGAGAACGCCGTTACTCCTGAACCTGAAATACTTGAACCAACTACGGATACTGAAACTATTACAAAAATGCCAGAGAATTCAGATGATATTGCAGTGGAAAAAATACCAATCCAATTAACAGCAGATGAAGCCTCAGCAGCACAAACTGATCCCATTGTAATTGATTTATCTTACCAAGGAAATTGGAAATCTTTAGATGGCAGTAGAACTATTACTGGTACACAGTATGGCTTCAAATTTGAAAATAGTCCTGTAGGCTGGTTAAATCGTTATTCAAAAAATGACACAGGTTTAATTTTAGGTGATACAAACTATTTTACTTTTTATGTTCGCTTAACAGAAAATGATCATTTAATTATCGAAAAAACTGATGGGACTGAATTTTGGGAGTTTACTCGCAATTATCAATAAAAAAATGACCTCACTATCTGATGGAAATGCAGTGAGATCGTTCTTATTTCTTATAAACTCAGGTTCCAATAAAAAATACCTTAAGCTCTTTAAGCTTAAGGTATTTTTTATTCTCATTATGACCCGTACGGGAATCGAACCCGTGATACCGCCGTGAAAGGGCGGTGTCTTAACCGCTTGACCAACGGGCCATTTTTATTTCAAGCACAAAAATTATTATATAAAAAATTTGGCTACTTGTAAAGTTATTTTTTTAAAAATTTCTACTTTTATTGAGTACTCGTATATCACTTTATTGTGATCCCCATTTATTTTCCTTAAAATTTCAATCTAGTTGTTTTTTAATTCTTATTTCATATAATTATTCTTACTCTTCTTACTCCCTTATTTCATTTTAATCCGTTCCTTATTTCTACTTGCTAAAGCATTAAAAGAGGTATATAATTCTTAAATTGTGGCTTAAATTTATTATAGAAAATGAGGAATAAAAATGTGGAGTGTTTTAAAACGTTATTTAATTGGTAAACCATTAAAAAGTTCTGAAGAAGGTGACCAAAAATTAGGTCGCTTCAAAGCCTTAGCCCTTCTCTCTTCAGACGCACTATCTTCAATCGCTTATGGAACTGAACAAATTGTTTTAGTTTTAGTTACTTTATCAACTGGAGCAATTTGGTATTCCCTACCTTTAGCAGGCCTTGTTTTAATCTTATTACTAGCTCTTGTTATTTCTTATCGACAAATCATACATGCTTACCCGCATGGTGGTGGAGCTTACATGGTCTCTAGTGAAAATCTCGGTAAGACATCAGGATTGATTGCTGGTGGCTCACTCTTAGTTGATTATATGCTTACAGTAGCTGTCAGCGTCTCTGCGGGCACAGAAGCGATTACCTCTGCAATTCCTGCTTTATATAATCAACGAGTTCCATTGGCTATTTTAATTGTATTTTTAATTACTGCGATGAACTTGCGTGGTTTAAGAGAATCCGCTTCATTCTTAATGTTTCCTGTTTATTTGTTTGTCGCAGTAATTACTTTGTTAATTATTACTGGTTTTCTAAAAATTGCTCTTGGAACAGCACCTTTTCATGCAACCGCAACTGTTGGAGCTGTTGTCCCTGGTATTACTTTAGGACTTTTATTAAGAGCTTTTTCATCTGGATCTTCTTCATTAACTGGTGTTGAAGCTATTAGCAACGCTGTTCCATTCTTCAAAAAACCCCAATCAAAAAATGCAGCAGCAACACTTGCCTTGATGGGTGGAATATTAGGTTTTTTCTTTGCTGGAATCACCTTCTTAAATTATTGGTATGGAATTATTCCAACTGAAAAAGTTACTGTCTTATCACAAATTGGGAAAGCAATTTTTGGTAATGGAGCCTTTTATTATTTGCTACAATTTTCAACTGCTTTTATTCTAGCTCTCGCAGCCAATACAGGATTTTCAGCTTTTCCAGTTTTAGCTTATAATTTAGCAAAAGATAAATATATGCCTCATATGTATCTAGCAAAAGGAGATCGATTAGGCTATTCCAATGGAATTATGACCCTTTCTCTTGGTTCAATTCTACTTATAGCATTATTTAATGGTGAAACCTCTCGTTTAATCCCTCTATATGCTGTTGGCGTCTTTATCCCATTTACGTTATCTCAAACAGGTATGCTAGTCAAATGGCACCGTGAGCGACCTAAAAATTGGTTAGTTAAGTCAATTTCAAATTTTATTGGAGCACTTATTTCATTTGCTATTTTTGCTATACTATTCTTCTACCGTTTAAATGAAATTTGGCCTTTCTTCTTAATTATGCCAATTATGCTCCTTATTTTTTATAAAATACATGATCATTACAAAAAAACAGCATTACAGTTAAAACTTGAAGATTCTGTTTCGATAAGTTATACAGGAAGTACTGTTATTGTTTTAATTAGTAATATTACTCTCGTTACAAATCAGGCTCTTAATTACGCCTATACCATTGGTGATAATGTCATTGCTATGCATGTTTCTTTTGATGATAACCCTGATAAAGAAACTGAATTTGATAATGATTTTAAAATGAAATACCCAGAGATACGTTTGGTTAACCTTCACTCTTCTTATCGAAGTGTTATTCATCCAGTTTTACGTTTTGTAAAATTGATTGAGGCTCAATCAACTAAAAAAGGCTATACAACAACTGTTTTAATCCCTCAGTTCATTCCAAAAAAAGCATGGCAGCACATTCTCCATAATCAAACGAGTTTACGCTTAAGAGCTGCTTTGGCTACAAAAGAAAATATCGTTGTAGCTACCTATAGCCATCATTTAAAAAAATAATTTAAAATAAAAAAGGTCTAGAAAATTAAACTCTAGACCTTTTAAGCTTCAATATCTTTATATTCAGGTTTACGATCAAATTCAGCTTTAGCGAATGGACATAGTGGAACAATTTTTTTTCCTTCTACTCTCATTTCATCAACTACACGTTTTACAAGTTGTCCTGCAATTCCTTGACCTCTTAAAGAAGGATCTACAAATGTATGGTCCAGGATTACTTTAGTATCACCTGCTGGTACATAAGTTACCTCTGCAATCATTTTACCTTCTTCATTATTTTTATAAAAACGATTTTCAGATTTTTCAAATTCCATCAGTATCATTCCTTTCTATTATATCTACTCTTTATTTTAACATTAACTTAACTATTATACAGCATATTAAGAATTTCTTAATAGAATTAGCTTATCTTTAGGCAGATTTCATACTAAGAAAAAACAACTTAGAATTAATTTTCTAAGTTGTTTCAAGTTTTAAATTGGATTGTATTGACAGAAGCCACTTACCAGATTTGAACTGGTGACCCCTTCCTTACCATGGAAGTGCTCTACCGACTGAGCTAAAGCGGCAAATTTCGTTCCTATAAATACTTGATTATATACAAAAAAAATACTCCGCAAGTAGGACTCGAACCTACGACATCATGATTAACAGTCATGCGCTACTACCAACTGAGCTATTGCGGAATAATATTGAATCTTGCGTGGCAACGTCCTACCCTCACAGGGGGAAACCCCCAACTACTCTCGGCGCTGAAAAGCTTAACTGCTGTGTTCGGCATGGGAACAGGTGTATCCTTTTCGCTATCGCCACCACACAATTTTTTTTACAACTTACGGCGCTACTCTGCGTCTGTTTCCTTTACTCCACTCCTCATGCACACTAGTGCATTCCGAGGTTCGCTCAGTTACATCCTTGATTAGCTTGCAATTTGTTAAAAAATGCTTGTTTAGGTTGATGGTTACATCGACACTAAACTGCGATTCAATTATTTAGTTGTAGAGAGTTTGATCTCTCAAAACTGGAACTGTTTAAAAAGTAATTGTTTTGGAAACGTTCTTCACCGTTTATTTCTTGGTTAAGTCCTCGACCGATTAGTATTGGTCCGCTCCATACATCGCTGTACTTCCACTTCCAACCTATCTACCTGATCATCTCTCAGGGGTCTTACTCACTTACGTGATGGGAAATCTCATCTCGAGGGGGGCTTCACGCTTAGATGCTTTCAGCGTTTATCCCTTCCACACATAGCTACCCAGCGATGCTCTTGGCAGAACAACTGGTACACCAGCGGTGTGTCCATCCCGGTCCTCTCGTACTAAGGACAGCTCCTCTCAAATTTCCTGCGCCCGCGACGGATAGGGACCGAACTGTCTCACGACGTTCTGAACCCAGCTCGCGTACCGCTTTAATGGGCGAACAGCCCAACCCTTGGGACCGACTACAGCCCCAGGATGCGATGAGCCGACATCGAGGTGCCAAACCTCCCCGTCGATGTGGACTCTTGGGGGAGATAAGCCTGTTATCCCCAGGGTAGCTTTTATCCGTTGAGCGATGGCCCTTCCATGCGGAACCACCGGATCACTAAGCCCGACTTTCGTCCCTGCTCGACTTGTAGGTCTCGCAGTCAAGCTCCCTTCTGCCTTTACACTCTACGAATGATTTCCAACCATTCTGAGGGAACCTTTGGGCGCCTCCGTTACTCTTTAGGAGGCGACCGCCCCAGTCAAACTGCCCGTCTGACACTGTCTCCAGCCACGATTAGTGGCTAAGGTTAGAGTGGTCATACAGCAAGGGTAGTATCCCACCAATGCCTCCATCAAGACTGGCGTCCTGACTTCTATGGCTCCTACCTATCCTGTACAAGCTGTACAAACACTCAATATCAAACTGCAGTAAAGCTCCATGGGGTCTTTCCGTCCTGTCGCGGGTAACCTGCATCTTCACAGGTACTATAATTTCACCGAGTCTCTCGTTGAGACAGTGCCCAAATCGTTACGCCTTTCGTGCGGGTCGGAACTTACCCGACAAGGAATTTCGCTACCTTAGGACCGTTATAGTTACGGCCGCCGTTTACTGGGGCTTCAATTCTTAGCTTCGCCGAAGCTAACCAATCCTCTTAACCTTCCAGCACCGGGCAGGCGTCAGCCCCTATACGTCATCTTTCGATTTTGCAGAGACCTGTGTTTTTGATAAACAGTCGCTTGGGCCTATTCACTGCGGCTGATCTTTCGATCAGCACCCCTTCTCCCGAAGTTACGGGGTCATTTTGCCGAGTTCCTTAACGAGAGTTCTCTCGCACACCTTAGGATACTCTCCTCGACTACCTGTGTCGGTTTGCGGTACGGGCAATTTCTTTCTAACTAGAAGCTTTTCTTGGCAGTGTGACATCAGAAACTTCGGTACTGTAATTTCCCTCCCCATCACAACTTGTCCGTATAGAAGCAAGCATTTAACTCACCTCAAGACTCATTGCTTAGACGCACATATCCAACAGTGCGCATTTCTTAGCCTCCTGCGTCCCTCCATTGTTCAAACAAAAGAAACTGGTACAGGAATATCAACCTGTTGTCCATCGCCTACGCCTATCGGCCTCGGCTTAGGTCCCGACTAACCCTGGGAGGACGAGCCTTCCCCAGGAAACCTTAGTCATACGGTGGACGGGATTCTCACCCGTCTTTCGCTACTCATACCGGCATTCTCACTTCTAAGCGCTCCACTAGTCCTCACGGTCTAGCTTCGACGCCCTTAGAACGCTCTCCTACCATAGAACCCTAAGGTTCTATCCACAGCTTCGGTGTACTATTTAGCCCCGGTAAATTTTCGGCGCAGGGTCACTCGACTAGTGAGCTATTACGCACTCTTTAAATGATGGCTGCTTCTGAGCCAACATCCTAGTTGTCTAAGCAACCCCACATCCTTTTCCACTTAATAGTAACTTTGGGACCTTAGCTGGTGGTCTGGGCTGTTTCCCTTTCGACTACGGATCTTATCACTCGCAGTCTGACTCCCGGATATAAATCAATGGCATTCGGAGTTTATCTGAATTCGGTAACCCTAGAAGGGCCCCTAGTCCAAACAGTGGCTCTACCTCCATGATTCTTAATTCCGAGGCTAGCCCTAAAGCTATTTCGGAGAGAACCAGCTATCTCCAAGTTCGATTGGAATTTCTCCGCTACCCACACCTCATCCCCGCATTTTTCAACATACGTGGGTTCGGTCCTCCAGTGCGTATTACCGCACCTTCAACCTGGACATGGGTAGGTCACTTGGTTTCGGGTCTACGACCACATACTCATTCGCCCTATTCAGACTCGCTTTCGCTACGGCTCCGTCTTATCAACTTAACCTCGCATGTAATCGTAACTCGCCGGTTCATTCTACAAAAGGCACGCTATCACCCATTAACGGGCTCTAACTATTTGTAAGCACACGGTTTCAGGAGCTCTTTCACTCCCCTTCCGGGGTTCTTTTCACCTTTCCCTCACGGTACTGGTTCACTATCGGTCACTAAGGAGTATTTAGCCTTGCGGGATGGTCCCCGCGGATTCCGACGGAATTTCTCGTGTTCCGCCGTACTCAGGATACACAACAGAGTGAACTTTGTTTCGATTACGGGGCTTTTACCCTCTTCGGCGGACCTTTCCAGATCGCTTCTTCTACAAAACTCATTTATGACTCTTAATGTCGTGTCCTACAACCCCAAAGAGCAAGCTCTTTGGTTTGGGCTCTTCCCGTTTCGCTCGCCGCTACTCAGGGAATCGAATTTTCTTTCTCTTCCTGCAGGTACTTAGATGTTTCAGTTCTCTGCGTCTACCTCTACTAGCCTATGTATTCAGCTAGCAGTAACATTCTATAAAAAATGCTGGGTTCCCCCATTCGGAAATCTTTGGATCAAAGCTTACTTACAGCTCCCCAAAGCATATCGGAGTTAGTCCCGTCCTTCATCGGCTCTTAGTGCCAAGGCATCCACCGTGCGCCCTTATTAACTTAACCTAATTTATCTGTATTGCTTCCTACTTCTTCGTCCATTTCATGTTCTGCGATGCTCACGTACGCTAAGTACGCTCTGCTTCTCAAACCCTTCATGTCCTCGAATTAGAAACCACTACAACTAAATTTTTATCGATGGTATTCCCGAAGGAATCTCATGATGTTAGTCAATGATTTTATTCATTATCTTACGATAAGAACTAATTAAAAAACTCATTTAAAACGCGGTGTTTTCTCGGTTTCTTACTTTAATTACTTTTTAAACAGTATCCAGTTTTCAAAGAACAAATTCTGCAATCTACAATCAGATTACAATGGAGCCTAGCGGGATCGAACCGCTGACCTCCTGCGTGCAAGGCAGGCGCTCTCCCAGCTGAGCTAAGGCCCCTTTAAAAGGTATTTAATTCAAAAAAAATTAACCTCTCAAAACTGAACAAAGTAAAAACGAATGTGTGGGATTTCCGTAATATTCCTTAGAAAGGAGGTGATCCAGCCGCACCTTCCGATACGGCTACCTTGTTACGACTTCACCCCAATTATCTATCCCACCTTAGACGGCTGGCTCCTAAAAGGTTACCTCACCGGCTTCGGGTGTTACAAACTCTCGTGGTGTGACGGGCGGTGTGTACAAGACCCGGGAACGTATTCACCGCGGCGTTCTGATCCGCGATTACTAGCGATTCCGGCTTCATGTAGGCGAGTTGCAGCCTACAATCCGAACTGAGAATGGCTTTAAGAGATTAGCTTGGCCTCGCGACCTTGCGACTCGTTGTACCATCCATTGTAGCACGTGTGTAGCCCAGGTCATAAGGGGCATGATGATTTGACGTCATCCCCACCTTCCTCCGGTTTGTCACCGGCAGTCTCACTAGAGTGCCCAACTAAATGCTGGCAACTAGTAATAAGGGTTGCGCTCGTTGCGGGACTTAACCCAACATCTCACGACACGAGCTGACGACAACCATGCACCACCTGTCACTTTGTCCCCGAAGGGAAAGCTCTATCTCTAGAGTGGTCAAAGGATGTCAAGACCTGGTAAGGTTCTTCGCGTTGCTTCGAATTAAACCACATGCTCCACCGCTTGTGCGGGTCCCCGTCAATTCCTTTGAGTTTCAGCCTTGCGGCCGTACTCCCCAGGCGGAGTGCTTAATGCGTTAGCTGCAGCACTGAAGGGCGGAAACCCTCCAACACTTAGCACTCATCGTTTACGGCGTGGACTACCAGGGTATCTAATCCTGTTTGCTCCCCACGCTTTCGAGCCTCAGCGTCAGTTACAGACCAGAGAGTCGCCTTCGCCACTGGTGTTCCTCCACATATCTACGCATTTCACCGCTACACGTGGAATTCCACTCTCCTCTTCTGCACTCAAGTTCTCCAGTTTCCAATGACCCTCCCCGGTTGAGCCGGGGGCTTTCACATCAGACTTAAAGAACCGCCTGCGCTCGCTTTACGCCCAATAAATCCGGACAACGCTTGCCACCTACGTATTACCGCGGCTGCTGGCACGTAGTTAGCCGTGGCTTTCTGGTTAAATACCGTCAGGGGATGAGCAGTTACTCTCATCCTTGTTCTTCTTTAACAACAGAGTTTTACGATCCGAAAACCTTCTTCACTCACGCGGCGTTGCTCCGTCAGACTTTCGTCCATTGCGGAAGATTCCCTACTGCTGCCTCCCGTAGGAGTCTGGGCCGTGTCTCAGTCCCAGTGTGGCCGATCACCCTCTCAGGTCGGCTACGTATCATTGCCTTGGTGAGCCATTACCTCACCAACTAGCTAATACGCCGCGGGTCCATCCATTAGTGGTAGCCGAAGCCACCTTTCCTTCAAGAATCATGCGATCCCTGAAACTATGCGGTATTAGCATCCGTTTCCGAATGTTATCCCCCTCTAATGGGCAGGTTACCCACGTGTTACTCACCCGTCCGCCACTCACTTGGTTAAAGAGCAAGCTCTTCAACTTCGTGCGTTCGACTTGCATGTATTAGGCACGCCGCCAGCGTTCGTCCTGAGCCAGGATCAAACTCTCATATAAAATGATGCTTGAAGCTCATTAGTTTTTGCTAGCGAATAATTATTCACTTTCTTGCTTGTTTGACTCAACCTTGTTGAGTCATCCTACACATTTGGTTCGTCTTACTTTGTTCAGTTTTCAAAGGTCAATTTGTTTGTTTTGACAACTTCTATATATTAACAAATATATTTAACAGTGTCAACACTTTTTATTTTTATTTTTGTCTTTATTGTGTTGCTTGTTTCGTTTGCCCTCGTTAGGACATGTATTAATATACCAAGATATTTGGATTTCGTCAACACTATTTTATACATTTTTCCATTTTTTTTAATTTTGTTCAAAAAACCCTTTTATAATAGCCATTAAACTAAAGTAAAAAAGAATTTTTATTCAAAAATCACTGAATAAAATTCTTTTTTACAACGCATAATGAAATGTTAAATTTTTGACTCTTCTATTAAATAGGAAAAATCAGTCTCATCTTGCTTCACAATTAATAGTAAGCCGTCTCCAAGAGGTATAATACTACTTTCTATTGAAGGATGCTCCATTACAACATCTAAAAATGCATTCAATTTTTTATGGATGGCTCTAGAACGTTTCGGTATCTCTTCCTTAGGTAATAAAATTGTTCCACCCTGTAAAACATCATCTACTACTAACATCCCACCAACTCGTAAAAGGCGCATACATTCAGGAAAAAAATCGTAATATTTAGATTTCGCGCTATCCATAAAAATAAAATCATACGGCCCGTCCAAGGTTGGCAATATATCTGCAGCCTGACCTTCTAATAATGTTACTTTTTCAGTTAGGCCCAAACTTTCATAGTTAGCTCTAGCTTTTTCAATCATTACATCAAAACGATCGATAGTTGTTACGTGTCCATCATCACCAACATGCTGTGCCATTAGGCTGGATGAAAATCCAATTGCTGCACCAATTTCTAATATATTTTTAGGTTGTAGCTGACCTAATAAAAGATTTAAAAAAACCACTGTCTCATGTGGGATAATGGGAACACCACGTTCATTAGCTCCTCTTTCAATCTCTCCTAGTTTCCCAGCTAAAGGTTTTTGTTTTTTTCGAATAAATTCTAGAACATCTTTATTTACTACTGGGCGATCCATCATTTCATTAATTGCCATGTCTGATTACTTCCTTCTATTAAATGTCGTTTTTATTTTTAATTAGATTAATCTATACTATTCTTTAGACTTGTTCTATTATAAATTCCACTTAACTAAGAAACAAGCCTTTCTTTAAAATTATTTTTTCTCATTCTATTAAATTCTATTAATTATCTCGATAGTAGCAGATGAAAACATTGTAAATACACTATTTTATATGGTATCATCAAGTGTATAGTATCAAATTTTCACAAGATGGGGAGGATCTATTAATGTTAATCAAATCACTTTGTATTCCTAAGAAAAAATTAACAACCGTTAAAGAAACAGTTACACTTCAGGAAGCCATTGAAATTCTAGAAAGCTCTGGCTATCGTTGTGTGCCAATACTGGACGAAACAGGAACTATTTTCCGAGGAAATATTTATAAAATGCACATTTATCGTCATAAAGCCAATGGTGGAGATATGACTTTACCTGTTACTCATTTACTGAAGAATGCAACTAAATTTATTTCAATTGAATCATCTTTCTTTAAAGTCTTCTTTACAATCAAAGAATTGCCTTATATTTCTGTACTTGATGAAAATAATCGTTTCTATGGCATTTTAACACACAGCTCTCTTTTAAGTATGCTACAACAATCTTGGAACGTAGATGTCGGAAGTTATGTATTAACTATTGCTTCATCTGGACTTAAAGGCGATTTAAGTAATATGACTAAAATAATTAACAAGTATTGTACGATTGCTAGTTGTATTACTTTAGATGTTGAACGTGATGAACTAGTTCGTCGAACAATGATTACATTGCCTGCTGGAATTGACCAAGAAACATTGGATCAAATTATCGAACATTTGGATAAACGCGGTTTCCGTGTTGTTGAAATTGAAGATTTACGTCATATGGCAAAATAAAAACAAAAGAAGTTTACCAAAATAAATGGTGAACTTCTTTTTTTCTTTATCCTTCTATTCTTTCACTAAAATGAAGCTTTTTATCCAGAGCAACCATAATCGGCATCCCAATTAAAAGTACAGTTACTTCGCCAACTGCAACAGATACATATCCTGCCCAAAACGGTAAGTCAAAAGCTAATAACAACTCCCAGGCAATTAAAGCTGAACTAAGACCAAAAATAATTAAGACAATCGTCATTTTTAACCAAATATTTTTCATATTTTTTATAATTAACGCTGCAATGATTAGTGATAGTAAAGATTGTCCTACACCAAAAATCATATCATATTGGATCATTGGAGACCATAAATTAGAAATAACTACTCCTCCAACAATTCCCGGAATATACTTCTTGTTGAAAACGACTAAATAATTCAACATTTCAGCAACTCTAAACTGCACTGCTCCATATGAAATAAAGGCAAGCGAAAGCGTTAAAACTACATATATTGTCGCGATAATAGCATTTATCAATAATGCTTTTGTTTTCATTTTTTTCCTCCTAGTTTTTTTTCGTGGGATGGTATTAGTGAACCACGTCAGTTGCAGCACTACCTACCATAGGTAAACTGCACTAGACATTATTCTACAGGATTAATTTTCTTTATACAAGAATTTATTTTATGTACTCGTTTATATTTTCGGATTACATTCGTCCTTTACGGTCGATGCATACTATGGTTCTAAGCTGATTACGCTGCAAGAACCATAGTAAAAACCACCCGCAATAAAATTATCAGGGTGGTTTACTAAATTAAAATTAAGTACGTATTTTATACACTACCAGACAAACCAACACTGATTTCTAATGCTTCATCAACTTTTTGCATTAATTGGTAATCTAGTTGTGTAACTTTATCTTTTAAACGTTGCTTATCTATTGTTCTAATTTGTTCTAAGAGAACAACTGAATCACGCTCTAAACCATGCTTTTCTGCTGAAACTTCTACATGCGTAGGCATTTTTGCTTTTTGGATTTTTGCTGTAATTGCTGCCACAATAACTGTTGGACTATAATGGTTTCCAACGTTATTTTGAATAATTAAAACCGGACGCATTCCACCCTGCTCTGAGCCAATGACTGGCGATAAATCAGCAAAATAAACTTCTCCTCGTTTTACCATAGGTACTTTCCTCCCTATCATACCAGACTACACGTGAGAATTACTATCTTTTTCAGAATCTTCAAATTCATTACAAATATCAAGATTTATCTCAGACATCTCTTTATAACCTTTGATCATGGTATCATGTTTTTTTTGATTTTCTTTAAATAAACGCTTCATTACGGTATTTACAAACTCGTTTTCATCAATCCCATATTTTATACAGTATCTGTGAACCTTTTGAAAATTCAAATTGTCCAAAGTGATTTTAATAAATTTTTCAGTTTTAGGTTCCATACTCCAACCCCCCATAAAGATTCTTCCGTTTTTAATCTAAAAACGATAGCTTCACTTAATGGTACCATGAAAAACTTAACATTTAAACATTACTATTAAAATAACAAAACTTGATATGTAGCGAATGTTAAATTCTATTCACAAATCAAATTAGCAATATACTCTAGGTAACCGTTGGGTAAATCCACAAACAATTTCATAGTTAATGGTATCCAAGTATTCAGCAATTTCTTGAGCTGAGATTTCATCGTTTTGATCTTTTCCTATCAATACAACTTTTGTACCAATAGGCACCTCTTTATTTAACCGTATCATACATTGATCCATACAGATACGCCCAACTATTTCACATCTTTCACCCTCCACAAGTACTGTTTGCCCTTGTAAGCTTCGGCGCCAACCATCAGCATAACCAATTGGTAGAGTTCCAATCCACTCCCCTTCTTTAGCTTTATAAGTAGCACCATAGCTAACTGTTTCACCTGCTGACATCTGTTTCACTTGAACCAATGTCGTCTCGACACTCATAGCTGGTTTTAATTTAATAGGTAAATCTAATTCTCTACCTGATGGATTCAGACCATACATCGCAATTCCTAAACGGACAATTCGTTTTTGGTATTTTTGATGCCATAAACTAGTCGCACTATTGGCAGAATGAATATAGGTTGGTTTTACAGTCATTCCTTCAACTAATTTTTGAAATTTCTCTACTTGTTGATGAAATTGTTTTGTATCTTTGCTATCAGCTGTTGCAAAATGTGTAAACACTCCCTGGCAATTAAATGAAGTTGAATGAGTTAAATAACTTTCAACTTCAGCCAATTCAGCACTTGTTCGAAATCCAACTCTTCCCATTCCAGTATCTATAGCCAAGTGAATATCAAGCTTCCTATTTTCCGAGAATGATTTTTCTCTTTTTAAATAAAATTCAGCTTCTTCTAACCACTTTAAATAGCCAACTGCTACACTAATTCTCTGATCTAAAAGTAATTTTGCATATTTTGCTTCAACTAACCCCATAATTAAAATCGGTTCTTTGAACCCAGCTTGTCTGAGTTCTAAGGCCTCATCAATCAATGCGACACAAAAACCTTGCACACCTGCTTCTCTAGCAATAGTTGCTACTTCTAAAGCACCATGCCCATATCCATCAGCTTTTACAACTGCGTAGACTTCAGTATCGTGTTCAAGAAGATTCATCTGATTTTTAATGTTATTAAAAATAGCATTTCTATCTATGAGCGCATAAGTATTTCGATGTTTTCCAGAAACCAAACGTATTCCTCCTTTGATTATTATCATCTTACTTACTTTTCTAAAATAACTTGAGCCGCAACAATTGTATCCGTATGTGTAAGGGAGATAAAACAAGTACCCTTAAATGGACTTTTAGTTATTTCTGGCTTTCCATTACTAGAGTTTAGAATTTCAATATCTTGAAAACCTACTTTACCGATTCCCGTTCCTAATGCTTTCGAAAATGCTTCTTTTGCAGCAAATCTTCCTGCAAGATACTCTATTTGTCGCTTCCCATGAAACCCCATAAAACAATCCCATTCTTTTTCTGTTAACACTCTTTTGGCAAAAGTATTTTGACGTATATGGGCCTTTTCAATTCTAGATATATCCGCTATATCTAGACCAATTCCTACTATCATTTTTAATCCCTCTTTTTTATGTAACCTTTTAACCTGTTTTTAATTCTGACTTTTATTTGTTAAATTTTAAAAAAACCTACTGCAAGACTTACTAGCTGTAATTTTATCAAATATTTAGGCTTTTGTCATCTTATATCCCCTGTTTTGAAAACTTTTGCTATTTCTTTTTTTCGTTATTTATTCGAAAAAAAAGAAACACCTTTAAAACTCTTCTTTAATAATAAAAAGAAAGCCAATTCTACTAAAAGAATTGACTTTCTTATTTTTTTAGTTTTCTTTGTTACGAATAGTGAAGTTACGGTCTCCGCCGCCACTACGACGATTGTCTGAAGAATTACCGCGTCCGCCTTTGCGAGCTTCGCTACTGCTACTTCCACCAGCATTGCTGCCACGTTTAGCATCTTTATTCCAGCTTCCGCCAGAACCAGCTCCGCCACCACTACGACGATTATCTTTTCCACCACGTTGTGCTCCGCCACGACGTTCTCCGCCGCCACTTCCACCACGGTATCCACCTTTACCACGACTTGCGCCGCCACGGTTTCCACCACCGCCACCACTTCCACCTTTACGGCTTGGTAATGGACGTTCTGGAGTGATTTTAACAGGAATTTCACTGGCATCTTTAGAAATACTCTTCAAGAATGCAGCTGCAATATCTGTTGTATCATAGTCTTCTAATAATTGAGCAGCTGCTTTTTCATAGCGCTCTAAATCATTACTTTTAACTAATTCTTCTGCTGTTTCCATAGCTGCTTTTACTTGACCTTCAAACGCTTCAGCATTTGTTGGTGGGCGTAAAGTAGTCATTTTTTTCTTAGTTAAATCTTCAATTACACGTAGGTAGCCCATTTCATTTGGTGTAATGAATGTAACTGACATACCTTCTTTACCAGCACGACCAGTACGACCGATACGGTGAACATAGCTTTCTGGATCTTGTGGAATATCATAGTTGTATACATGTGTTACTCCAGAAATATCTAATCCACGAGCAGCCACATCTGTTGCCACTAAAATGTCTAAATCACCTTTTTTAAATGATTTTAAAACACTCATACGTTTTTGTTGCGAAAGATCACCATGGATTCCTTCAGCGCGGTAACCACGCATTTCTAATCCTTTTGATAATTCATCAACGCGTCGTTTTGTACGTCCGAATACGATTGTTAATTCTGGTGTTTGAACATCTAATAAACGAGTCATAATATCAAATTTCTCGAAATCTTTACAACGAACATAATATTGATCAATTAAGCTATCAGACATTGCTGTAGCTTGAATGCGCACATGTTCAGGTTCGTTCATAAATTTAACACCGATACGTTTAATTGCATCTGGCATTGTTGCTGAGAATAATAATGTTTGACGTGTTTTCGGAACTTCTTTAATGATTTTTTCGATATCTTCTAAGAATCCCATGTTTAACATTTCATCCGCTTCATCTAAAACTAGAGTTTCAACTTGATCTAATTTTAATGTGCGACGGTTAATATGATCAAGCAAACGTCCAGGAGTACCAACAACAATATGTGGTTGATCTTTTAATGAACGAATTTGGCGACTGATATCAGCTCCACCATAAACGACTTGAACACGAACTTTTTTGTCGCGACTCAAACGGAATAATTCTTCTTGTGTTTGGATTGCTAATTCACGAGTTGGTGCAATAACCAAACCTTGAACAGCGCGGTTTTTAAGATCGATTTTTTGTAACATTGGCAAACCAAATGCTGCTGTTTTACCAGTACCAGTTTGTGCTTGTCCAATAACATCTTTGCCTTCAAGTGCCAATGGAATTGTTTGTTCCTGGATTGGTGTTGCTTCCTCAAAGCCTAAACGTTCTACTGATTGTAATAATTCAGGGTCTAACCCTAATTCTGAAAATTTCAAATTTTTTCCTCCCAATTTGGAAAACCTTTAAGAGAGATTTTTGCGAAATACAGGCGGTCTATTTTTTAAAATGCCTGCTGCTGTAACTCCATATAAAAACCCGGTGTCTGATTTACGAACTAACGTAATGCACCAGGCCCCTCATTTCATATCAAAAGCTTGGAGAATCTCCAAGCTTTTTTTCTGCTTATCTATTCACAAAACCCTCAACGGTTTTACTTTTCTGTTATCTAAACAATAATAACATGAATACCTCAAGTTTTCAATCAATTTACATCAATGTGTAAATGAACACGTTTTCTATCGACAAGTATCTTTCTAAACTTACGTTATATTAATTTATGGCTAGAAAAATACAGTTACTCTAAAAAAAAAGACCTGATTTAGTTATCAGATCTCCTTACTTAACTATTTAATTTAGTTACGTCCGCCACCGAAAATTCTTAAAACTGCTAAGAAAATATTGATGAAATCAAGATACAGACTTAAAGCCCCACTAATAGCAATTGCTCCTAATGATTGGCTGTCTGAATAGTGGAAGTAGATTTGTTTTAATTTTTGAGTATCGTAAGCTGTTAAACCGACAAAAATTAAAACTGTAATATAAGACAAAATCAATTCTCCTGGACCACTTCTTAAGATAAAGCCATTTACTAATGTAGCAATAATTAAACCAATTAAGGCGCTACGTAAATGTCCCCCTAAACCAGTCATGTCTTTTTTAGTTACAAATCCAAAAATACTCATACCAGCAAATGTTCCAGCTGTAATCATAAAGGCAGCCGCAATATCACCTAATGGATAAATAATAAAGATAGAAGACAATAGGATGCCGTTAACAATTGAAAAGGCGATGAAGCCCACAATTGATGAACCTACGGAACGAAGCTTATTGCCATTTGAAGCTAATTTCATTACTAGGAAAATTTCTACTAAGAACAAGGCAATAAAGCCAAATGGGTTTCCTAGAACTAAATTCAGAATAAACGGACTTTGCGCCGCGTAAAAAGCAGTAATTCCACTAATAGCTAAAGCCAAAGTCATATACCCATATACTGTTGCAAAAAAACGACTCAAACCTGCCGTTGCTACTTCTTTTCTTTGTGTTTGCATTGACATCTTCTCCTTCAGGATACATTTTAGTCACTAAAACTAGTATAACAAAATTGTTTTACTTTGTTATCCGCCTTCAGACTGATTCCTCTTAATTTTATCATGTTTACTTAGTCAGTTCTACTACCACTGCTAATAAATCTGTTCCTAAACTCGATTTCACGAGGACAAAATCATCTCTTTTTATACTCTTTTTCAAGCTAGTAATCAACGTTAGCTTATCGTCTTCAAAATAATGTAGCTGTTCAACTGGATACGTTTCTTTGAGAGCTTCATATAGAACTGCCATCTCATGACCAAATAAAAAGACTTCGTCTATTTTAGTCGACTGAATATGTCCAGCCACACTGGCATGTAACTCACAAGAAGTTTCACCTAATTCTAGCATGTCTCCCAAAACAGCAATCTTTCTGCCCTCATTCATCAATTCACTAAAATTATCTAAAACAGCTTTCATCGCAGTTGGATTTGCATTATATGCATCATTTAAAATCATACTATTATTAATTCCAGCTAACCATTCTGTTCTGTTTTTAGTCAGATTGAATTTTGCCAGCTCTGGTGAAGCAACTTCGACTGAAATCCCCAATGTGAAACCTACCATTAAAGCGGCCATTGCATTGGTTACATTATAAGTTCCAAGAACCGGAATACTACATTCAATTTCAGGTGCAACATTTGTCGTGAATTTTGTTTGGTACATACCCGGCTCAATTGTGACTGGATACATATTATTAGTTTTCCCTGTTCCAAATGTAATTCGTTGCTTAGGCTCTAACTCTTGAACTAAAGGACTTAAAAGTTCCTCTTCTCCAGGATAAATCAATGTTCCATTTTTTTTCAATCCTGCAACAATTTCCATTTTTGCAGCGGCAATCCCTTTACGAGAACCTAAGTATTCAATATGTGATTCTCCAATCATCGTGATGACTGCTACATCTGGTTCAGCCAACTCCGATAGTACTTTAATTTCCCCTGCATGGTTCATGCCCATTTCTAAAATAATGACTTCTGTTGAACTAGGCATCTCTAAGATAGTCATTGGCAAACCAATATGGTTATTAAAATTCCCTTGAGTTTTATGGACTTTAAACTTACTGCGGATTACTGCTTCTGTCATATCTTTAGTGGTAGTTTTTCCGTTACTTCCAGTAATACCAACTACCTTAGGATTCACTACTTTTAAATAGTATTTAGCTAAATCCTGTAAGGCTTTTAAGGTATCTTCTACCACTAAAACTGGAAAACCTACTGGAGCTTTTTCAATTGCTTCACTCCAAAAAGCAGCAGAAGCCCCTTTTTCAATAGCAGATTGAATATAATCATGACCATCATTATCACCTTTTAAAGGCACAAATAAGGATCCTTTTTCTAGTTTTCTTGAATCAAATTCAACTTTATCGACTTCAATTGTCGTCCAATCAGATAAATCATTTGTTGCTCCGACTGCTAATGCAATTTCTTTAAGACTTAATACATCCATTTATTTGTATCCTCCTTATATAAAAAGTTTGTTGAGCCGATTAGGCCTAGCAAGAAAATAGGGAGATTTGATGTGGCGTTTTTTGCCACCTCGAAATTTCATCTTTTTCTCGAAGGACTGGCTCAAAAGAACTAGCCGAAGAAAAAGTTTGTTGAGCCGATTAGGCCTGGCAAGAAAATAGGGAAATTTGATGTGGCGTTTTTTGCCACCTCGAAATTTCATCTTTTTCTCGAAGGACTGGCTCAAAAGAACTAGCCGAAGAAAAAGTTTGTTGAGCCGATTAGGCCTGGCAAGAAAATAGGGAAATTTGATGTGGCGTTTTTTGCCACCTCGAAATTTCATCTTTTTCTCGAAGGACTGGCTCAGAAGAACTAGTTCATATAATTGTGAGAGTTAGAATAGAATAAGTTTATTAAAAAGCTGAACATTTCTGTTCAGCTTTTTATTTCTTATTCGTCGCTTTTCATTTGGTAAGCTTGACGCTCTTCAAAACGGCGTAAAGCTAACTGAATTAGCTCTTCTACAAGATCACCATAGCTTAATCCAGTATTTTCCCACAAAAGAGGATACATACTAAACTGAGTAAAACCTGGCATTGTGTTCACTTCATTAATAAATATTTCATCGTTAGCTGTGACAAAAAAATCACAACGACTTAATCCGCTACCATCCAATACCTCGAAGGCTGCTGCCGCATACTCGCGTAATTGGGCTGAAACTGAATCAGGTACTAAAGCCGGTATTTGAAGTTGAACATCGTTGGTTAGATATTTAGAATCGTAATCATAAAAATCAACTGATTTTACAATCTCTCCTGGAACTGATGTATGAACATCGGCATTCCCTAACACAGCTACTTCTATTTCCCGAGCCTCAATTCCTTGCTCTACAACAATTCGTCGATCATATTTCAAAGCTGTTTTAATTGCCGAAATCAATTCAAAGCGATTTTCAGCTTTGGTAATTCCAACACTAGAACCCATATTTGCAGGCTTAACAAACATTGGATACAACAAACTTCCTTCACATCGCATAAATACCTGCTCTTCATCACGTAACCACTCATTTTTTAAAACTGCTACATAAGGAACTTGTGGAATTCCTGCTTGCTGAAATAGGTACTTACTAATTATTTTATCCATTCCACATGCGCTAGCTAAAACTCCAGTACCCACATAAGGCATATTGATTACTTCAAATAAACCTTGGACTGTTCCATCTTCACCATTAGGTCCATGAAGAACTGGGAAAATAACAGCATCTTCTTCTTTTAAAGAAGTTGGTTGTATTTCAACACCACTTAATTGTTGATCATTAGTAGTTTCGTCATTAAACTTAAATTTTAGTTGTTCATGATTTGTTACTGGTTCAGTTAATACGGGGCCTTTAATCCATTGCCCTGCTTTAGTAATGTAAATAGGTTGAACTTCATAATATTTATAATAGACTTCTTTAATAATCGAAAAAGCAGTTAAAATTGAAATATCATGTTCTGCACTTTTACCACCATAAATTAGAGATATTTTCATCTAATACGTTCCTCCAAGTTTTACTTAAAGTTAATTTAAATTCCTAGTGAATCAACCGTATTGTAACATACTTTTCGAATCCATGAAATAACAATTTCATTCAGAGAAAACAATCTCAACTTACTTTACTTTATTCTAATGCGAGGTCAATTTTAAGCCAACTACACCGATAATAATCAGCGTAACAAAAATAATTTTTTTGAAGCTCCGGCTTTCACCAAAGAAAATCATCCCCCACAAGACACTCGCTGAGGCACCAATTCCTGCCCAAATAGCATATGCCGTACCAATTGGGATTGTTTTAGAAGCAATTGATAACAAATATAAACTCATCCCCATAACAATCATGGATAAAATACCATAAGATTTCAATCTAAAGCCTTCTGATTTCTTTAATAAGACTACGAAACCCAACTCACAAAAACCAGCCACAACCAAACTAATGAATCCCATTATGCTTCTCCTCCTTCACTTAATTTCAAACCTAATATTCCAACTAATAATAGAGACAAGGCGGTAATTTTCAACAAACTTACGGATTCACCTAAAAATAGCATTCCCATAATTGCTGTACCAGCTGTGCCAATTCCCGTGAAGACTGCGTAAGCAACTCCTACACCTAATTTTTTCATAGCTTTTTCTAAAAAAATAAAACTAATAACAATAAAGACAATCGCAATTATACTAGGAATTAGTTTTGAAAAACCATAAGAAGCATCTAGATAATACGCCCAAATAATCTCACAAATCCCTGCAGCTATTAAATATATCCATTCCATTTTAAAATCCTCTTTTCTTTTTTTGTTTTGTTTACTTACCCTTTAGCTTTTTAATTGCTAATCATCCACTGTCTAACATTCAGACCACTCTCCTTAATTAATTTTTGTTTGACTTATATGTAAAAAAATAGGCCCTAGAATGCATGGCACATTCTAAGGCCGAAATTCTCTACTAACTTTATTTTATTTGTTTGGTCTCTTAATTTTTATTCTTACATACTCGTTAATAAGGATTCTACTTCTTCCACTGACCATGAAGCATCCTTTCGATCGTAGCAAATTGTTGCTAAGCGTTCACGATCTGAAAATGGTTTTCCAACTTCTCTTAACCGATCCTCAACTAAAAAGACAGGTATACAATATAGATTATCACGAACTTCAACTTGTTTCAAGGAAAATAAAGCCCCTTCTTTTAAATAAGGTACTAGCTCATTTATTAAACAGGTTGGAATAGGTTCAATCGTTTGCGGTTTTTGAAAGAAACTTCTTTTTTCATTCATCTTTTCTGCCAACGCACTTGTCAAAGTCCTACTCAATAATGCATAAAATTGATCTAAATAACGGTAATAAACTTTTGACATCGCATCTGGTAACGTTAAATAAATGAAATTATTTTGTAATTTATAATAAAAAGGTGAATGAAGGTGTGTATGAGCGTGAGCAATATAAAGGAGTTCTGAAATTTCAACTGGGGTCAGTTGACGCAAAAGTTCGATACTTTCAAAATCAATCCACTTATGTGCTTTTTCAGGGAATTTACTACAGTCATCCAGATACCGTCGAACATTTTCACGTCCACGAATAATTCTAAAGCCTGTATGTGACTCAAATTCTCCGACACCTTTTTTTGCATCTAATAACAGAATATTTTTAGGTATCTTTCTCAACGACTGCTGAAAATGATTAATATCCATACCTTTACTCAACACATGGTTCGTAACACTGTCTAGATGAACATAAATATATTCTGTTGCCACAATGCAAATCCTCCCCCTAGTTTTCTTCTTACTCCTATTGTACTACTAAACGAACAATTAATCTGTATCAATTGTATGATATATCTATTACAATTTTCTTTTGTAAACGCTCTATTGCGTCAATATGGTGACAATTATTCTTACATTTTTTCTAAACGCTCAATTCGATTGCTTGTCGCTGGATGTGTCGCAAAAAAAGAATCTTTTGTTTCATCTTTTTCTTTTTTAAACGGATTTTCAATGTATAAAGCTGCACTACTTGGGTCAGCAGATTCCATCGGTTCACTCTCTGAAATTTTACGTAAAGCTGAGATTAAACCCTGTGGATTCCTTGTTAACTCCACTGCAGATGCATCTGCTAGATATTCACGATTACGTGACAAGGCCATTTGAACCATTGTTGCAGCCAACGGTGCTAAAATCATGAAAACAATTGATAGAACCAGCATAATGGCTCCTCCACTATCTTTATTATTACTGCTGCTTCTACGGCCACCACCACCCCAAATCATCATACGAGTGCCAATACTAGCTAATAAAGCAATAACAGCAACTAAAGCCAAAGCGATGGTCGATAGGCGGATATCATAATTGCGGATATGAGATACTTCATGGGCCATCACGCCTTCTAGTTCTTCACGATTTAATTTGTCTAACAATCCTGTTGTACAAGCTACAGAAGCATTCTCTGGGGAATTTCCAGCAGCAAAAGCATTTGGGCTTGGATCGTCAATGATATAAATTTTCGGCATTGGAATACGCGCAACTATTGAAAGTTCTTCAACGACATTCCACAACATTGGATACTGCTCTTTACTAGTGATTTCAAGACCCCGATTTAGCCCCATCACTACTTTTGTTGAATTAAAAATCATCATAGCCATATAAATCAAAGCTAAGACTGCTGCCAAAACTACACCGGATACAGCATTATTCCAATTCGCATAACCCACTGCGGCTCCAATTAAAGCCACTAATACAAAAAACGCAAACATCACAACAATCGTTTTCCGTTTGTTTTGTTCAATTTGTTGACGTAACATTATTCATCCCTCTTCTCATAAGCCCATATAGTAGATACTTTCTACTATACAATTAATTAAATTCGTGTTAGTTTTGACTAAAAAAGCCACTTAGAAAAGAAAGAGACTAAGCTCTTTAATTTTTAAGGGGCTTTCCAAATTATTTTATCCACCCCAAAAACTGGTGTCCCTCTATACAAAATAGAGGCGTTTCTTTGCTATGATTCATTTTCACAAAGGGCTTAGAAAGAAACTTTTGGTACTGCTTTTTCTTCAGTTGGCGTTTCTAGCATTTTTTCTTCAGTGAATTTATGAATTCCAGCAACTATATTACTTGGAAATGCTTGAATTTTAATATTATAAGTTGCCACGCTTGAATTATATAATTGACGTGAATAAGCAATTTTATTTTCAGTTGCTGTTAACTCTTCTTGTAATTGTTGGAAATTTTGATTAGCTTTCAAATCTGGATAGCTTTCACTCAAAGCAAAAATAGTTTTTAATGAATCACTAATTTGATTTGAAACTTGCATTGCTTCCTCGTGGTTCCCTGCTGGAACTTGAGTCAATTGATTACGCATCTCTACTACTTTTGTTAAGGTATCTTTTTCGTGTGCTGCATACCCTTTAACTGTTTCAACTAAATTAGGAATTAAATCATTCCGACGCTTTAATTGTACATCGATTTGACTCCAAGCCTCTTGTACCCATACTCTTGCCTTAACTAATCCATTGTAAATGCTTGCATAAAATAAGACTAATAAAACAATAACTACTATTCCGATAATCCATCCCATTACTATTCCACTCCTTCACAGTACTTTCTTTCTTAATCCTATCAAATAAACCTACAAAAATAAAGTAAAGTTTCTTATAAACTCCTGAATAATTCATAGCTTTAATTCTTTGGTACATTTTATTGAAATATGTATCACTAATATCCCTATCAACTGATTTTGACTAAAAAGTTACTTCAAACATTCACTGTTCAAAAATATTGAGGAATAAATTTTGGGTGTAAGGCATTTTGAGCATACTTCTCCCTGGATAACTTCCCAGTAAAAAAATCGTTAGATTGTTGGATTAGATCCATTGACTGGCTCGCCTCAGGCGAGCAAAGACCCTGTAGAATTCATTCTGATACACATGATAACTAGATAATTTGAGATAGACTCGTCTACCCGTTTGGACTAATTTCCCAGCAACTTTCAGAAACTTCAATCGAATAGAATGAATGGTCATTCCCTTTTGGACTTCCTCAAAGCCAATCGTTCTTAAGAAGTTGACTAAGTTGTAAGCTATCAAGCTGAGCATCATTCGGACATGATTCTCCAAAAAGCGAGGACTGTCTGTCTTGTCAAAGTAAAAGCCAGCTTTCGCTTCTTTAATGAAGTTCTCCATTGTGCCACGTTTGGCATAGAGAGAAAAGATGGTATCAGGAGAAACATTTTCTGATAGATTCGTCACGATAAACTCATGTCGAAAGAGTAGTTCGCCCGCTTCACGTGTTGAGCGTATACACACGCGACGACTTTGTGACCAGGATTGTGCTTGATAAGTGGTGGAGAAGTACTGAACTTCTCGTTCTTCCCACTTTTGATTATCGCCATAAAGTACTGATTTCTCAGCTATTTGACCTAGTCTACGATTATTCTTCAGTCGAATAACATAATGACTCTTTTTTGATTCACACGAATCATACACACCAGGTGTAGCGAACCCGCTGTCTCCACGAACCAAGATGTCAGTGTTTGGTAGAGAGTGATTATAGTGCTCTAATAAAGGTGTGAGAAACTCCTTTACGCCTTTTGATGTATATTGATTTCCTGAACGTAGTTCAGCTTTTAAGAAGTCACCAGTCAATCCGTCAAAAGCTACCAATGGATGATAACCATAGGTTTGGTAGTGGGTATTATAATCCGTTTGTTCTTGGTGACCAAATGTATCTGAATGGGTCGAATCTAAATCAATGATTAATTCCGTATCATTACGGATGAGGCGTGCTTTATCAATAAGTTCTTGGTTCAAAGCTTGAAGTTCATGGATATTCTCCTCAGATAGTCGATCTAAAAATCGAGAAAGTGAAGATTGAGAAGCGAGTTCTTTCCTATCTAAAACAGCTTTAAACACAGGATCTTGTCTCAGGAGATTAGCTGCAGAATCAGCTGAGTAACCAGCAATTAATTGCATAATGAACTGCTCAAGTATGGATAAGTTGTCATGAGTAAAATATGCTCGTTCGTCTTCAATGTGAATGTGTTGCTTAGCCAGTTCAGAAAAACCGAAGGTGTTCATCAGCTCTTTCACTAGGACGAGACCCGAATCACTCGATAATTGACCACCTGTATGAGAAATAGTGATATTTGAATTGAATTTTACTTGGTTTTTGTGTAAGCTAGTCATTAGAAGAACTCCTTTCTTTTGGTTGGTTTAGTCACTTTAACCATAGCAGAAAGGGGTTCTTTTTTCATCACTTAACGGGTGAAGATGAAAAAGTAATTGTAAGCTGCCGTGAGGCAGTTTCACATGGTTTTAATTAAAAGTATGAATTATTCAGGAAACTAAATAATTCTTGACCTTTTTTTAAGAATGAAACATTTCTGTCAAAAATTAAAAAAAGTGCGTTCTCAAAAACTTTTTCTCAAAGCTCCAAGAACACACTTCATAAATTACATTTTATTGATTATTATTCGCCTTCTAATGGTGACTGACCTAAGAATGCTTGTAACATCCAAATATTTTTATCAATTTCTGTTTTATACCCAATTAACATATCTTGTGTGCAATCGTCTCCAGCTTCACCAGTCAACTCAATACCTTCAACTAGCTCATCACGTAAGATACGGTAATCATGAACAACTGATGCTACCATGTCTTCAGCTGAAACTTTTTTAGTGTACGGTTTTTCTTCAATTGAAGCATGTTCTAAATACTCAGATAAAGTTGAGAATGGTTGACCACCGATTGCGATTAGGCGCTCTGCAATCACATCGTTATTGGAATCGACACTACCAAATAATTCTTCAAACTTCTCATGTAATGTATAAAAACTAGCACCTTGCACATACCAGTGATGTTGATGTAACTTAGTGTATAACACACCGTGGTTGGCAACTAATTTGTTTAAGATTCCTTTAACATCAATATTTGTTTTTTGCATATAAATCATCCTCCTGTTTTTAATTGAATTAATTATCACTTTATAATAATTATAAACTAAACCATTGCAATTGTCCATCTAGAATTAACTATTTATAGACAATTAAAACTTTTTATTATTTGTTACTTACTTAACAAGTATACCTTTTTACCTCTATTAATTCAAATCATACACCTTTGCCTTTAGCCGATTTGCTTTCGTTTCTAGCTTAATGCTAAAATACAACTAACTCTTCATCTTATTTATCAAAACTACTAAAATGTAAGGAGTATACGAATGTATTTTATTAAGCATAACTTATTTACAGTTCCTGCTATTTCTATTCCTAGTCAGTCTTTCTATAAAAATTACCGCATCCAAGATTTACCTGTTTCTTATTTAAATTTATTAGATGAACAAAACGGTGGCTATTTGGCTTTTAATTTAGTGCCAACTACTGAGCCTACTCGAGATGGATTAGATTCTGTTGGTATTCATTACCTATTTGGACTGCATGAAGATTTTGGAACCAGTATTTTATTCCAAGAGCATTATCATAAAACTTTTTCTTTACCTGAATATTTAATTTTTTTCAGTGTAAACGATGACCAACTTTGGGCATTTGATTATTCAAATGTAACAAATGGCGAACCTAGTATTCGCTATATAGATATGGATACAGATCAATGGCTAACCATAGCAGATAATTTTGCTACTTTTCTAGATTTACTACAAGTAGCTCCACCAGATATAAATGAAGAAAAAATTTTGTCTCGACTTGAGGCAAATCACAGCTTTTTATTAGGCTCTGACGATGATATTAGCCAACTGCTTACTCGTTTTGAAACAGAACCTGATAAAGTCTGGTACTTTAAATGGCTGGTGGAACTACTGACCCATAAAAATCAGGATGTACAGCAAGCGGTTTTTTCTGCTTTTGAAACGCAAGTACTCTATTTTAATCCAGTTTTACCTCCTACTAGTCTAACAATTGCTAATTCATTCAAAAAACTAGATCCAAACTTGATTGACCAAGAACGTTTAGCCATTCTTTTAAAAGAGCTTTAATAGGCTTAAACAGCGTATTTCCTTTACAAAAATCAAAAAAAAGACTTAGCCACTAACAAATAGGGCTAAGTCTTTCAAATTAATACGTATTCTTCTCAATATCAAATGCAGCTTTCATCGCTTTTGTTGCTTTTTTCATAGGAACTTTCTTCTCAAAGGTACCTTGGACAACTAATCTTTTTGACCCATCTGGATTACAAGTTACTAAAGTTACTAAAGTTTGTCCCTCAACATCATCGATTAGATCCACTCGATCAGGATTAACTGTTTCAATAAAGCTAGTTTTATAAACATACACATATTCCAAATCGGTTAAATAAATTTCATCACCCATAGCAAGTTTATCTAATGGGCTAAATAATAAGCCTTTATCAATCATATTGTGACCTGCTAAAGCGTAGTTTCCTTCACCCATAACTTGATCAGGCTTCATTGTTCCAGCACCGACAGCTAAATTGTAATTAGATATCCCTTTAATAATTGGCAGATTAATAGCTACATCAGGAACTGCAATTCCCCCAATTACCGCCATGTCATCTTGATATAAGCGCGCTCGGATAATATTTTCAGCGTCCAAATCAACGACTTGAGAAAAATCAAATTCTCCATCACGAGTATGGTTCTTTTTAATTTGAGCAGCTGTTACAGTTGAAACATTATTATTGTTAGACATATTCTTAACTAACCAATCTTTAATTGGATTTAAGAATATCAGAAATAAGCCAATTATTAAAAGTAGTACTGCCACAGTATTTATAATTCTATTTTTTATATTGCTTTTTTTAGTTTTATTTTTTTGTTTTTTTGTTGTCATTACAACTCTCCTTTTATTGATTTAATAATTTTAGTATAACTTAAATTCTTTCAAAAATATAGGTTCTTATCTTCTCTTTTTCTATTTATAAGATTAAGCATCCTCTTTTTTTCAAAAAAACAGACTGATGAACAGTATAAAATAAGCATCTTCAAAAAAACGACACAATTTTTTAATAAACTATCTAAATTTACCTTTAAAAAGGAAAAAATCAAAGTTATTCGCTCACTTATTTCAACGTTCTGATTTACTTTCCTTAGCTGCTTCCAAATAGCCCTCAATAATTAAGGGTGTAACTGTATTATTCAATTGCCGAAATTCAAGTAAATATTCATTAATTTCCTTGTCTGTAATAGCAGCATTATTTTGATTTTTCTCAATTTGTAAAAAATCAAAGATGGCCTGTTCCATTAGGACTTGATTCTTTTCCATTTCAACTAAACTTAATCCTAAATAAAAATGGTCTCTTCCCATTTTCAAGTACGAGTCTGCATCAATTCTTTTGCTATCAATTGCCTTAATTCCATTCGTTATTGTGGAAACAATCGGTCCACGATATTTTTCTATGTAAATTGTCCTATCTTCTGCTTTTTTAGTCAAACTCTTAACGATATAATTAGAATACCAGTATTCTGAAAACCTAAAAACATTTTTAGACATTATCGTAATAATGTTATCTGAAATTTTCCCATCACCCATGTCGCCACCCCCAAAAAATACAAATAAGCGTTATTTTTCAATCGTAATATAACTAAAAAAAATGATTATAGCAATAAAAAAATTATTTAACTATCTATACATTCAGTTATTTAAAACCTGTTGAATTGCTCCTCTATTATACTTCTTTTTTCTTGTTTCGTATAGATTACTTTTATTTATTTTCAACTAACCTCTGACTACTTTGTCAAAAAATTCCATTTTAAAGTTTTAGTCAATGATAGGAGTATCATTACTGACTTAATTTTGTTACACTAACTTGTACAAGGAAAATTCGGATAAGAAGCTCTCTAATTGGGCTAAAAACCTTAAGGAGCTTAATTAACTATGGAATTTTTGACTCGTTGGATTGAATTTTTTCTCACGATTGATGAGCATCTGAATACTTTTGTCAATCATTATGGGTTTTGGACCTACTTAGTTTTATTTTTAATCGTCTTCATTGAAACTGGTTTTATTATTTTTCCTTTTTTACCAGGGAATTCATTATTATTTGCAGCTGGAGCAATCGCAGCTTTACCTAATGAATTAAATCTTTTATGGTTAATTCTTACATTTTCAGCAGCTAATTTTATAGGTGCTAGTATCAACTACTCTATTGGAAAAAAATTAGGGTTGGATTTTCTTAGCAATTCCTTCTTTCGGCATATTTTAAAACCGCAACAAGTACAGGATACTATTGCTTTTTTTTATAAATATGGTGGTAAAACAATTTTATTCGCTCGTTTAATGCCTTTTGTTTGGACTATTACACCTTTTATTGCAGGTGCTAGCAAAATGTCTTTAAAAATATTTGCTTTTAATAACTTTATTGGCAGCTTAATTTGGGTCTCTCTCTGCTGTCTATCTGGATTTTTCTTAGGAAGAGTACCTTTTATAGCAGAACATTTTTCAATTGTCCTACTTTTTGTTATTTTTTTATCCCTTATTCCAATACTCGTCTCCTTTTTCAAAAAAAAGAACACTTACTGCACAAAAAACACATGACATCCAATTTTACAAAGGTGATGTCTGTGTTTTTTCTTTTACTATTCATTTTATCCTAATTTAATAGTAGATTTTAAATCTCTAGCGAACTCAATTAAATTCATGTATGATTTACTACAAGAAATACCCCTTCGTGAATCGGCAATTTCTGTAACGAAACAAAAAGCTGAGACCGAAAATTCTCAGCTTTTTTTATAGAACGGATTGTACGGGATTTGAACCCGTAACCCTATGAGCTAAAACCCACGTACTCTACCAATTGAGTTAACAATCCAATTAATCTTACTACTTAGTTTAGCAAGTAACTGTGCCTTTTTTATGGTTTTTTTCTTATTTTTTTCTAACTCTTATAAGGAAAAATAAAGAATTATTTTGATCGTCTCTCTTCATCATTTATTTTGACTATTTTCTTTATAAAAATCAACGCTTGTATATTCTTCTTCGTTAACCATTTTAATTGCTCCAACAAACCCTTTATTTTCTTTGTATTCATCCATAATAGATAGTTCAAGTAAGCCTTTTTTAGTCTTAATTATAATCCCTCTACTATAGTTATTTACTTGATATGTTCCAGAATAATTTGTCCCCTCACTTGTCTGATAAACCCATGTTGAATCTGCAATTGCTTGGTTTAAGTTCCCCTTCCTATAGGATAAAAAAATCCCACTATATAAAGCAAGCAAAAAAAAGATAGCAATCACTAACGGTCCCTTCTTCGTTTTCTTCATTGGTTTCCCCTCATTTCTCTTTTCACTACTTTTAATCTAACACATTTACTTAAATAAGCAATTGTTGCGTATAAAATAAATAGAGCAAGGTAGAAAATAAGCCATTTTCTACCTTGCTCTTATATTACCAGCTAGCTTTTTTTACGCCAGGTATCTGGCCTTTATGTGCAAGTTCACGAAAATGAATTCGTGACATGCCGAATTTCCGCATATATGCCCTCGGTCTTCCATCGATTAAATCTCTATTCCTAAGCCTAGTTGGACTTGAATCTCTAGGTAATCTCCTTAGAGCTTCTATATCTCCACTCGCTTTTAGTTCTTCACGTAAATCTTGATATTTAAGCACAATTGCTTGTTGTCTGCGTGCTTTAGCAATTTTAGATTTTTTTGCCAAATTATTTACTCCTCCTTCTCAAATCGAAACAATTACGTTTAAAGATACACCTTCTTTTAAAAAAAAGCAAGCTTAAAAACTTTAATTTCTTTAACTGAATCCATCACTAAATAAAAAAAGTATTTGACGTATTCAATGAGCTATGTTAAATTTAATTTTCAATCGTAATCATTACGTTTTGAACAGTTGATTCTATAGGTTAGCTGTCGTTAAACTAGATAAGGAGGAGTATACATGCGAGTTCAAATCATTTTAGAGTGTGTCGAGACTGGTGAACGCAATTACCATACGACTAAAAATAAACGCACGAATCCCGAGCGTATCGAGTTGATGAAATATTCACCTAAATTAAGAAAAAAGGCCCTTTATCGAGAAACAAAATAAAGCAATTATTTATTCAGGAGGAATTTATTCAATGAAAATATCTAGAAAGTTAAAATTGTTGTTACCTTTATTAGTTGTTATCTTAGTAGTGGTTGGATGTACTCAACCAGGAAAAACGAGTGCTCCACAAGAAAAAACAAAATTACAGGTTGTTACAACCTTTTTCCCAATGTATGATTTCACTAGAAATGTGACTAAAGAGCATGCAGATGTAACCATGCTTATGAAAGCTGGCGTTGAACCTCATGATTACGAACCTAGCGCTAAAGATATTGCGAAAATTGCTGATGCTGATGTTTTTATTTACAATAGTGAATATATGGAGACGTGGGTTCCAAGTGTATTAAAAAATATTGATTCGAAAAAAACGACGGTCATTGATGCTAGTAAAAATATCCCTTTATTAGCTGGTTCTGATGAACATTCGGAAGAAGATTCAGAACACCACCATGATACCGATGAGCATGAAGAAGAGCCACATTTTCATCTCCACGGATTAAAAGACCATTATCATACAGGTGACACGATTGAATTGGATGGGCATGCTCCTGATAATTTAACTTTTGATCATTATCAATGGTTTAAAAAAGATGCAACTGAAACTGAATTTACAGAAATAAAAAATGAAACCAAAGCTTCACTCACTCTAAAAGCTAGTGAAGAATTAGCTAATACAGAAATTCGCGCAAAACTAATTGATGCTTCTGGAAAAGTTGTAGCAGAAACTGACTCCAACAAGATTATTCTAACTGATCATCATGACGCTGACGAAGGTTCTGATACTGATGAACATGATCATGAAGGGCACAGCCATGCTTTTGATCCTCATATTTGGTTGGATCCAGTAATTGCTCAACAACAAGTTCAGACGATTAAAGACGGCCTCGTTAAAGCAGATGATGTCAATAAAGATAGTTATGAAAAAAATGCTGCTAGCTATATTGAAAAATTGAAAAAGCTAGATAAAGATTTTGAAAATGAGTTAAAAGATACTAAAAATAGAACGTTTGTGACTCAACATACGGCTTTTGCTTATTTAGCTAATCGTTATAACTTAGAGCAAGTAGCCATTTCAGGTTTGTCTCCAGACTTAGAACCAAGTCCTGCTAAACTTGCGGAACTAAGTGATTTTGTTAAAGAAAATAATATTTCAGTTATTTATTTTGAAAATAGCGCTTCTCCAAAAATTGCCAAAACACTAGCTAGTGGAACTGGTGCAGTCTTGGAAGTGCTTAGTCCCATTGAGGGTGTTTCACAAAGCGATCAAGACAAAGGCATTGATTATATTAAAGTAATGGAAGCTAACTTGAAAGCATTAAAAAAGACAATTAAATAAAATTGTAAAAAAGAGACTAGGATGTATTATCCTAGTCTTATATAAAAAGAGGGACACAAAATGAAAGCTAGTATGAATTTTAAAAAAATAACCGTCCTTTTAGTCTTAATTTGTAGTGCAGCTCTACTTTTATTTGTTCACACAAACTATGAGTTTTATACGACTCCTATTGGGAAAATAACAGCGATAAAAGAAAATAACAACTCTGTTTCTGACTCAAATAACGGAAATGAAAAACAACTATTTTCACAAGATTTAACGGTAACAATCATGAATGGTACTTATAAAAACAAACAGTTGCTCATTGAAAACACTTATTCTTTATCTGGTGCGAATGATTATCATTTTGCTGTTGGGGATGAAGTATTTTTACAACCCATTACTAACGACTCTAAAACAGGAATAATTAAAGAGGTGAAGCGTGATAAATTCGTAGCGCTTTTAGCTTGTGTTTTCATTCTTGTATTAGTTGCTGTTGGAGGAAAAAAAGGCTTGCTTTCAGCAGTTAGTCTAATTGTAAATATTCTAATTCTATTAGTAGCTATGTATTGTTACACTCAGTTAGATAGTTCTAGTTTGGTACCAATTTGTGCCCTACTCGTTCTTTTATTTACACCTATTTCTTTACTCCTTGTTAGTGGCAATCATCCCAAAACCTATACGGCGATTATTGCGACTTTATTTGGGACTTTTAGTGCGTTTCTAATAGCTTTCTTCGTTCTTCATATAACCAATGAAAAAGGCCTACGTTATGAAGAAATGGCCTTCATTACTCGCTCGCCACAAAGAATATTTCTGGCAAGCATTTTAATTGGTTCATTAGGTGCAGTCATGGATATTGCCATCACAATGGCTTCATCTATGTATGAATTATATGAAAAAGACCCGGACATTTCTTCCGATAAGTTGATTAAGTCAGGCCTAGAGATTGGTAAGGATATTATGGGTACAATGATCAACATCCTCTTTTTTGCTTATGTTAGTGGGGCTATTCCTATGATTTTATTGTACTTAAAAAATGGTGCTGCTTGGGGTTATACAATTTCAATGACCCTTTCGTTAGAAATCGCTCGGGCTTTAGCTGGCAGTATTGGAATTGTTCTAACCATTCCAATTGGTTTATATACCTCACTCTTTTTTATTGAGAGGGGGCGAAAAAAATGATAAATGTTTTAGTTCTGTTGGCTATTTTATTATTTGTTTTAATGAAGTTAATTGGAGGTGAAAAAGGGACTCGTTCCTTCATCGCGTTACTATTTAACTTTGCTATTCTTTTTTGTACAATTTTATTATTAACTCTCAACCAATCACCTTTGCTCATTACATTTGGTGCCTGTATTCTTATCAGTTGTATCAATTTATTTTATATTAATGGATGGTCAGTAAAAACTATTTCAGCATTTATTGCAACTTTACTCACCTTACTATTTTCATTAATTTTTGTTTTTTTAGCTAGCTACCATACCCATACTCAGGGGTTTGGCATGGAAGAAATTGAAGAACTAGGAGCTTTCTCCTTATATGTTGATATTAACTTTATTCAAATAGGCATCTGTGCCATTATTATGGGTATGATTGGTGCTATAACGGATACTGCAATGGCAATAGCTTCTGCTATGAATGAAGTCTTTCTGCATAATTCTGACATTAGCCGAACAAAACTCATTAAATCAGGTATGAATATTGGCAAAGATATTTTAGGAACTACGACGAATACATTGTTTTTTGCTTTTCTAGGAAGCTATTTAGCCTTGATTATTTGGTTTACAGATTTATCGTATTCATTTGGTCGCATTATCAATTCAAAAGTCTTTGCTTCTGAAGCAATTTCTATTTTTTGTATCGGAATCAGTGCTGTTTTAATTATTCCAATCACAGCAATCATCATGGCTTATTATTTAACTAAGAAAAAAAAGCCTTAACATTTATTATGGAGGTGTGTTTATTAATGGCTGAAAAAATTGATTTATCTAGTGCTAGACGTCGCTTAAAAAGTCCTAATATTAAAACAAAAAAAAGAGCTTTAAAAGTAATTTTAGATGATAAAAAAAGAAAAAAAGGGATTAAATAGATCGAATCTCTAACTTTTTTATCAAACATACCGTTTATTCGAACTACTAAACTCAGTTTAACAATCAAAAAAATTCCTCGCTTAAATTTAAGCAGGAATTTTTTTGATGAATTAATTATTCTCTTTTACCTCTACCTTACTCAATTCTTTAATAGCTTCATTCATTAAATAGTATTGTTTTTCTATATAACGGAGAGATTGCAAATCATAATTGTTTATAACTACTGTACTTCTCCCTAGTAAAACAGAATTTTTAATCATAACCTGATCTTTAATTTCGGATAACTCATGGCTAAAAATAAATGTTTCAACTGCAGCCTCGTCAATATGCTCGAATAATACTTCTAGCTCAATCTGTTCTTTCATATTTTCAACTGGCATATTTTTAAGCTTTGTTTGATAAATAGACCAGATATGTTCTATATATCCAACGGTTTTTATCAGTTCTTTGTACTCTTTGCTACTAATTTTTTTCTTAGTCATATCTTCAAAATCTGGCTCAGGAAAATCATTTAAAAGATCATTCTGTTCACTGATAGAAGATGACATCTCCATTTTCTCTTCATCGCTCTGTAAATGAGAGGGTTTAACTAATGTTATAGGACCTTCTATCTTCTTCTTTTGTTTAAATTTTTTATTTTTTTCTTTCAAATCAGCTAAAAGACCCTCTTTAATTTTTATGGTTTGGACTAATTCAGTAATTTGATTTTCATAATTTTTGTTCAGTAACATTAATTCTTCGATTTTTACTTTTATTTCCTGTTTGTAATCTGATCTTTCATTTTCTATTTGCGCTATTTTCTTAATCAGTTGGTTATTTTCTGTTTGTAAAGTTAGCAACTTCTGGTGGAATTCATCTTGTAAACCAATTTCATCATTTTCTTTGTTGTCTACAATTTTTCCCGTTTTGCTTTTTTCTGATTCAGCTTTTATAAGCTTTCTTTCCAGTTTGCTATTTAATTCTTCTAACCGGAGAATTTGTAAGTTTAAAGTTGTTATTAGTTCTTTATCTGCTATAAACAATTCATTATCGTTGGCATTGACTGTTTGAGTAAGATTCCTTCCTGAATTAGACTTTGCATTGTAATGACTATTAGTTCCAGATTTCTCCATGCTATCGTCTTGTTTTTCAACAGTAGAATCAACTGTTTCAGTGAGCAAGTCATCTAATTTTAATTGGAGTTGAGATAAGGCCACCTTTTGCATCGTTGGTAGCTTTCTAGTCTGTTCTTCATCTTCCTCAATTTGAATCACCTGTGTAGTTCCCTCAGTGTGAAGAAGTGAGTCTATTTCACTCAGTTCCTTCTTTTTCCACTCAATAATGCTTAAATTACGACTAGTCTTTTGTTTATCAATAGCTTCAGCCAAACTAATAGCGAAAAAACGTTTATTTAAATAACCAAACTGCACAAAAAAATTCAAAAAAAGTTGAACTTTATGTTTGTCTGATAATGTAAATATTTGATATACAACTAAGCTAGGATTATTTTCCATAAAATTTTGAGCATAGCTATCCGCAACTTTCGCTATCATTTCTGAATCTGATTCGTCTCCATCAAAATTGAACTCAACTAAAACTTGTTTAGTCAAATCACTGGGATAATTTAACCAGTCTGGATAGTGGACATCACTTAATTCATGATTATCTGATTGGTTTCCTACTAACTCCCTGGCTACTTGATTAACAACATCATGTAGGAAAGAATTTTTTAAGTAAGTGACCTCTTGTTTTGCATCTAATATTTTTTGTTCCTTGAATAATTTAAATGTTAATTCAATTGAATTCATATCTTTCTTCTACCCTTTTACTTTCTATTTATTAACTAATTGTCTGTAAGAAGCACATTCTACTGTCTTTTTTTAATGATTCAAAACATTATTCTTCTGTATTTAGAGTCCTAATTTCCCTCTAATTTAACTAACTCGCTCTTATATTTTCCAACTAGTTCATCGAATTCATCTTGATTAACAGGTGTTTCAATTTTTTTAATCAATACAAGTTGAATTCTACGCAAACACAGGTTCCAACCTGCTATATCCCGAGGTGTATGTTCAGTTATATTTTTTAGTTCTTCACTAAAAATCAATTTAACATTATCATTATCTAAAGGCTCAAGTTGAAATAAGACAGAATCTTGATCCCATTCAAATCCAATTTTTGTTTTCTTTACATACTTTAGAATGGGCATTTTAATGCGCTCTGTTGGCGTCATAATGAAATTAAAATAACCCTCTTCTCCTAATTCACCAACCTCAAGTTCGTGGAACCATTGAGCTAACCCTTCATTTGTTGTTAATAAATTCCAGACATCTTCTAAACTAGCTTCTAAATTCAATTCAAAGGATACTTTAATTTCCCCATTAGCCTGTTTAGTCAACTTCTCATTCATTTGCTAGTCCCCCTTTGGTCAGCTATTTCCAACGTTTACTTATTCTATCATATTTCATAACTATACGACAGATTCTAACTTATTGTATGTATAAAAAACTTGTAAAAATGGTGGTCATTTTTACAAGTTTTTCTATATTTTTAACGTGCTTCGATTATCTTAGGACCATCTGTATAGCCAACTATAATAGTATTTACACAATCTAAAAATAGTCCGTGTTCTACAACACCCGTCAAACCATCTAAAAACTCAGCTAATTCAAAAGGTTTTTTGATTTCATTCAAATGTAAGTCGATTAATAAATGACCACCATCAGTTTCATACTTTTGTCCTTCTTCATTTAGCCTAAATGCTGGTTTGTAGCCTTTTTCTTCAAATAAACGGAACAATTGTAAACTACCGTATTCCATTACTTCAACCGGTAGTGGGAATGCTCCTAGTTCTTCAACCATTTTGCTTTCGTCTACAATCCAGATTACTTTGTCAGAATAAGTGGCAACTATTTTTTCAAATAATAACGCACCACCTCCGCCTTTAATACCTTGAAAATCTGAACTAATTTCATCTGATCCATCTATAGTAATATCAATATGATCAACTTCATCAACACTTTTTAAAGGAATACCTAAAGCTTTAGCTTGCTCTGCTGTTCTGTTAGATGTAGTTACACCCGTAATAGTTAAACCTTCTTTAACCATTTTCCCAACAGCTTCAACCATATAATAGGCTGTTGAACCTGTTCCTAAACCAACAACCATACCCTCTTTAACATATTCTGCTGCTTTTTCTCCAACCATCTGTTTTAAATTCAATTGATTTCCTACCTCCTAAATAATTTTTGTACCTAAGCTGCATAAACTAATTCAAATTGTTCACAAACAATAAGCATCTCTTCATTAAAAGATAAACCATACGTTGCTAAATGGCGTTTAAAAAACTCTTCATGAACACGGCGCCAATACTCCAATGTTCGATCGCCTTCACCCTCTGCAATTGCAAGCTCTTCAGTAACTTGGTTAAAAGCACACGTTGTCACTTTTTGAATTTGAATAATTCCTACCGCCTCTTGATTCCCATCTAATATAATTGAATAAGATCCCTCAGTTGGAATAGGCTCATTTTCGACTTGATAAACTTCAAACGCACTACTTGTTGCTGTTTTTAACCCTTCTAATACTAGCCCACTAAGTTCATCTGCCATTTCCTTAGAATCACCAAATGCCCAAGCTTCACAAGTTTCTGGTGCTTGGCTATTTTGCATTCGAAAACTACTCCATAATTTTATTGCGGACTCATTTTCCATTTATTTCACACCTTACTGTTTTCTAAAAAAACTAAATCTAACAAGTTCTATTGTATTGAACTAAGCTTTATCTATTTTTTAGATTAATTAAGTTTTATTTAAGACCATTTTATTGTACCATAGTTTAATTGATTTAAAACTCAAATAAACAGAAATACTTCTTAAGATTTAACGATTCTATTCAAGTATGCAGTCAATTAAAAGTTAATTTTTGCATTCTATCACCTAAACCGTTTATACTGATAGTCCAAGAACATAAATTCATTTTAAATACGGAGGTAAGAACATGATTGAATCAGTTGGACAAGTAATGTTATACGTTAACGATCAAAAGGCTGCTGCTGAATTTTGGACGCAAAAAGTCGGTTTTACAAAATCTACTGAGGTGGACAACGGAGATGGTACTTTTTCAATTGAAATTGCCCCAAAAGAAACCTCTGATACTAGCTTTGTTTTACATGACCGTAAGATTGTCGAAAAACTACACCCAGAATTAAATTTAGGAACGCCTTCAATTTTATTTAGCGCTTCATCTAAACTTGAAACTCTCTACGCAGAATTCCAAGAAAAAGGTATTACGGTTGGTGACCTAATTGAAATGCCGCAAATGAAAGTTTTCAACTTCGCTGATAGTGAAGGAAATTACTTTGCTGTACGCGAAGTCTAAAATTAATAAAGAGACTGAGAATTTTCATTTCTCAGTCTCTTTGCTTATTAAAATAGAATTTTAGTGATACGTTGAATGTTTTTCATCATAGCATCTGAAGACTCATCTTGTAATTTTTCAGAACGCTCAAATGCTTCTACATCAACACTTTGCTTCGTAGCATCAATACTATCTGTCATTGCTTGACAGCCTTCAACAAAGTCTTGATATGCCTTTAATAATTGTTTATGAACACCTAATACTTTAATAGGTGGTTTCAAACCATTTAAAGTTGCGTTAATCCCACGGTATTTTTCAGTACCAGTTGCAAATTTTTCTTTGATTGTCGTTAATTGTTCAATTGAAATTTCAGAGATTTTGTCGTTATCTAGTGCTGTTCTTAATACTTCAAAATGTTCATTAAGAAGCTCACCATTATCTTCAGTATCCGTAATGGCTGTATTTACTGCTTGGATGTAATAATTAATATTATTTTTCATTCGTTTCTCCTAGGACTGTATTTTAGTTTAACTAACTAAATCTATAACATTTATTATACCTTGTATCTCTTATTCCGTAAACTAAAACAAGTATTCTCACTAAATTCAAAGTGAAAATACTTGTTTCATTAAATATATAGTTTAATTCATTAAGCTTTGTGCAGCTGTAATGATTGATAATTTATAAACATCTTCTTCGTTACATCCACGAGATAAATCAGAAACAGGTTTGTTTAAACCTTGTAAAATAGGTCCAATTGCTTCAAAGTTACCGAAACGTTGTGCAATTTTGTAACCAATATTTCCTGATTGTAATTCTGGGAAAACAAAGACAGTTGCATGACCAGCGACTTCAGAATCTGGTGCTTTTTGTTGACCAACAGAAGCAACATATGCTGCATCAAATTGTAATTCACCATCGATTTGAATTTCAGGAGCCATTTCTTGCGCAATTTTCGTTGCTTCTTCAACTTTTTTAGCTTCTGGAGCATTTGCTGAACCTTTTGTTGAGAAACTTAACATTGCAACTTTAGGATCAATATCAAATAATGCAGCTGTTTTAGCACTTTCTACCGCAATTTCAGCTAATTCTTGTGCATTTGGATTTACGTTAATAGCACAATCCGAGAATAGATATTTTTCATTATCGCGACCACGTAACATAATAAACGCACCACTTGTTCGAGAAACTCCTGGTTTTGTTTTAATGATTTGTAATGCTGGGCGAACGGTGTCTCCAGTTGAATGAACAGCACCACTAACTAAACCATCTGTTAAGCCCATGTAAGTTAACATTGTACCAAAGTAGTTTTCATCTTTAAGCATTTCTCTAGCTTGCTCTTCAGTTGCTTTGCCTTTACGACGTTCAACAAAAGCCGCAACCATTTCATCCATAGCTGGATAGTTATTCGGATCAATAATCTCAATATTATCCACAACGAAACCACGTTTTTTAGCAGCTTCTTTAACAGCTACTTCGCTACCGATTAAAACAGGGGTTACTAGTTCTTCCGAAGCCAAACGAACAGCTGCACCAAGAATACGAGGTTCAGTTCCTTCTGGAAAAACAATTCTAATTTTTTTTCTCACAATTTTAAATTTTAGGCTATCAAATAACTCCACAAAAATTCCCTCCAGGATATACAATTATTTTTTTCTTTCTCTATCATACTATCTTTTCCAAAAAAATAACAGTTTTTTCAGCTGTTTTCTTTTAAAAATCCTTAAAAATTAGTAATTGTGAACAATTTATTAAAATTTGACTAGTACAGTTTATCGCTAAACTTATTGTTACTATTCTCTAAACCTGTTTTGGCAGTTGCCAATCAATAGGTGTTTGACCAAAGTCAACTAGAGCCTTATTGGCTTTAGAAAAGGGTTTTGAACCAAAAAAACCACGATAAGAAGATAATGGGCTTGGGTGTGGTGAGGTAATAACAACATGCTTTTCTGTATCAATCAGTTGTTTTTTGGCTATTGAAGGATTCCCCCATAAAATAAAGACCAAAGGCTTTTCATGTTCATTTAATTTTTTAATGACGGCATCCGTTAATCGCTCCCAACCTTGACCACGATGAGAGTTCGCTGACCCACCACGAACAGTTAAGACTGTATTCATCAATAAGACCCCTTGTTCAGCCCACGATTTTAAATAACCATGATTAACTGGTGTGATGCCTAAGTCATCTGCTAATTCTTTATATACATTTACTAAAGAAGGAGGGACCTTTACATTTGGTTGGACCGAAAAACTTAACCCATGTGCCTGATTAGGACCATGATAAGGATCTTGTCCTAATATAACAACTTTCACTTGCTCATATGGAGTCCATTCAAAGGCTTCCCAAATATGATTCATCGAAGGATAAATAGTTTGTTCCGCATATTCTGTTTTTAAAAATTCTCTTAATTCTTGATAGTAAGTAGATTCAAATTCTTCTTGTAAAATATCTTGCCAATCGTTATGAATAATTGTTTTCATGATTATCATATCGCTCCTTATATAAAAAATTTGTTGTCCTAGCCTAAAATTCCATTATAGCTAAATTCAGCTAAATCTTTAATTATTATGCCGTAACCAACTAATAATAGTTTACATTTCAAGTATAACAGTTGATAGGTTTAATTTAAAAGAAAAAGTCAGATTTTCATAAAGAAAATCCGACTTTAAAATTAAACGATTAAATTCAAAGCTAAGGCTCCTAATAATCCCGCAACTGAAATAATTGATTCTAAAACTGTCCATGTTGCAAAAGTTTCTTTAATCGATAAATTGAAATATTCTTTGAACATCCAGAAACCCGCATCATTTACATGAGAGGCAAACAAACTACCTGCTCCTGTAGCAATTACCATTAGTGCTGGATCTGTTCCTGTCGCTGCCATCAAGGGAGCTGCAAGTCCAGCAGCTGTTAAAGCAGCCACGGTAGCAGAACCTAAACAAACTCTTAAAACTACTGCAATTACCCAACCTAAAATTAAAGGAGATAAAGTTGAACCCGCAAATAATTGAGCGACATAATCTCCGACTCCACCATCTAGTAATACTTGTTTAAAAGCACCACCGCCTCCAATAATCAATAACATCATAGCAATTTGTTTAATCGCTTCTTCTGCTGATTTCATAATTGCTGGAATTGTTTGTTGGCGACGAACTCCCATTGTATAAATAGCAAATAATAAGGATAATAGCATGGCCATACCTGGTGTACCTATCAAAGCAATGACTTGTTCATACAACGGAGATTTATCGGTTATTTTCCCACCACTTAGCAATTCATAACAAGTTGCAAGCGCCATCAATATAACTGGAAATAAAGCTGTGAGTGTACTAATTCCAAAACCTGGAGTATCTTCTAGTGTAAATTTTTTCTGTTCCCCCAATGCTTTTATATTCCCGACACGATTAAATGCATCTGGAACAATTTTCTGAGCTACTTTAGTATACATAGGACCTGCCAGAATACTCGTTGGAACAGCAATGACAATACCATACAACAATACCATTCCGATATTTGCACCATAGATGCCTGCGATGGCTGTTGGCGCAGGATGTGGCGGTAAAAAACCGTGTGTAACAGAAAGTGCTGCTGCCATGGGAATTCCCAAATATAGAATAGAGATACCGAGTTCACTAGCAATTGTAAAAATGATTGGTATTAATAAAACAAGACCTACTTCAAAAAACAAAGCAATTCCAATGATAAAAGAAGCAATTAAAACAGCAATTTGAATTTTTTTACGTCCAAATTTATTAATCAATGTTGTAGAAATACGATAGGCTCCACCAGCATCTGAGACTAACTTTCCTAAAATTGCTCCAAACCCAAAAACCAAAGCAAGATGACCGAGTTGACTACCAACCCCCTCTTCAATAGTAGTAATAATTTGAGTTAAAGGCATTCCCAAACCAATAGCAACCAAAATTGAAACAATAATCAGAGAAACAAACGTATTTAACTTAACCTTCATAATCAAAAACAAAAGAATCAAAACGCCGATACCTACTATTAATAATTCCATCAAATTCCTCCTAGTATAAAAAGTTCGTTGCGCCGGTTAACTCCAACAAGAAAGATAAGAAAAATTGAGATGACACTTTTTGACAGCTCAAATTTTTATCTTTTTCTTGAGGAGTTGGCTCATAAAAACTAGATTGATAAAAAGCTTGGTGAGTTCGTTCAGGCTCGAATGAAGAAAAATAGTTGCTCTATTTACTATATTTCCGCTGAAAGTCAGCAATTGCTTGAAATTCATTTTGTAATAATCGTGTTGTCCGTATAAATATAGGCAGTAATTCACGATAAACCGGGAAATGAGCTTCATTAGGTGTATGCTGATTTGTTACACCTATCATTTTAGAGACCTCTTCAATCGAATCAATTAAGCCTAAACTTTCCATTCCTATCACTGCTGCTCCTAAACAAGAACTTTCGTAACTTTCTGGAATAGATACTTCTTGCTCAAAAATATCTGCCAGTAACTGACGCCATAATGCTGAGCGAGCAAATCCACCTGTCGCATGAATTCTCTCGGGACGTTCCACTAGTTCTTCTAAAATCAACATCACGGAATACAGGTTAAAAACAATTCCTTCGAGAGATGCACGAACCATGTGAGCTCGAGTATGCCTTGTTGTCAAACCTAGAAAAGCGCCTTTAGCATTAGCATCCCAAAGTGGAGCTCGCTCTCCACCTAAATACGGATGAAAAAGCAATCCATCTGATCCTGCTGGTATCTTTTCAGCAATTTGAGTTAAAATTTCATAACTGTCTACTTGCATTTGCTCTGCTGTTATCTTCTCTGGAGCGAATAATTGATCTCTAACCCATCTAAAAACAATTCCACCATTATTGACAGGTCCACCAATGACCCATTTGTCTTTCGTTAAAGCATAGCAGAAAGTTCGTCCTTTTGGATCAGTAACAGGTTTATCTGTCACCATTCGAACAGCGCCACTTGTTCCAATCGTTAGAGCTAACGTTTTGCCATCAATGGCGTTCACTCCTAAATTTGATAGGCATCCATCACTTGCACCTACAATAAATGGCGTTTCCACAGGTAAGCCAATGACCTCTGCATAAGATTCATTTAAGCCCGTGACTTGATAATCTGTTTCAACTAATTGAGATAACTGGTCCACAGATATATCTAGTAGCGCTAAAACTTCTTGGTCCCAATCAAGTTGATGAATATTGAATAATCCAGTTGCTGAAGCAATTGAGATATCCACTTTAAATTGGCCAAATAATTTATAAAATACATATTCTTTAATTCCGATAAAATGAGCTGTTTTTGCAATAAGTTCAGGCTGCTCTTTTTTCAACCATAAAATTTTGCTTAAAGGTGACATTGGATGAATCGGCGTTCCAGTACGATGATAAATAGCTAAACCATCCTTATGGTTCTTTAATTCTTCCGCTTGATGATAGGCTCTGTTATCTGCCCAAGTAATGCAACGTGTCAGCAATTGTTTTTCTTGATCTAACAAAATCAAACTATGCATCGCACTTGAAAAAGAAACTCCCGCAATTCTAGTAACATCCGCTCCACTTTTACGGACAACAGCTGTTAATACATCAATAACCGTTTCAAATATCTCATCTGGATCTTGCTCCGCCATATCTGGTACTTCTTGATACAAAGGATATTCTTTATTCGCGTAGCCCTTCAGATTTCCTTTCGCATCATATAAAACTGCTTTTGTACTAGTTGTCCCAATATCAACACCAATTAAATAATCTTTCATTTCCTTCACCTCTATTTCTTTTCTACATCGTGTCCGCCAAATTCATTTCTCAAAGCTGCTACCACTTTCCCACTAAATGTATCTGGATATAATGAACGATAACGCATCATTAGCGACATGGTAATAATAGGTGTTGCCACTTGTTGTTCCAATGATTCTTCAACTGTCCACTTACCTTCCCCAGACGAATACATAATTCCTTGAATCTCTTCTAATTTTTGATCTTTTCTAAAAGCTGATTCCGTTAATTCCATCAACCACGAGCGAATCACCGAACCGTTATTCCAAACTTTTGCAACTTTTTCATAATCAAATTCATATGGAGCATGCTCCAAAAGATCAAAACCTTCGCCGATGGCTTGCATCATACCGTACTCAATACCATTATGAACCATCTTTAAGTAATGTCCGCTCCCAACAGCACCTGCATAATAATAGCCATTTTCCACAGCGATATCTACAAAAAGAGGTTCAATTTGTTTAAATACGTCTTGATTTCCTCCTATCATAAAGCAACCGCCTTCTCTAGCACCTTCGATACCGCCTGAGGTTCCAACATCAAAGAAATGAATCTTTTTAGCTTCCATTATCTTGCCACGAACAACCGACTCTTTATAATTTGAATTTCCGCCATCTATAAAAATATCATTTGTATCCAGAAGTTCATTCATTTCCTGAAAAATAGCTTCTGTTGGTTTGCCACTAGGTACCATTGACCATATAATACGTGGTTTCGGTAATTGTTTAATCATTTCTACTAAATCAGTAACGATTGCAATATTTTTTTGCTTTTGATTTAACACAGGTGGTTTCAAATCAAAACCAACAACTTTGTGACCAGCATCTACGCAGTTTTCTGCTAAATTTAAACCCATTTTGCCTAAACCAATAATTCCAATTTTCATCTAACCACTCCTTAGCATTTTAAAATACATCGGACGTCATACGTCTTATGACTACGGTTTCATGATAACGTTTTCTTTAGTGGATGTCAATAATTATTATTATTTATTTTAATTTATTATTTAACATCAAGGGATCCGTTCTTTTAATCATTTATCAATAACTTTTAATCTAATTTATCTTTTAAATTTGAAACAACATACAATGAAAGCTACTGAAATTTTGTATTAAACTTAGATTTTAAGTATTATATAGAAAAAGTCTTTACTCTTCACAATAATTATGCTTAAATGGGGATTAGATTACTTAATTTACTTAGATATTATAATTAATAAAATAAATCATCTAGATAATTAAAAACTTATAAAAGGTAGGAGAAAAATGACATGGACCTAAAAATCAATCACAAGCAAAGAACAATTTTCTTATGGTGCACCTTGATTTTCATCGTATTTCTTTATCAACTTCGATTTAATTTTATCGAAGGTAGTGATGATAGTTGGTTCGCTTTAATCAAGGATAAATATTCATTAGCTGATTATTTAAGCTTAAGATACAATACATGGTCGTCCCGAATTTTTCCGGAAACGATGTTATATTATATATTCCACATCCCAATCAATCTCTGGAGAATGCTAAATACGTCTTTTATATTTTTGTTAGCTACTTCAATTGTTCGAATATTTAAAGGGGAAATAAAGATATACAATGTCGTGGTGGTTATTATTTTGTTTGGTTATTCATCATTTGACGTTATTAATAGCGGCTTTTTTTGGATGACAGGTTCTGTTAATTATTTATGGCCATTAGCATTAGGTGCTTATGTCTTAATTCCTTTTGCTGACAAATTTTTCAGAAAAAAAACAACTGAATTTTCTTTAAAACAATTAGTAAGAGTAATTATTACGTGCATTTTTGCTATTTCTAATGAACAATTAGTTCTCTGTGCTTTTGGAATCATGTTTGTTTATCATATCTACCTATTCACAATTAAAGAAAAGCCATCTATTTACTTGATAATTCTAACCTTGATAGTATTCGCAGGGATACTACTAATGACTTTTGCACCAGGAAATACAGTAAGGTTCGAATCTGAAATAGTCAGATGGTTTCCTGAATTTAATGAGCTTTCCTTTTTAGGACATATGAAAACAGGTATATTTTGGTTATTCGAACAACTTATTACTCATTTTAAATTATTTATCTTACTAATTTCTCTTCTAACAATAAATCTTCTACAATCTGAAAAATTAAAGAAAATATTCTATATATTAGGCACAATTATCTTAAGCTTAACAATAGTAAAACCAACTCTTTTGACTGACTTAAATAGAATAAATTTCGTTCCATTTGATAGTTTTGAAAATTTATTGACAAGAAATTTTATAATAGGAGTATTTCCTTATATTTTTTGGAGCACTGTTCTTATCTATATTATCTTTTGTTCATGCCTTGTGACTAGAAATCCTGTTTTTACATTTTTTTGCTATTTAGCTGGCTTACTTTCCTGTGTATTAATGTTTTTTTCACCAACAATATACGCGTCTGGACCGAGAGTACTCAATGCTCTAGTTTTATTTTTAGTTCTAATCAGTTTTATGTTATTTCAAAAAAATATGGAGGAAAAAAATTCCAACCCTAATTTTTCTTTATTTTTATTAAGCATATTCCCACTTTTTTCATTTTTATTGAACTAACTTTTTTGATAAATTAATTTAGCTTATCATTAAGAATAAAAGGGTGAAGCAAGCTTAGAGACAAAATCCAAGCTTGCTTCACCCTTTTTTATAGATTTAATTCTTCTTTATTGTAACCTAAATGCCGTTGCATCGCTTTTTTTGCAGCTTCACCATCTTTATTTTTAATTGCCTCTACAATTTGTCGATGAGTTTCAATTGTTTCTTCTTTTAAACTGCGATTGGTTAAATTAATAAATAACGATATAGCTGTTTGGATAATTGGAATCAAACTAGGTACGACAACGTTTTTACTCGACTTCGCAATAGCTGAATGCAACTCAATATCTTTAGTTTCATGATTTTCATTTGCATGAATTAAGGTTGCAATCTCATCACAAATTTTTTCCATTTGTTCTACTTCTTCGCTTGTTGCATTTTCAGCGGCTAATTTAGCAATTTCTGGTTCAATCATCACACGGACATCCATTAAGTCGCTACTCAATCTTTTTTTATCACTAATAAAGCTTAGCCCTAATGGATCTTCAGTTATACCAGGTGTTTTAGATACAAACGTGCCTTTACCACGCTGAATTACAACGACATTTCTCGCTGCTAATAATTTTATCGCTTCACGGATGGTACCTCTTCCAACAGTTAATTCTGTTGCCAATTCAAATTCATTTGGTAATTTATCTCCAGTTTTATAACGTTGCTCTTTAATTAAAGACTCTATTTTGTTAGCTACTTGCTGGGCCAAAGATTGACCGGATTGTTGACTACTCTCCAACATTGCTTTTGTCTCCTTTTAACTTAATCTCGCTAAGTAACGTTAATTTTCAATTCTTCTTTCTATTGTACTCAACTCTTTCTTATGAAGCAAGTTGCAAACAATAGAATAAAAATAGATTTTTTCGTTTTCTGATTTATTAAATCTTTTCTTTACCATTTTTCCATATTAATGGTAAACTAAAGAGGATCACAAAATATTGGAGGAAAAATAATGATAGAGCTGATTGCATCAGATATGGACGGAACGTTATTGAACGAGAAGATGGTTATTTCAAAGGCAAATGCTCAGGCAATTGCTGAAGCTGAGCGCCGTGGTATTAAGTTTATGGTTTCAACAGGTCGCGGATACACTGAAGCTCATCCATTGTTAACAGAGGTTGGCATTAATTGCCCAATGATTACATTAAATGGTGCTCAAGTATATGATGGCCAAGGTAAAATTATTGATAATATCGGAATCGAAAAAGATACGGTTAGAACAATTTTACAACTGTTAAAAGAGCACAATATTTATGCTGAAGTAGTCACTTCTAAAGGTATTTATTCTGATAATAAAGTCAAACGGATTGAATCTGTTGCGTCCTTACTTGTCAATTTAAATCCCGAAACCACTTATAAGATGGGCGTTGTTTTAGCAGCAGCGCGTTTGGAGCTAATGAATATCAATTACATTGATGACTATAAAGAATTAGTGAATGACCGCTCGATTGAAGTCCTGAAATTAATTGCTTTTAGTGATGATGGTCAACATACCCTCGCTCCTATTAAAGAAAAACTTGAAACATTAGGTTCTTTAGCGATTACCTCTTCTTTCATTAATAATATTGAAATTAATCACAAAGATGCACAAAAAGGAATTGCTTTAGCAAGAACTGCAAAAAGGCTGGGTATTCCTATGGAAAATGTAATGGCAATTGGTGATAATTTTAATGATGTGTCGATGCTCAAAGTTGCAGGTGTAAGCTTTGCTATGGAAAATGCTGAAGAAGAAGTTAAAAGCCATGCCAAATATCTAACATCTAGCAACAATGAGAACGGTGTTGCTGAGGCTATTATGCGTTGTATCAATGAAGATTTATAAAAACGTAGCTGAACTTACTTGAGTTCAGCTTTTCTTAATTGACAAATAGACTTAATTAACGTAAAACTAAACTAGAAACGCCAAGCTTTTGATAGGCCTAAACGGATCCACAAACTTTTTATCTAGGCCAGTTCTTTTGAACCAGTCCTTTGGAAAAAAGATAAATTCCCAAAAAAGTAAAAGGACACTTTTATTGGAATTCCCTATTTTTCTGCCAGGCCTAAACAGCTCAACAAACTTTTTATTACACAGGAGGAAATTTTATGACATTAATTCCAAAAACATTAACTATTGCTGGTAGCGACTCAAGTGGTGGCGCTGGTATTCAAGCTGATTTGAAAACATTTGGAGAATATAGTACTTACGGTTTAGCTGCACTTACAACTATCGTGACGATGGATCCAGACAATGGTTGGCATCATCAGGTGCATCCAATTGATGTGGCTATTGTTGAGGAACAATTAAAAACAATTCTAGCTGGTGGCGAAATTGCTGCTATGAAAACTGGTATGCTAGGGAGTGTTCCTATTATTGATCTAGTAGCGAAAACAATCAAAGAACAACAACTTAAAAATATCGTTATTGATCCAGTAATGGTTTGCAAGGGCGAAGATGAAGTCTTAAATCCAGATAGCGCTGAGGCTTTACGTGATGAATTAATCCCATTAGCAACGGTTGCAACACCTAATTTATTCGAAGCAGGTGTTTTATCTGGTTTAGGAAAACTAACAACTTTAGAAGATATGAAAGCTGCCGCTAAAAAAATTCATCTCTTAGGTGCTAAAAATGTTGTCATTAAAGGTGGAAAAGCCTTAGCAGGTGATAAAGCCATTGACCTATTTTACGATGGTTCAGAATTTTTAGTCTTGGAAAATCAAAAAATCACTCCTGCTTATAATCATGGAGCTGGATGCACATTTGCAGCAGCAATCACGGCTGGTTTAGCAAACGGACTTACAGTTAGAGATTCTGTCTTAAAGGCTAAAGAATTTGTCTCAGAAGCTATTCGTAGCGGCTTTGCCTTCAATGAATATGTAGGTCCTGTTTTTCATGGCGGTTATCGTTTGACGAAACAAGAAAAAATTTAATCTTTTTAAATGAGCTAGAAGGAGTGTCTATTATGCCTCCCTTCAGCTCATTTTTTACTTAAACATATCTGAACTTCATTAGTTCTATTTCTTCTTTTCCACCTTAACCATCTCATCAAATCGGAGATACCTCTTCCTAAAAAAATCCAAATCAACTTCCCCTTACAAAACACTTTATTTCTAAACACTTATTTTTTCAACTTAAATACAATAAAATCAGCACATCTTAAATCTTCTTCAAAAGAAGGATACTTAGCTAGCATTTCCTCAGATGGTTTTGGTTCAAGTAAACTGTCTAAATTAAAACCAATTTTAAGGAGCGTTGTTAAATAGGTTGTTAAAGTTCTGTGAAAAAAAAGAATATCTGCTTCTTTTCCTAATTTTTGTCGATATTCACCTTCATAAAAATAATTATCAACCCTCCAAAAAAGTTTATCTCCATTTACATCCTTCTCCCAGCCACTATTAGGCGTCACAAAACAAGGGTGTAAAATAGAAAAAACTAACTCACCATTTGGTTTTAGTATACGATACATTTCTTTCAAGGCAGACTCGTATTCTGGTAAATCCTGAATAACCATATTTGAAATAACTAAATCAAAGCTTTCATCTGCTAAAAAATCTAGCTTCTCACAGTTACCTTCAAAATATTTAATTGCTAGATTTGAATTTGTTCGTTCTTCAGCTATTTCAATCATTCTTGTTGAATAATCTACTCCTGTGACTCTGGCTTTCTCTTTAGCTAAAAGGCGGCTTAAATAACCTTCTCCACAGCCTGCATCTAACACTTCTTTATTTTCAATCATTCCAATTAGTGAAAAAATAGCTGGGTTTAATACTATTTCTTTGTGAATGTCCCCATACTCGCCATGCGTTGCTGCATATTCGTTTGCAAAATTATTCCATCTACGTTTAATTTCTTTAGCATCCATTCTCTTCACCCCTTTATCTGATTATATCCTATAAAGATAACGTTTAGTATACATAAAAAAACCGCCTAGTCACGAGGACTAGACGATCTTAAAAATAATTTACTTTTAAAAGAAATCCGATTGTGCCGGTTCAGCATCCCGATGTGTTGCCCCGCTTATAGCAAGGTGGGCTCCGCTGTCAAACATCTCTAACTACCAAGTGAAAAGGCTTGTTATCAGTTTGATTTCAGTTTGGATCCCTAAAAGGTATTACTTGTTCGGTCACCACTGTAAAGGATATATCGTACACATCAGATATCTTACCCATATAATAGCATCCAGCTAAAAAACTAGCAACTGTTTTGCTCAAAAAAAATGGAGACTTTAAATTAATTTAATAAATTACTGCCTATTTAATGAATGAATTTATTTACAATTTGTGCTACTCTATCACTAGAGGTGAAGGACATGATTCATATCTATATGAAGGAACAATATGTCGCTAGAAAAGAACGCATTATTATAAAAGATGAAGCCGGAAAAGATATTTATTTAATCACAGGCAAATGGGGTAATGTTGGAGATGGCTTATATTTGTACAAGATAGACGGCACTTTAGTCGCTGAAGTCAAACAAACAAAACTTTCTTTAATGCCGAAATTTGATATCTATTTAAGCGGTAAAAAAGTTTGTTCTGTTTCAAAGTATCCTGGTATTCACAATCCTTATTTTCGTGTCAGTCGAATTCATTGGATTATTAGTGGTGATTTTGCAAATCATCATTATAAAATTCTCCACTTGACTAAAACTGTCATGACAATGGATAAAGTTTATTTAGCCTCTGGAGATTTTTATGCTCTTTCTATTAAAAGAGAGCAAGATTTACCTCTCTGCGTCTGTCTTGCTGTTATATTAGATCATTGGGTAATCCCACGCGCACCAGCTAAAGATGGACCTCTTAATTTACCTGCCTATTAATGACACAATCATAAAAGTCTTTCCTATTCATAATTTCTGAATAGAAAAGACTTTTTTTATCGTTTAAACTTGTTTTTGCATATGATTGTATTCGTGACCACTGATTGTAACTTCACCAGTCTTTTTAAATCCCATTTTTTCATATAACTTTTGGGCACCAGCATTAGATTGATCACAATTTAAGCCGATAATTTCTTCTCCGTCTTCTTTAGCAAACTCTCCTAATGCATCTAATAGTTCCGTACCTACTCCACGACCACGGAATTTTTCTGCCGTTACAAGTGAATCTAAGTACCATTCACCTGCAAAAGTCTCCTTTTCAATAAAGAGTCTACTATCAGAGTTAAGTCCCTTTGCTTCTAAAATATCAATTAAGGGTTCATCAATCACTGGTTCTTTTTCACCACGATAGCCAAAGACAACCCCAGCAATTTCACCATCACGCATACACACGTGAGCATGGCGGTAACTATAGCGGTATGTTTCAGTTTGAATACCTTCAACTAATAATTCTTCAATTGTTTCTTTTGAATATTCTTTAAATACTTCAAGCTCCATATCTTCTAAAATCACCATAATTAATGGTGCTAATGCTTTTGCATCTTCTTTTCTTGCTTCTCTAATCATTCATTTCACTCTTCCAATCTTTAAATTATCCCTAATGCTCTTTTCGCAAATTGGTAAACTTCTTCTTTTTGATCTTCTACGGCAGTATCATCTGTTTCTGCATACAAATATAATTGCTCTGCTGCATTTTCGATTAAACCAATTAATAAACGGGCTGTCGCTTTAGGATTCATCTTAGCTGTAATGGCTTCCTTAGCTATGCCTTGTTCAAGAAAATCTGTCACATATAGATAGTAAGGTTCATAAATCTTTTCCCATTCATTTAAATGCTCACTGGAAGCTAAACCAGCATAGGTTAACGCAATCACATCTGCATATTTTTCTGTAATACTAAAACTAATTTCAATCAATTGATTTAATTGTTCTGAATAAGGTAAAGTTGGATCCATTCCTTGATGCAACTCCGCAATATTTTTTTCTACTACTACCTCAGCTATAGCTGGCATAATAGCTAATTTTGAAGGGAAATATAAGTAGTACGTTCCTTGGGCAACACCTGCGATTTTAACGATATCTGCAATTTTAGTTTGCTCTAAACCTTTTTCATTAAAAGCTTCTATGGCGGCTGAAATTAATCTATTTTTCTTATCAAGTTTCATTTTGCACCCCTTAATTTGAACTAAACATGTTCTTAACACAAAAACATGACTGACTATCATTCATTTTATCTTATTAAACACTAAATGTCAATCATAAACACACTCGAATAACTCAGTTATTTTTTATTTTGTTTTACGTTTACATAGTTTTAAAAAAAGGATTTTAAATTAGAAAACGTTTTACTTCTAACACATCATGTTAGAAATAGTAACATTAGTGGTATACATATTAGTTGCAAGTTTTTGGCTTTTCCAATAAAATAAAACCTTGAATAGGAGGAGATTTCATTGAACACACGTAAAACATACTTATTTCTATTTTCATTATTATTAACTTTAGGTGTTTTATTAAACTTTACATTAACTACTGATGCTCATGCTGAAACAAAAGAAAAATATATTATTGGTACAGACGTTACTTTTGCTCCCTTTGAATTCCAAGATGCCAATAACAATTTCGTTGGAATTGATATGGATTTACTTAACGCTATTGCTGAAGATCAAGGTTTTGAAGTTGAGATTAAACCCCTAGGCTTCAATGCCGCAGTTCAAGCTCTACAAGCAGATCAGGTTGACGCTGTCATTGCTGGAATGAGCATTACGGATGAACGAAAACAAACATTTGATTTTTCTGATCCTTATTTTGAAAGTGGTGTCGTTATGGCTGTAGCTGATACCAATGATACAATTAAATCTTATGAGGATTTAAAAGGGAAAACAGTTGCAATCAAAACAGGAACTGAAGGAGCTACTTTTGCTAACTCAATCAAAGATAAATACGGTTTTAAAGTTTCAACTTTTGATGACTCTGCTAATATGTACGAAGCTGTTAAAGCTGGAAGTGCTGATGCAGCCTTTGAAGATTATCCAGTAATGGCCTACGCGATTACACAAAATGCGCCACTAAAATTAGTTGGAGAAAAAGAAAAAGGCGGGCAATATGGTTTTGCTGTTAATAAGGGACAAAATCCGGAATTGCTAACTAAATTTAACAATGGTTTAACCAATTTAAAAAATAGTGGAAAATATAAAGAGATTACTGAAAAATATCTAGGTGAAGAAAAAACAGAAAAACAAAGTATTTTTGCTTTAGTTAAAGAAAATTACAAACAACTTTTAAGTGGTCTAGGGACAACTTTATTTGTTACTCTAGTTTCAATAGCAATTGCATCAGTCTTAGGTATTTTATTTGGCCTAATGAGTGTCGCTCCTAGTAAGATTTTAAGAGGAATCTCAATGGTTTATGTCGATATCATGCGTGGTATCCCAATGATGGTTTTAGCTTTCTTCGTATTCTTTACGATTCCACAACTGCTAGGAATTAAAATGGTGGCAACTATTGCTGCAATAATTGTTTTAAGTTTAAATGCTGGAGCTTATATTGCTGAGTTAGTTCGTGGAGGAATTAACGCCGTTGACAAAGGTCAACTTGAAGCCGCTCGTAGTTTAGGTTTACCTTATAGTAAAGCCATGCGTAAAATCATTTTACCGCAAGCGATCAAAATTATGATTCCTTCATTTATTAATCAATTTGTCATTACCTTAAAAGATACAACGATTCTTTCTGTAATTGGGCTAGTTGAATTAACTCAATCTGGTAAAATTGTTGTTGCTAGAACGTACGATTCAAATATGTGGTTTGTGATTGCCTTTATTTACATTGTTGTTATCACTGCCTTAACACGAATCTCTAATAGGATTGAAAGGAGAGTTAACAATGGTTAAATTAAATGTTCAAGAGTTAAAGAAAAGTTATGGTTCATTAGAAGTTTTAAAAGGTTTAAACTTAGAAGTTCAAGAAGGAGAAGTCGTTTGTTTAATCGGACCTTCTGGCTCAGGAAAAAGTACTTTTTTACGTTGTATGAACCATTTAGAAGAAATTAATGGTGGAACAATTATTATTGATGGCTATGATTTAACTGATACGAGCCTAGATATTAATAAAGTACGTGAAAATATCGGAATGGTTTTTCAACATTTTAATTTATTTCCACATTTAACGATTTTAGAAAATATCACGTTAGCACCAATCGAATTAAAAAAATTAACTAAAGAAGAAGCCCGTCAAAAGGCTTTTGACTTATTAGAAACTGTTGGACTAAGAGAAAAAGCCGATGCTTATCCAAGTTCTTTATCAGGTGGGCAAAAACAGCGTGTCGCAATTGCAAGAGCTTTAGCTATGTCTCCTGACATTATGTTGTTTGACGAGCCTACAAGCGCCTTAGATCCTGAGATGGTGGGCGATGTCTTAGCTGTTATGCAACAATTAGCAAAAGAAGGCATGACCATGATTGTTGTGACTCATGAAATGGGCTTTGCAAAAGAAGTTGCAGATCGTGTTGTCTTTATGGATGGTGGCTTAATTGTTGAAGAAGGCAAACCTGAAGAAGTCTTTAATCAACCTAAAAATGAACGCACAAAAAATTTCTTAGATAAAGTTTTAATTTAACAAAAATACGCCCTTAGTACTATTAGGGCGTATTTTTGTATCTAATTGTTCCTTTAGCCCTACCCTTTAATAGAAATAGATTCTAATTTTCAAAAAATAACTATTTTTAGGGAATTTAAAAATAGTTCGCTATATAAATAGTGATTGAAAATAATTAAGTAATTGTGTAAAATAGAGTTGTAGAGCACTAGTCAGCTCTTCCAAAGTAGGCTAAAAAGCTGAGAACTTTTGTTCTCAGCTTTTTTACATAGTTAAGATATGAATTAGAACAGCTTTATTCACACCCTGTTATAATTTGGTTCCTAAAGCTTGCTTCTAGTAAACTTCAGCACGATCCTTCAATCGAAACTGCCGATTGCTGGCTCTTGCCTCCAGTTTATACAAAGCAGAACAGCTTTATTCACACCTTGTTACTTAAAATTGTTCTGCAAGTTCTTTAATTTTCTTTTTAATTTCCATACGTTGTTCTCTTGTTAAGTCGCCACCTAATTGTTTTTTCAATTCAATAATCTCTTCTTTCAAATCGCGCTTTTTATCCTCTATATTCTGCTCTACTTCTTCTGTTGTTTCTTGCTTAGGAACATCTTCTTGATTATTAACTTGGCTTTCTTCATTTTCTTTTTGAGCCGTTTCTGTATTCGCTAAAGCCAGTTCACGCAAGGTTGCCATTAAATCAGCATTTTCTTTTTTCAACTCTTTCAATTCTGTTTTTAATTCCTTGATCTCGTTCTCGTACTCCACTTCTCGATTTTCACTACAGCCACTAAGTAAAAAAACTGGCACTATTATACAAAATACTACTAATTTTTTCATGTGTACACACACTCCCTATATAAAAATAAATAAACTATGTATCTTTATCATAAGCTTCCCCTACCATAAAGACAATAGGTTCTTTTTATTTCTCTTAAATTTTAATCAAAAAACCATCTGCTATACTAAATAGCAAATGGTTCTTCTATAGTCTTATTTTTATCAATAATGCGACATTTTTAGAAACGCCTAGCGCTTGAATATCTTTTAAGTCAGCCTCTTTTAATTTTTTTAATGAACCAAAATGTTTTAATAATTTGGTTCGTGTTTTAGGGCCGACTCCTGGAATTTGATCCAGTAAAGAAGACAAACTATTCTTGCTTCTTACTTGTCTATGAAAGGTAATAGCAAAACGGTGGACTTCATCCTGAATTCTTTGAACTAAATAAAATGCTGGACTTTTTGAATCAATTGGGACAACAGTTAATTCTTCACCAAATAATAAATTAGACGTTCGATGCTTGTCATCCTTAACCATTCCAGCTACAGGGATAGTTAATCCTAGTTCATTCTCTAGGACATTTAAAGCAGCGCGAACCTGTACAATTCCCCCATCCATTAAAATTAAGTCTGGTAATTCTTGTTTTTCTTTTAATAAACGTGTATACCGTCTTCGAATAACTTCTTCAGTTGTTGCGGCTTCATTACTCCCCACCACTGTCTTAATTTTATATTTACGATAATTCTTTTTTGAAGGACGTCCATTTTCGAACACAACCATCGCCGATACAGGACTTGTTCCTTGAATATTAGAATGATCAAAAGCCTCGATCCGTTTTAGCGAAGGCAAACCTAGTGCTTCGCCTAATTCTTCAGCAGCGCCAATCGTTTTACGCTCATCCATTTCAATTAAATTAAAACGCTCATTTAAAGAAATTTGGCTATTTTGTGTGGCTAAATCTAATAAATTTTTCTTTTGTCCTCGAACTGGTACTCGAACGGCAACAGATAGAATATCACTGATTAGCTCTTTTTCAACACCTTCTGGAACTAGAATTTCTTTTGGCAGTAAATGATTTTTTTCATTATAAAATTGTAAGATAAATGTTGCTAAATCTTCTTCACCACTACTCTGAATACAAGGGAATAATGCGGCTTCACGTTTAATTAAAGTCGCTTGGCGAATTAAAAAGACTTGAATGGAAATCCAGCCTTTATCTACATAAAAGCTAAAAATATCTCGAGTTGTGTAGTCCGTTGAAATAATTTTTTGTTTTTCCACAGTTGCTTCAATGTAGCGTAATTGATCACGGTACTCTGCTGCTCGCTCATAAACTTGTTCTTCTGCAGCTTTCAGCATTTTTTCTTTTAATTCAGCTTTTACTTTAGCTGTATCACCATTTAAAAAAGCTTTAATACGTTTAATTTGTGCCTCATAAACTTCAACAGGTACTTCATGATCGCAAGGACCTAAACATTGTCCCATATGATAATAAAGACACGCTCGTCTTTGTCTACCAACACACCGTTTTAATGGATAAACTTTTTCAATAAAATGCATGGTTTCTGTCGCTGCATAAACATTCGGATAAGGTCCAAAATAATGCCCACCATCCTTTTCAACATCAGATGTAATGATAAGGCGTGGGTCTCGGTCTCCAGTTATTTTAATATATGGATAGCTTGACCCTTCTTTTAGTTTAATATTGTACTTAGGATGATGTTTTTGAATTAAGGTAATTTCTAACAATAAGGCTTCCTTATCGGTTGATGTAATAATGGTTTCAAAATCAACGATTTCTTCTACTAATAAAAATGTTTTTCCGTCTTTAGTCCCACGAAAATAAGAAGTCACTCGATTTTTTAAATTTTTGGCTTTCCCAACATAAATAATATCATCGGTTTTATTCTTCATAATATAACAACCAGGAAGTTCTGGTAATAGGGTTAATTTATTGCGTAATTGTTCCTTTGACACAGGATTCCCTCTTTTCATCTTTTTTTCCGAAGAATTCATTCAAAAGAGCTTGTCAATTTAAGTTGTTCCGCGAGTGATTAGTTTAAATGATAAAGGATGTAAAGGCAAATTTTTGTGCTTTAATTGATTATATAACTTAAAAAAGGCATTTTCAGCTTGTAAGTGCATCGGATAATCAATTGTCGTTAAATTAAATAGTTCTGCAATCGAAGAGTTATCAAATCCAACAACTGCAACATCTTTAGGAACTGAAATACCTCGTTCACGTGCCTCTGCTAAAAAACCAACAGCAACATTATCTGTCGGGAAAAGTAGAGCTGTTGGTTTTTCTTTTTCAGCTTCCCACCATCGAGCTAATTCTCGTCCCTCGGTACTTGTATGCAAATTATAGCGACTTTTTTCTGCTTGTAACGCTACCCCTTTTTCTTGACAAAAATCTTGCCAAGCCTTATATCTAGCAACAGTATTTAAGCTTTTTTCAATGCCAAAAAAAGGGACGATTTCACGGTGACCTTTTTCATAGAGATGATCCAAACCTAGTTTAAAGCCTTCATAATGATCCATAAAGACGGATTCTATTTTGGGTGACGTAACTCTTTGCCAAGTTACAATCGGTCCATACTTGCTATATTTTTCAATGACTTCCCATTCATTTGAACGTACAATTTGAAAGATTCCGTCAATTTGTTTTTGTTTTAGTTTTTGAAAAGCTTCAATCTCACTTTCTTGATGATAATCCGTTAATAAAAGTGTGACCTGATAGCCATATTTTTTAGCAATTGTTGCAAAACTACTTAAAAAATGTGAGAGTATATCTGAAAAGTCTGGCGACACGAGGCCAATTGTTTTTGTTTCACCATTTTTCAAGTAAATCGCATTTTGATTTGGTGTATAATCAAGATCATCCACGACTTTTTGAACTTTTTGTCGTGTTTCTTCTTTAACATAGCCTTTGCTATTAATAACTCTTGAAACTGTTGCTCGGGAAACACCTGCCAATTTCGCAATCTCATTAATATTTGACACTACAGTCTCCCCCTTTTTAACCTATACTTATTTTAGCTATTCTTTACTTACTTATTATACCACGAACAAAAAAAGCCTTCACCTACTTAGAAAAGGCAGGTTAAGGCTTTTAGTAATTAATTTTTTTGAGGTGCAGTAATTTGGCAATCCGGATCATTTTTCATGGCTATTTCAGGACCTGAATAGTGATAGATAGCTAGAATTTCTAATGGATCTTTGCCATTATTAATAGTGGAGTGATAAACACCCGCTGGAATTCGAATTAACTCCCCTGCTTCAATTTCTTTTTCTACTTTACCTGTATCTAACTCTAAACTTTGCACTCCTGTTCCTTTTAGAACATAAAGCACTTCTTCGCAGCCCTCATGATTGTGACGTTGATGCCCTTCACCTGGAAATAGATTCACTACCCCCGTTACCATTACCTTGCTACCTGTTACTTGAGGTTCATTTAACCATTGTAATGTTCCCCATGAAAAACCTTGTGTTTCAACATCTTCAGTCTTAACAAAATACTTCATTATCCATTACCTCCATTATTTAAAAACTTGTTGAATCGGTTAGCTCTAGTAGAAAAATAGGGAATGGAAGGAATGACGCTTTTTGTCATTTTTACCATTCACCTTTTTCCGAGGAGTTGGCTCATAAGAGCTAGCCTACTTAATTGCTTTAAATTTCTCAGTTTGCTCACGAATTCCTTTTTCGGCCGCGAAACGTTCGATACTTGATGCTCCAAAAAATCCATCTAAATCTTTGGTTTTATTTAATACATACTGGGCATCTTCCGGTTCAGCAATTGGTCCGCCATGACAAATAACTAAAATTTCAGGATTTACAGCTTTACCAGCAGCGATAATTTTTTCGATTCGCTCCACACAATCATCTAATGTTAAAGCTGTTTTAGCCCCAATGCTCCCTTTAGTAGTTAATCCCATATGTGCTACTAAAATATCAGCACCTGCCTCAGCCATATCCTGTGCTTGCTTTTCATCAAATACATAGGGCGTTGTGAGTAAATTTAATTGATGAGCTTCACGAATCATTTCGACTTCTAGTTCGTATCCCATATTTGTTTCTTCTAAATTCTGGCGAAAGTTACCATCAATTAATCCAACAGTGGGAAAATTTTGCACTCCGTTAAAGCCTTGTGCTTGTAATTGCTGTAAATAAACACTCATTACACGGAATGGGTCCGTTCCACACACACCTGCTAAAACTGGTGTGTGTTCCACAACAGGTAAGACTTCTTGCCCCATTTCCACTACAATCTGATTCGCATCACCATAGGAAAGTAAGCCGGCAAGAGAACCGCGCCCTGCCATCCGATAACGACCAGAATTATAGATAATTAACATATCTGCACCACCAGCTTCACTACTCTTGGCTGTAATTCCTGTGCCTGCACCAACACCGACTAAATACTCACCTTTTTTTCTTTTGTTATAAAAACTATTCATGATTTCGTTTCTTGTTTGCTTGTTCATTTTTCTTCACAACTCCTTTTATTTATTTTCGATTAGGTTTATTAATTGTTATGCTGCATATTGCGCAAAGGTAGAATCGTTAATTGCTTCATCCCGTTGGATAATCTTGACTAGTGGATTTCTTAGATTCTCTTTTAATGATTTAAATAGTTGTTGATCCTCTATTGGACCGTAAAAAGGCTGACCCTCTATATCAATAGCAGAGATACCTTTTAAAGGCAATATAAGTACCGTTTTTCCAGTAGCTAAATTTAATTTCTCAGCTATTTTTTCACCTAATTGCTGATTTTCTGCTTTTGTCGTGCGCATCAATGTAATTGTCGGATTGTGTTGATACAAATTGCGTTGTTTATATTTTTCTGGCACAGTTTCGATAGGTCCAAAATTGACCATATCTAAAGCACCAACTGAAACTACTTGAGGAGTACCTGTTAAAGCTGCTGCTTCTAAACGAGTTGGACCCGCACTTAATACCCCACCAAATAATTCATCTGCCCACTCAGTAATCGACAAATCTAAAACGCCTTCAATAAAGCCATCCTGAACCAACGATTCCATTATTTTCCCACCTGTACCTGTCGTATGGAACACTAAAACTTCATAACCTGATTGTTCTAAAAATTCTCTAGCTACTGTTACTGCTGGAGTCGTTACGCCAAACATACTAGCTGCAATTAAGGGTTTATGCCTTACTTCTTCTTTAAAATTAGTCGTTAACATACCACTAATCGCGTAAACAGCATTTGTAAATAACTTCGTCGAAATTGAATTTAAACCAGCAACATCCACAATTGATGGAATCATAATAATATCACTAGTCCCAACATATGGGGTCACATCTCCTGCTGCCATCGTAGAGACCATAATCTTTGGTACACCAATTGGTAATTTTTGCATCGCTGGCGTCACTAATGAGGTTCCTCCAGAGCCACCAAATGATAAAACACCTTGAAATTTATCTTTCTTGTATAATTCTGGAAGTACTTCTTTTAGACCTTGCACTAATTTTTCAGTCGCAAATGCTCGATCTTTTCTTTCAACTAATTCAGCAATTGTAACCCCTGCAGCTTCTGCTATCACCGCATTATCAATATCTGGTTTAAACTGTGCTTTAAAGACACCTGTATGGACTGTTAGAACTTCCAAACCTTTTTGTTGAAGCAATTTTTTTACGTATAAAATATTCTTCCCCTTTTGTATCTAGTGTTCCAACTAATGCAACAGTTTTTTTCATTATAAACGAGCTCCTTTCCTAATGATTACACTTTAAATTATAAGAGTAACAGCCAAGGAATAAAACGTTTTCAAAACAGTTTAACTAGTGTTTATCTTCACTCCTTTGTTCTAGCATTGCTATATTCAGAAGGTGAAGTTCCCATATACTTTTTAAATATTTTATTAAACTGAGCATAATCCGGATAACCAACTAAGAAGGCAATTTCTTTGAAAGAAAGTCTTTGTGGTTTAGCCATCAGTTCAATCGCTTTATTTATGCGAAATTTAATTAGATATTCAGTAAAACTTGCTCCCGTTTTCTTTTTAAACAATGTACTAAGATAGCTACTTGTCACATGAGCTACTTGTGCTAAATCCTCTAAATAAATACCCTCATGGTAATTTTGTTCTATATATTTTTCTACAAAAACTACATAATCATAATGTTTATCGATACCATCTAACATTTGAGACATCAAACTAGTATCTTGGCTATCTTTTGGGCTTTTAAATTCTTTCGCTTTTTGAATAATTAATTCTTCTGGCGTTATTCGATCAAAAGTGGAACCACCGATATAACCATTTAACCCCGGAATCTGGTTATAAATATAACGAATATCAATTAAACTGCTCACCGGCCCACCATAAATCATAGTAATAACATTTGGGCGTATTTCTCGACTCACTTTCACTATTTCATTAGCAGAGGCAATTACATTGGCTAAGCTTAATACTTTTTTAGCTCCTAGTTTGCCACCTCTTGTTAGTCCACAGTGAAAGCAAATAACATCTGCACCAACTTCTGTCATTTGACGGGCTTGCTCTTGGTTAAAGACAAAAGCAATTGTAAATAACTTCTGATCATGGGCTAACTTAATTGCCTCAACTTCTAATTGATACGAACAGCCGCTTTCTTCCAAAGCCTCACTAAACTGGCCATCTAACAAACCGACAGTTGGATAGTTATTTACTCCGGAAAAACCGTTCGACTTTATCGTACCAATGAAATTAACTAAATCAATCGTGGGATCTGTTGCATTTAAACCAAAAATAATCGGTGTATGCTGCAACAAAGGTAAAATCTCTTTTGTTGCAAAATTTAAAACCTCTTGATTGCTATTTTCAAATGGTAAAAAACCTGCTAATGAACTTCTACCTCGTACCCTAAAACGCCCAGAGTTCAAAGCTAAAATAAAATCTGCTCCACCTTTTTGCACCTGACTAGCGCTCATACCCGATCCAGTTGCAACACCCAGAAGACGGTTGCCAGCTATTAATTCTCGGCGAATTTTCTTGGTTATTTTTTCAACTTCCATCAAACTTTCCCCTCTCTTTTAACACTTCATATTATTTCTAGTGTAGCACTAAAAATAGCCTTTTCCAGTTAAATTTTGACTAAAGCTTGACATGGAATGCATCTCACAAATTATACTTTCAGTATTAAATGAATTGGGGTGCTTTTTTTATGACAACAACGAAATCAATTTTTCCTAAAAACTTCCTTTGGGGAGGAGCAACTGCAGCGAATCAATTAGAGGGTGGCTACTTAGAAGATGGCAGAGGTCTTTCTGTCGCGGATGCGCTACCTGGTGGCAAAGAGCGCTTTAAAATTGTTGCACAACCTGATTTTGACTTTGAAATTGATGAAACTAAATATGTTTATCCAAATCACAACGGTATTGACCATTATCACCGTTACCAAGAGGATATTGCTTTATTTGCTAAAATGGGCTTTAAAGTCTATCGTTTATCAATTGCTTGGTCTCGTATTTTTCCTAAAGGGGATGAAACTACACCTAATGAAGCCGGTTTAGCTTTCTACGATAAAATTTTTGATGAATGTTTGAAATATGGTATTGAGCCTGTTGTAACTATTTCTCATTATGAAATGCCTTTACACTTAGCTAAAGAATATGGTGGTTGGGGCAATCGCAAATTGATTGATTTTTATGAACGCTATGCTCAAGTGGTTTTAGAGCGTTACCATGCAAAGGTTAAATACTGGATGACTTTTAATGAGATTAATAGTGCACTTCACTTTCCAGTTATGAGTCAAGGTTTAACAATGAAATCTGGTGCTGCTGATAAACAAACGATTTACCAAGGGTTGCATCATCAGTTTGTGGCAAGTAGCAAAGCAACTAAAATTGCTCATGAGTTAGATCCTAATTTACAGGTGGGTTGTATGATTATTTATGCGACAACTTATGCGTACGATTCAAATCCAGTCAATCATTTAGAGGCTCTTGAATATAATCAACGCTTCAACTTCTATTGTGCAGATGTTCAAGCTAAAGGGGAATATCCTCATTACGCAAAACGTATTTGGGAAAAAAATAATGTTACTTTAGATATTCAACCTGGCGATTTAGAAATTTTAAAAGCACATCCTGTTGATTACATTGGCTTTAGTTATTATATGTCAACTGTTGTGACGACTGATGCTGACAAATTAGCGCAGTCTTCTGGCAATCTATTGTCTGGTGTTAGCAATCCTTTCTTAGAAGCATCAGAGTGGGGCTGGCAAATTGACCCTCTGGGCTTGCGTTTAGCTTTAAATGAATTATATGGACGTTATCAAAAACCATTATTTATTGTTGAAAATGGTTTAGGTGCATATGATACTCCTGACGAAAATCACTATGTTGCAGATGATTATCGAATTGATTATTTACGCAGTCATATTAGCGCAATGGGCGAAGCAATCGAAGATGGTGTGGATTTAATGGGGTATACTCCTTGGGGCTGTATCGATTTGGTTAGTGCTTCAACTGGTGAGATGTCTAAACGCTATGGTTTTATCTATGTCGATTTAGATGACAATGGCCAAGGAACTGGCAACCGTTATGAGAAAAAATCATTTAACTGGTATAAAAAAGTGATTGATACAAATGGTAGTGATTTAGCTTAAATAAATGCATAAAACGAAAAAAGGCTTTCTTTATGGGAAAGTCCTTTTTTCGTTTATTTGCATTTAACGGTCTTGGAACTTGTTGATATCTTGATCCATTATTTTTCCATCTTCAATAATTAATGCATCTCTTAAAATAGGATTCGGATTTCCTTCAATTAAATCATCGATATACTTACTAGTTTCTTCAGAAATTGCAGCAGTAGCTGTCTGATAAAAAATACTTGGGGTATGATCAACAGCATAATGTAAAATACCGTCAACATAGTAGGTAGGGTCTTCGAAGGTAGTCGGTAACGTTGTTTCAATGGCGCCATGTTCATCACAGCTGATATCAATAATCATTGCACCTTTTTTCATTCGTTTTAAATCTTTTTCATAAATGATATGGTCATGTCGCGTCGTATCCCAAAGAATTGCGTTAACAATGACATCATAATCACCTAATTCTTTTTTAAATAGCGCTTCTTGGTTTCGATTGTAAATACAGACATCTGCTCCCAATTTAGTTAAAATACGATTGGCTCCTTGAGCTGTACTTCCTCTACCTAAAATAGCCACTTTTGTGTCATAGGGCATCCGCCCATTAAGTAAATAAGCATGAACAATTCCACTTTCTCCTGCTAATTCATTATTGCGCCAATAAGAATGACGATTCATATAATACATTTTTTCCCATGCGTAAGCAGAACTTTTTTGTTCAATTAAAAGATCTGTAATGTCTCGATTTTGGACTGCATGAACCCAACCAAATATCAGTTGTCCTGGTAACAAATTCTGTAAAAATTCAGCATCTCCAATCTTAGGTTCACAAATAATATCTTGCTGCAACGCCACTTCACGGGAAACAATCTGACAACCTAAAGCCAAATATTCCTCATCGGCAATATTTAAAACGTTTCCATAGTTCTTTTCAAAAAATAATTGAGTAGGATTTTGAATAATTTTGATATCTTTTGGTAATAAAGCACGGCGATGTTCGTTCTCTTTATGGCTTATCACAAAACCCATGGTCTTCTTCTTAACAGATCGCATCTTTTCTACCTCCAATAAACTATTTTTACACATGTAAAATCTTATTCAGCTTCCCTCCTCTGGCCTTATTCTGACACACTTCCCTTAGATATTCAAACTTGAAGGGCATAAAGTAGGCAAGATTATCTTTAGATACTTTGATAAAATTCTTTAAACAATTCTTAAACCAGAAGTATAAAATTCAGTTTCCATACCTTATAATTTTATTATCCTTGTCATAACCTGGGTAAACTAAACTAGAGGGAAGGCTAATTAAAAACTATTGAAAACAACTTTTTTATTAATATCCATCCATATAGAACCTTTGAGCAAAAATAGTACCTAGATATCCACAAAAAAAACTGACTAGTACAAATCCGGTTCATCACCGGTTTCATACTAGTCAGTTAAGAATTTATTGTTTAGCTAGACTGAATAAAAATAAATTATTGAATGTATTGTAATCAACATAGCCAACCACAACATCTTGATAGACAAATTTCTTACCAAGTTTTACTGTTCCAGCTTGATAGGCTTCTTCAACTGCCTCAGCTAACTCAGAGTAAAATAAATCAATATCTTCAATTGAGCCTTTTTCAGCTTCCCATTTATCTAGAAATGCCTGCTCATCTTTTTCATGATAAAAATCAATATCAACTGCCATCGTTTGCACCTATTTCTATCTTAGATGTTTAATCTAAGATTTTAATTGTAACTGTACGACGTCCCCATTGTAAACATTCTGCTACAGAAGAGAAATGGACATCAATTTTATTTCCTTTAATTGCACCACCTGTATCAGCTGCAATCGCAACACCATAACCAGAAACCTCAACACGTGAACCAATTGGAATAACACGAGGGTCAACGGCAATAACCTTTGGATTCACTCGTAAATCTGTTCCATTAGCTGTAAAGAAGCTTGAACCATTTTCAGCATATGAATAAGCAGTCGATTCAACAATTATTGTTTTACCAGCGCCACCTGCACCTGATTGATCAGTAGGGTTGCTTGGAGCTGCTGGAGCAACAGCATCATTTGGAGCTGTATTTTGCGCAACCGCCGCAGTTGAAACTTTAGCAGCTTCTGCTTTTTTAGCTAACTCTTCAGCTTGTTTTTTCTTCGCTGCTTCATCATCTATACGAGCTTGTTCTGTACGTTTTTGTTCATCTAAAGCATTTAAAGCATCTTTATTTTCATCCATTGTTTTTTGTAAGCTAGCCATTTTTGTGTTTAACTCAGTTGTATCTTTGTTGACTTGCTCTTTTTGTTCAGCTAAAGTTGCTGCATCTTCACGTAATTTAGCTTCTAAATTTGTAAGTTCTTCTTGATCTTTTTTAGCTTCTTCTAAATTATCGTTATCAGCAGATTGCAATCGATTGATAACATAAGCACGGTTTAAAAAGTCTGTTAAACTTTCAGATTCAAGAATCATTAATACCATACTTTTGTTTGCTTCAGATGTTTGAAGCGATTGTAATCTTTTTTTAGCTTGAGCAACACGCTCATCAACGTTTGCTTGTTTTGCTTTAATTTTTTCTGCTGTATCCTTCAAGCTTTCTTGTTTTTCAGAAACTTGTTGGTTTAAAGCTTCAATTTCCTTATTTTTATCATTTAATGAAACTAAAGTTTGGCTAATTTCACTATCTACAGTTGCCATTTTTGCTTGTTTTGCTTGTTGCTCTTTATTAATTTCGTCAAGTGACGCTGCGTATCCAACATTTGCTATTAGATTTACGCTTAGAAATGTAAGAACCACGCTTACAACCAATTTTCGTAATTTCACTTATTTCGACAACACCCTTCATTTAGTAATACGATCTTACTTAATTGCTCCCCACATTATAACGAATAATCAGCCTTGGTATATTTCACAAAGATTACTTTTTGTTACAATCGCATTTTAAAGGTATACTAAGAGTGTAATAAAAGATATTAGGAGGAGAAAAAATGATCAAAAATAGTTATTTTGCTAGCCCATTATTTTCTGAAATGGAGTTACGCTACAACCAACAACTTGTACAACAAATTAGAGCGGCATACCCTCAATTGGAGCTTTATGTTCCCCAAGAACAAATGGAAATTAATGATAAAAACGCCTATGCTGACTCCAAAGCGATTGCCCAATATGATACTAAGGCACTTTTAAACAGTCAATTAATGATTGCTGTTTTAGATGGTGCGACAATTGATGTTGGTGTCGCAACTGAAATCGGAGTGGCTTATCAAGCTGGTATTCCTATTCTCGGTCTCTATACAGACTCTCGTCAACAAGGAGCCACAAACCCACACAAACTAGCGGCATTGCAAGAAGTGGCTGAATCACAATTTTCCTATGTAAACTTGTATACAGTCGGTTTAGTTAAGTTGAACGGTGCTATCTATAGCACGAGCTCTGATTTAATCACCGCTATCGGAAAATACTAAGGCTTTGCCTAAATAAAAAAGAATGGATTCACTCCATTCTTTTTTATCTTATAGAAAACAGAAGAATTTTCATAAAGTTTTATGTCAAAATGACTTGTAAACTCATTTTTAGTAACCAAAAAGTAATGTTAAAGAAATGAAAATGCAACATCCACTTCTAAATAGAGTATTTAATCCCCAAATACACTTATTTTCAGCCTTTTTTTCTAAATCTTTCCTGAATATCTTTTAATTCTTTGAAATTTTTAATTGTTGGCATATTTAATTTAGAATAAGCTCGCAACATTCTCTTTTGATTAAAATTTAATTTGGCAAAAGCTTTTTTTAATTCGGTACTTTGCTTTAATTCTTCCATAACTGTTTGGCTTGTTTCCGTTATTTTTTCTACTAAATTATTTTTTCGTTCTTCAATTTCAACACTTAATTTTGCCAACTCTTTTTGGAAAGCTGCTAAAGTAAATACAGAGTAGATCAAATCAACTGTCATCAAAACAACAATTGCGACAGGTAAGAAAATCCCAAATTGATTTATCAAAAATTGAACCCACTCACTGACAATCGGTTGCACAACTTTCACAATAAAAACACACCCGACTCCCCAAAATAATGAAATTGGTAACGCAATGCGACCATTCAAATTCAATGGAACGTCATGATAGTCCCACCATGTGGTATGAAATAATTTCTCTAAACCATAACTAGTTACATATTCCAAAAGAGTAACTACCAAGGCTGAAAATACATATAAAAGGATGATATTTTGTTGATAAGGACTAATTAAAGATAAAACTGCTAATACCCCAAATCCATAAATCGGACAATATGGGCCAATTAAAAAACCCCGATAAACAAACTTTTTGGCTTTAATTGAACAATAAACTGTTTCCCATAACCAACCTATAAAGGCATAAATAAAGAATAAAAGAACTATTTTTTCAAAAGTAATCTCCATCCCCTTGCTCCTTTCGTGTTGCTTTATTTTCATCATACGCGCTTGTTCATTTTTTATCAAGGATGACTCTTTTTAACTTATATTCTAATGAGAATCTAGTATCAACTAATTTGTCCCCTTATGTTATACTTATTGAATAAAAAGTTTAGGGATACAATTAAAAATTAAATCCCTTGAGTATAGAAAGGAGTATTCATTTGATTTCTTTATTACGTTATGCTAAAAAGTACCGACTCCAAATGGTAATTGGTCCTTTCTTTAAATTTGTAGAAGCCGTTTTCGAGTTATTTTTACCTCTGTTAATGGCCAAATTAATTGATAATGGGATAAACAAAGGAGATACGGCTTATATTTATAAAATGGGGGGCCTGATGCTGGCAATGTCGGTTATTGGCTTAATTTCCGTTTTTATTTGTCAATATTCCGCTTCGATTGCTTCACAAGGTTTTGGGACTGAACTTCGGAATGCCTTAATGCGCAAAATCAATACATTTTCTCACAAGGAAATTGACCATTTTGGTACAGCGACTTTGATTACGCGAGCAACTAATGATATTAACCAAATGCAGCTAGCTCTTGCTATGTTAATTCGTTTAGTGATTCGTGCTCCATTTTTAAGTATTGGTTCTCTGATTATGGCGATTTATGTTAGTCCTAAATTAGCTCTTGTTTTTGCCGTTCTATTGCCTCTATTTTGTCTAATTCTTTACTTTATTATGACAAAAACCATTCCTCTGTATAAAATTGTTCAAACGAAGGTTGATCGTCTAACACAAGTTGTTTCTGAGAATTTAAGTGGTGTTCGAGTGATTCGCGCCTTTGCCCGTAGCAAAAAAGAAAAGCAAAGAGCTGAAGATGTCAGTGATGAGTTGGCAAAGTCCTATATCCGTGTAGCAAATCTTTCGGCTTTAATGACCCCTGCTACCTCGTTAATCATGAATGCGGGTATTTTGATAATCCTTTACGTTGGAGGTTTCCAAGTTAATACAGGTAGTTTGATGCAAGGTGAAGTTTTAGCTTTAATCAACTATATTATGCAAATGCTATTAGCACTTATTATTGTGGCCAATCTAGTTGTCATATTTACTAAATCAGCGGCATCTGCTGCACGAATCAATGAAGTCCTAGATACTGATGTTAGTGTTGTTGAAAATGAATCTCCAACCTATCTGACAGCTATCGAAAATCAGACTGCTATTCAATTTAAGAATGTATCCTTTAAATATGCTGCTGCTAGCGCAAATGCCTTAGAAAATATTGAATTTAATTTATCGAAAGGGCAAATTTTAGGCGTGACTGGTCCTACAGGAAGTGGGAAAAGTACCCTAATTAATTTAATTCCACGATTCTATGATGTTACTGCTGGAACTCTTCTGATTAACGGAACCAATGTTAATGAGTTTGATCTTCAAAGTTTGCGCCGCTCAATCGGTTATGTACCACAAAATAGTAGTTTATTTACTGGAACAATTGCTGAAAACTTAAGATGGGGTAAAGCGGATGCGACAGAAGCAGAATTGCAAATGGCTTTAGAAATTGCTCAAAGTGCCGATTTTGTTGCAAGCTTAAAAGACGGCTTAAACTCACCTGTTTTTGAAGGTGGTAAAAACTTTTCTGGTGGACAACGACAACGTCTAACGATTGCCCGAGCATTAGTTAGCCAACCGGATATTCTAATTTTAGATGATTCCTTAAGTGCCTTGGACTACCAAACTGATTTAAATTTGAGAAGAGCTCTAGCTAGCCGCTTAACAAATACTACTGTTGTCATCGTTTCGCAACGTATTAGTTCGATTCAAACAGCCGATCAAATCCTTGTACTAAACGATGGAAAGCTAGCTAATAGTGGTACTCATAAGCAATTATTAGCTGAATCAGATATTTATCGTCAAATTTATGACTCTCAAAGTGAGACTGAAACTGACGTTAAGGAGGTTCATTAATATGCAAAATAAAAAAATCAATCCAAGTGATTTAAAACGACTTTTACCTTTTATGACTCATTATAAAATGCCTATTTTCGCTGCTTTATTTTGTGGCTTAATCGGAGGTAGCGCTACAGTTGCTGCAACTTACTATACAGGAAAAGGAATCGACGCGATTGTTGGAAAAGGTCAAGTTGAGTTTAGCAAGCTTTTCCATGTTCTTTGGTTATTGGCTGCCGTTTACTTGTTAGCAATAATTACCCAATGGATGATCAATTATTTTTCTAATCAGGTTTCCTATAATGCCATTAAAGACTTGCGTATTAAAACCTTTGATAAACTAAACGAACTTCCCTTAAGCTTTTTTGATAATACCCCACATGGGACAATTATCAGTCGCTTTACAAATGATTTAGATAGTATTTCAGATGCGGTTAGTCTAACTTTAAACAATTTATTTTCTGGGGTAATCGTGGTCTTTGCTTCACTAGGTTTTATGCTTTATCTTAGTCCACTTTTAACGTTAATTGTTTTAGTGACAACGCCTTTAATTTTTCTGATTGCTTGTATTGTAGCTCGACTTTCACAAAAAAACTTCACTCAGCAACAACGAATTGTGGGCGAAATTTCTGGATTTGTATCTGAGATGGTTACCAATCAAAAAGTCGTCAAAGCTTTTAATCAAGAAGACTACGTTCAAGGTAATTTCGAACAAATTAATAATCGCTTGTACACTTGGGGACGTAAAGCACAATTCACTTCGTCCATCACCAATCCTTCTGCTCGTTTTGTCGATCACCTTGCGTATCTTTTAATCGGAACAATCGGTGGTATTTTAGTTGTAACAGGAAATCGTAGTATCACGGTTGGTGTCGTCTCAAGTTTTATTATTTACTCTTCTCAATTTTCTAAACCTTTCATTGAGTTATCTGGGATTACAACACAGATTCAAACAGCTGCTGCAGGATTAAGGCGTGTTTTTGAAGTTCTTGATGCTGTTCCAGAAATCCCAGATGCTACAAATGCCACAACTCTAACAACAATTGACGGAAATGTGGCATTCGACCATGTTTATTTCTCCTACCAACAAGATCGCCCGCTAATCCAAGACTTAAATCTAAGTGTTGCTGCAGGTGAAACAATCGCAATTGTTGGGCAAACCGGTGCAGGAAAATCGACATTGGTTAACTTATTGATGCGTTTCTATGAGTTAGATCAAGGGAGCATTAAAATTGATGGTACAGATATCAAAAAATATACACGAGACAGTTTAAGACGTTCCTTTGGTATGGTGCTGCAAGATACTTGGTTATTTTCAGGATCCATTAAAGAAAATATTGCATATGGTCATCCGACAGCTAGTGAAGAGGAAATTATCCAGGCAGCAAAAGCTGCTTTAGCTCACGCTTTTATTATAAAAATGCCTCAAGGGTATGACACAATTATTGGCAGTGGTGGAGTTTCTATTTCTTCTGGTCAGCGTCAACTTTTAACCATTGCTAGAACCATGCTTAGCGATCCGCCAATGTTAATTTTAGATGAAGCAACCAGTTCCGTTGATACCTTAACTGAACAACAGATTCAAACAGCTTTTCTAAGAATAATGAAGGGGCGAACCAGTTTTGTCATTGCTCATCGTTTGTCGACGATTCGTGAAGCAGATTTAATTTTAGTGATGGATAAAGGCATGATTGTTGAAACTGGAACTCATGACGAGTTGCTAAAAATAGATAGTTACTATCATCGTTTATATGCTGCACAATTTGAATAAACTGCAAAAAAAGATTGAAAACAGTCGTGTTTTTGTAGTGATCCTAAAAAACAGAGTAGATTTTCTACTCTGTTTTTTTATGTAGTGAAGCTCATTTTATTTGTAAACTTATCGAGGCTTTGCTAATATAAATTATGACAGGCAAGTTATTTTAAATTGTCACTATTTATCACGAATATAACTAACTGCTTTTGAAAAATAGTTTGATTTTAGTAGAAGTAAAACTAGGGGTTAGAAAATATGTTCCGTTGCAAACCTCACACATATATAATTGGACTTCTCGTAAAGATAGTTTTTTAAAACCCTTTTCAAAAAACAAGAAATTCACTCTATCTTCTTTCGCTACTGATTTGTAAGCCAAACAATCAGGACTTCAGACTCTATTAATTTAATTAACTCAATTTATTCTACCTTGCTTGAATCGCAGTTTCTTGTCTAGCTAAATTTTGATCTACAGCGGACACTCTTAAATAAGCCAACTACATAACGAAATCCCTCCATTTTTATAAATTCAAAAGACCATGTCTAAGGATACGCTTAGTATACAAAAATAAACGCTGAAAAATCAGCGTTTATTTTTATCTTCCTATTGTATCCTTGAAGTGTACTTAAAAGAAACAATGCTTTATTAAAATATGTGCTTAAATATTTAAAAAGACAACAACTCAAGGATATAAATTCATTTTAAAGATTTCTCTATTTTTTCTTCATACAGGTTTTTATTATATTTAGCTGGATTATTCATATAATCATCCGTTAAAAATTCTATATCTTCTTGAATATCATTCGTTTTAAAACGATATTCAAAGTTGTATTGATAGTTTTTGTCATCTTTCATAATAACACTCAAATTCCAACGATCTGTTGAGTAAGAGTAATGAATATCTTCTTTTTCAATTAAATCTAGTGGGAATCCTTTATCTTCCATATAATGGTGAATACGGTTTGTTGCTACTTTAGTTTTAACTTGTTTGTTTATTGAATAATAAATAATAATGCAAAAAACAACAGCTAATAAAATTAATATCTTATTTTTCATAGTAATAACTCCTCGATACTTGTATAATATAAGTATAACACAAAAATAAATTTGAAGGAGTTTTTAAAATGAAAAAAATTGTTGTCGGTTTTGCTTTTTTGTTGTTTTTTATGGTCCCCCTGAACGTTTATGCTAATTCCCCTTCTACTCCACAAGACATTGTTCCTAAATTAGTTTCTGGTGAAATAAACTTATCTTCGTTAACTAATGAAGATTTAACAAGTGCCTATAACTACTATATACAAATTGGAGAATTACAAGGTATAAGCTTCAACGATTGGGAAATCGCTTTAAAAGAAGGTTTAGATGCACCTGTTGATCCTCCCATGCCTATTAATACAAATCTTAGAGCCAGTCCATTACAGTCTGGAGATTATATAATTGTTCCAGGGGAAAGTTCCGCTGGAGGTTTAGTTGGCCATAATGGAATTGTAGTTGGTCCGGATAGTATACTTCATTCTCCTGGTGGGACTAGTTCAGGTCAAGCAACTGTTATTATGACAATAAAGCAATTTACGAATAAATATGGATTTGGAAACTCACGACTGTATCGACCAAAGAGACTTTCACTAGGAAGTGTTAATATGATGGCAGGTTGGTATGCTCTTTCTACTACTTTTAACAGTAATGGTAGTTTAACAGTTCGAAATAGATCAATTGATTATTCTATTATAGAGGGCTCAAAAAATTTACAAGCGCCTAGCCCAACCTATTGTTCAAAATTAGTATATCAAGCTTATGCCTATGGTACTGGGGGCTCGCCTATTGTTCCTCAACCTCCAGTTAAAGTTGGATTAGTTGCCCCAAGATCATTAGGTAACTATTTTACCCAAACACCTGACTATATTGGTAGCTTTTAGATTTCATCATTAATATAAAACATTATCTATTGAGTTTGAATAAAGGAAAATAAGCCCAGAGTAAGACTCCATCTTAAAGTGGAAAAAATTTTCATAGAAATAATAATAGCATGAAATCATCAGTTTAAAAAATGGATTTCATGCTTATTTTTATTTGGCTATCCTGGGGATCAATATTATTATTGCTAGCAGTTAAACCTATCTATAACAAACATAATCGCATACTAAAAAACACTCCAATTACGTGCCGATATAATTGGAGTGTTTTTAGCGTTTCTATCAATATATATTTGTGTACATGATCGATACAATTATACAAGTGAAACTAGTACATAAAGTGGGAGACATTGTAAAGTTTTATATCACTTTTAACTGTTTCTATCACTTCATTATTTTTATTCATCATAGCCATTGCCGCTGCAAAGAAATAGAACTTTTCAGCTTCAGTAACTTGTTCTAATTGTTGTAGATTATAAGCCTTCTCATACATTAAGTATTCCAGCCCATTCATACTATCATCCAATTGCTGCAAAGCAATTCCCATTGAACTTAAACTCACAGCTTTTTCATAGTTTTTCATTTTGGAATATATTTTTGCAGAGTTAAAATAGGTTCTAACGATATCATTTGTATCACTTTTTTCATAGCCTTCAGCTACAAACTCATCAAGAGTATTCAAGGTTCTTTCTGTGTATACCAAGGCTTTTTCATCTTCGTCATTCATCGAGTAAGCAATTGAAACGCCACTCAATCCCAAGACATCATAAATAGATATGTAGCCTTCTCCTTGAGTATCATTAGACAAGTTAAAGTAAAAAAGTGCATCTGAGAAATTATGAAATGCCACTAAACTAGTAATACCTTTATAGTAGTAATATTCCTTTTTTTCATTTATTGTTTCTAATTCTGCTTCATTAATTTCTTTAAGTAAAGCTGCTGCTTCTTTGTGATTTGATTGACTACATAAAACTTTAACTTTCTTCATTATTTTGCCATTTTTCGTTGTATTTTCGCCCATTAAATAATAAAGCTCATCAATATCAATATCCAAACGATCTGCAATCGCTAAAAGTAAGGTAATTGCTGGAATCTTACCAGCCTTTTCTATATTACTGATTGTTGCCTGCGTACAAATACCTTCAGCTAATTCTTGTTGCGTCATGTTTTTTTTCAATCGACCTGCTTTAATAGCTTCCCCTAAACTTTTCAATTTTTTTCCCCCTTATTCTTTATATCTCCTTGCCTAATTGTAGCTTATGTTTTATTATTAGGAAAGAGAAATGTTTTTTTATTTAAAAAGGAGGGTAATATTATGAATATCGACGATTTGATTCTTAATCCACCATCTATTTCTACATTTGGCAATACAGGGCACTGGTAAGCGATTTAAACCATCTAAACACGAAAAAGGTATGCTTGATAGTTGATATCATTGCATGCCTTTTATTTTTTATACAATGATCGAGCATTTAATCAAATAAAATACATTCTAAATTAGGTTCAATCTGAATTATAAAAAATACTCCTAACAATATAATTAATATATGTGTTGATAATAATAACTAAAACTGATGAAATACGCTTGCGATTTGTTTCGCAATCAAGAAGGGTATATTATTATCATCGCGTTATATAATGTATCCTTAAATGGAACTTCTCATGTAGCGATTTGCTCCTATTAAAAAGAAAAAAAGTGGTGAAAATCGATAATTGATTTTCACCACTTTTTTCTATCTTTTTTTTACGTCTCTAAAAAAATCTATTAATAGGCCAAAGATCATTACAGAGAGTACGTTGGTCACTCCATAAATCATATTCTGTACAGCTATTGATTGACTAAAAACCAGATTATACAAAGAATCCGTTTTAAAAATCAATAACGATAAAACATTTGTAACAGATATTAAAAATCCTTTTTCATCAATCTTAAATACAAATAATAACGAAATGAGTACTCCTATAGATAAACATATAAGCGTATACTTAAATTTATTTACCAAAACTATCACCTCTATTTACCAATTTTATATTTAAAAGTATAGAATTTCAACAAATAAAAAGTAACTCTTTATGGACTTCTTTCTACCAACTTTACTCGCCCATCAATCTAAAATGACATTATAATTCATCTACCAATACAAAAAATAATGATATTAGCATGATTTAATATCTTAGAAAAGAAGCTTTTGTTTCATCATCTGTAAATAAACCATCCATTTAATGATTATTTTTATGTTCTCTTTTAATTTTTGACAGTTCAACTAACATAAGCTCAACTTGAGAAAATAGGCGCTAAATCAGTCTGAAATTCCCAGAGAAAAAAAATTAAAACATTTTACTTGTAAAAAGTAAGTAAAGGAGGTATAATTCATTTACAAGATAAAAAAAATAATTTATTCGGAGGTAATTAATTATGACAAAAAAAATCGGGATTTTAGTAGGAAGTTTACGTAAAGATTCTTTAAACAAAATTGTAGCAAAACAATTAGCTGAATTATTCCCAGCTGATTACACAGTATCTTTTATTGAAATTGGTGATTTACCAGTATACAATGAAGATTTAGAAATAGATGGTGTCGAAAGCTATAATCGTTTCCGTAAAGAAATGAAAGAGCAAGATGCATATATATTTATAACTCCAGAATATAACCGCGGTATGCCAGCATCATTGAAAAATGCTATCGACGTTGGTTCTCGTCCTTGGGGCGAAAGTGTTTGGCCAGGTAAACCAGTTCTTGTTGGTTCAGTTTCTCCAGCAGGTATTTCTGGTGCATTAGCCAACCACCAAATCCGTCAATCATTAGTGTTTGGCGATAGTCCAGTTATGGCTCAACCTGAACTTTATATTGATGCATCTAAAGCAATTGGCGAAGATGGAAAAGTAGTACCTGCATCAGTTGGCTTCCTACAAACTATTGCAGATTCATTTGTAGCTTTCATCAATAAAAATTCTAACTAATTTAAAAGTAATCACAAGGACTTAGGTATATCTAGTCAAAAAAACAGAGTAGATTTTCTACTCTGTTTTTTTTATTTCGTGTAGGCTACAATTGCATCACGTAAATAACTAGCCGCGCCGTCTCCAGCCTTTTCATCATAGTAAGCCGTAAATCGTGGATCTGAAACATACATTTCGGCCAAACCGCGATGTGCTTCTTTAGAATAACTTCCCCAAGTAAAGCTTAACCATTCCTTGTGTAAGGCAGCAACTCTTTGTCCTGCTGTACCCTGAGGATTCTGGTCGTTCATTGCAACTTCAAGCTCTTCTAACAATTCATTTCCCAATTTTTCAAAAGCTTCGTATTTTTCTTTACTCATACTTGCCATTTTTTGATTTGATTCTTCTACAGCTTTATTGCCATATTTTTCGCGAATTTCATCACCATATTGCGTCTCATTTTTCTCAATCAACTCTTTTTTAAAGCCTTCAAATTTTTCTTTATCTGTCATACTACTCATTCCTCTTTTCACTTGTAACGTTTTTTCAACCGTTGCAATTAATTTATTCAGTTGCTGTTGTTGTTCTAGTAACTGTTGGTAATGCGCGGTTAAAGCTGTTTCACTATCGAAATTTGGTGCATCCAATACTTCTTTAATTTCTTCAAGTGGCAACCCTAAGTTACGATAAAAAAGAATTTGCTGCAAACGATCGACTTCTTTGCCACCGTAAATCCGGTAACCTGATGAATTGATTCTATTGGGTTTTAATAAATCAATTTGATCATAAAAGCGTAATGTCCGACCACTGATTCCAGCTAGTTCACTTAATTTTTTAACTGTATATTCCAACTCCAACACCTCCTGATAAAACTTATCTTACACCTATACGTTACGTAAAGCTCAAGGACTTTTTATATTAAAATGGATAAAATCAAAAACGTATGGAGGCCATTTTCTCAAATGTAGACTCCATACGTTGATTTACTAATTAAAAACGTAGCTCTTGTTTTTTTACTAAGCTAATAATCCAACCTATAATTAAACCAAGAATTGCTGGGAAAACCCAGCCCATACCGATATCAAATAAAGGCAAATAGCGACTGTAGAATGCTAGAATATTATCGATAAAACTAATTGATTTAATACCAGCTGGCAAAGCATTTAAGCCATCAGCAATACTGACAAAAATAGTGAATATCGTTGTCGTTACATAAACAACTTGGCGGTTTTTAAATAATGGGGACAATAGTGCCAAGAAAATCAAGGTAATTGCTAAAGGATATAAGAACATTAAAACAGGTATTGATAACGAAATAATCTTAGTTAAGCCCACATTTGCAATTCCACAAGCTAACAGTGTAAATAAAATGACATAAGTCCGGTAGCTAAATGAATTGGGAAACATTTCGCAAAATGTTTCTGAACAAGCGGTGATTAGTCCAATCGCAGTTTTTAAACAGGCGACTGTTACAATAATAGCCAACAATACGCTACCAAACGAACCAAAATAATGTTGGGCAATTTGTGCCAACGCTATTCCACCATTTTCAGATACTTCAAATTGACCTACACTAGTCGCTCCAATATAAGCTAAACTACCGTAGATAACTGCCATTAAAATGACACTGACAATTCCAGATTTAATCGTATCAATCGCAATATTAGAAGGATTTCGAACACCTAGACCCTTGATTGTTTGAACAACAATAATCCCAAAAGCCAATGATGCTAATGCATCCATTGTATTATACCCTTGGGTGAATCCTGTAATAAATGGCTCGGTAACATAATTGCCATGTACCGCTGCTTCAGAAATTACGCCCATTGGTTTTAGAAAAGCAGTAACAATCAAAATAGCTAGAAAAACAAGAAAAAGAGGATTCAAAATTTTCCCAACCCAAATTAAAATTTTAGTCGGTTTCATTGAAAAAGCTAACGCAATCGCAAAGAAAATCACTGTAAATAGCAGTAAACCTATTGTTTGGTATTGGCTTGGTAAATAAGGTGCGATTCCAATTTCATACGAAACAGTTCCCGTTCTTGGCAAAGCAAAGAATGGTCCAATCGTCATATAAAGGGCAACAGTCATAAAAATACCATAGATTGGATGAACACGACTGGCTAAATCAAACAGCCCGTCACTTTTAGAAACACCAATCGCAACAACCCCTAAAAAAGGTAAACCAATGCCAGTCACAAGAAAACCTAGTGTAGCTGGCAAAATATTTGTGCCTGCTTCCTGTCCCATATGTACGGGAAAAATTAAATTTCCAGCTCCAAAAAAAAGTCCAAATAACATTGATCCAATAAATATATAAGATGATAATGACAAACGTTTATCCATAAAGCACTCCTTTAACTTTTTACTATATCTATTAGATGATAGCTGTTTTATTTTGTTGTGGCAAGAATTTTTTATTATTATATGAAAGATTCATAAAAAGTTGTCACAATTTAAAGGCTTATTCCCATATATTCTGCCTAACTCCCTACATTTGAAGCTCGCTTTTTGCTATACTAGAGATAGTTTGAAGGGATGGGTGAAAAATGGCTAATATTAATGAGATTGCTAAAATTGCTGGTGTTTCTTCAGCAACTGTTTCTCGTGTAATTAATCGCAACGGTTATGTCAGCGATGACACTCGAGCTAAAGTTGAAGCTGTTATCAAAAAATTAGATTATGTACCTAATCGCAATGCTGTATTTTTAAAAACAGGTACGACTAAAATGTTAGGCATTATCGCACCTGATTTTTCAGACTCTTTGACTGTGTTTCTAAGAAGCTTTACGTTAGCCGCTCAGAAAGAAGGCTATAACGTCACTTTATTTATTACTGGTGGCGACAAGCAAAAAGAATTAGATGCCTTTGAAATGCTGCGCCATAAACAATTAGATGGTTTAGTTTTAGTGATTCGTTTAAATGATTGGGATCAACTTGAACCTTTCACAAAATATGGCCCGATTGTTACTTGGCAACGAGTTGATTCAAAGCACATTCCTTCTGTCTTTATGAACCATTACCAAGGGTACATGTTAGGTTTAGAACATCTTTATGCTTCTGGTTGCCGTAACATTGCCAATTTATATGGCAGTACACGAGGATTAAATACCAAGAGCCGCATGCAAGCTTACGCTGACTTTTGTCAAAAATATAAATTAGATCCAAAACTTGAACAACAGTTTAAAGGCTTAAACTCCATCGAAGACGGGGAAGCGATTCTTGATTGGTATGCAGAACAATCTGACAAACCAGATGGCTTTGCAACTAGTTCAGATGCTGTTGCTGCAGGATTAGTCGCAGAAGCTCGTCGACGAGGCTACAACATTCCAACGGATTTTTCAGTCGTTGGTTTTGATAATATTGAAATTTCACGTTTATTGGATATCACCACGATTGATTACCCAATTGCTAAACAAGCTCAAAATGCCTTTACAATCATCTTTAATCAACTATTATATAAAAACCTACCTTTATTGCCTTTAGAATTTGATTTAATTAAACGTAAAACCACTAGATAATAGAAGAAAGGACTATGAAAAAACAATTCATAGTCCTTTCTTTTAGCTACCTTTACTAATTACTCTTTTTAACAGCTAGTCAGTTTGTATAAAGAGAAAATTTTTTCTCCAAAATAGTTTGTAAAATGGTGAATAGACTACAAATTCCCCAGTAGACCAAGGCCACTAGTATATACATTGTCATATAATCGAATTCTCGACCACCAACAATCTTTGCTTGTTGAAATATTTCAGGAACTGTAATCATTGCCGCTAAAGAAGTTCCTTTAATCAAATCTAGCAAAACATTACTTAAGGGTCCAATTGCAGTCCGCAAAGCTTGCGGTAAGATGATTTTGCGCATGATGAAAAAATACGGCATACCTAATGCATATGATGCCTCCCATTGCCCTTTATCAATCGAGTTTAAACAAGCACGTAATATCTCTGCGATATAGGCGCTACTATGCAAACTAAAGCCAAGCACAGCTGCAGTAACAGCGTCAAACTTGATTCCAATAAAAGGAAAGCCAAAATAAAGAATAAATAAGAAAACCAACATAGGCGTTCCTCGCATAAAGGAAATATATATACGACTTAACAAGTTTAATACTTTAAATTTAGATAATCTAAATAGTGCTAAAAAGAATCCTAAAATTGTTCCAAAAGTCATACTTACTACTGAAATCCAAAGCGTATAACCCAAACCTTGTAAAATAAACGGTAAGCTTTCTAGCGCTAAACTCGGATTAAAGATATACTGCCATTGAATTCCGCTCATATTCTCGACTCCTATTCTACCTCGACTACTTTAGTAATTTTCACATCTGCTTCTTTTGACACATCTGCTCCACCAAAAAACTGTTCAGATAATTTTTTTAGAGTGCCATCTTTTTTCATTTCAGTAATTGCATCATCCACTTTAGTTTTCAGTTCAGTATTTTCTTTTTTCATTACTAAGCCAGCTTGACTAGGATTATAAAATAATCCTGGGTTAATTTCGACTGGAATTTCTGGAAGTGCTTCTGTCGCCATTTTTTGCAAGTAATAATCATTTAAGATGACATCTGTCCGACCATTTGCTACATCTAATAAATATTGATCGTTAGTTACATTGTCATACACGACACTCTCTGCTCCAAATTTTTCAGCAATTTTCATATAAGTGGTTGTTGCTGCTCCCGCAGATTTTTTACCTTTCAAATCTTCTAGAGAATGAATCCCAGATTGATCTGATTTACGTACAACCATACTGGCAAATGAATATTTATAAGGCTCAGAAAAAGCAAATTTCTCTTTACGCTTATCTGATAAATCAATATTATTCGCTGCTGTATCCACCTGCCCACTATTAATAGCTGACAACATGCCATCAAAACCCATTTCAACAAATTTAACTTTTACATCTAAGCGTTTGGCAATTTCCTTAACGATTTCAACTTCATAACCAGTTAATTCCTTTTCATCTTTTGCATAATAAGAAGTAGGGAATAGGGTTCCTGATGTTGCTACAGTTAACACACCTTTTTCTTTGATTTGCTCCCAACCATTTTTTTCTTTCTTATCAGCACTACTGGCTTTATCACTATTTCCTCCAGTACATCCTGCCACAACTAAACTTAATGCAATAAAACTAATCACTAACCAACTACTCTTTTTCTTCATTATTTATTTGCTCCTTCTCATTATCTTTCTATTAGACACATTCCTTGCGTTGTATTAAGTAAGACTCTTTTAGAAATATAACAGCGAAAAAAATCTGTGTCAATTTAACCTCTATATCTGGATAAAAAATACAAATGAAGTAGAAGCATATTTCTTTAAAACCCTTATTTAAAAGCATTACGCTTCACGAATCCATGTACAATATTGTATTTATTTAAATAAACCAACATTTTAGGATCACAGTCCATCTTTGATGGATGCGTATCATGGTTCTAAGTTGCTAAAGCAACAAGAACCTCAGTAAACCAACATTTTAGGACCACAGTCCATCTTTGATGGATGCGTATCATGGTTCTAAGTTGCTAAAGCAACAAGAACCTCAGTAAACCAACATTTTAGGACCACAGTCCATCTTTGATGGATGCGTATCATGGTTCTAAGTTGCTAAAGCAACAAGAACCCCAGTAAACCAACATTTTAGGATCACAGTCCATCTTTGATGGATGTGTATCATGGTTCTAAGTTGCTAAAGCAACAAGAACCTCTGTAAACCAACATTTTAGGACCACAGTCCATCTTTGATGGATGCGTATCATGGTTCTAAGTTGCTAAAGCAACAAGAACCTCTGTAAACCAACATTTTAGGACCACAGTCCATCTTTGATGGATGCGTATCATGGTTCTAAGTTGCTAAAGCAACAAGAACCTCAGTAAACCAACATTTTAGGATCACAGTCCATCTTCGATGGATGCGTATCATGGTTCTAAGTTGCTAAAGCAACAAGAACCATGATAAAAAAGTAGAACAGAAAACGAGTTTCTGTTCTACTTTACTACCGCTTTTTCAATAATTGTGTTTATAATCAATGACATTCCGGGGCAACTCTTCTCCGGCAACATATGCCGTAAGATTTTCTTCAAATATAGCAAATAAACGTTTCTTGAAATGTTCAGCTACTCCACTAATATGGGGCGTAATCAAGACTTCTGGTAAATCCCATAATGGACTATCTTTTGCCAAAGGTTCTTCTTTAAAAACATCTAAACCGGCAAAACCAATCTGCCCATTTTTTATCTGGCGAATTAAAGCATCTGTATCTACAGACGGCCCTCTTCCAACATTAATAAAACCAGCACCTTTTTTCATGCTTGTAAAAAAAGAATCATCATAGTAATTGGTTGTTTCTGAAGTTAACGGTAAAATATTAACAACAAAATCGGCTCTTTTAATATGTTTTGGAATTTGATCTTGCTTAATAATTTCAGAGACTTCTGTTACAGGATTTCCACTTCGATTAACACCAATCACATTTAATCCAAAAGCCTGCGCTAGACGAGCAACTTCTTTTCCAACCTGGCCCATTCCAATAATCATCATAGTTTTGCCCTTTAGCTCTACTAAACTTTCTGTTTGTGACCAGACTTTATTTGTTTGTTGATTGATAGCCTTTTTAATCCCTCTAGTATCAGCTAACAGCATACCAAAAACTGACTCAGCGATAGGAACACCATGAATTCCGCTAGCATTCGTCAAAATAATATTTTTTTCGTTTAGTAAAGACAGATTCATGGTATCCACACCTGCAGATTTTGCTTGAATCCATTTTAAGTGACTATCCTTATTTTCTAATAAAAAATCAGATTTTGCTGAACTCCAGCCATAAACTATTTCGATATCAGCTGCAGGAAAATTTAAAGTTGAGTCTGAAAACCCATCAATAACCTCATAATCCGGCGCTAAATCCTTCACTCGTTGCAATTGTTCTGGAGTTGTTTCTTGAAGTAACCATATTCCTTTATTCTTCATAATTTCCTCCTTAAATAAAAAGTTTGTTGAGCCGGTTAGCTCTAATTACAAAGGCTAGCCTATACACTAATCAGCGCTTTTTATTAAGAATAGTGATAGATAAAACGATATTAATTGATTTTATCTCCCCAAATTCCTATTTACCCTCTATAAAATATTCTGAAAAACTAGCTTATTTTTGCTTTATTCTCATTATCCCACTTATAACCCCAATACGAAAGAGAAACACCCTCATTTTGTTTAATTAATATTCATGTTCATTAAATAACAATCCCTTAATCAAAGACTAATCAAACTGTTAGAAACCAAAGAAAATAGTTGTTTCCTTATATAAATCGGTTTATGATAAAAACGGTATCTTTTGATATCCTTTGAACTTATATGATTCATTTTAATTGTAAACAGAGAGGACGATTCATTGAATGAAAGAAGAGAAAAAGTTACGTTGGTATAACGTGGCCTTAATTGCCTTTGTTTCGGTTTGGGGCCTAGGAAATGTTGTAAACAACTATGCAACTCAAGGAATTTCAGTTATTACATCATGGATTTTAATTATGCTTTTATACTTTGTTCCATATGCATTAATTGTCGGTCAACTAGGTTCGACTTTTAAAGATGGCAATGGGGGAGTTAGTACCTGGATTAAAGAAACAACCACTAAGAAGCTGGCTTATTACGCTGCTTGGACATACTGGGTGGTGCATATTCCTTATTTAGCACAAAAACCACAAGGAATTTTAATCGCTCTTGGTTGGGCATTTAAACAAAATGGAAATCTAGTGAATGATACACCAGCCCTAACTGTATCTCTAATTAGTTTAGTCATTTTCTTAATCTTTCTATGGGTTTCATCAAAGGGTTTAACCACTTTAAAAAGAATTGGTAGTATTGCAGGAATGGCAATGTTTGTCATGTCTTTATTATTTATTTTATTAGCTGTAACCGCTCCTGCTCTTCGTGGTGCATCTTTTGCCACACCAAATATGGGCGATATAAAAACCTATTTACCGACTTTTAATTTTGCTTATTTCACAACAATATCAATGTTAGTCTTTGCAGTTGGTGGAGCTGAAAAAATTTCACCTTACGTAAACAACACAAAAAATCCATCTAAAGAATTTCCTAAAGGGATGTTAGCTTTAGCAGCGATGGTTGCTGTTTGTGCCTTATTGGGTTCATTTGCAATGGGGATGCTATTTGATAGTAACAACATTCCTGATGATTTAATGGCTAATGGTGCATATGACGCCTTTCAACGATTAGGTGCTTATTATGGAGTTGGAAACTTCTTTATGATTTTATATGCGATTGCCAATACAATGGCTCAAATATCAGCCTTAGCCTTCTCAATCGATGCTCCGCTAAAAATCTTACTTGGCGATGCTGATGAAGAATATATTCCACGCAAATTAGCTAAATTAAATAGCAAAGGTACGCCAGTCAATGGCTACGCTATGACCGGAATTTTAGTTAGTATTCTAATTATTGTGCCTGCTATTGGGATTGGTAGTATGAATGATTTATATAAATGGTTGCTGAATTTAAATGCTGTTGTGATGCCACTTCGTTATTTATGGGTATTCTTTGCCTATATGATGTTAAACAAATTGCATAAAAATTTCTCTTCTGAGTACAAATTTGTAAAAAATCATAAAATTGGATATGTCATTGGCGCTTGGTGTTTCCTCTTTACCGCCTTTGCTTGTATCTTAGGTATGGTGCCGAAAATCGATTATGCTGCAGATCCAAAAGCATGGGTTTTCCAATTTACTTTAAACATCATCACACCGATTATTTTTATTGCACTAGGTATGATTTTACCAGCGATTGCTAAAAAAGAAGTCGCTAAAAAAGCTTAATGAATGAATAAAAAGAGTCAAAACATTGTCATTATTTGGCATGTTTTGACTCCTTTTTTATGCTTCTGGCACATAGCCTTTTGAATAACTTGCAAAATCGCTAGGCAATACTTGTGTATATTTTTTGAATATATCAATAAAATAGCGATAATTGCTAAAACCTACCTCAAGCGCGATGCTACTAATTTTCTCATCACTATTTTTCAGAAGATAAATAGCTTGATACACTCGATAACGATTTAAATACTCATTGAATGTATAGCCTGTTTCTAACTTAAACTTTTGATTTAAATAAGTTTTACTACGATTCAACTCAAAAACTAAGTCTTGTAATCGAATTTTTTGGCTGTACTCTTCTTCAATAAAACTGATTAAGCGTGCAACTTCTTTTGATAATTTATGACGATTTGTAATTCGCTTAAAATCAAGAATGTCTAAATCTTCTACTCCATTTAATTTCTCTTGTAAAAATTGATATTGTTGCTTTAACTCAATTGCTTCTCGCGCTTTTCTCAATGCAACAATCAGTTCTTCATGATCTACTGGCTTCAATAAATACTCTGTAACCCCGTACTTAATTGCCTCCTTCGCTTTTTCAAAATCATCATATCCTGAGATAATAATCGTGCTGTATAACGCTGTTTGATAGCTTTCTTTTAGAACCATCAAGCCATTTTTTAACGGCATATTTAAATCTAGTAATAAAATATCGGGTTTCAATTTAGTTATTTTTTCCAGTGCTTCTACTCCATTAGCAGCTTCTCCGACAATCTGACAGTTTTCTTTTCCCCAGTCTAAACTAAATTTCAAGCCTTCTCGGATAATATCCTCATCTTCAATAATCAATACTTTAAACATCCCCATCATCCTTTATTAACGGCAATTCAATTTGGACAATTGTGCCCAAACCCAATGTGCTCTTAATTTTCAGTCCATATTTTTCGCCATAAATCAGTTTAATTTTCCGGTCTGTATTGTATAACCCTATACTACTTAAGTTGATTATTTCTTGGCGCAAATTAGCTTCGATTTCGGATAATTGTTTAGTAGCAATACCTGGTCCATCATCTTCTACTGTAATCCAAATTTTGTCTTGTTGCGCTTGAACAGATATTTTAATTGTTAAATTAGTTTGATTTTGGTACCCATATTTAATCGAATTTTCTACAATTGGCTGTAATAGCAGCTTAGGAATTTCAACTTTCGTCAAACTTGGATCGAGGTCAATTTGATAGGTTAATCGATTGTTATAACGGTATTGATGCAAAGCTAAATAATCAGAAATATAGTCCATATCCTTTTGCAAAATTTCCCAATTTTGACCTTGGTGAATACTATAACGCAACAAACGGGCTAAAGTTAAAATGATGCGTTGTGCCTTATCTTGATCAGAAACCATCGTATAGCGAATCGTTTCTAGCATATTAAATAAAAAATGAGGATTAAATTGGCTTTGTAAAAATTTAATTTCATCACGCTGTAAAACATAGGTGAGCTCTTCATTTCGTAATAACAATTGATTTAAGTTTTTAAGCATTTTATTATAGTGATCCGCTAATTCTTCAAATTCATCACCTGTCTTGATTTCAACAAAATTAGTTAACTCACCTGTTTTTAAACTATCTAAACCCGACATTAAAACACTCACCGACTGACTATTGCGCTCTGACATTTTTTTAGCTAAATAATTGACTAGAAAATAAAGAACTAAGCTACTAATAGTCGTCAGCAATAAATAAGAAACAAGTACTTCTTGATAATTCGGTTTCTGGATTAAGGTTTTCACCTGAACTCCATAGAGAGAGTCCTGATTTTCTGCCAGAATATACTTTTTACTATCAAGCAAGATCTCATTGCCTTCCCTTTCGTCTACACTGAATTTGCCCATCAGTCCTTTGACACGGTTACTCGTTGTAGCAATAATGCGTTCATATTGATCCGCTATTACAACAATATCAACATTCTTTCCAAATAATAGTTTTTGAAAATCCTCATCATATAAACGATAAATTAAATAACCAACAATTTCCCCATCTTTTCCGACAGGTTGGATTAAGGTTAATCCAGTGACTTTATTATAAGAAAAATAATTTGTTTGAACATCAATTACCATCTGCTTCGGATTTTTCCAACGCTTTAAACGATAACTTGGAATTTCATTCGCAAGGTAATCCTCAGATGAAGATGACGTTAGAGAAAACCCTTTCATATCAACAAGATGGAAAATACTTTTAACTTCTTGTTGCAAATTAAATCCGTAAAACTCTTCAAAAACTAAATTACTCTTTTTCTGTTGGGTTAAATAATCTAAAACATATTCATTGTTCGCCATGCGTATCATTTCTTTTTCATATGTAGCTAAGACACGATTAAAAGCTAGCATTGTTTCCTGGCTAGCCTTTACCGTATCATTACGAACTTTCCAACTAGCATAAGAGAATATGCTAATCCCAAAAATAACGAATAAGAAAACAATCGGAATAAACGTATACTTCAAAAAAAGAAGTCGGGTTTTTTCTTTGAATTTATGTTGTTTCTTATCCATCATCAATCCCTCATTATCTATATTTAAATTGAAATTTCTTTTTTACCCGTTAACTTGAAGAATAGTAATAACGAACTAACTGTAATTAGTGTTAAAATCGTTGACAACGCGGCTGCAGTTCCATAATTCCCACGAATAACTTCTGTATAAATAGCCACAGACATCGTCCGTGTTTTAGCTGTATACAAAATAATCGTTGTGCTTAACTCTGTGATAATGGTTACCCAACTTAAAATAGCACCTGAAATAACACCTGGAAGCATCATTGGAAAAGTCACCCTAAAGAATGTTTTTAAATTGGATGCTCCTAAACTGACAGAAGCTTCTTCAATACTAGGGCTAATTTGATGCACAATCGCAGCGCTTGAACGAATCGTATAAGGCAAACGTCTGATTACATACGATACAATTAAAATCAATGCTGTCCCACTTAATAATAAAGGTGGTTTATTAAAAGTCAATAACAAAGCAATTCCCATCACAGAACCTGGAACGATGTAGGGAATCATTGTAACAATATCGAGCCCATTTGTTAAGGTATTTTTTCTTCTAACGGTTACATACGCAATTAAAATAGCTAAGAACACGACAATCACAATCGAAGCAATCGCCAATGAAAAAGTATTCTTAATCGCGTCACCAGAACGATCAAAGGCTAACCTAAAGCTATCTAGCGAATAACCTTTGATAAATATTCGTCCGGAAGTTTTCAAAAAAGCTGTATAAATCACATACAATTGCGGAGCAATCGCCGCCACAATAAAGCCATAAATATAGGTATGAGCAAGAATATTTCGGATTCCTTTTGCTTTTTTAGCTTCCATCGGATGCAAAGCGTTCATTGAAAAGGATTTACGATTGCTAATATATTTTTGAATCAAGAAGACCGCAATCGCAAAAACAATGACAATTACACTAATTGCTGCTGCAAAACCATCATCGCCACCCATTTCGCTAATAAACTCATTAAATATTAAAACTGGCACTGTACGATAGCCTTCCCCAATTAACATCGGTGTTCCAAAATCAGCTAGAGCACGCATAAAGACTAATAACGCCCCGGCTAAAAGAGTTGGCATAATTAATGGGAAAATAACTTTCACCATTTTTTTAATTCCTGTACAACCCATGCTTTCAGCCGCTTCAATAATAGAATTATCAATGCTCTTTAGAGCTCCCATCAAATACATATAGATTAATGGAACTAATTGTAGAGTTAACACAATTACAATTCCTGTAAACCCATAAATATCAGGGACCTTCACACCAAACATACTTGAAATAAATTTTGTAATTGCACCATTTCGGCCTAATAATAAAATCCAAGAGTAAGCACCAATAAAAGGCGGAGCCATTGAAGAAATCAAGATTAGAATTTGCAAAAATACTTTGCCTTTAATTTTCACCGTTGTCATAATATAAGCTAACGGTGTTGCTAAAACCACGGCTAATAGCGTAACTGAAATCGTGACTTTTAAACTGTTAAATAAAGCATCGTAATAATAGTTTTTACCAAAAAATTTAGTAAAATAAGCAACGGAAAATCCGGTCCCATCAGGATTTGTAAAGCCTGCTTTTAATAAGGTAAATAATGGCAGAACCAATAAAATTAAATAAAGTAAGAAGATGCCAATAGTAATATACGTCCAAACATCTTTTTTTTGCCCTTTACCAAACATCATTTACCACTCCTTTTGTCAAATTCACTTCCGTTTGACTATCAAAAAGGTTAATTTTATCTTTTTTAATGTGTAAACCAATCCAAGTTCCAGGTTCAATGACTTTTTCAAGTGTTGATTCCTGAATAATTTCAACTTGTTCACCACTAGCTAATTCCACATTATAGTGGGTATTTAAACCTAAAAACATATTATTTAAGACCTTAGCCCGAATTCCCAAGCCATCTTCGACAATTACAAACTCTTCGGGTCTAATCGAAACTTTCACCTTACCAGATTGTCTATTTTTTGGATCCGCTAAGTTCATTATCTGTACACTATTGTCCTGATCTAAATGTAAACATCCTACTGTTCCTTCCATATTCAGTTCACGTTCAATAATATTGGTTCGACCAATAAAATTAGCCACAAATACATTGGCCGGACGATGATAAATATTTTGCGGTGTTCCAACATGTTGAATACTCCCTAAATTCATCACCGCAATTCGATCAGAAACAGCCATCGCTTCTTCTTGATCATGAGTCACGTAAATAGTTGTGATACCAACTTCTTTTTGAATATTTCGAATCGCATTTCGCATATCAACTCGCAACTTAGCATCTAAATTCGATAACGGTTCATCCATTAAAAGAACACTAGGTTCAATAACAATTGCTCGTGCTAATGCAATTCTTTGTTGTTGACCTCCTGATAAATTTTCAGGTAAGCGGTCTTTAAATTTTTGGATTTGAACGACATCCATCATTTTTTCAACTTTCTTCTCAATCTCATCTTTGGCTATTTTTATTTTTCTATTTTGCAAACCAAAAGCGATATTTTGTTTCACTGTTAAATGCGGAAAAATAGCATAATTCTGGAAAACCATGCCAATATTCCGATTTTGTGGAGTTACATGATTAATTTTCGTTTCATTAAAACAAATATCGCCTCCTTCAATACTGTTAAAACCTGCCACCATCCGCAATAAAGTTGTTTTCCCGCACCCAGATGGACCCAGTAAAGTAAAAAATTCACTGGGTTTAATTTCAACAGATAAATCGGGAATCACAACGCTTTCTCCATATTTTTTAAGAACATTTTTAATTTTAATTGTTGTACTCATTTGTCCATCTCGCCTCCTACAATTTTCTTATTGTAATTCTGTAAATAAATCTGTATATTGGTTTACGATTTTATCTTTGTTTTTTTGCACATAATCTTCATCTTCTGTAAGGATTTTAATGTCTTTCATTGGGACCATATGATTCCCTAATGCCGCATCTTTTCGTAACGGACGATTTGTCAATTCCTCGCCAAAAATATCTTGAGCTTCTTTTGATGTCATAAAATCAATAAATTTTTCGGCATTTTCTTTGTGTTTTGCATCTTTAATAATCGCTAAAGCAGCATCTAGATAAACAGCACCTTCTTTAGGATAGACAATCTTAACTGGAGCACCATCACGGATATAGCTAGCTGATGGATCTTCATAAGTTAATCCAACAACAAATTCACCATCTGCAACTCCTTTGTGCACAGCACCAGATCCATTTGCAACTTTTCCATCCAAATTCTTAATTAAACTACCCACATAATCCCAGCCTTTATCTGATTCATAATCGCCACCCATTGCCAAAAGCATATTCGTCAATTGTGCAAAACCAGAACTAGAACTGGCTGGATCGGCAGCTGCAATCTTGCCTTTAAGTTGCGCATTTAATAAATCTTCATAACCTTCAATTTTTATATCCCCAATTAAATCAGTATTAATTAAAATATTACTGCCATCAGTAATATAAGGTGTTAATACTCCAGCAATATTTTGATGACCTTCGATCATATCTTTGTCATTTTTAGACGTATATTTTTCAAATAAATCTTCATTAGTTAATTTAGATTTATTTAAGCCCCCAAACATCACATCAGCATACGGGTTTTCCTTCTCAGAAGAAATTCGTTTCAATAACTCTCCAGTACCTGCTGAAACCAATTCAACTTTAATTCCCGTTTCTTTTTCAAACATTGGAATTAATGTATTGACGATATCCTCACTATTTGGCGAATAGACAATTAATGTATTTTCTTCTTTTTTATTTGTTCCTTTTGTCTTCTCACCGCTCCCACAAGCGGATAATCCTACTAGAGCAACTGTTAATACAACCATTAAACTGACAAACTTTTTCATTTTAACTCCTCCTCTTTCATAATAAAATCAGTATAGCATGATAAAAAGCGCTTTCAATGCTAATTTAGAACAGATTTGTCTAGTTTAGAAAAGTTCTACCTTTTTTATTCTTTTACAATAAAAAAGCCCACTTTTAACGTATTCAATGCTAAAATAGAGGAAAGAACAAGTTTAGTGGGGAAAGGGTGACACTTATGGAAAAAGAGCACATACTTACAACTAAAATAACAATTAATGGTACCTTTTATGACTCACAATTATATAGTGGAAAACTTTATTTATGGTTAGAAACCAATCAGCTAGCTATTTATAATTGGAACAACTGGATGCTTGCCTTGAATGAAATTGAACGTCCTGTCTATTTTGAACCTCGTCCTTCTGAGGCTATGCAGTTTGACTTAAAGGATCTTACCCCTTATTTAGAAAGGAGTTTGGCTTTCGAAGAAGCTCCAATAGACACTGCTATCTTTAATCACCAACTCTATTTTTCTGATTCAACCGGCTTTTACAGTTATTCACTAGCACAATTAAAAGCCACTAAAAAAAAATTATGGGATCTGCCTGTGCTCCAAATTAATATTGCTAAAAACGGACGTATGGCACTAGCTTGTGGAGCTAATGGTCTTTATGAATACGATAATACCAAACGGTTTACTGACCATACAGCAGATGAAGTCGCTCCATCTATTTATCAATTAACAAATCAGTATGCTAGCCGTTCAGAATGGAGTCGTAACGATCTGATTCAATTCGGTGCACATCTGGAAAAAGCTGACTATATCTGTTTCTTTCATTTGCATGAAAAACAAATTATTTTGGAAAAAGTTCAGGCGGCCAATGAATTAACCTACAAAGAACATGTTTCCATTGAAGAATTACCCTTATCTTTAGAAATGACAAAACCGTTAATTGATGAAGGGCTCTTATTTTCTTTTAATCCTTTAAATCGTCAATTAAAAAAAGAAAAGCAGTATCGCTCGAAATCATTAACTGTCAAGGCAGCCTTGTCTGAGCTTAATCAACAACCGCCTTTTTCGTTAAATACAATTTATATAAAAGAAAAGCATCACAAATTAACTGCTCAATTAAATGACCAACCTATTTTACAAATAAAGATGGATTTTACTAAATGGCGCGTTTATGATCGAACCTTATATTACCGAAATCAACTACATGTCTTAACAAATAATGCCTGTATACTTTATTTGTTTACAGAGTTGATTCACTAAGTCTAAAAAAAAGAACGAACTGACTATCATGGATGGATAGTCAGTTCGTTCTTTTTTCATGTCTATTTAGCTAATCTCCGGATAAAATCCTTGACCATGGACCGGAATCGCTACACACTCTTCTAATTGATACTCACGAATTAAATCAGGCATATAAATCATTATTTCTTGTATGATTTTTTCCATTCCAATCACACGTTCTCCATTCAGAGCACCCAAATAATGGTTAAAGCTTAACTCAATCAGCTCATCATCTGCTACATCAACTAATTCGACTAAATAGGAATCCGATTTTGAATCAAAATAGAAACGATAGGTTAATCCATCAATCAATTCATTTTCTGTTTGCTCATCTCGCCCTAATTTATAAGGGGATAATCGGCCCGCTTGGTTCAATTGGTAATAGTCTCTTCCTTTAATTAGCAAATGTTTTAATTCCTGTCCTGTAAAACGGAGAATCGCAAATGTACAAGGAAATGTATAATTTTGAAGAATCATCTCCATTGTTAAAGCCGTTGAACCAACTGAACTTTTCACAAGGGAGACAACTGATATTTTACGTCTTGAGGCAACTTTTTGAACTTTGTGCAAAAACTGATAAGCATCTGGTTCAACCGAATCTAACCCTTTTATAATTGGTTTTTTTCGATCATTAGCACTTAAATGCTCCCATTCTTCAATCTCTTTTAAGACAGCGGTATCTTCTTTTTCAGAAGCCAACGAAATTGTTTGGGCTTTAGCACTTTTCACATGCCATTTCTGCTCTTTTTGTTGAAGCTCAAAACTCATTTCGCCAATACTTGCTCCGCGTGTCCCAGGTTGAAGTAAAGGAACCCCATTTACTGCTCCGGCTAAGGTCCGGTGCTGATGCCCAGTAATGACTCCGTTTATTCCAGGAATTTCAGTAGCTAATCGGTACCCAACATTTTCTCCAGTCATATATTCTGTCGCTTCACCTGTCACTAAATCACGTTCTAATCCTCCATGATAGGCTAGCACAATTAAGTCTGGCTGTTCTGTCTCTTGAATAAAAGGGACCCATTTTTTGGCTGTTAAAATTGGATCTAAAAAGCGCAATCCGTTAATATTTTCAACCTTTTCCCATCTGGTTACATAAGAAGTTACTAGTCCAACTATAGCGATTCGAATCCCTTTGCGTTCCACAATTTGATAGGCTTCCCAACAAGTTTCGCCATTCTCTAAAACAATATTTGCAGCTAAATAAGGTGCATTTAATCCCTTTAAAGCCTTTTTCAAATAATTTATTCCATAGTTAAATTCATGATTTCCAGGTACAACACTGTCATAGTTGAGTTGATTCACTAGCTGGATGAAAGGATGGATACTCCATTTATCTTGATGCGTTGCTAAAGTATTAGCTAACATAGATCCTTCTAAAAAATCGCCATTTTCAATTAGAATTAGGTTTGGATCTATTTTTTTGCGCTTCTTTATATAGGTTGCAACACGAGCAAAACCATCGGCTGTTGCTTCTCCAGTCAATTCATTTGTACCCCGAATATAGCCATGAATATCACTTGTTACCAGTAAAGTTACTTCCATATCGTCACCTTTTCATTCTAAAATGAGAAAGACTAAGACCTCGGTCTCAGCCTCTCTTAATTCCTTTATTTATTATTGTCCAACCTCTTTTGCATATTCACGAACAATATCAAAACTACTATCGTCAGCAGGTACATACCCTTCATGAGCATATAACGAACTGATTAATTCACGGCCTTTATCAGATTTCCCAATGGCTACAAAAGCATCTTGAACTTTTGTTTTCCACTTATCACTCAAATCTGGGCGTACTGCAATCGCATCATTTGGTATTTTAGCCTCTGTAAAATACATCGCATCTAATTTATCAAATACATCTGGTAAATCCTTCTTCAATAAATTACGCCCATCCTCAAAACTAAATGCTGCATCCACGCTACCATCTAAAACAGCCATTAAGCCAGCATCAATTCCCTTAACTGTTGCAAATTGAATCTCTTTATCAACATTGATTCCAGCTTTTTGCATTTCAGCTACAGGAAAAACATACCCACTAGCCGAAACAACATCTTGAGCTGCAATTTTCTTCCCTTTTAAATCTTTTAAGTTCTTAATCGGGCTACCCTTTTTCACAACAATCATTGCTCGATAGCCATCAGCTAATTCTGTTGACGTTTCGCCACCAGGTTGTTTAATAGCAAAGCGTTGCGCTTGTAAAATCG